>NYUD01000089.1 GCA_002683825.1 Planctomycetota bacterium
ATCAAACTCGTCCTCCCCTCCCTGCTGCTCGGCGGCGCCGGGCTTCTCATCGTGCCCGGTTCGGATTCCCTCGCATGGTCCACGATCGGCGGCTCGCTCAGTATCAACCAGCGCGACGTGCGGCTCCTGAACAACTTCACCGACTCGCAGGCGAACAACAACACCACCCCGGCCTCCCAGTATCCCGGCTACGTGGGGGCCGACCTCGCCATCTGGAAAGGCGTCACCGAGTGGGGCAGCGACCCCTTCGGAGACGGCAGCGGCGATGTCTCCGGCAACATCCTCGGTGGCGCGGATGCGAACTTCGACGCCTTCTGGGCGGGTAATGCGTCCGGCGTTGGCGGCACCAACGACAACATCGTCTCGGGCATAAGCAGCTGCAGTGGCGGCAGTACGCTGGCCTTTACCGAGACGCCGATCTCCAACGGTTGGCGGATACGCTTTTGTGAAGCCGGCATCACCTGGCACGACGGCCCCGGCTTCTTCAGTGGCGGGTTCGACATTCAGGGCGTCATGTGCCACGAATACGGGCACGCCCTGGGCCTCGGACACAGCACCGTCGGAAACGCCACGATGTTTCCCTCGGTCTCTTCGAGCTCGACGGCGATTCGCTCCATCGCAGCCGACGACGTGGCCGGTACCCAGTGCATCTATGGAAACGAAGCCGCGGACAAGCCGCGCATCGAAGCCACGGTTCCGAGCGGCGGCACCCTGACGATCCACGGCGCGAACTTCAGCGGCTTCAACAACCGGGTGTGGTTCACCCCCTCCGGCTCGACCAGCACCGGTGGTGACCCGCGCGTGATCGTGGGCAGTGCGTCCTCCTCCAGCGGAGGCACACAGATCACCGTGGCCATCCCCGCAGGCGCCGGCCCCGGCAACGTCCTGGTCGAACGCAGCGCCGCGACCAACGGAAGCGACATCTCGAACGCCTTCCCGACCGACCTGGTCAACCCGTTCGGGGTGCCCCCGGCTCCGCCGATTCAGCTCACGAGCATCTCGCCCGCGAACATCCCGGCGCTCGATGTCGGCACCTCCGAATCGGTGACCCTCACGGGCAGCGGCATGTTGACGGTGACCGAGGTCATGTTCTTCATCCCGGGCTTCGAGATCCAGATCGACCCGTCGCGATGGACGGTCGTGAATGACACGACGATCACGGTCGACATGCCCCAGGCCATCCAGCTGGGCACGCTTCCCATCAGCGTCAGCGACGGCGTGGACTTCGCGACGTTGAACGTCGACTTCGTCGAGGTCTCCTCGCCCCAGCTCGAGATCGGTACCGGCGACCCCCTCAATATCGTCGACGTCAGCGACGGCCTGCCCGTGATTGTCGCGGGTTCCGTCGGTGAGGTGGTCTGGATGTTCGCCTCGGCGAGCCAGGCTCCCAGCAGCACCGCCTCGGTGATGATGGGCATCGGCAACAACTTCACCCAGCTGACCTTCCTGGGTGCAGTCACGATCGGAGGCGCCGGTTACACGGAGCTGTTCTTCAGCTCCAGCGCGCTGCCGACGCCATCCGTGAGCATCATTCGCTTCGCCCAGGGTGTGCAGCTGACACTGCCTATCCCGTTGCCGGTTTCGAACGTCGCGTCCGTGATCTTCGTCCCGTAGAACCCGGCGGGCGGGTCCGATCCGGACCCGGCCCTCCTCAGCGTCCACCGGGCCGCCGCTTTCAGGAGCGGCGGCCCGGTGTGTTTCGGGACGGACGGCTCTACGCCGGAAGTCCACCGAACGTCTCGGCGTAGACGTCCTCGTTGAACCCGACCACCCAGGTCTTGCCCGTGCGGATGGCCGGCGCACGGAGGTTGCCCGTCGGCCCCAGGACGAGCCTGGCCAGTGCTGCGGGACCGGGCGAGCCCCGCTTCAGATCGAGGATCTCGAACCTCTTGCCCTTGGCGACGACGATCCTCTTTGCGTCCTTGAAGAGGGTCTTCAGATCCTTCTGACCGAAACGTTCCTTCGACGCGTTCACCGTCTCCCGGACGGCGACGTCCCGACCTTCCAGGAAGCCGTCGGCACGCTTGCAGCTCGTTCAGCCCTTGCGGTGATAGTACCAGTCAATGCGCTTGCCCATGGCGGGCACGGTAGTGCTTGGCGCCGAAGCGCGCCAGCGAGTAAGGCGTCACATCCAGGAAAGGCTCCCTCCCCGCCACCATCTCGGCCACGAGCTTCGCCGTCGCAGGAGCCATGCTCACACCCATCATGCCGTGGCCGGTGGCCACGACCGTGTTGGGGTAGCGCGGCACGCGCGAGAGGATCGGAAGCTCGTCCGGGGTCATCGGGCGAAAGCCGCACCACTCTTCGCTCGTTTGCTCTCCGAAGGGAGCGCGCAGGTAGCGGCGGGCACCGGCGCGCAGCGCCTCGAGCCGCGGGCGAGAGAGACGCTCGTCAAAGCCTCCGAACTCCATCGTCCCGCCCATACGGTAGCCGCTCTCCCAGGGCGTCACCGCCATGTTGGCCTCGTGGAAGACCACGCCCCGGCGCGGGCAGGGTCCGGGGCGCGAGGTCGTGATGGAGTAGCCCTTGCCGGGCTGGACGGGGAGGCGCAGACCGAGGGGCCGGCACAACTTCGCAGACCAGGCCCCGGCCGCAACGACGAAGTGCTCGGCCTCGAAGCGACCGGCGTCGGTCATGACCGCGCACACGCGCCCGGCGCGTGTGTCGAAGCCGCTCACGACCGTTCCCTCCACGACCGCCGCTCCCTTCGCGCGCACGACGCGACCGAGCTCGGCCACGAGTTTCTCCGGCCTCAGCCGGGCGTCGCGCAAGTGGAGTCGGCCCCCGTACACATCGTCGCGCAAGGCGGGCTCGAGGTTCATGAGCCCATCGTGGTCGAGAACTTCCGCGTGCACGCCGATGCCCTCGAGCAGGTCGTGCGAGGGCTCGGTGGCCTCCATCGACTCCGCCCGCTCGAACACCTCGAGCAACCCGCACGGCTCCCATTCGCAGTCGAGCTCTTCGCTCCCGACAAGCTCCACATAGAGGTCGCGCGAGCTCTCCAGGAGCGCCTGGCGCCCGCGCATGATCCCGAGCATCGCCTCGCGCCGGCAGCTCCTGGCGAAGCGCAGGCCCCAGGCGAAAAACAGCGGATCCAGGCTCGGTCGCACGAGCACCGGCGAATCGCTACGCCACATCCAGCGCAAAAGGTCGCGCATCATGCCCGGCCGGGTCAGCGGCAGAGCGTGGCTGGGCATGATCATCCCCAGGTTCCCGTGCGAGGCGCCGCTACCCAGGGTGTCCCGCTCGACGAGCCGCACGCTCGAGCCTTCTTCCAGGAGCGCCAGCGCGCAGGCGAGACCGATCACACCGCCCCCGATCACGAGCACGTCCGAACGCTCCGTCACCGGCCCGCCCCCGCCTCGTCCGCCCGTTCGTTTCGAGCTCGCTCGTAACTGGTGGCTTTCAACTGAAGCACAGCATAGGCGAACCGAAGCCCCGTCGTAACGACACCACCGCTTTGGCACGCGTCCCTCGCCTCCCGATCCGGAGAAGACTCGGGGGAGTTCGGTTCTTCGACAAATGCACACCTGCCCCCGGGGATGGGGCAATGGGCAGGTGACCCGCCGTCCCGGAAATGCTAGGTACTGCTGCGTGGTTGAAGAAGGCCCCTCGATCGAGCCCCGAGAGCAAGGCTCCGGCAAGCACGGTAGCCGCACGACCTGCTTGTGGTTGGGGGCGGTGCTGCTCGCTACCGCAGCCGTTTACTGGCGTTCCCTCGCCGGCGAGCTCGTCTACGACGATGTCCTTCTCGTCGGTCGCAATCCCTACATCACGGATCTATCCCACATCGGTACGGCCTTCACGCGCGGCTACTGGGACTTCCTCGAGGTCGAGAACGCGGAGAAGATCGGGTATTGGCGTCCGCTGACCGCGATCTCCCTGACCCTGGTCTGGCACTTCTTCGAGGAGTCCCCGGCGGCCTTTCACGCTGCTTGTGTCGCCGTACATCTGCTGGCGACCGCGATCGCTTTTTTCCTGGCCCGGCGCCTGACGTCGAGCACCTGGATCGGAGGTTTCACGGCCCTCTTCTTCGGCCTCCATCCGACGCACGTGGAATCGGTGGCCTGGATCTCGGCCTTGAATGATCCCCTGTTCGGCGTCTTCTGCCTTCTGTCCTTGCACGCCTATCTTCGCTGGCGCGACAACGGCTCGCGGGGCCTCCCGGTGCTGGCGGTGGTGGCGTTTGCCTTCGGTCTGCTCGCCAAGGAACTCGCGGCTGCGACGATCCTCCTGATCGCCGTGCTCGATCTAGGGCGTTGTCCAGCGGGCACGCGCCGGGCGAGGCCTGTGCGCTGGCAGGAGGCGTTCCAGTATCCGCTGCGAGCCTACCTTCCCTTCGTCGTCACGCTGGGGGCCTACCTCGCCGTACGGATGGCCGTTTTCCAGACGGTATGGGCCGGATTCGAACGCGAGACGACGCACTTTGCCGTCG
Organism: Planctomycetota bacterium; assembly: GCA_002683825.1. Classification (GTDB taxonomy): domain Bacteria; phylum Planctomycetota; class UBA1135; order UBA1135. The sequence goes on from NYUD01000089.1 coordinate 4,436, forward strand.
ATGCCTGGCGCGAGTGGTTGCTGCGCGCCGAGATCCTCGGGGGCACGATCCAGCTGCTGGCGTTCCCTTTCGATCTCAATCTGTTTCGCGTCTTTCGTCCCTACGTCTCCCTCAGCGACCCGAAGATTCTCGCAGCGCTGGCTTCGATCGCCATCTTCACGGCGGCGAGTGTCGCGGCATGGAAGAAGCGCTGGCGACCGGGCCTCTTCGGATTGCTGTTGATCCCTGCCGGAATCCTGCCGGTTCTGATCAGCATTCAGTCCCTGGGGCGATTCCCGCTGTCAGATCGCTTCCTCTACATCCCGGTGTTCGGCTTCGGGTTGGTCCTGTGCCTCTTGCTGCGGCGGCTTCCAGGCCCCATCGCCTGGATCGTGGCCCTCTCGATCTCGATCGGGTACGGGCGCAAGAGCTACGACCGCATCGCGGTCTGGCGAAACGAGGAAACGCTCTTCGCCCGCACCGCAGAACAGTCACCCCGCAGCGTCTACGCACAGTGGGGTCTCGGCCGCGTGTACCTCGAACGCGTGCGCTCGACCGCGGATCCGGGATATCTGACCAAAGCCTTCGCTGCCTTTGAAAGGGCCAGCGAGCTGCTCGTCGAGGCCAAGCGCTCGGCTCCTGAACCGGGCTCGCACCGCGCCGAATGGCGCACGGACTTGATGGTGACCTCCCAGGACTTCCTGCAGGTCAACCTCGGTCTGGCATGGTGCTACATCATGCAGGCGCAGCTCGACCCGACCGAGGGGTACGCGACGCCGATCGCCATCCTGAACGAACTGATTCGGCGGGTATCGGACATCGAACAACAGGTCCATGAGGCGCGCGAGCTGGGCATTCAAGTGCTGACGGACCACCTCGAGCTCGAAAAGCTATACACCGCGCTCGGCGTCGCGCAACGCTTCGGCGGCGACACGGAGGCGGCCGAAGAGTCCTTCCGCCGCGCCCTCTCGCTCCAGCCGAACTACGTGGAGGCGCACATGAACTACGGCCGGCTCCTGGCGGAGCGGCAAGCTTTCGCGCAAGCACGCGGCTGTTTTCAAAAGGCCCTCGAGCTCCAGCCCGGCGATTTCGAAACCAAGCTGCTCCTGGCCCAGGTTCTGAGGGAGGAGGGACAGGACAAACTCGCTGAACAGTATGCCCAGGAACTTCACGCCCTGAGGCCGAATGCGGCCAAACCGATGGTGATCCTCGGAAGCCTGCGCTTCGCACGGGGAGAAGCCTCCGAAGCCCTCACCTGGTTCGAACGGGCGACGAGGGCGGATCCACGAGACGGCCACACCTGGTATCTGAAGGCCAAGGCGTTGATCCAGCGCAACGCCACGACCCAGGCGATCTCGGCCTTTCGCAACGCGGTCAAGTGGGCTCCCAATTTCGAAAGCAACTACGACTTTGGAGCCTACCTGCTGATGTCGGGTGCCGTGGAAGAGGCTCTGCCTTTGCTCGTCAGCGCGTATGAGCTCGCACCCGAGGAACACATCCCGGCCCTGCGACGGTCGCTGATCGATAACCCCTACCACACGGCGGACACGCTCTACAGGCTGGGTGCTGTCGATCTGCGGCGCAGCCAGCTGGACATGGCCGAGTCGTTTCTCAACGGCGCCTTGAAGCTACAGCCCGGCCACGAGGGCGCACTGCTTCTCATGTCACGACTGCTCAAGATACGCGGCCGCCACAACGAGGCCCTTGACACCCTGCGAATCGCGGCCTCACGCATGCCGCAAGACTTCTCGGTTCACCTCGAGTTCGGGCTGTATCTGCTGGACCAGGGGCGGTTTGAAGAATCGGCAGCGGCCCTTGTGAAAGCTCGCGCCATAGGGCCCGACACCGATTGGGACCCGCAGATGCGGGAGGATGCGCTGAGCCAAATTGAGGGGGTGCTCGCATCGATCGAGTCCGGGGAAGCCCGAAGAGCCCGAGAAGAATCGAAAGTGGAAAGGGCGGACGAACGGTAGCGGTGGATGTGGGCGATGCCCTACTCGACCCCCGCCAGGGTGATCGCATCGGCCGCAAACACCGGCCCTTCTACGCAGCACTTCGCATTGGGCCACTCCCCCAAGGGCCCCTCCGGCCGCGTCGGCACGGGACACCCGTTGCAGATCCCGACGCCACAGCCCATCAAGGTCTCGAGTGACAGGTAGGCCTCGACATCGCGCGCCCGCGCCAGCTCTTCGACGGCTCGCAGCATCGGTTCCGGACCACAAGCACAAATGCGTATCGACTGCGCGATCGTGCCCTCTCCCTGAAGTCGATCGAGAAGCCCCAAGACGGTCCCGTGGAAGCCGCTCGAGCCATCGTCGGTCGCCGTGTGTATCGAGACGCCCAGGTCACCCAGCGCCTCGAGATCGTAGAGATGATCGGCCTGGGCCGCACCGAAGAGAAACGAGATGTGTTTCCGGGGAACCGGACCCCGACCATCCATGCCGGCAAGCGCCTGCTCGATCGCCAGGTAGAACGGCGCCGAGCCCACACCTCCGGCCAGAAAGACCCACGGAGCTCCGTCCGCCTCGAGGGTCGGCCAGCCGTTACCGAGCGGCCCCGTGAGCCGGATCTCGGTGCCGGAAGCAGCTCCGGCCAGGGCGCGGGTGCCGCGGCCCGTGATCTTGATGAGGAAGTCGAGGTCGCGACCGCGCTGACGGTAGATGGAGAACGGACGCGGGATAAGCGGCGACACACCGTCGGTGCGCCCCAGCATGAAGAAGCGGCTGGCTCGAATGGGCGCGAGTTCGCTGATGGTCCGCACGGTGAGGATCGCGCCGTCGGCACCGCACGTTTCCACGCCAAGGACCCGCCCTAGATGTGCCCGGGCGTCGGAGGGAGGAGCAGGCATCCGAGAATCCTAGCCTGAACGATTCATGAAGACGTGCCCCAAACGCTCCAACCGGGCTCCCGCCGGCGATTTGGGGTGGGCCTTCGTGCATCGTCCGGGCCGGTCGAAGACGGTGCGCCGAAGCAGTACGAAGGCCACGCAAACGACCCGGATCGAGGCGCCGCGGGATTCGATGCTCCCCGTGGTGCACGTCGCTCCCACGCTGGCGGACCGAAGTCGAGGGGCTTCGAGGGATCCCCCTTTTGCCACGGCTGGTGCGTCCATCCGGGCCTGCCCACTCGGTTAGGATGGGCGGCCAAAAAGCCGGCCCATGACCGTCCTCCACATCACAGATCTCAAGAAAACCCTGGGCTCCCGGGAGATCCTGCGGGGCGGCGACCTGCGCGTCGACAACGGCGAGAAGGTCGGCATCGTCGGGCGCAACGGAGAGGGCAAGACCACGCTCCTGCGCCTGATCGAGGGCGAGGAGCCCCTCGACGAGGGCACGATCCACGTCGCCAGGGGCGCACGCATGGGCTATGTCGTCCAGCGCCCTGCCTTCGATTCCGGTCTCACGGTGCGCTCCTATGTCGAAAAGGGCCTGAAGGAGGTGCACGCGCTCGAGAAGGAACTGGAGGCGGTATCACTGCGGATGGGCGAGGTCGGGGGCGACGAGCTGACGGGGGCGATGAAACACCACGGCGAGTTGACGGCGCGCATGGATTTTCTCGGCGGCTGGGAAACCGAGCGGCGCGTCGAGACCGTTCTCTCCGGTATCGGTCTCGCGGAGTCGCTGTGGGACCGCGAGGCACGAACCCTGTCCGGCGGTGAGAAATCGCGCACGGCGATGGCGCGCGAGCTGGTAGCCACCCCCGACCTCCTGTTGCTGGACGAGCCGACGAACCACCTGGACCTCGCCGGTATCGAGTGGCTCGAGGGCTGGTTGGCCGAAATGAAGAGCGCCGTACTCCTGGTCAGCCACGACCGACGCCTGCTCGATCGAGTGGTCGACGTGATCGTCGAGGTCGAGCGGGGCCTGTTGCAACGCTATCCGGGAAACTATTCGCGCTACGTCAAGTTGAAAGAGGAACGGTTCAACGACGCGTACCGCCAGTGGGAACAGCAGCACGAGTTCATCCGCAAGGAAGAGGCGTTCATCAAGAAGCACATGGGCAGCCAGCGCACCGGCGAAGCCAAGGGAAAACGCAAGCGACTCTCCAACGTCAAACGTCTCGACCGCCCCTACAACGACGTCCACAAACCCACGATCCGCATGGCCAAGGTCGAACGCGGCGGCGAACAGGTCCTGGAGGCGGACGGTCTCGAGCTCGGCTACGACGACAACATCTTGATGCGCGACGCCTCTTTCCGCCTGGGACGAGGCGAGCGCGTGGGCATCATCGGCCCCAATGGCTCCGGCAAGACGACGCTGCTCAAGACGATTTCCGGAATTCTCCCCCCCCGCAAGGGTGAGATTCGCCTGGGATACAGGGCCGTCTCCGCCTACTACGATCAGGAGACGTCCAATCTCGATGATGGCGCCACGCCCTACGAGGAGATTCGTCGCGAACACCCGTTGATGGCAGACCTCGAAATCCGCTCCCACCTGGCGCGATTTCTCTTCCGCGGCAAGGACATCGATCTGTCGATCAAGAACCTCTCCGGAGGCGAACGGTCGCGGCTTTCGATCGCCAAGCTGGTCTTGACCGGCCCCTCCTGGCTGGCACTCGACGAACCGACGAACCACCTGGATCTCGCCGGGCGCACGGCCCTCGAGGAGTGGTTGTCCGAGTTTCCCGGGGCACTGGTAGTCATCACGCACGATCGCACGTTCCTCGACGACCTGGTGCATCGGATCGTGGAGGTGAAGGATGGGCAGGTGCGTGCTTTCCGTGGAAACTACACGGAATACAAGCGGACACTGGCCGAGGAGGCCGAGCATGAGGATCGTGAGAAGGCCACCGCGGAGGCCCGTGAGAAGGAGCGGCGGCGAGCGGCTGAGGAACGCGCGAGCAAGCAGAAGAGCGAGCGGGGCTCCGGCGGAAAAAGAGCAAGAGCAAAGAAAGAGAGCGGCGGAGCTCGCAAGCGCAACCCGTGGACTCTGAAGAAGCTCGAGGAAGCGATCATCGAGCTCGAAAAGGAACGCGAGACCCTTCTGGCGGCGATGGGATCCGAAGAGGCCTACAAGAAGCCGGACGGCCTGCGGGAAACCCAGTTCCGCCTGGCCGAAGTCGAACGCGATCTGGAAGACAAGAACCGCGAATGGGAGCTTTACGGATGAACCCCCTGCTCTTCCTGATTCCACGCCCGCTGCTGGATTTTGCCTACGTTTTGGTTGCGAGATCGCGCAAGCTTCTGATCGCCAGACCGGAGGGGCTGTGCCCGCAGGTTCCGCCCCACCCGGGATCGCGGCTTCTCCCCTGAGACGAGTTTTGGATGTGAGTCCGAACAGACCGGAACGAAGCGCAAGGGTCCTTGGCCTGGTCCTTTGCATCGCAACGCTATACCTCGCCGTTGCGCTGTGGTTGCTACCCGACTACGGAGCGACCTGGGATACCACCGTCGGAGAGCTTCCCTTTGGCGACCGTCTGGTGGAGTACTTCCAAACCGGGGACGAACGCTTTCTGGACCTGATGGAGCGCGAGCCGCCGCCGCGCGTGCGCGAACCCCACCCGGATTACGACATACGTCGTACCGAGTGGTATGTCGTTCACCCCTTCGCTGCGATTCTCTCGGGAATCTCCTGCCGGCTATTGTGGACCGAACTGGGTTGGCTCGATGCTCAATCGGCCCACCATCTTCCGACGCTTTTCTTTTCGATCCTGTTGGTTGTCGGGCTGGGCTCCTTCGCTGCAAAGCGCTTCGGATGGCTCCCCGGCCTGGCGAGTGCGGCCTTCCTCCTTTTCTGCCCGCGCTTCTTCGCCCATTCCTTCAACAACTTGAAGGACGTGCCGGAATGCGCGCTCTACACGGGCGCCACGCTGGCGGGTTTCCTGGCATTGAGCGGGGAAAAGCGGCGCTGGTGGGTGATCGCCGGAGTGCTGACCGGACTGGCGCTGGCGCAGAAAGCCAACGCACTCTTCATACCGATCCAGCTAGGCGTCTTCTACGCCGCGAGCCGGTGGGTGACGCGACGTGAAGCCGAGCCGAGCGTACGATTCCAGTTTGCGGGCGCCGGGTGGTTCGCTCTGGCCTTGCTCCTCGCCTACTACGCGGTCTCCCCCAACTACTGGCGCGGCCCCATCGAGGGCCCCAGCCTGCGCATCGGACACATGCTGCGAGCGGGCAACGCGCTGTTTTCACCGGCGGGAGAACAGGGCGTGGCGATGCGCGGCGTTTCACTGGAAGCGTTGAAGATGGTGTTTCTCACCACGCCGCCCTTGGTCCTCGGCCTGGGTCTTTTCGGCCTGGTGCACAAGGGCCTGGGACGACGCGAGCGCGTGTTCCTCGTCGTCGGCCTCGCAATTCCCATCGGTCGCAACCTGCTCCCGGGAATGGCGAACTACGACGGCGTGCGCCATTTCCTCGAATTCCTGCCCATCCTCGCGCTCTCGGCCGGGTTGGGACTCGACGCTCTCGTACGGAGTGTGCGCAGCCGATTCCCCGGAATCAGCGAGCCGGTGCTTTCAGGCGTTTTCCTGATCGCCGCCCTGACGCCGAGCCTCGTCCAGGTCATACGCACACATCCGTTCGGAATCGCCTACTACAACGCACTGGCAGGCGGTCTACCGGGAGCTCAGCGCAGCGGGCTACGCGAGTCCACCGACTACTGGGGCTCCAGCTACAGGCAAGGCATCGCCTGGCTGAACGAGAACGCCACTCCGAACTCGCGCGTATATGTCCCCATCGCCGAACACGTAGCCCGGAGCGCGCGCAAGACCCTGCGCAACGGCCTTCGCTTTTGGAACCCCGAAACCGATCGAGAGGGCGAGACCTCGACCACGTACATCATGTACATCACTCGCAGGACGTTCTATGGAGCGTTCCTGCGCGAACTCGAAGCGCGGATGACGCCGACACACGAGCTCGTCGTGCAAGGTGGAGTGATCCTGCGTATCTTCCGCGTCGAACCCGGGGAACAAGCGAACGCACTCTGGAACATCTCAAGAAAAGAAGAGCAACGGCGAAAGTCACGCAACCGCTTGTGGGCCTGGCTCAAGCAGGATCGGGAGCGCTTGCTCGGCCTGAATGAGGTCCTCCGACGCGTCCAAGGACAGGGATTCGAGATCGGGCTGGCTGAATTGCAGGCCTTCTTTCCCGAGGAGTTGTCCGAAGACATTAGACCGGCGGCCGAATTCCTCATGCGGGGCGAGCTCACGGAAGAGAAGCCGTGAAGTGCCGCCTTGGAATCTTGGCGCTCTTCCTCTGCGGCTGTTCGGGCGACGCGAATCCGGGACGTCCCAACATCATCCTGATCTCGGTCGACACCCTGCGAGCCGACCACCTGGGTTGCTATGACTATGGACGCGACACCTCCCCGTTTCTCGATTCGCTCGCCGCCGATGGCGTCGTCTTCGAAAACGCCTTCGCCCAGTCCTCGTGGACGCTGGCCTCGCACATGAGCCTCTTCACGGCTCGTTATCCCCACAACCACGGAGTCGAAACCCCCTCCCGCTCCCTGTCCGCAAACGTCCCGACCCTGACCGAAATCCTGAAAACCCACGGCTATCACACCTTCGGCTTCGTGACCTGGGCCTTCCTGGAATCGGCCTACGGCTTCGGACGGGGATTCGATCTGTACCGACAATTCGTCCCCGCACCTGACAAGCGCGACGTAGAGCATGCCGAACACGTCACGCGCGCGGACCAGGCCGTCGATGCCATCCTCGAGGGGTTGGGCGACGGGGTCCGGTCCCCTTTCTTTCTATTCGCCCACCTCTTCGACCCCCATCTCGACTACGCCCCGCCGGCCGAGCACGTGCGGCGCTTCGATCCGCAGGCGAGTGAAGACCTCACCCTGGGCATGCACACGACGCTGCAACCCTACATCTTGCCTATCCACGAAGAACCGGAGCGAATACCTCCGGCGATGCTGCAACGGGTGACGGCTCTCTACGACGGCGAGATTCACTTCACCGACACCCAGCTCGCGCGGTTGTTTGAAGCGCTGCGGAAGCGGGACATGCTCGAAGACACGCTGATCGTCGTCACCAGCGACCACGGCGAAGAGCTGGACGACCACGGCTCGATGGAGGGGCACGGCTGGACGCTGTACGACGAGATCCTGCACGTTCCGCTGATCGTGAAGTTTCCCGACAACTCCCACGCGGGTACGCGCATCCAAACGATCGTCGAAGGGATCGACATCGCCCCCACGATCCTCGAGTTCGCAGGCATCGAAGCGCCGGGGTCTTTCGACGGCAAGAGCCTGCTTGCTTTCCTCGATCCGACGGCGGCGCCGAGCGAGGGCCGCACCTTCAGCTCGAGCGAGCGTTTCCTGTCCCGTTGGTCGGTTCGCACCGAGCGCTACAAGCTGATTCGATCGCAACGCAAGACGCCCCGCCTGCCCTACGAACCACCGCCCTTTGAGTTTTTTGATCTGGCCGTGGACCCCGGTGAGAACCTCAACCTCTACGGCACCCGAAATCCACAAATACGGGTCCTGCAGGCCTACCTCGACGCATGGATCAGCACGCGCAGGCAGGACGTTGCGACGGAGAAGATGGAGCTGGACGAGGCCCAGCGCAACCGGCTTCGCGCACTGGGCTATTCAGACGAGGATTAGATACACTGCGGCCCTAAAGCCGCATGGATTGGATTCTTCTCGCTGCACTGGCCCCCATCGCTGCGCCCCTCGGTTTCTCCTCATCTCCCCATCGCCAGGAAGAGGGTAGCGCTGAACTGCCAGGCTGGGCTCTGCTGGAGGTCTACTCGTGCACGGCCTGTCACGCCTCACCGATCGAGGACGGGCTCGGCGTGCGAACCCACGCACCGGCGCTGGACCAGGGTTGGTACCAGGCGGACTACATCGCCCGCTTTCTCGACCGACCGCTCGAGCACGAGCCGGGAACGAAGATGCCCGACCTCCTGGACCGGCTGGATCCCTCCGAGAAGAAGGTCGCCATCGAGGCGTTGATGGCCTACTTCGCAGCGACCGCCGTCGAGGGCGGCGCGATCGGTCTGGACCTGACCGAACTCGAGACAGGCAGACAGCTGTATCACTCGATCGGGTGCGTCGCCTGTCACCCACCGTACGAGGATTCCTCGAACCTGGAACAAAAGCTGTGGGACTTCGAAGAACTCTTCGATGAGGAGGTCTCCGCAGGGGTTCCGGCCACGCCCTTCCCCGACGTGTGCGACAAGTACATCCCGAAGGGGCTGGGCCGCTTTCTCGCGTCGCCCTCGGGCCATGCCCCCGAGCTCCCGCTGGAAGACGGCGAGGAACGACTCCTTTCCAACTACATCTGGTTCGAAGAACAGGGCCTCGAAGGAATCGAAAGCCGCACGGGAGCCGGACTCTTGTACGAGTATTTCGAAGGCCGCTTCGAGGCCTATCTCCCCTACCGTGAGGGCAACGTCGTCGTGCGCACGGGAATCGCACCGACGCCCACGTTGATCGGGGCGCGCGAGGACGACTTCGCCTTCCGCTATCGCGGCTTCATCGACATTCCGCGCGACGGTTGGTTCACCTTCTACACGGTCTCGGACGACGGCTCGCTCCTCTGGATCGACGGGGAACTCGTGGTCGACAACGGCGGGGTGCATGCAGCGGTGGAAAAGGCCGAACGCGTGCGCCTGGAGGCCGGCAAGCACGCCATCCAGATCGGTTTCTTCGAGCACGGGGGCGGCGCCGAACTGAGCGTGGAGTGGGAGGGGCCCGGAATCGAACGACAGGAACTGCCCGCCGAAAGGCTCACACACCGGGTGATCTCGGCGGCCTTCGAGAAGGGATCGGCCCGGGAACATCCAGAGGTTGACGAGCGCATCCTTTTGAAGCTGGGCTGCCTCGCATGCCACACCCCCGACCTTTCACCGGCGGCCGGGCCCTTGGCCCGATTGCGGCCCCGCGCCAGGGCCGGGTGCCTGGCTGCATCGCCGAAAGCGAACCTGCCGCGCTACTCCCTGAACGACGACGAGCGGGCTTCCATCCTGGCTGCCATCGAAGTGTCGAACTTCGACCCCGAGCCCGCTCAGCACCTCGCGGTTCTCCTCCAGCAGAAGGCCTGCCACGCCTGCCATCAGCGCGAAGGAACAGGCGGCCCCGACCGCGAGCGGATGACCTACTTCCAGGTCGATTCCATGGCCGAGCTCGGGGATGAGGGGCGCATCCCTCCGCCTCTCGACGGCGCCGGGGCCAAGCTCCATGCCGGCTGGATGGAGGAAGTCATCCGCGACGGGGCGCGTTCGCGACCCTACATGCACACGCGCATGCCGAGTTTCCCGGAGGACGCGGCGGCGTTGACCGAACTTTTTCAAGAGCTCGACCACTCACCCGGCGATCTCGTGGCGCCCGAATTTTCCGTGCAAGCGGTCGAGGCCGGACGCGACCTGGTGGGCATCCATGGACTGGGCTGCATCCAGTGCCACGATCTGGCCGGCTACCCCTCCCTGGGTGTGCCCGCGGTCGACCTGGCCAAGGTCCATGAACGGATCAAACCGGCCTGGTTCAAGAAGCTCCTCCTGGATCCGATCGCGATCAACATGAACACGCGCATGCCCACCTTCTGGACGGATGGCAGGAGCCCGGTGGAGGAACACTACGACGGTGATCCAGCCCGGCAGATCGACGCGCTCTGGTCCTACCTGACACTCGGAAATTCGATGCCCCTGCCCGAGGGGCTCGTCGCACAGGAAAGCGGCTACGAACTGGGCGCCGCGCAACGCCCGACGCTGGTCAGCGTCTTCGGCAAGGGGTTGAGTCCGCGGACGCTCTTTGTCGGCTATCCCGAGCGCATCCACATCGCCTTCGACCTGGAAAACTCCCGCCTGGCGCTGGCCTGGCGCGGGCGCTTCTTCAACGCCCGCGGCACCTGGCACGGACGCGCCGGTGAGCTGGAGGAGCCCTCTGGCGAGGACATCCTGGCCTTCCCGCCCGGCCCCCCGTTCGCCTTGCTCGAGGAGGCCGGCGCCGTCTGGCCGGAGGCCACCGGCAGCGAGGGCGGCTACCGGGTCGTGGGCCGGCGCTTCGATGCGGAACGACGCCCGATATTCCGCTATGCGCTGGGAGCGATCGAGATCGAGGAGCGCCCCATTCCGCGGATCGGGCCCGACGGCGGGACGCTGACTCGTGAATTTCGGCTCACCTCACCACGCCCCGTCGAAGATCTGTTCTTCCGCGACATGGAAGAGCGCATTCCCGTGGCGTTCGCCCGGGAGGACGAAGGCTATCGAGCGCAGCTCGAGGTGGAGGTTGTCTGGTGATCGCGCTCTTGCTTTCCCTCTCGTCGATCGCCTTCTGTGACGACGGCGCCTCCGAAGAAGACTACTACGAGGTCATCTCGTTGCCGGCGCCCGAGGGATGCGTGCTCGAGGTCGGCGGGATTGCGCTCCTGCCCGATGGACGCCCGATCGTCTGTACGCGGCGCGGTGAGATGTACGTCGTCGACCACGCCTACGGCGACGGGTCCGACGCAAAATATACGCTGTGGGCCGAGGGCCTGCAGGAACCCCTGGGGCTCCTGGTCCACGACGGCTGGATCTACACGGCCCAGCGGGGTGAGGTCTCACGGATGCGCGACGTCGACGGCGACGATCGCATGGATGAACTCGAGACCGTCTGCGACGGTTGGCACATCAGCGGCAACTACCACGAGTACAACTTCGGACCGCGCATCGGTCCGGACGGTCGTCTGTGGATCACACTCAACAAACCCTTCGGCAACGAGCCCTTCGGTCGCGTGGACTGGCGCGGATTCGCCCTCTCGATCGGGTTCGACGGTTCCTGGAAGCCCATGGCCTGCGGCCTGCGCTCGCCCGCCGGGATTCAAAACAGCCCGGCCGGCCAGATCTTCTATACCGACAACCAGGGCGAGTGGTGCGGGGCCAGCAAACTCTCCCACGTCGAGCCCGGGGACTTCCACGGACATCCCTGGGGCACGTTCTCCTGCAAGCTCGACGAGTGGACCTTCCCCGCGCCGGCGGAACCACCCGATGGCCGTCTGATGCCGCTGATGCCGACCGAGCTCCCGAGTTTCAAACTTCCCGCCGTCTGGTTCCCCTACGACAAGATGGGCAAGTCCCCCTCGGGCTTCGTCTGGGACGAAACGCAGGGGGAGTTCGGACCGTTTGCGGGACAGCTCTTCGTGGGCGATCAACACCACGCCTGGGTCATGCGCGTTTCCCTGGAAGAGGTTCGCGGACACTGGCAGGGCGCGTGCTACCCCTTCCGCGGACGTTTGGCCAGCGGCGTCATTCGCGTCGCCTGGGGTGCGGACAATTCGCTCCTGGTCGGCATGTCGGACCGAGGCTGGGCCTCCAAGGGTCGCTCGCCCCAGGGATTGCAGCGCATCCGCTGGCGCGAACGCATGCCCTTCGAGATCCGCACGATGAGCGCAACCCCCGACGGCTTCCTGCTGGAGTTCACCCAACCCCCCGACCGCGCGACGCTCACGACCGAGGCGTTCCGCATGGAGAGCTACACCTACGAACTGCACGCAGCCTACGGAAGTGCGGAGATGGACAGGGCCGACGTCGAGGTGAAGTCGATCGAATTCCCGAGCGCATCGTCGTGCCGGATCCAGGTGCTCGCACTGCGTGCGGGCTACGTGCACGAGCTGCACCTCAGCGGGGTGCTGGCCCTCGGCGGCGCCCAGCTCCTGCACCCGGAGGCGTACTACACGTTGATCGAGATTCCCGAGGAGGGGAGTCTCGCCCGGGAACCCGAGGGCGCGGGGTTCTGAAGCAGGCCCCGGACATCCCCGTGATGCGATTTTTTCTTGTCTCGATCCTCGCGATCGCCGTGGCTGCATGTTCGGGCCCTTCCAGTCGCAAGGCTCCACGGCGCCCCAACATCGTCGTCATCTACGCCGACGATCATGCAGAGCGGGCGATCGGGGCCTGCGGTTCGCCCTTCGCGCACACGCCCAACATCGACCGCCTCGCCGCGGGAGGGATGCGCTTCACGCAGAGCTTCGTCGCCAACTCGATCTGCGGCCCCGCCCGGGCCACGTTTCTCACGGGTTTGCACTCCCATGCGAACGGGATGACCAGCAACCGCTCCAGGCTGCGCCGGGACGTGCCCAACATCGCGCAGCGGCTCCAGGCGGCGGGCTATCGAACGGGTGTCATCGGCAAGTGGCACCTCGACTCCGATCCCGAGGGCTTCGACGACTGGGCCCTTTTGCGCGGCGGCTACTACAACCCCGACCTGGTCACGGCGGCGGGAAGGAGTCCCACCACGGGATACACCACCGAGATCGTCACCGAAAACGCGCTGCGCTGGCTCGAGGCCCGACGCGGGAAGGACGAGCCCTTCTTCACATGGATCAGCCATACGGCGAGCCACCGCACGTGGCGCCCCGGCCCGCAATACCTGAAACGCTATGACGGGACCCGTATCGAGGAGCCGGGGACGTTGTTCGATGACTACGCAGGCCGCTCCAGAGCCGCTGCCGAAGCGCAGATGCGCATCTCGCGCGATCTCTTCCCGGCCTACGATCTGAAACTGCCGGTGACGGGAGAGGGCATCCTCGATACCAACGCGGAGAACATGCTCGCCGGCATGACGGAAGGTCAGCGGGCGGCCTGGCGAGCCGCCTATGACGACAAAAACCGAGCCTTTGCCGAAGCTGAGCTCGGCGGCAAAGAGCTGGTGCGCTGGAAGTACCAGCGCTACATGAGGGACTACCTGCGCTGCGTCGATGCCCTGGACGACAGTGTGGGAGCGATTCTCGACTACCTGGAGGAATCGGGACTCTCCGAAAACACGATCGTGATCTACACCTCCGATCAGGGCTTCTTCCTCGGCGAACACGGTTGGTACGACAAGCGCTGGATGTACGAACCGTCCTTGCGGACACCCTTGATCGTTCGCTGGCCGGGGGTCACGCAGGGCGGCAGCACGAACGATCGGCTCGTCCAGAACATCGATCTGGCTCCGACGCTGGCGGCCATGGCGGACCTGCGAGACGAGCCCGAGATGCACGGCGCGAGTCTCGTGCCGCTGCTCCGCGGCCAAACGCCTCCCTGGCGCGACGCGATCTACTACCACTATCAGCAACTCGATTCGGGCCGCACGTCCCATACCGTCGCACGCCATTGCGGAGTCCGCGGCGAGCGCTTCAAGTTGATGCACCTGTACGATTACGACGACTGGGAGCTATACGACCTGGAGAGCGATCCCGACGAGGTGAGAAACCTCTACGGGAATCCGGAGTACGCTGAAACGGCGGCCGCGCTTCGAGAAACGCTCGCCGATCTCCAGCACCGCTTCGGGGACCGGCTTCAGAAGAGGTAGGAGATCCCGACGAAGCCGACCAAACCGGAGGGTTCCAGCTCGGCCGTCAGGGGAACGGTCTGACCGACGACATCGAAGGATAGATCGGCATCCATCTTGGTGAGGGGAATCTCGTAGGTCGTTCCCACCTGCAAGAGCCAGCGCGGGCGCCAGCGGTACAGGAACCCGACGGTCACCCCCCCGATGAAGTATCCGTCGCTCTTGGTCTCGATGACGAGGTTGGACGGGGAACCGAACGGGGCAAGGTCGACTTCGAAGCCAATGTCGACTCCCGGCAGGTAGCTCAGCATGAACTCCACAAACGGCTGCCAGCGACCTTCCGCTCCCAGGGGCCGCAGCGGGTTCCGCACGGACACGTAGAACTGTGTTGAATCGACGCTATCGACGGTGATGTCGAGCTCGGGGATCGGATCGAGGCCCTCCACATCGTAGGAGCGGGCGTCCGCACCGAGGGAGAACTCAAGCCAGTGGTTGACCCGGTAGTCGAATTGCAGAGCAAAGCCGTATCGCCCCACGATATCGCCGCTGTCCGTATTGGCGAGCGGTTCGAACGGCGGCGCGAGGTTCATCCCCTCAAACCTGCCGTCCACGCTGTAGAGGGTGAAGAGCGCCGGCCGCAGGGTCACACCGAACTTGCCGGGCGTCGAGGCGCCGGGCGCCGGGCCGCCGGAAACCGGGCCTCCGGGCACCGTCGGGCGCGTCGGGGGGGCCTGGCACGCCTGGATGGACGCCAGGGCGACCGCCCAGGCGATCCGGAGGACTGGTTGGATACGCATCCGCACAAAGTAAAGACTGTCTTGTATCTTCTGGGAAGCCCGTCCCATCCCCAACCGGAGCCCCACCCTGTGAAAATCCTCATCGCCGCCGCTCTGACCCTGTCCATCGCCACCCTCTCGGCCCCCGCCAGCGCCCAGGTCGCCATCAACCAATCCGGCGGCATTATCGGGGAAACCGTCAGCTTCGGAGTCCAGGGTCCCCCAAGCAGGTTCTTCCTCCTGTTCCCTTCGAAAGTCTTGACGTCGATTCCGGTTGGATGCGGCGTCACGCTCGACGTTGGGTTGGATCTGATCAACATCCTCCAGGTCGGCCAGACGAATGGTTCGGGCATCGCCACGGTGACCGTCAACCTGCCGCTCCAGCCGGGACTCCTGGGCGTTCCCGGTCACACACAGGTCACCACGATATTACTCACCGGTCCGTGTTTCTTCGATGAGAAATCGAACCGGGTCACCACCGTATTCGCGGATCACGGCCTCTCGGTGGGGACGTTCGGTGACAACATCACCGCGCGACAAGGCCACACCCTTTCGATGCAGCCCGATGGCAACGCCGTGGCGATGGGTGGTGACGAACCCGACGGGCTGGGGGGACTCACGGCCCTCGACACGATCGAGATCTACGACACGGACACCCAGGAGTTCTCTCCGGGCCCCGTCACGCTGACACATCCGCGCAGTGCGCATACGGCGACGACCCTGGCCGACGGCCGCATCCTGCTTCTGGGCGGAGATGATGCGACGGACACGGTGCGAAGCACCGGGGATATTTACGATCCCGTCTCGGGAACCATCACGGCCATCACTCCGATGTCGTCGCCCCGCACCCAGCATTCGGCGACCTTGCTGGCGGACGGCCGTGTGTTCGTGGCCGGCGGCTCCTCCTTGTTCGACCTGAGCGACCTTCTCGGTTCGCTGGCTCAAGCCACGAAGAGCACGGAGATCTATGATCCGGTGAGCGACACGTGGACCAATGGACCGGACCTCCCCATCAGCGAGGATGGGGTGATCGGGCATTCCGCCTCCCTGCTCGGCAACGGTCAGGTCTTGATCACCGGCGGGGTGCTCGTCGGCGTCGTATTCGGCGTACCGATCCCTTCGTTCGCGGCCGACGTCCACCGCTACAACCCGACGTCGAACAACTACATCTCAACCCCATCGATCAGCGTTGCGCGCGTCTACCACGGCCAGATGACGCTTCCCGACGGGCGTGTCCTGATCGCCGGCGGTGCGAACGGTGATTTCATCGCGATGAACTTCTCCGCGCTGGCCAACTGCGATATCTACGACCCGAACACGAACACCTGGACCGCAGCCGCCGCACTCGCTCACCCGCGCGCGTACCCCAACTTGTTCGACACGGGCTCCCAGGTGGCCATCGTCGGCGGCATCTCTGCGGTCGACATCGCCATGGGGTCGGGTACGCCCGAACAGATCGTCGAGCTGGCTCCGTACGCCGCCAGCGGATGGACGGATTCCGGAACGACGTTGCTGCCCCGCCAGGTTGCACGGGTCGTTCCGATCGAGAATGGCGCCCGCCTTCTCATCGTAGGCACGGGTGACAACGGCGTGCCCGCCGTCGATCGCACGGCCGAGATGTTCGTCCCCTGAACAACGAAGGGAAAACTGCGATGGCACGACGGATCCTTCTTGCACTCCTCTGCGCTCTCGTCTGCGCCGCCTGGCTTCCCGAGCTGCTACGGGGGTCGCAGCGAAGCACGGCCACGCCGATCGTCATCCCCTTTGCGGTCGATGGCGTACGCGTATTGACGAGCGTCGATACGGCGCTGTTTGTCTGCCACCCGAGCTCGGACGATGCCCCGCTCCACCTCGAAGGCATCACCGTCAGTTCCGGGTCGGGCGCAAACGCAGCCGTTCTCTACCGGGACGAGCTCGCGCACGAGCTCGCAAGCGATCCGCTCTTCGTTGCGCTCAACGCCGAGATCGAACGCTTGCCCGAAGAGCTGACCCACCGCGAGGGTCGACGCTACTTCGCCTACCCCGACGAGGCCCCGTACTCGATGTCCGACGCGATCGACAGGTGGCGTGCACTCGACGCTCCCCTGGCTGCCGTGCGGGCTCGATACGCGGCAGGCGCTCCGCGCCCCTTTACGGAGCTGCACTTCGACCTGGATCTGCGTCGCGTGTTCGATGAGCTGGACGCGCCGGGAACGGAGCGCGCGCTGACCATCGAGGTGCGCTATCGAGCCGCCGGCGGGGTGTCCCGTTCCGTCGCTCTCGAACACAAGATCCGCCGTCTGGCGCCGTTTCCCGGCGCGCCGGCGACGCTGGTGGGCGCCCAGATCCACTCCGGCGACCTTCACGTCCACAGCTGCCACGGAGAAGCCGTCAACGCCTGCGCCCCCTCCGCCGACTGCCCCGCCGAGACCTTCCAGACGTCGGGCAGCTTCACCTACGCCCAGCTCAAGCCCCAGTTCCAAGCACTTGGGCTGGACTGGATCACGGCTACGGATCACAGCTACTGCATCAACGACGACGCCGAGTACCAGACGATCGTCGACGAAACCGCCGCCCTGACGGATGGAAGTTTCCTGGCCATTCCGGACATCGAATTGTCCAGCGAAGAGGAGGGCGCGCAAAGCGGCGGCGATACCAGCAACCTCCTGTGCCTCTTCGGCGTGCAACAAAACCACATGGGAGCGCACGGAATCTCCGCCAGAAAGCCCGGCGGCAGCGACGCGGTCATCGGCTTCTGCAACGGCGTCCTCGGGTTCTCTGCCAATATCGCCGCCATACGTGGCGAAGACGGCTATCCGATCGTGCACCACCCCTCCGCCGACGCCTTTGGCTGGAACAGCATCTCGGCCCTGACCGGTCAGGAAACGAACGGGATGCACGGGGTCGAGATCTGGAACGGCTCGGTCGTGTCGGGGCAAGGCGGCGACGTCGGCGCCTGGGTCGACTGGCTCCTGGCCGGCCGCATTCTCTACGCCTACTCGGGCAGCGACACGCACGACGCAGCCTTCGATTTCGGCGCCAATCACGTGTTGTTCAACGGCGAGCCGTTCAACATCGAAAACCTGGAAAGCGCCGTGAAGGCCGGAAGGCTCTTCATTTCCAACGGTCCCTCGCTGATTCTCGAGGTCACGCTCGAGGGCGCGACGCTCGGGATGGGGACCAAGCAGGCCCTCTCGCCGACGCAATCCGCGGCGCCGCTCCAGATCGACACGCACTACGACTTCGGCGCGGGCTCGGGAATCATCTCCGTCTTCCGCGGTTACTCCGGGGACCCGATCGAGACGCTGCTTTGTCAGAGCGGGACGCTGAGCGGGTCCGGAGTGTTCAGCTGTGCGGACACCTTGAATCCGACGCGGCAAGGTTGGTACCGCTCGTACACGGAGGACGCCGCAGCCCAGGTGATCGCCTATACGAACCCTGTTTTCTTCGTTCCGGTGCCGGAGGCGTGGAGCGCCTACGGCCAGGGCCTGGGTGGAGCGAACATCGCCACGCTTTCCTGCGACTCCGCCCCCTACATAGGAGGCACGCAACGCTTCGAGGTCTCCGGCTTTGCCCCGACGACACCCAGCGTGTCCTTCCTGGTGGAAAGGACCCAGATCCCCGGGGGCTTCCCGGTCTTCGGAGGCTTCCTTCTGGTGGCACCCCCGCTGATCGCCAGCGGCGTGGTTCCCGCGAGCGGCGGAGCCGCAACCCTGAGTGCACAGATCCCGCCGTCCCCGGGGCTGATCGGACTGAATGCGTTCGTCCAGGCCCTGGCCTTCAGCCCGAACCCTTTCGGCAACATCGGCTTCTCGAACGGCCTCGCCGGAACGGTCGCAGGCTTTTGACACTGACCATGAAGCACCTAGCGAAAACCACCTGTTGTGCGGCGCTCTTGCTGCTTTCCCCGGCTCCTTCCGCGCAATGGTCCAGTGACCCCGGCGCAAACCAGGCCATAGCGGCGGAGGCCTACGCGGAAGTGCAACCCAAGATCGTCCCCACGAGCGACGGAGGCTTCTTTGTCAGCTGGTTCGCGAACGATCCGGGCGGATCGCCGGCCGGCGGATACGACGTGCGCATCCAGCGCCTCGACGCCACCGGTACCCCTGGGTTCAGCCCCTCGGTCCTGGTGGCCGATCGCGGTTTCAGCTCGACGCAGGACTACGGACTGGCCGTCAACGCTGCCGACGAGGCCCTGCTGATCTTCCGCGACGACCGCCCGGTCGGAACGCAGATCACGGCGGCGAAGGTCGATGCCTCGGGCGCACTCAGCTGGGGAGCTCTCGGGGTCCAGTTGACAGCCACCCCCTCGTTCGTCGCCTCCCCCAAGATCGCGGCGACGCCGGATGGCGGGGCCATCTGCGCCTGGACCCAGGACGCGGACACGCGCGTACGAAGGCTGGACGCCGGAGGCAGCGTACTGTGGGCCTCGGATCTCGTTCTCTCGGATGGGACGAACAACGTCGGACTCAGCGATTTGCAGGCCGACGGAGCCGGAGGAGCCCTGGTCTCGGCCGTTCTCAACCTGACCTTCAGTACACCGCGTCACCTCGAGCTGCGCCGCATCTCCCCGGACGGCTTCGAGCTCTTCCGCACGGCGGTCTTCGACGGGGGCTCGTTGCAGTTCGGCAACTTCCCCTCTTTCATTCACGACGGTTCGGGGGGAGCGGTTCTCAGCTGGTATACCTCCTCGCCGGCGCTCGAGTCCCGCGTCCAGCGCATCGCCCCTGATGGAGCGGAGGTCTTCCCCCACAACGGCGTTACGGTTTCGACCAATACCTCCTTGCTGCGCGTATCCCCGCACGCGGTCTTCGACGCCGCCACCGACGAAGTCGCGGTCTTCTACACCGAGACGAACACCGGCCAGAACATGGATGGCATCTCCGGCCAGAAATTCGATGCCGCCGGCAACCGTTTGTGGGGCAGTACCGGAACCTCGATCGTCCCGATGGGCCCCTCGTCGCGCGACGGTGTGAGGGCTGTCGGTACGGCGAACGAAACGATCGTGGCCTGGACGGACGGACCCTCCTTCGGCAACGACACGGTCGATGCTGCCGTCGTCGACGGAACGGGGACGGCCACGACCACCCCCTTCCAGCTATCCTCCCCACCGGCCACCAAGTTCCGCCTCAACGCCGCGCAGGGCTGCGTCGGATACGGGGCCTTCGTGTGGCGCGACGAGCGCGCCGGCAACGCCGACATCTACGCTCAGAACCTGGGGACCGACGGCACGCTCGGTCCGATCGGAGCCGCCGGCGCCACGGTCCGCAACGGGTCGGGCGTAAATCCCCTCGTCTTCATGCAGACCGCGCCCGCGATCATCGGCACCCCATGGGGCGCGTCGATCGGCCTCGGCGGAGCGTCCCTGAGCGCCGTCTTGATCGCCCAGGGCGGCCCCCACCCGGGCCTTCCGCTCGCCATCGGAGAGCTCCTGTGTCTCGGCCCCTTCCTCCCCGCAAACGTCTCCACGGGTACGCACTCCATCGGCCTGCCCCTCAACTGCGCGCTGGTCGGTCGGACCTATTGCATGCAGGGAGCACAGGTATTCCTCGGCCCGGTCCAGCTCCAGTTGACCAATGCGCTGGATGTGACCATCGGAGCGTTCTAGGGGGGGACGGTCGAGGGGGCGGGGTGGCGCAACGGGGGGGCACCCGGGCCGTATGAAGCCTGCCGGCGTCCCCCACATGGCGCCACCCCCTCAAGGCCTCGACCGCTCCCCGCTAGAATGCCCCGATGCGGTTTTTGGTTCACGCCCTGATCTTCTGCGGGGTCTACCTCGCCGTCGCAGAATCCCTCGGCGCGTTGATCGAACACCTGGACGTCCCCCTGGATGATCCGGGCACGAAGTCGATCAAGTCCGATCACTACCGCATCGAGAAAGAGGGCTTCGATCTGCTTTTCGTGGGATCGAGCCGGGTCTTTCGTCAATACCACCCGCGGCTTTTCGAACGGAAAGCCGCCGAGCTCGGGCTCGAGCTGGACGCCTACAACCTGGGGATTCCAGGGATGCGCTTCTTCGAGGCGCTCGACTATGTGGACTGGATTCTCGACCAGGACGCGGAACGCCTGAAGTGGATCGTCTTCGAGCTGCAAGATCCCGAGCCGACCTCGAACGAAGCGCTGCGCTTCACGCAGAGAAACATCCGCTGGCACTCACCGCACTTCAGCGCACTCGCCGGCGCCAGGGTCCTGGCTTCCGATCGAAGTTGGCGCGAGAAGGTCAGCGAGGTCTCCGCTCATCTCGGCCAGGGGCTCTTGCGTCTGAGCAACGCGAACACGGGTCTGGCGCTCTCTCGAAGCCTTCTCGGCTGGAAGTACAGCGTGCCCGACAAGACGCCGGGTGGGTTCTTCCCGCTGGAGATGGACGGCAAACGGGATGTCAAGAGACGTCGCGAGGTCTTCCTTTCGGAGCTGGACAAGGATCCGAAGTTCCTGACCAAGCAGGCGAAACGCACGGCCTTCGCCATCCCCCTCGAGCCGGCGCCCTGGATGCTCGCGGAACTGGGGGCACTGGTCGAGCGTGCCGAAGCCTGTGGCGTCGAGGTCACCTTCGTGATCTCGCCGCCGGCGGACCACAACTATGTCGCCCTGGAGCGGGTACGGGAGGCTGCGCCGCTGCCGCGGACGTTCGCCTATGACCCCTCGAAGTACCCCCTGCTCTACTACGAGCCGGAACTGCGCTTCGATCTTCAGCACCTCAACCTCGAGGGAGCCAAGAAATTGACGGGCCTCTTCGCTCGCCAGTTCGTTCGACACGTCCGGCGGAAGGGCGACGGCTGAATGCTTTTCACCGAGCTGCGTTTCCTTCCGTTCTTTCTTCTCGTGTTTGCGGTCCACTGGGGTCTGCGGCGCGAGCGTGAGCGCAAGGGCTGGCTTCTCCTTTGCAGCTACTTCTTCTACGGGGTCTGGGACTGGCGCTTCCTCTCGCTGATTCTGATCTCGACTCTGGTCGACTACATCGCCGCCCTGCGCGTGGGAAACGAGAAGCGCTCCCGCGGATGGCTGCTCGTCAGCCTCGGGGTCAACCTGGGCCTGCTCGCGATCTTCAAGTACTTCGGGTTCTTCCTCGAATCCGCCTACGACCTTCTGCACCTCGTCGGCGTCGAGGGACGACCTCCGGCCCTCGAGATCGTGCTGCCGGTGGGCATCAGCTTCTACACCTTCCAGACGCTCAGCTACACGATCGACGTCTACCGTGGGACGTTGGCTCCGAGGAAGAACCTCCTGGATGTGGCCCTGTTCGTCGCCTTCTTTCCGCAGCTGGTGGCGGGACCGATCATGCGGGCAGCGGAGTTTCTTCCACAACTCGATCGGCGCCGCCGCTTTCTGGAGGTCGACGTGCGGGCGGCGCTGGTGCTCTTTCTGGTCGGGTTCTTCAAGAAGTCCTGCGTCTCCGACAACCTCTCACCGCTGGTCGAGCGGTACTTCGAAAACCCGGAAAGCTACGACAACCTTTCGGCCTGGATCGGCACCGTCGCCTACGCGATCCAGATCTACTGCGACTTCTCGGGCTACAGCGACATGGCCATCGCCTGCGCAGCGCTCCTGGGTTTTCGCCTGTGCCTCAACTTCAACTTTCCCTACTTCGCCCACAACATCGCCGAATTCTGGCACCGCTGGCACATCAGCCTCTCCACCTGGCTGCGCGATTACCTCTACATCCCACTCGGAGGAAACCGCGGCAGCAAGTGGGCCGTCCGTCGCAATCTCCTCCTCACCATGTTGATCGGAGGGTTGTGGCACGGAGCCGCCTGGACCTTCGTGGTCTGGGGCGGTTTGCACGGGCTGGCCCTGATCGTGCACCGCATCTGGAAGGCCAGGCGCGGCCCGGAGGGCGCCCTGCCGAAGGTGATCTCCATCCCCGCCACCTTCGCCCTGACCTGTCTGGCCTGGATCTTCTTCCGGGCCTCGACGCTCGAAGAGGCGCTGCAGATCTCGGCCCGCTTTACCTTTCTCGACCGCTCGGGCACGCAGACCCTGGAGTTGCACGTGCTCCTGCCCTTCGCGCTGCTAGCTCTCCTGCACACGGCTGCCTATCGACGCTGGGGGCGGGAGTGGTGGCGGCGCGGGCCGGAGTGGGCCTTCACAGCAGGCTATGCCGCCGCCGTCGCGCTGGTGGTGCCCTTCGTTTCGGTCGACTACGACCCGTTTATCTACTTCCAGTTCTGAGTCCGGGAGCGCTCTGTCGTACCCTTTCGGCATGCAGCGATTCATCGACCGCATCCGGGAAGGCCTGGCGCAGGCCACCGGGCTCGAGCGCGACGAGCTCAAGATCGAGTCCCCGCGCGATTCGAAACTCGGTGACCTCGCCTTTCCGTGCTTTCCGCTGGCGCGAAAGCTGAAGCAGGCGCCGCCGAAGATCGCGGCCGAGCTGGCGGAGAAGGTCCGCATCGCCGGCATCACGACCGTGGCGACCGGGCCCTACCTGAACTTCCGCATCGACCGAAAGGAACTGGCCGAGACGGTCCTGGGCGAGATCCAGGGGGCTCAAGAGAACTTCGGCGAATCGAAGATCGGCCTGGGGAAAACGGTGGTGCTGGACTACTCCTCGCCCAACATCGCCAAGCGCTTTCACGTCGGGCACCTGCGCTCGACGATCATCGGGGCCGCCGTCCGCCGCCTGCACGACGCCCTGGGCTACCGCACGATCGGCATCAACCACATCGGGGACTGGGGCTCCCAGTTCGGCAAACTGGTGGCCGCCATCGATCGCTGGGGTGACACGGTCGACCTTGAAAACGACCCCCTGGAGGCCCTTTCGACCCTCTACGTCCGTGTCAACGAGGAGGAGAAGAGCGACCCCGAGCTGGCGGAGGCGGGACGCGCGGCCTTCCGCGAGCTGGAGAGCGGCAAGCAGGGCCACGTGCGCGAGACCTGGAAACACCTGACGGAACTCTCCCTTCAAGAATTCGACCGGGCCTACCAACGCCTGGGGGTCACCTTCGACTTCGTGCGCGGCGAGGCCTTCTACGAGCCCTACCTGCGGTCGACCATCGAGCGCATCGTCGAGGCCGGGGTGGCTGAAACGTCCGAAGGCGCCCTGGTGGTGTCCCTGGAAGGTTTCAAGGAGAAGATGCCGCCCTGCCTGCTCGAGAAGAGCGACGGCACGACGCTCTATGCGACCCGCGATCTCGCGGCCGCCTTCCACCGCTTCGAGGAGTTCCGTTTCGAGCGCTGCCTTTACGTTGTTGGATCTGCCCAAAAGCTTCATTTCCAGCAACTTAAGGCCGTACTCAAGCGAATGAACCTGGAATGGGAGCCACGCCTCGAGCACGTTGACTTCGGCATGCTCAGCCTGCCGGGGGGCAAGCTCTCCTCGCGCAAGGGCAGCGTCCTGCTCCTGGACGAGCTCCTGAACCGCGCCGTCGAGGAGGCGCGCAAGGTGATCGAGGACAAGAACCCCGATCTCACGGACGCGGATCGAATCGCGGAGGAGGTCGGCATCGGCGCGGTGATCTTCAACGACCTGAAGCGCGAGCGCATCAAGGACGTCGTCTTCGAATGGAGCGAGGTCCTGTCTTTCGAGGGGGAAACGGGCCCCTACGTCCAGTACACCCACGCCCGCCTGGCGTCGATTCTGCGCAAGGGGGCGGGCCGGGAGGGGTCGCTGGACGGCTCTCTGCTGGAAAACGCCGCGCCGATCCTGCTTTCCCTCGGGCGCTTTCCGGGGGTGGTCCGGAATGCGGCGGAGAACTCTGAACCCTCCGAACTCGCCCAGTTTCTGCTCTCTCTGTGTCGGGAAATCAACTCGTGGCTGGTCCCCAACAAGGTACTCTCCGAGGATCCCGGCCTGGCCTCCAGCAGGCTAGTCCTTGTACGCGGGGCCAAAATCTGTATCCGTAGCGGGTTACGCCTCCTCGGCGTGGCCGCCCCGGAAGAAATGTAGGGGTTGTAGCTTTAGCCGGTCGCGGGTTCTTCCGAAGTCAAGAAGCCGGCGGCGTCGTGCTCGGAGGCGTTTACGGAGGAGAACTGAAGTGACTGAACCCATCGAGCGATTCATTCGCAACGTGCCTGACTTCCCGAAACCCGGGATCGTCTTCAAGGACATCACGCCGCTTTTGCAGGATCCCACGGGACTGCGAAGTTCGATCGAGCTTATGGCCGAAGCCACCTCCGCCCACGAATATGACCTCGTCTGCGGCATCGAATCGCGCGGGTTCATCTTCGGTACCGCGCTGGCCAATGAACTGGGCAAGGGATTCGTCCCGATCCGCAAGCCCGGCAAGCTTCCCTGGGAGACCGCATCGGAGTCCTACGAGCTGGAGTACGGTCGGGACACGATCGAGATTCACAGGGACGCCGGAGATATGGGCAAACGCTTCCTCATGGTAGACGACCTTCTCGCCACGGGGGGGACGATGGAAGCCGCGTTGAAACTGGTGCGCAAGATCGGTGCCGAGCCGGTCGCATGCGCTTTCGTGATCGAATTGGCATTCCTTAAGGGGCGCGATAAACTGGGCGACATCCCCTCCCACGCGTTGATCCGGTACTGAGCGGCAGATGGCAGCAAAGAAGAAAAAGAGGGTCGCACGGAGGCCGTGCGCAAAGTCGAAGTCGAAGGCGACCAAGAAGGTCGCCAGGAGGCCTGCGACGAAGAAGGCGGCTGCAAAGAAATCCACGAAGCAGTCCGCGCGAGCGAGAGTCGCCAAGAAGGTCGCGAAAAAGGCCTCCGCGAAAGCGACCGCACGGAAGGCCCCGGCGAAACCCACCAAAGTCACGAAGCCCCGAGCGAGCTCCAAGGCATTGCAAAAGAAAAAGAAAACCCCCGCCAAGTCGGCCAAGGCGTCGAAGGCGGCCGTCAAAGTCCAGGACCCGAAAAAGGTCGTACGGCCCGCTCGCCCCTTGGCGACCCGGACCAAGGCCCCCCTCAAAGCTGCCGACACCGCCAAAGCCGCGAAGAAGCCGGAGCCCCAGGGCGACAACGCGATATCGACCGAGGACCTGTGGGTCGTCTATCGCACGGAGGCAGCGAAGAAGGCCGCCCAGAAGCCGAACAAGGTCGACGACCTGCGCAACATTCTGATCGAGCGCCACTACCCGCTCGTGCGCTACATCGCCGAGCGCCTGTTGCAGACCCTGCCCAAGTCGATCGAGCTCGACGACCTCGTCAGCGCGGGCCTCTTCGGTCTGATGGATGCGATCCGGGGCTTCGACGTCAGCCGGGGCATCAAGTTCAAGACGTACTGCTCGACGCGCATCCGCGGCGCGATCCTCGACCAGCTACGCTCCCAGGATTGGGTTCCGCGCCTCGTGCGCCTCAAGGCCAGCCGTATCGAACGGGCGCTGCAAAAGCTCACCGCCGAGTACGGCCGCGAACCCACCCACGCCGAGCTCGCGCGCTCGCTCGAGATGGATCACACAGACCTCGTGAAGGAGATCCAGGATTCACGTGCCAAGACCATGTTCTCGCTCTCGGAGAAATGGGAAGACGACGAGGGTTCGGTCGAAAAGGTCGAGGTCCTGGAGGACAAGACGGCCGTCGACCCGGTCACCGAGTTGAACCGGCGCGACCTCATGGGTTTCATCACGCGCGCGCTCACCCACAAGGAGCGCTTCATCATCGAGCAGTACTACCAGTACGGTCACACGATGCGCGAGATCGGCGAGATGCTCGCCCTCACGGAAAGCCGTGTCTGCCAGATCCACTCCAACGTGATGGGTCGCCTCAAGGGACTCCTGGGGCAAAAGCAGGGCTCGCTCCTGAGCTAGCCGCTGGACCGAGGCGCGTTGGAGCAGCTTTGATCCGGGGATTCACCACCCCGAAGGGATCGCTCCCATGTACACGGACTCGATGGGACGGGTGGCGGACACGCCCCGGCGCGGAGTGGAATAGGGTGGGGCCTATTGCTTTCGATCGAGCTGAGCCACCAGCATCTTTGATGCGCACCATCTCATCCGGAGTGGCGCGGACGAGCAGGGCGTTGGTCCGCTTGTCGATGCTGATCTCGGATGGCGAGTGGGACATCACCCCCTCCAAGGGCTCGTGAATCATGGCGGCGGAGGGATTTTCGAGAAAAAGACTCCTCGGTCTTGGGACCTCAGAAGGACGCCCCGGATGAGCCCTTCTTCCCTGATATCATCCCGGCCATGAAAAACCAGAAGACGGCCTACGCCGCCGCGATCTGCACGCTGGCCTTCTCGGCCCTGCTCTTGCTGAGCGCCGTATCGACGCCCGCGAGCGCTCACACCACCGCCGCCGAGGTCAAGTTGATCCACTGTGGGACCCTGCTCTGGAAACCCGACCAGGCGCCGCGGACGCGGGTGACACTCGTCGTGCGGGATGGCAAGGTCGCGGGCGTGCTCGCCGGCTTCGTCGAAGGCGTCGAGGGCCCCGAGGACGAAACGGTCACGCTCATCGACCTGAGCCGACACTTCGTCCTGCCCGGCTTGATCGACTGCCACACGCACCTGACGGGACAATCCGTGCCCCTGGCCGAGCGTATCCGGCGCACGCTCACCGAAACGGAGGCTCACGCGGCGATCGACGGGGTGGTCTATGCCGAGCGTACCCTCATGGCCGGATTCACGACCGTACGCAACGTCGGCTCGCACGGCTCGACCGGAATCGCACTGCGGGACCGCATCGATTCCGGAATGATCCCCGGACCGCGCATGCTGGTCTCCGGGCCCGCCGTCTCGGTCACCGGCGGACACGGCGATTGGACGAACTCGATCTCGCCGATTCTAAGGCCGGAGCAGGGGCCCGAGACGGCTCCCGCGGATGGTCCGGCCGAAGTTCGCAAGGCCGTGCGGGCACGGATACGCGAAGGCGTGGACCTGATCAAGATCACGGCCACAGGAGGCGTCCTCAGCATGACCGCAGCCGGCGTGGGTCAGCAGTTCTTCGAGGACGAACTGGAAGCCATCGTCGAGGCGGCCACGCGCATGGGACGTAAAGTGGCAGCCCATGCCCACGGCGCCGACGGCATCAAGGCGGCATTGCGGGCGGGGGTGAGCTCGATCGAACACGGCACCTATCTCGATGACGAGGCGATCGATCTCTTCATCGAAACGGGTGCCTACCTGGTGCCCACCATCCACGCCGGCAAGTACGTCGAGGAGAAGGCCAAGATCCAGAACTATTATCCGCCCGAGATTCGCGCCAAGGCCGCGGCGGTCGGCCCGCTGATCCAGGGCGCCTTTGAACGGGCCCATGCGCGGGGCGTGAAGATCGCCTTCGGCACCGACGTCGGGGTCGGCAAGCACGGCACCAACGCCCTCGAATTCGTCTACATGGTGGAGGCGGGGATGAGTCCCTCCGACTGCATCGTCAGCGCCACGATCGACGCTGCCGAGTTGTGCGGCATCAGCGACGAGGTCGGTACACTGGAAGCGGGCAAGGCCGCCGACATCCTCGCGGTGCGCAGCAATCCCCTGAAGGACGTCGAAGCGCTCCTGGAACCGGCGTTCGTGATGAAGGCAGGTGTGGTCTACCTTCAGGCTTCCATCTAAGCCTCCCGGGAAGTCGGCGGAGGAGTCGAGTTGGCGGGCCTCGCGTCGCTCGCCGAAGTCTAGCCGCGAGTCCGAGGGGGTGGTATGTGGCGCCATAAGACGAATCCCTACATGCCCCCTCGGTTCAAGGCGACTCCTCGCTAGCATCTAGCCATCCATGGACCAACACGATTCCCAAGAGCACGAACGGGATGAGAACGAGCGCATCTCCCGGCTCCTGCACCACCTGCGTGACTCGACACCGGGCCGTTCCAGCATTGCGGACACGGGGAACGAAATCGCCGGGAACACGGAGTACATCGGACGCTATGCCAACCTCGGGGAGATCGCTCGAGGCGGGATGGGTGTCATCTTCAGGATTCAGGACCAGGATATGCGTCGCACGCTCGCGATGAAGGTGTTGCAGGGCGAGGTGCTGGACGCCGAAGACACGCCGACCAGGGACCACAGCCAGCGCACGAGCCGTTTTGTCGAAGAAGCACAGGTGACGGGCCAGCTCGAGCATCCCGGCATCATCCCCGTGCATGAGATGGGCCTCGACGCGAACGGACGCCTGTTCTTCACGATGCGTCTGGTGAAAGGCAGCACCCTCGGAGAGGTCATCCATCACACGCACGGGGGACACGACCACTGGACCCTGACGCGAGTGCTGGGGGTCATTCTCAAGGTATGCGAGGCGATGGCCTTCGCGCACTCAAAGCGCGTCATCCACCGCGACCTGAAGCCCGCGAACATCATGGTCGGCCGCTTCGGCGAGACCTACGTGATGGACTGGGGGCTGGCCAAGGTGCTCGAGGACCAGGATTCGGCCCCGAAGCGCGCGACGCCCGCCGTGGACGCCTCGATGCTGAGTGTCCTCTCGACCGCCCGCAGAGAGGGATCGAAACACAGTGAAGATTCGACCCACAGCACCATGGAGGGCGACATCCTCGGAACGCCCGCCTACATGCCGCCTGAGCAAGCCCAGGGAAAGCTCGACGAGATGGGGCCGGCGTCGGACATCTACTCCCTCGGAGCGATGCTCTATCACCTTCTGGCGGGACGCGCGCCGTTCACGAAGGGTGGCGCGAGCGCGGGAGAAAAGGATGGCCCGATCCAGATCCTCGAGCGTGTCATCAAGGGCTCGCTGGAGCCGCTGGAAAAAACCGCCCCGAATGTGCCTCCCGAGCTCGTCGCCATCTGCGAGCGCGCCATGGAGCGCGCCCCCGAGCGCCGGTACGCCACGATGCTGGACGTAGCTGAGGACCTGCACGCATTCACGGAGCAGCGGGTCGTGAAGGCCTACGAAACCGGCGCTCTGGCCGAGTTTCGCAAGTGGATGGCGCGCAACAAGGGCATGGCGATCGGCGCCGCCGCGGCGATCGTCATGGCCATCGCGGGGCTCGCGGCCGTTTCGTACACACAGGCGAAGGCAGGCAAAGAGCTGGCCCGCAACAACGCCCAGCTCGAACGGACGAACCTCGAACTGGGTCAGACCAACCTCGCCCTGGATGAAGCGACGAACCTCGCCCGCACGAACGAGAAGATCGCGCGCGAACAGCGCGGGGAGGCGGTCTCGCAAAGCTATCGCGCCAACGTCAGCGCGGCGGCCGTGCTCTTGGACCTGGGGTCCGCGGGGGAAGCGCGCAAGCGACTCGCCGACTGTGACGAGAGCCAACGCGGATGGGAATGGCGCTTCCTCGAGAAGCTCGCGAACTCCAGCCTGCGCGTGTTGCGAGGCCACGAGGAGTTCGTCATGTCTGTTGCCTTCAGTTCCGACGGCAAATCCCTGGCCTCCAGCGGTGGCGGCCCCCAGGGTGACGATCGCTCCGCTCGCATCTGGGATACCGAGACGGGCAAGGAACTCGTGCGCATCGACGGGCATACAAACGACATCTCGTCCATGGCGTTCAGTCCCGGCGGAACGGAGCTGGCCACGAGCTCCTCCGACGACGGGACGATTCTGTGGGATGTCGAAACAGGCGAGGAGCTCGTCCGCACGAGCACCCTGTGGGGGGCCATCGCCTATCATCCCGACGGGCGTCGCATCGCGATCGGCGATAAGAGCCTTCCAGGGCTCACGCTGTGGGACACGTATGAGGATCGCACGAGCGACCTCTCCCTTGCGGCCACGGGCGGCGTCAATTGCGCGCGCTTCTCCAGCGACGGCAAACGGCTCGCCATAGGGTTCACGGACTTCAAGGTGAGACTGATCGACATCGCCTCGGGCCGCACGCTCCAGACCTTCGATGTTCTGGGTGGCCGTCCACAACCTCCGCCCCAACAGGAGCTCGGACGCGGTGTCCTGGCGGTCGACTTCCACCCCCGTGACGGGCGCTTGCTCTCGGGCTCGAGCGACGGCTCGCTCCTGATCTGGGATGTGGAGACCGCCTCGGTCACGGTTTCGTTCCTCGGGCACCGGGGAGGAGTGCATTCAGCCCGCTTCCACCCTGACGGCCCGTGGGTCGTTTCGTCGGACATCGTCTCGTCGGTTCGCTTCTGGCATTCGGAGAGCGGCGAACCGCTGGAGGTACTCCTCGGTCACGACAAATGGACCACGGACATCGCACTCAGCCCGTTTGGAGATCGGATCGCCTCCTGCTCGCTCGATGGCACCATCCGACTCTGGGACGGACAGCCGGGATCGAGCATCCGGACATTCTTCGGAGAGGGAGACCGGGCACTACACCATCTCGCCTTCGCCGCTGACAGCGAGCGGCTCGCGTGGACCAGCGGTCCTCGGCGCATCACGATCGGCGCGGTGCGCACGGGCGAAAGCCTGCTCGCCCTGCCGGCCTTCGGCGCGAGCATTTGCGCCTTCGTCTTCGATATGAAAGATGAGAACCTTCTGACGGTCGACGGAGCGGGACGAACGTGCGTCTGGAACGCGACGACCGGGGAGCTCCTCGACGCCTCGGACGCGTTCGGCCCGACATCGGCTGCGGCCTTCGACCACGATGTGAGGCGTATCGCCATGGCATCGTCGGAGGCTCGGTCTGAGATCCGGCTCATCGACACCGCCACGTTGCAGGTGACTCAAAGCTGGCGTATGCCCGCGAAGACCCTACCTGCGCCGGAGAGCCGTGTGGACGAGGTCCTTCAATTGGCCTTCTCCAGCACCGGGGAGACGCTCGCGGTCATGGCCGGTCTGGAAGTGGTCAGCGTGTGGGAGGTTTCGAGCGAAAAACTCCTGCACTCTTTCCATCCACCGGGTGGGGTCTCCGGCATCGTCTTCGATGCCGAAAACAACGAGATCGCCGCCATCGATGCCTATGCGGGAACGGCCCTCAAGTTCTACGACTACCGCACCGGAGAAATCCTGCGGGAGTTCGGTGGTCATGGGATCCTGACCTCCCTCTCCTCCTTCAACTTTGACCACAGCCGGATCGCTGTCGGCGCGGCGGATGGAACGGTCAGCCTGTGGCACCCGCAGTTAGGTGAGATGGCGACCCTGAGCGGAGGGGGACAGACCTCCGGGCTCGCCGAGCTGCGCGACCTGGTCGGAGGTGTCAGGTTCAGCGCCGACGGCTCATGCATCGCGAGTCTTGACTGGAACGGCACCTGTCGAATCTGGGACATGACCCCCATTCTGGAGCACGAGGATGAGCGGCGCGCCGCCGCCCGCCGCCGCTACCGTTCGCGCAAGGCCATGGGGCTGGTCGACAAACGCTTCGAGGAACTGATCCTCGTCGGTGACGTGGTCGATTCGATCTCGAAAGACGCCGCACTCGATCCGGATCTCCGCGATGCGGCCATCGCCATGGCCCGCATGCGCGCGGACAACCCCGAGCGTTTGGCCGCGAGCTCGATCCGGCTCGCTATCAAGCGGGGTGGACGACCCGTGGAGTACCTGCGTGCCCTCGCCGCTGCCGAGAAGGCTCTACTCGTTTCTCCGAACCGACGCCAGTACGCGATCGCCCTCGGTGCTGCGCACTACCGCATGGGAAACGATCGCGATGCCCTATCGGCCCTGGAGTCGACCACACAGCTGCGCTTCGCCCCCACCGATAAGAGGGCAGCGCTGCGGCATCTGTTCCTCTGCTTGGTACGCTTTTCTTTGAACGACACCGCCGGGGCGCGGGAGTCACTGCGAGACGCTGAACGCGACGTCGCCCAGCTGAAAGCAACAGGCGGAAGTGCCGAGGATCTACGCACACTCGAAACCCTCCTTCAGGAGGCTCAGGCACTCGCCGCCGGTCGCTAGCCCGGACGACTGCCCTCCCGTGCGGCCTGCGGCACCCGGTTCCGATGATCGCGACCATCGCCCTGGTCGGTGACGTTCTGCAAGCCAAACGCCGTCGGACCTGGCCGCCCGTTCGAACTTCGATAGATCGCCCCTTGCGCTCACGCGAGGGGGCGATTAGTGTGCTCGGCCGTTTTCTCCGCCGGCCCCCTCTTGTCATGAATCCTCTCCCTCTGACAGACGACGTACAGCCCGACCTCGACGCGGGGTCCCCCTTCGAGCGCATCCAGGCTCCCCTGCGCAAGGCCCTGGAGGGTCGCGGGTTTGACAGCCTCACCTCGGTACAAACCGCGGTTCTGGACGCGTGCGAGACGTCCGGCGACCTCCAGATCTCGTCCCAGACGGGGTCGGGGAAAACCGTCGCCCTGGGATTCGTCATCGCCAAAGGGCTCTTGGAGCGGGGCAGCAACGCCCGGCCCACGGATCCGGTGGGGCCCGGGGTCCTGATCATCGTCCCCACCCGCGAACTGGCCGCCCAGGTGCGGGAGGAGCTCACCTGGCTCTTCGCCGAGGTCCCCGAGATCACCCTCGACTGCGTCACCGGAGGCACCAGCGTCTACCGCGACAAGGAGCGGCTCAGGAGCCGCCCGCGGATCCTGGTCGGGACGCCGGGCCGGCTCCTGGACCACATCGAGTCCGGCGCCCTCGATTGCGCCGATGCGCAGGAGGTCGTTCTCGACGAAGCGGACCAGATGCTCGACATGGGTTTCCGCGAAGAGCTCGAGAAGATCATCAACACCACCCCGAAGGATCGGCGCACCCACATGATGTCGGCGACGTTCCCGGAGGGCATCCAGCGCCTGGCGCAGCGCTACCAGCGCGATCCGCTATCGGTCGAAGGTACACGGCTGGGGCAGGCGAACGGCGACATCGTTCATGTGGCCCACCTGGTGCATGACCGGGATCGCTACGACGCGCTGGTCAATCTACTCCTGATGTCCGGCGATCAGCGCGTGTTGGTCTTCGTGCGCACCCGCACCGATACCGGTGACCTGTCCGAGCGCTTGTGCAAGGACGGATTCTCCGCCGCCCCTTTGAGCGGCGAGTTGCACCAGACGCAACGCACGCGCACGCTCACGGCCTTCCGCACAGGCACGATCTCGGTATTGATCGCCACCGACGTCGCCGCCCGCGGACTCGACGTTCCCGATGTCGCCAGCGTGATCCACGGGGCGCCGGCCTTCGACCCTGAAGTCTACGTTCACCGCAGTGGCCGCACCGGTCGCGCGGGAAACAAAGGGCACAGTGTCAGCCTGGTGGGTGTGAAGAAGGAACGCACCGTACGGCGCACCTTCCACGAGGCCGGCATCGAGGTCGAGTGGCGCGACATCCCCGGCCGCAAGGCGGTCAAGAAGGTGCTCGTGAAGCGCGAGCGTCGGCAGCTCTGGGAAGCCCTTGCCAGCTCGCCCGACCCGTCCGAGAAGCAGATCGAATTCGCCCGCCGCTTACTCGAGGACAAGGATCCCGAGCACGTCGTGGCGACGTTGTTGGCCGAGTTCAGCCCCACGCCGCCCATCGAACCCCGCGATCCGGCCGCCCCCAAGCCGCACGCCTCCTGGCACGAACAGCGCAAACTGGGGCCGAAGAACCGCCGTTTCGAGGAAGAACCCAGGAGAGGCTACGGCCCCAGCCGCTCGCAGGGCAACGAAGCCCCGGTTCGCTTCTCCATCAACTGGGGCATTCAAGGGGGAGCGTCCCCCAAGCGCCTGCTCGCCCACATCTGCCGCCGCGGCCGTATCAGCGGCCAACAAGTCGGCGCGATCCGCCTGGAGTCCAAGCACGCCACCTTCGACATCCGCGCTTGCGTCGCCGGTGATTTCGAGGCCCGTGTCCAGGAGCCCGATGCCCGCGATCCCAAGCTACGCATCTGCCGGGTTGAGGCCAACGGTCGGTATGGCCGGGGAAACACCGGCCGGGAGCTGCAGGTTCTTTCCTGAACTCATTCAGGGATCCGTCATCGGTCGCCGCCGTACCCGGACTCTCGCCGCTTCCACAGACCCCCGTCGCCCATGGCGCCCTCCGGCAGCGTCTCGACCGGGGCGGTCCCTCGAAGCCGGTCGGCGGATAGACGAAGTGGTGTCGGCACCCATGCCTCTCGCCGACGGCCCGGGTCAGATGGCGCGCGTCGCTCCAGCAGGACACTTGTCGTAGAATCCAGAAGGCGACGAACAAGAACGACGTGAATCAACCAGGCCCACAGAGCGCTGTTTTTCCCCACCCGGGAGCTTCTCCTCGAGATCCTGCACCCATCGGGGTGACCCATCCCGGCCCGATCGATTCATGAACATGCACCCCGGTCCATTCTAGCGTGCGCACCTTCCGCTACACCGATACGGATTCCACGAACGAGCGCGCCCTGCAATCGGTCACTGAGGGCGCGGCCCATGACGGCGATGTGCACGTCGCTCTACGCCAAACCAAAGGCCGCGGACGGCAGGGCCGGCGGTGGGTCAGCGCTGCAGGCCAAGGGCTCTACCTCTCCTACGTCCACATTCCGAAGCCTCCGTCGCCACGGCCGGAAGCGGTGACAGTCGCCGCCGGACTGGCGGTATTGGACGCTGTTCGCGAGGCGGGTGCGGCAGGAGCAGAATTGAAGTGGCCCAACGACCTGGTGTGCGACGGAGCAAAACTTGCGGGGGTTCTGGTCGAGTCGCGTGGGTTGCGTCCCGAGGCTCCGCACTTTGTCGTCGGAGTGGGACTGAACGTCTTGCAGAGGGAGTTTCCCGAGGAGCTCGAAGCAGGACGCCAGGTCACCAGCCTGGTGCGACTCGGGGTTGAAACCTCGTGCAGAGGGATGGAGGAGCGCGTGCTGGACCGCCTACCGCGCAGGCTCGCGCAGGCGCGCCGCGAACCCCTGGCTCTCTTCGAGGAGTTTCTTGTGACCGCAAACCTCCGGGGAACGGAGGTTGAACTCGTGACGGGCGGGGGGGCGTGGGTCGGCACGTGCGCCGGAATCGGCTCGGAATTCGAGGTCGAGCTGGCGCTCGAAAAAGGCCCAGCGCGCCGTTTTCCTCTGGCCCATGTCCAGAGCCTTACCGTGCTACCGTAGGTCGAGGGGTTGACGCTCCCTATAATGCCCGTCCATTGCTCGGGGAGGAGAAGACAACGATGGACGCAAAAAAACGCATAGACGGGCGTGCACCCTCGGAGGTGCGGCCCATTCGCTTCGAACGCCGCTATACACAGAACGCACCCGGCTCCGTGCTGGCCTCGTTCGGGGATACGCGCGTCATTTGCACGGCCTCCTGGACAGAGGGAGTCCCCAGCTTCCTGGTGGGGCGCGGAAAGGGGTGGCTGACGGCGGAATACTCGATGCTTCCGGCCTCGACCCCCGCGCGCAAGTCACGCGATCGGGCCGGCAAGACCGACGGACGTTCGGTCGAGATTCAGCGCTTGATCGGACGAGCGCTACGCAGCGTGGTCGAGCTCAACAAGATGACCGAACGCACGCTGTGGATCGACTGCGACGTGCTGCAGGCCGACGGCGGTACGCGGACGGTGGCGATCAGCGGGGCTTTTGTCGCCCTGCACGATGCTCTGATGGTGATGCAGGAGAAGCGCTTGCTGCGCGCATGGCCTTTGCGCACACAACTGGGCGCCGTCTCGGTCGGCGTCGTTCAGGGCGAACCCATGTGCGATCTCAACTACGCCGAGGACAGCCAGGCGGATGTAGACATGAACCTCGTCATGACCGGTGAGGGCGAGTTTGTCGAAGTCCAGGGCTCCGCGGAGGGGGCGACCTTCTCGCGGGAGAAGCTGGACAAGATGCTGGCCCTGGGCGAGGCGGGCATCCGCACCATTCAAGCTGCTCAGACGTCGGTTCTCGAAGGCTAGGGGCCCCTTGGACTTGCTCCTCGCCACCACCAACCGTCACAAACTCGAGGAGCTGAGCTACTTGCTGGCTCCCCTGGGCGTCACGCCCAAACTTCCCGGGGACGTGGATCGACTGCCGAAGGTCAGCGAGGATCGACCCGACTTTGCGGGCAACGCACGCAAGAAGGCGCTCTCGGGCGCGCAGGCCAGTGGGCTGTGGACTCTTGCCGACGACTCCGGTCTCGAGGTCGAGGCACTGGGTGGCGCGCCAGGGGTTCTGTCCGCGCGCTTTTCCGGCGTGGATGCGACCGATGCCCAAAACAACGAAAAGCTCTTGGCCGAGCTAGCCGACGGTTCCTGCGACCGCAGCGCGCGCTTCGTCTGCGCTCTGTGCCTGGCGCATCCCGGTGTGGTCGCGGCGGAAATCGCCGGGACCGCTCGGGGCGAGATCCTCAACGTCTCTCGCGGAACGGGCGGCTTCGGCTACGATCCCCTCTTCCTCTTCACCGAGCCGGGTCACGACGCCACCGGCAAGACCTTTGCGGAGCTCACGGAAGCGGAAAAATCAGAAGTCAGTCACCGCGGACGCGCCCTACGCGCCCTCGCCAAAAAGCTCCTCACCCTCATGAATCCAAAGCCGTAGAGCTCCGGCTGGTCATGGACCCCTTGCTGATCCGCAACTTCTCGATTATCGCCCACATCGACCACGGCAAGTCGACTCTGGCCGATCGCATGCTAGAGCTCTGTAACGCCGTGGAAAAGCGCGCGATGCGAGCCCAGTTGCTCGATGACATGGAACTGGAGCGCGAACGCGGCATCACGATCAAGGCCCGCGCCGTCACCATCTGGCACGAGCACAAGGGCCAGAGATATCAATTGAACTTGATCGACACGCCCGGGCACGTCGACTTCAACTACGAGGTCGAAAAAAGCCTGCAGGCCTGTGAAGGGGCGCTGCTTCTCGTCGACGCTTCCCAGGGCGTCGAGGCACAGACCGTTGCCAACGCGTATCTCGCGGTTGAAGCGGATCTCGAAATCATCCCGCTCCTGAACAAGATCGACCTCACGCACTCGCGCCCCGACGAAGTCGCAGAGGAAATCGAACACTCGATCGGCATCGACGCAACCGATGCACTGCACATTTCCGCCAAGACCGGTAAGGGCGTCGAAGCCGTCCTGGATGAGGTGGTCAAGCGTGTCCCGCCGCCAAGGGAAAAGCTCTCCGATCCTCTGCGCGCCCTGATCTTCGACGCGATCTACAACGAGTACCGCGGCGTCATCGTTTACCTGCGCGTTGTCGACGGCGTCATCGCCAAGGGCCAAAAAATCGAGATGAAGGGTACCGGCAAGGTCTTCGAGGCGGTCGAGATCGGTCGATTCACGCCTGATATGACGCGTACGGATGAGTTGGGCGCAGGAGAGGTCGGCTACTTCATCTCCAACATCAAGCGCCTGGGGGACGTACGTATCGGCGACACCATGATCCTGCACAAAGGGCCCGATGTAGAAATGCTGCCGGGCTACGCTCCGCCCAGCCACATGGTCTTCGCCGACTTCTACCCCACCAACAACGGCGATTTCGACAATCTCCGCGAAGCTCTCGGAACGCTGTCCCTGTCCGACTCTTCGTTCTCGTTCGATCCGGTGACCTCGGAAGCCCTGGGCTTCGGTTTCCGCTGCGGCTTTCTGGGTCTTCTTCACATGGAGATCATTCAGCAGCGGCTCGAGCGTGAACATGACATGGACATGATTCAGACCGCTCCAACGGTCAACTATCACGTCGACATGGGGGGTGGCGAAACGATCGAGATCCACTCGCCCGGCCAACTCCCCGAACAGTACGAACGCCTTCTCGAACCGATCGCCCGTGTCCAGATTCTTCTACCCGCCGATTACATCGGCGCCATGATGCAGATCTGCAACGATCACCGCGGCGTCTACGTTCGCCAGGAGTATCTTTCCCAGACGCGCGTACTCTTGGTCTACGACATCCCGTTGGCCGAAATCATCTACGACTTCTACGACAAGTTGAAGTCGGCCACGCGCGGCTACGGCACGTTGGACTACACGATCACCGATTTCAAGGCCGAGAACCTCGTCAAGCTCCGGATTCTCGTCAACGGCGAAGATGTTGACGCCCTGTCTTCGATGTGCCACGCCGATCAAGCGGACCAGCGCGGACGATCCACGATCAAGAAACTGCGCAAGGCAATCCCGCGCCACATGTTCGAAATTCCGCTGCAGGCTGCGGTCGGCGCCAAGATCATAGCGCGCGAAAACATCGCCGCGTTGCGCAAAGACGTCACGGCCAAGTGCTATGGCGGCGACATCACGCGCAAGCGCAAGCTGCTGGAGAAACAAAAGGCGGGCAAGCGCCGGATGCGCCAGGTGGGCAGCGTCGACATTCCTCAAAAGGCCTTCCTGTCGGTGCTGGGGGATCGCGAGGATTCCAAGTGACAGCGGCGGAAGCAGAAGCCCTTACCGCCCGGCCCAGGGCCCATGGGCCGATGGCCGAGAACCTCGAAGCCATAGTCATGGCCGTGGTCTTGGCCGTGCTCTTGAAGTACTTCATCGTCGAGGCCTACAAGATCCCGACCGGCTCGATGCAGCCCACGCTCGTCGGCGACGAAAGCTCGCAGGTTCAGGACCGCATTCTGGTGGACAAGCTGTCCTACTACCTTCGGGCCCCCAAACGCTGGGAGGTATGTGTCTTTCGCTACCCCCTCGATCGCAGCAAGTCCTTCGTCAAGCGCATCGTGGGCGTGGGACCCGAGGAGCTGAGGATCCGGTTCGGAGACATCTGGCATCGTCAGCCCGAAGAGCCCTGGGAAATCCTGCGGCGCCCGCGATCGGTACAGCGATCGGTGTGGAAGCGTATCGATTCCGACCCGACCGGGCTTCGGCAACCTCTGTGGGAAGCGATCGCCACCAAGCCGGGCCTGGAATGGGAGATCGATGGGGGCAATATCGATGCACGCGGGAGCGGCACGGCGCAGTTTCGGAGCGGCAGCCCGTCCATCATCGACGACTACTTGCATGGCTATCCCGAACCGTTGGCGATCTTGATCCCGCGTGCAGGCAAGCGCTCAGGAAACAACATGGTCGGCGACCTGCGCCTGGAAGGCGAGATCACCGCCATGTCCGGCACACGTTCGGTCGCCATCGTCTTCAAGGAAGGCAAACGCCACTACCGCTTCATGCTTCCGGGTCCAGAATCTTCCGACACCGCAGCGCCGTGGATCGATGCCGACGGCCTCGATGGCCGCAGCGACGACCCGGCGGGACCGGAGCCCTGGCGTTTGCCTGCCGGCCAAGCGGTCCGTTTCGCCGTGCAGAACATGGATGACCTGCTCGAAATCGAGATCGAGGGCGAGGTCGTCGCGGCAATCGACATCGATCCCGCGACCGTACAGAGCTCCTCGATCTACATCGAAATCGAGGGGGAGGGCGGAGCCATCCGCGACCTGCGGGCCTACCGGGACATCTTCTACACGTCCAACGGCACGCGCACGATCGAGATACCCGAAGGACACTACTACATGCTGGGGGACAACACCCAGGAGTCGTGCGACAGCCGCGAATGGCGCTATTCCATCCTTAGCTTCAAAGACAGCGAGAGCCTGCGCGGAAACCTACGGCGCGGAGAAAACCCACGCATCGTCGGCGTTGGCGACCCCGATGGCCCCAAGACCTTCTTCGTGGACGAATGGGGTGAGCCCCACTGGTTCCGGAACTCCGACATCCTGGCGCGCCGGACCTCGCCTTCGCCCTTCGTGCCGCGCGCCATGATCCAGGGCAAAGCGGTGGCTGTCTTCTGGCCGCTCGATCCCCGACGCGATATCTTCCGACTCCGCTGGGTGAACTGACCGCATGGCGAAGAAGCCTGAAAGCTCGAAACCGCAGAAGCGTTGGCGCGAGAACATCGAAGCGCTGGCGGTCGCGGTAGTCGTGGCGCTCCTGTTCAAGTACTTCATCCTCGAAATCAGCAAGATTCCCTCGGGCTCGATGCAGCCGACCTTGATGGGACACCCCCAGAGCGGTGTCTTCGATCGCGTCCTGGTCGACAAGCTGTCCTTTCGCTTTCGGGATCCGGACCGCTTCGAGATCGTCGTCTTCAAGCACCCGCTCGAGCGCTCGCGCGTCATGGTCAAGCGCCTGGTGGGTATGCCCGGAGAAGAGCTGAAGATCGAGAACGGCGATTTGTGGACGCGGGCTTCCGGGACGGAAGAGTGGAAGATCCTACGCCCCCCGGCGAGTGTTCAGGACGAGCTCTGGAAGCGAATCGACGTGGACAAGCCGAAACAAACCAGCTGGAGCGGTCTAGACGGCGACGCCTGGCTCGCCAAGGGCCGTGGAGCCAGGACGAATCAACCCGGCCGAATCGCCTTTCGGAGGCGGGACAACGGCATCCGCGACGAATACACCGACGGTTACCCCGATGCGCTACGCCGCGAGATCAAGGCACCCCGCGGGCGGAACTTCGTCGGCGACCTGCGCGTCGAGGGCGAGGTCCACCCGGCCGCGAACGTGACCGCCTTCGTGGTTGAGTTGAAGGAAGGAACCCGTTCCTACGTATTCCGCATTCCCGGCCCTGCTGCAGATGCCGGGGACAGGGCCGAAATTCGCTACCACGCACCGGAGCGTGGATCCAATCCGGCGGAAAAGGTGGAGTTCTCGGAAACCGCTCGTCTCGCGAAGTCGAAGGGCTATACGTTCGCTGCCCAGAACCTGAACGACCGGCTGACACTCACGCTCGATGGCGAAACCCTTGCCGAACTGGATATCCCGGCCAACAAGAACCAGCACTCGACGGTGCAAATCGGGTTCGAAGGCGGCGGAGGGGAACTCGACGATCTGCAGGTATTGCGCGACACGTACTACGCCTCCCCGCAAGACACGTGGTCGGTGGAGATCCCTGAAGGCAACTACGTCATGCTCGGCGACAACACCCTGGACTCAGCGGACAGCCGACTCTGGGAAGAACAGACGATCCACATGCAGGGGGGGAGCGAACGCAGAGGCAACTACCGCCATCGAGAGAATCCACTGCCCGGTGCGGAGGAGTACGGGGATCAGGTGCGTTTCAAGAACACCTGGGGCGAGGTCGAGTGGTTTCCGCGCAATCGGGTGGAGTCGGAGGCGGGGATTCGCTTCGAGGGCCTGCTCTCCGAGCTAGGGCCCATCCGGCGCGAACCCCTGGTGCCCCGCAGCCTGATCCAGGGCCGCGCGGTGGCGGTTTTCTGGCCGCTCCAGCCCACCCGCAGGCTGTGGCGACTGGCGTGGCTCCACTAGCCGAGTGGGCGGGTTGTTTTCCACGCTGGAACGCACGCTCTTCGAGAGTCAAGCGGAAGATCCCCTCTTTCTTTCCCCATGGGCAAGAATGGGACCGGTGCTCGAGGTCTTGCCTATGTGCTTGCGAACAAGCAGGTTAGGAGGGAACATGAGGTTTCGTAGCTGGAAGAAGGAGAACGGCTGTACCACGACAACCCGACCTCCACGACCGAAGAGCATTTTTCCACGAGTTATCCACAGGACTTGGGAAGTCGGGAGCGGGCCGTAGACTGCGCCCCGTGATGGCCTGGTTCAGCGGAAAATCCACAGGTCCTGCCCCCCACCCCGATTCGCTTCTCGAGGTGCGCAATCTTGTCAAGTCGTATCGCCGCCGGCGGGTGGTCAACGGCGTGTCCTTCTACGTGCGGGCGGGCGAGATCGTGGGCCTCCTGGGTCCCAACGGAGCCGGCAAGACCACGAGCTTCCGGATGACCGTCGGGCTCACACAGCCCGATCAAGGCGAGGTGTGGTTGAGGAACCGCGAGTGTTCCCGCTTGCCGATGTACAAGCGCGCGCGCCTGGGGATGGGCTATCTGCCACAGGAGGCGTCGGTGTTTCGGCGGATGTCGGTACGCGACAACTTGCTGGCAGTGCTGGAAGCACAACGGCTCTCGAAGTCCGAGCGGGAAGAGCGCGCGGGTGAACTACTGTCCGAGCTGGACTTGACACACCTGGCCCTCAATGTGGCGGAGACGCTGTCGGGAGGCGAGCGAAGAAGGCTGGAGATCTGTCGCGCACTGGCGAGCGAGCCGACGATCCTGCTTCTGGATGAACCGTTCGCGGGTGTCGACCCGATCGCTGTGGAAGAGATCCAGGACCTGATTCAGAAGCTGCGAGGGAAAGGGATCGGCGTCCTGATCACGGATCACAACGTGAGGGAAACGCTACAGAGCACCGATCGAGCGTACATCATCCACGAGGGTCGCATTCTCAAGGAGGGCACGGCGGCGGAGCTGATCGGGGACCCGAAGGTGAGGGAAGTCTACCTGGGAAAGAGCTTCGAGCCGGCCTTGCGCGGGGTCACGGCCGAGGAAGAACGCGGGCTGGCGGACCTGTAGCCGCCGCTCCCCCAAAAAAAAAGGCCGGACCACCTTTTAGCGGTGATCCAGCCGTCTTCACCCTGTCCTTTTCAACTCGGGCGGAGCGTTTCTGAGCGGGGGAGCTAGGACTTCTTCGGCGCCACCCAGCTCATCGGGTTCGGCAGTCCGACCTTGCTTCCCATCTGCGAGTGCGAAACCGCCTGCAGGGAGGTGCTCAACCACGAGAACAGCTCGCGGAAGCACAGCTCCTTCAACAGCAACGGCTCACGGGTCGTAAGCAAACCGAGAGTCGCCATGTCCGCGCCTTCAACGCCGACACTGAAGAACGCAAAGTCACCCTGGGTTTCCCCGAGGCGGATCTTTGTGGCGGCGGCCTGAAGATCGCCGGACGGGGCACCCTTGCTGATCAAGAAGACCCACGGACGATAGTTCGCGACACCGGCCTTCTTGTAGACCTGCTTGCGCTCGTAAACCATCTCGATGGAGCG
Organism: Planctomycetota bacterium; assembly: GCA_002683825.1. Lineage (GTDB taxonomy): Bacteria > Planctomycetota > UBA1135 > UBA1135. The sequence goes on from NYUD01000089.1 coordinate 47,717, forward strand.
CTCGATGGCATCTGCTAGCGGGGCGTTGCCGCCGGCCTGAAGGGTCGGAACGGTGAATTCTTCGGGGGACTGGAATTCCGACTCGTAGGAAGCGTTGCCAAAGGCCACCACGGCGATCTCGACGCGCTTGCCCGAGAGTTCGTCCGAGCAGAGCGACTCGCGAAACAGCGTGATGCCGTCATTGAGTTCGCGGATCGGATTTCCCTGCATGGAATCGGAGGCATCGACCAGTAGGACGACCGGGCAACGCGGTTCGGGGTTCTCCACGAACTCCGCCGCATCGAATCCCATGTCGTCCTTGAAAACGAGCGACTCGCCCGGCTGGGTCGGCAAGGCAGCGGCCGGATCGGTCTGAGCGGGCTGGGCCTTTTGTTGCGGCTGCACTTGCTGCTGCGGCTGGACCTGCTTCTGCGGCTGGGCCTGCTTCTGCGGCTGGGCCTCTTGCTGCGGCTGAACCTGCTGCTGCGGCTGAACCTGCTGCTGCGGCTGGGCCTCTTGCTGCGGCTG
>NYUD01000111.1 GCA_002683825.1 Planctomycetota bacterium
CGACATCATCCGGAAGCGGGTCGCTGATGGCTGACGCACCTGAGCTGATCCTTCGCCGCGCGCTCGCACAACTCCTCGACGACTGGGGCCTCGCCGACTACCAGGCGACAGGTGCGCTCCCTGCTCGTGGGGTGAAGACGAGACCGCCGATGCCGACAGGGCTCGACGAGTTCACCTACCTCTCCAGCCAGCCCACGACCGCTGACGGCGGCCGAGGGAACGCGCTCTACCGGGTGCAGTTCTTCACCTACCGTCTCGGCGACGCCGAATCGTGGGGCTCCGAGCTGTTCGCCCGTCTCGATCAGCGCGAGTACGTCCCGAACGTGCTCGGCATTTCGTGGTCGTGGGAGACGTCTCGCCTGCATTTCGACCCCGACACGCAGGGCCGCGCCGCGGTCGCCTGCAACTACGCCTTCCGCGGCCGCCGGCCGTAGGAACCCGCCGGAAGCGCCGGCACCCCACCGATCAAGAAGGAGGCGGACCACATGTCCGACCAGACTCTCTACGACACGACGGCGCCCTCCGAGGGTTCCCTCGCGCTCGCTCACCAGCGGATCATCCGCCTGAAGCAGAATGGCGTGTTCGCCAACATCACCGGTGACGTGAACAACCTCGCGCTGAACGCGACGCCGATCACGGTGCAGCGTGAGGTGTACGGCACGAAGGGCCGCACCTCGCAGCAGGTCATCGGCTACAACTTCGCGCCGTCCTTCGATGTCGAGGTCGTCCGCGACCCCGTCACGAAGGAGATCGCCGCGGCGCAGGCGTGGGTCATCGACCTGATGAACGCCGCGTACAGCGAGGGCGCACTGAACCTGCGCGACTTCCAGCTGATCACCGACGCGCTCGACGAGCGGTTCCCCGCGTTCGAGGGCACCTTCTCCGTCACCGTCGCCGAGGCGAACACCGGGTACGCCGACAAGGGCGTCCTGCGGTTCACGCTGCAGAACGACGGCGTCGTGGAGAAGCTCACCGAGTCCCCGATCGCGGGCACGGGTGAGCCGATGCTCGAGACCGCCGGCCCCGAAGGCCAGGGCGTCGGCGACCTCATCGTGGTCCGCGGCTACCGTCTCGACTCGGTCGTGTCCGCCACGATCGACGGCGAGACGGTCACCGAGATCCGCCCCGTCGACGAGCACACGGTGGTGCTGAGCATCCCGGCCGCCGCGTCGGGCGAGGCCGACATCGTCGTGACGAACGACGTCGGCGCGTCGAACACCATCAGCTACACCGTCGTCTGATCTCGGAGAGGCAGGGATCTCCATGACGCTGAAGGCGGAGCAGTACGGTCGCGACCTTCACCTGACCGTGGAGGGGGCGGACACTTTCGTGATCCGTCCTCTCCCGGGCCGGGTGGGGGTGCAGATCACCGACACCTACCTCGAGGGCGCGGTCAGCAAGGCCACGGCTGTCGAGGTCGAGGAAGCTCTCATGATCGCCGTCGACGGCGCGATGTGGGACGACGTCGAGGGCCGCTGGGGGCCCCACCCGGAGGGTGAGCGCCCGAACTATGACCGGATTTCCGCTGAGCTGCGGCTCGGCGAGGCCGAGTCGGTCCTTCTGCCGGCGTTCTTCTGGCAGACCGTCGTCGGCATCGCCGGCGTGAACGCGTACATCGAGGGCGGTGAAGGCGTCGCCGGCGGGATAAAAGCACTGTGGGCGCTCGTCGCCCGTTTGGGGATCTCACCCTCGAAGACATCGCACAGTTCGGCATTGGAAGACCTGATCCGGTTACAGGCCGGTTCCCCGAGTACGTCTTCCCGCCCGACTGGAAGCAAGCCCGATCCGAAGCAGCCGCCCGCCCCGACGCGGTAGCCCCGTCTGGGGCGTCGCTGTCCGCTGCGGAGCTGTGGCGGATCGTGTGGCCGGAGCTGTTCGGCCGTGTCGAGATCGACCTGATGCAGCAGGGCCTGATCAGCGATCTCGACGCGACGCTCGATTCCCGCCCGTGGCATGTGGTGCGCACCGCTGTTGAACGTCTCCCTGACATCGAGGGCACCTGGCTGCATTCGGAGGTGATCGCCGATGTTCGACGTCGGAGCGCTGATCTTCCGGATCCAGGCCGCGGGGACCGCGGTGTTCGCCCGGGAGATGGACGAAGCGGACAAGTCCTTCCAGAAGGTCGGCCGGGCCGCTAAGTCCACGAAGACCGACGTCGACGACGCCGGCAAGGCGTCCGACAGGTCCGGTGATTCGTTCCGCCGGAACCGACCGAAGATCCGTGAGTACGCGGTGGAGCTGGGCAGCCTGTCCGAGGAGGGCAAGCGCGCCGCGAAGGAGATCGGCGGCAGCCTCGTCCTCGCGGGCGGCGCGCTGATCGCCATGACCGGCCTGGCCGTGAAGGCCGCGGTCGACTGGGAGTCGGCGTGGGCCGGCGTCACGAAGACCGTAGACGGCAACGCCGAGCAGATGGGCGAGCTTGAGGGCCAGCTGCGATCCCTGACCGGGGTGCTCCCCGCGTCGCACGAGGAGATCGCGGCGGTCGCTGAGGCCGCGGGTCAGCTCGGTGTGCAGCGGGAGAACGTCGCGTCCTTCACCCGGACGATGATCGATCTCGGCGAGACGACGAACCTCTCGGCCACCGAGGCGGCGACGTCGCTCGCCCGGTTCATGAACGTGATGGGCACCAGTCAGGACCAGGTCGGGAACCTCGGTTCCGCGGTCGTCGAACTCGGCAACAACTACGCGACCACGGAGGCGGAGATTGTCGCGATGGCGACCCGCCTGTCGGGTGCGGGAAAGCAGATCGGCCTCACCGAGGGCGAAGTGCTCGGCCTTGCGACGTCGCTGTCCTCCGTCGGCATCGAGGCCGAGGCCGGCGGGTCCGCCGTCTCGAAGGTGATGATCGACATCGCCGCTTCGGTGGATGCCGGCGGCGACCGCCTCGAGACCTTCGCTCGGGTTGCCGGCGTCTCCGCCGACACGTTCGCTGAGAAGTGGCGTTCCGACCCCGGCGCCGCGCTCGCCCTGTTCGTGCAGGGTCTTGCGAATGCGGAAGAGCAGGGCACGTCCACGCTGGGCGTGCTCGCCGACCTCGGCATCACCGAGGTGCGGATGCGCGACGCGCTGCTGCGCTCCGCGGCCGCATCGGACCAGTTCACCGACTCCATGCAGCAGGGAAACGCGGCGTTCGACGAGAACGTGGCCCTGCAGACGGAAGCGGAGAAGCGGTACGAGACGACCGCGGCGCAGCTGCAGATCATGTCGAACAACGTCCGCGACGCGGCGATCGACTTCGGGTCCGTGTTCCTGCCCGTCCTGAAGGACGTCTCTCAGGCGGTCTCGGAGGTCGCCGGGTTCGTGGGCGACCTTCCGGAGCCGGTGAAGGCTGTCACGGCCGTGCTGGGCCTCGCCGCGGGCGCTGTGGCGCTGTTCGGTGGTGCACTGCTGCTCGCGATCCCCAAGGTCGTCGAGTTCCGGGCCGCACAGGCCACCCTCGCGAAGGAGATGCCGAAGACCACGGCAGCTCTGCGCGGCGTCACCGGGTTCCTGTTCGGACCGTGGAGCCTCGCGTTCGCGGCCGGCGCGACCATCGTGGCGATGTTCGCCGCTGAGCAGCAGCTCGCGGAGCAGAAGGCGCAGTCCTACGCCGACGCGCTCGGTGAGAGCGCCGAGGCCGTCCGTGATCTCGCGGAGGCGAACCTGCAGGCCGAGCGCACGATGGCGTTCCTGAACTTCGGGTCCGCTTACGACAACGCCGACAAGCTCGGGATCTCCCTCAACCTCGTCACGGACGCCGTCACCGGCAACGTCGAGGCGATGAAGGAACTCGACGAGATCCTCACTACCGCGACCGGTGGCGGTGAGGCCGCGCAGGAGATGGCGGACCGGCTCGGCATCAGCTACCTCGATCTGTCGCAGTCCGCCGGCACCCTGCGCGAGCAGGTCGACGCGGAACGGGAGGCGCAGGAGCGCGCGACGACCCTGCGGGAGCAGGCTGCGCGCGCGACGGACGACAACACCGAGTCCACGCAGACCGCGACCGAGGCGTACATGGAGGCCGCGGACGCGTCGGGCGACCTCACGTCGCAGCTGCAGGAACTGATCGACGTGATCAATGAGGCCAACGGGGTCGGGCAGGACGCGATCTCCGCGAACCTCGACTACAAGGACGCTCTCGCCGAGGTCGACCAGGCCATCCAGGACGCCCGCGACGGCGTCGAAGGGCACGCACTGTCGCTCGACACGAACACGCAGGCCGGCCGCGACAACATGAGCATGCTCGTCGGACTCGCGGAGGACGCGCAGAAGGCCGCGGACGCGCAGTACGCGCTCGATGGGAACACCGATTCGTACCGGTCCACGCTGCAGTCGAGCCGTCAGGCGCTGATCGACCGTGCACAGGATCTCGGATACAACGCCGAGCAGGCGCAGGCTCTCGCGGACCAGATCTTCCGGATCCCGGATGAGACGGAGTGGGAGCTGATCGCGGAGACCGCGAACGCGCAGGCGTCGGTGGAAGATTTCATCGCCCGGAACGCGGGACGACGGTTCAACATCTACATCGACGCCATCAACTCGGGCGGCGGTGGTGGCCGGTCGATGCTGCAGCAGGCCGACGGCGGCAAGGTCGAGTTCTACTCCGGCGGCGGCCGTCACGAGAACCATGTCGCGCAGTTCGCGCGTGCGGGCACGTGGCGGGTGTGGGCCGAACCGGAGACGGGCGGCGAGTACTACATCCCCGTGGCGCCTGCGAAGCGTGCCAGGTCGACGCAGGTGCTCGCGCACGCGGCGAACGAGTTTGGCTACGACCTCGTGCCGCGCGGTGCCGCTCGCTACGCCGACGGTGGCGGCTACGCCTCGGCTCCGGTCGTGAGCGGTGGCGACACCTTCAACATCACCATGCCGGCGCTTCCCGAACCGGACGCTGACCGTGTGGTGCACGAGTTCGTGGAGGAAGTGAAGTGGCTCAAGACGAAGTGATCGTAGAGGTCGCCGGCCGCCGCTTCCGCGCCGTCGACCGGCACCCGTCGGGGTGGTGGATTCACACGAACGGGCTCGACGAGTGGTGGGACTCCCCTGAGACCCGCTTCGACGACGACCCGATCCCGGGGCAGCATGGTTCGTTCGCTCCGGACGCGGTGCTCATGAGTTCGCGGATGTTCGCGTTCACCGGGCGTCACGAGTCCGTGTCGGCGGAGTGGGCTGAGCGAGAGATCCGGACGTGGGCTGCGGCAATCGCGCCCCGTCTGGATCTCGGGTTCTCGGTGTACAACGCGGGCCGGTGGCTGCACCTGCGTGAGGCGAAGATCCGCGGCCGCGTGCGCGTGCGCGAGATCACTGACCGGATCTGCGAGTTCCAGCTGCCGATCTGGACGCACGACCCGCGGAAGTACACCGACCAGGATTCGTTCAAGGTGAGCGCGACTGTAGCGCCGAGTGGTGGTCTCCGGTTCCCGGTCGTGGACGGGTCGATGTCTTTCGGGGAGTCCGGGGCGGTGTCATTCCCGGGCGTGTTCCGGGTGTCGAACCCGGGCACAGCTGACTACTTCCCGACGTTCAAGGTGAGCGGCGCGCTCGGCGGGTTCACGATCACATCAGAGAACCGGGTGATCGAGTACGCAGCACCCGTCGCGGCGGGGCAGGAGCTGGTGCTGTCGCCGTATCTCGGCGGCCTCGCGGCCCTCGACGGTGTCGATTCGTCCCACAACCTCACCCAGGCCGGGTGGGTGCCCGTCAACGGCGAGCAGACCCGCGGCTACTTCTTCAATGCCATCGACCCGGGGCTGGGTGCGCAGCTCGAGGTCACCTACTACCCGAAGGGGGTCTTCTGGTGAGCACGAGCAATCGGGAGCTGATCGAGTCTGCGCTGAACGCGAAGGTCATCGAGGTGCAC
>NYUD01000090.1 GCA_002683825.1 Planctomycetota bacterium
CGTGGCCGCTCCGCGCCGGGGAGTGGGTGTCACGCCGCTACCGGTGAGAGCCTGCCAGCCAGTGATGGGTGCATCGAGATCGAAGACGAGGAGTGTGCGCGAGACTCCACCTGCAGCGTTGAGGCCGCCGAAGAGGTAGATCTTGCGAGCGACCGCGCCCGCGCCTGCACCGCGGAGAGCCCCGGGCAGCATCATGGCGTCCACATTGGCCCACAGATCCATCGTGGGATCGTAGGTGGAGGTGAGATCGAAGGTTGCGTTCGAGTTTCCTCCACCCATGGCGTAGATGATGTTGTCGACCGTGACCGCGGCCATGTCGCTGCGCGCGGGCTGGGGCATGTCGGAGATGACTGCCCACTGCGCCGAGGGCGACTGGCCTCGCGGCGTTTCGGCGTCGTACTTGAAGCCACCTAGCTGGTGAGTGTCGCCGCTCGTCTTGGAACCGCCGAAAACGTAGAGATTCTCTCGCCCCGTCGTCGTGTCGACCGCCACCGAATAACCCGCGAGCAGGCGGCTTTCTGTTCCGAGTGGACCCATGGGATCGGGGCCGGGAAGTATGAGGCTCGGAGTGATCCACCTATCGGCGTTCACCTTGACCGTCTTGCCGGTCGACCTGTATCCGCTCGGAGCCGGAGTGCCGCGGGGGCCCAGGATCGAAAAGCCCACGGGAACTTCGCGATGGAGCACGATCGGCGTGGTTCCGCCACCGGTCGGCGGCTGGGGGCCGCCGCTGCCACCGGCGCCGCCACTTCCCGGGAGGACGGTCGCGCTTTGCATCGGCGTTCCCATCGGACCGACCGCACCCCCCCTCATTCCGGTGCGCAGGTTTTGTTCGCCAGCGGAGCCTCCGCCGGACACCCCCGCGAGTCGGGGCAGACCGAGGTCGAACAGTTCGGGTACGACGGGTACGGCCGTCGGATCGAGGAGCCCCGGCAAGGGCCGACGAGGCAGCTCCACGCGTTGCAGAGTCCCTCCGACGTTGTGGAAGAGCGCGTCTCCCAGGGGCCCCGCGAGAACGAGATCCACTCGCCCGTCGGAATCGAAGTCCTGCCAGCGCACGCCTTCCGCATAGCCTTGATCCAGGAGTCCGGCCGTTTCGGTCACGTCCTGGAACAGCTCGCCCCGCAGATTGCGCAGGAGAAGCCCCCGGCCGTTTCTCGGTATCACGAAGAGGTCCGGCCAACCGTCTCCGTCGTAATCCCCGAAGGCCGCCGAACGGACGTGGTTCAAGATGGGTAGGGCAAAATCCGCCGTCACGTCCTCGAAGCGTCCCTCGCCAACGTTGCGCAGCAGGAGATCCTCCCCGAGCGGATCGACGGAGTAGAGATCGACGAGTCCGTCGCGGTCGAAGTCACCCCAGGAGAATCTGGCCTGGGGTTCCAAGAGAGAAGGGCTCTGAAGAGAAAAGAAACCGGCCCACAAGAGGCCACTCATGGTGCAAAGAGACATTTGGAAGCTTCCTCCAATTCCGTAGCGTTGCCGTACCACCCATTGTTACCGGCCTCTCGTGAGGCCGCAATCCGGTCCGTGGGACAGGGGGGGTGCAACGCAATCGCTGGGTTCAACGTGAGGGAAGCGAGAACCCCGAGGATGGAGGGTAGGGATTTCTCTCCAAAATATGGAAAGTCGCCTCGATGGACGTGGTTGTGCGGCGGAAGTTCTTTTTCTCCCCGACCCGGCGCCCCCCTAGAGGGACAGGGCCCGCTCCGCCACTCTCGCCAGGGCCGCGGCCAGAAAGTCGTCCGCCGGGACGGTTCGCTGCTCGGACTCACCCCGCGTGGCCACCGTCACCGTGCGCTCCGCCACCTCCCGCTCTCCACAGATCAAGAGGTAGGGCACCTTGTCCTTCTTGGCTTGTTTGATCTTCTTGTTCATGTGGGCGGATTGGTCCATGCAGTCGACGCGCATTCCCGACCGGCGGAAGAGGCCGGCCAGCTCACGGGCGTAGTCGCCGTGCTCTTCTCGGATCGGGATGAGCGCCACTTGCGTCGGCGCGAGCCACAGCGGAAAGCGCCCGGCGAAGTGCTCGATGAGCACGCCACAAAAGCGCTCCAACGAGCCGTAGATGGCGCGGTGCACCATGATCGGACGCTTTTGCTGTCCGTCCCTGTCGGTGTAGTTGAGATCGAAGCGTTCGGGCAGGTTGAAGTCGCACTGGATGGTCGAAACCTGCCACTCGCGCCCCAGCGCATCCTTCAACTTGAAATCGATCTTCGGACCGTAGAAAGCCCCCCCGCCGGGGTCGGGCTCGAGTGCCAAGCCCGCGCACTCGGCGCCCTTTGACAGGGCCTTCATGGCGCTCTCCCAGCTCTCTTCCGAACCGATGAACTTCTCTTCGGGTCGCGACGCGAGGTAGGCCGTGAACTGGAAACCGAAGGCCGAAACGATCGTCTTCACGAGCTCGATCACGCCGGCGATCTCGTCCGCCAGCTGATCGGGGGTACAGAAGACATGCGCATCGTCCTGCGTGAAGCCGCGCACACGCATCATCCCGTGCACGACGCCGGAGCGTTCGTGACGATACACGGTCCCGAGTTCGGCCCAGCGCAACGGTAGCTCGCGATAGCTCCGCCCGCGGTTCTTGTAGATGAGGATATGCCCCGGACAGTTCATCGGCTTGACCCGGTACGGGATCTCCTCGATGGCCATCGGCGCATACATCATGTCGGCGTAGTTATCCAGGTGCCCCGAGATCGCGAACAGATCCTCGCGCGAGACGTGCGGCGTGTAGACGGGCTCGTAGCCGCCTTTTTCATGTTCCTCCCACCAGAATTTCTCCATCTCGCGCCGCACCGTCCCCAGCCTGGGGTGCCAGAACACGAACCCCGCGCCGGCTTCGGCGTGCAGGCTGAAGAGATCGAGGTCGGTGCCCAGCCGGCGGTGGTCCTGTTCCTTGACTTTCTCGAGCCAGGCCAGGTGGGCTTCCAGCTCTTCCTTGATCCAGAAAGCGGTGCCGTAGATGCGCTGCAGCATCGGGCGCCCTTCATCGCCGCGCCAGTAGGCACCGGCGACGGTCTGCAGCTTGAAGTGATAGCTGCGATCCAACCGATCGATGTGCGGCCCCTCACAAAGATCCTCCCAGTCGCCGTGGGTGTAGAAGGTGATCCTCTCGTCCGCGGGAATCTCGTCGACCGCTTCGACCTTGAAATCCTGGCCCCGCCGGGCCAGGCGATCCTTGGCCTGGTCGCGCGTGTATTCGGCGCACACGAGCTCGGGCGAGCGCTTGGCGATCTTGCGCATCTCCTTTTCGATGCGCTTGAGATCCTTGGCTTCCAGCGGATCGGACAGCTGAAAGTCATAGTAGAACCCGTGCTCGATCGAGGGCCCGAAACCGAACTTCACCTCGGGAAAGAGGCTCTGAACGGCCGAAGCCATGAGGTGGGACACCGAGTGCCTCAGCGTCGAAAGGGGGTACGGCCCGTCACCTCGGGGGGATTGGGAAGCCATCAGCAGCACTCCACGGGGAATGGCCAACCCACCCAGGCCGACCTGACCTGCGCGGCTCTCCGCCGTCCCCGCCGCGACGGGCGATGAGCGCAGCAGGATATGGATCGGGGGATGAGGTGTCAGGACAAATTCCACCCCGATTCACCTTCCCGAAGATCGTCGCTGCGGTACCGCACGCCTGGCAATCCCCCTGCGACCGTGCGCGCGAAGCCCGACCTCGTGATCGGAGTCCTCGGCGCTGCCCCTGCTCTTGCGGCGAGCTTCGCCGCATCCGCTTCGTTCGGCTCCCCGACCGAAGAAAAAGGCTACCGGGACCCCCGACCAGCTCGCTCCGCAGAGAAGGATCGTGGGGGGACGATCCGAAGGTGGGGGAAGGTGGGGAAGGTGCTCTGCGAGTGTCTCGCAGGGGTCCCGGCTGCCACTGTCCTCCGCTATCGGCCCCGTTCTCGAATCGCCCAAGCGTTTTCTGGAACTCCACTTCCAGATTCTCCCCGATGGCGGTCTCGGCCCAAAGACGGGGGTTTTTTTTGCGACGCTCCGCCCCGAGCCCGGTCCTCGTAAGGGCTCGGCCCGGACCTCCGCCCCTCTCCCCCATCCCTGAGAACCCTCGCAGGGGGCACCGGCGCTTCCTCTCGCCGGTCGCGGGAGTTGCAAACCTCCGCGGCCGGCGGGACTTTCTCCCCCGTAGGCCTACTGGGAGAGTTTCCTGGGCATGATGCCCTCGGCGACCCATCGAATCGAGGTCCCTACGGCCTCATGGACGCGGCGCTCGACGATGGGAGAAGCCAGGAAACGGACCGTGGCCAGCAGCGGCCACGCTCGATCCGGGTGCCCCGCGAGGGCCGCGGTCTCCTCGAAGGCAGCCACCGAGGTCTTGATCGCGTGGGCGACCACGATCGGAAGCACGAGGGGAGCCGCGAGACAGAGCTCCTCGACGCCACGCTGAAGCTCGCTCAAGCCGGCTTCATCGTCCACGAGAGCGGCGGTGCCTGCGACGGCGCTCTCGCAATCCCGCCGGGCGATGGCCGCGAGGATTTCCTGCGGTTTCGAGGGGCGAGCAACCACGGCCGTGCGCTCCCCGGCCTCCAGGTCCATGGCGCGTGCGGAATGAAGGAACATCACCGCCTGGAAGAGCAAGCGCAAGACATCCGGTGAATCGAAGCGCAGGGTCGCGTTGCGCACGGCGCTTGAAAAGGTGAGGCGGTGGGAGATCCACACCCAGTTTTCCGCCACCAGCGGATCGGAATCCAGGCGCGTGTCGAAACGATAGAAACGCCTCCCCGCAGCACCGACGAGCGCCTTGGCGATCGTGGTGGGGTCGACCCCGTCACGGATGGCCCTCCAGACGGATTCGAAGGCCTCCTCTGTGCTAGCGTCGAGCACCGCATCTCGGACCGTCTCAGGATCGAACCCGGCCGAGTCGTTTCTGCGTCTGTAGGCTTGCGGCAGTTCGTCCTCGATCTCGCCCAATCGTCGAGCGTATCCTGACATGTAGGGCAGCGTGTCCTCGCGCGTTCCCAGAACGATGCGGTACAAAAGCCCCGCATAGATGTCTCGCGCATACCTGTCAGGAACTCGATCGAGCAGTTCCTGGGCCTTCGTCATGTATATGAGCTGATGGCCGAAATTGAGGAAGTGATCGGAGAGGACGGCGTAGAGCCAGCCCTCGATCGTCGCCCGGTCGACCGCTGCATCGAAGGCCCCCAGAAGCAAGGCCTGACTGAGCTCGACCTCTTCTGCTTCCACTGCGGCACGCAGTGCATCTGCGGTCGTCTCGCCTGCGTAGGGAATGGGGGCGGGCAGCTCGCGTACTGCTAGCCTGCGGTTCGAGTCCCCGCAGATATCGATCGCCGGAGCGATCGCGTACATCGCGTCCACTCCCGGTCTGCGCTCCAAAAAGCGGGCGCAATCCGCGGCGACGGGCAGGGTGTGCGTCGTACCGTATTCCGCGTGAAGTGCATCGTAGACGGCGATGTCCGCCAGCAGGATGTAGGGATCGTAGCCACCTTGCAGAAGACGCACGCCGTCGCGCAGGGCGCGACCGTTGTCATGGTGGTAGAGCCCCTGGTCAAAGCTGTCCTTCCAGGCCCCGAAGAACTCCCTCGGATCCGGTTCCGTGAGATCCACCTCAACTTGACCTGCGTGCACGCGCACCGGATAGGTGCGAACACCCTCCCCACCGAGGGTGCAGCGGCCATCACCCACGTCGAACTTCCAGTTGTGCCAGACGCACGTGACCGCACGGCCCTTCAGCGTCCCCTGGGCCAGGGGATAGCCCTCGTGGGGACAGCGATTGTCGAGCGCGAACACCTCACCCTCGCTCGTGCACCCGAGCGCCAGCTGGCAACCGTCGCGCTTGATGGTCCGCATCGTTCCGGGGGCCAGCTTTTCCAGCGGCAACGCGATCTGCCAGGCGGCCTCGGTCGTCTTCTTCGCCATTTCGAAATCCCGGGTCTCCGTTTCACAGGAGAGCGTAGCAGAGGCGTGGTTATTTTCAGCTGCGTCTATCGCATCAGCGCCAGATCTTGACTTCGGTTTCGAGTTCGATGCCCGTCTTGTCCGCCACGAGTTCGCGCAGACACTCGATCAAGCGCAGGACGTCTATCGTGCGGGCGGAGCCGGTGTTCACGATGAAGTTGGCGTGCTTGTGGCTCACGCGGGCCCCGCCTTCTTTCAGTCCCTTGCCGCCGCACTCCTCGATCAAGGCTCCGGCACTCTTGCCCCCGCTCCGGCCGGGATCGGGATTCTTGAAGATGCAACCCGACGAACGCTCGGTCAGCGGTTGCGCCGCGCTCTTCGCCGCAAGTCGCTCGCGCACCACCGCTTCGACCGCCGCGCGGGAGGTGGGTTCGAAACGCAGCACCGCCCCCAACGCGATCGCGCCGCGGAGATTGCCGTTTCTGTAGGTCGGGTGGCAGGCATCGCGCTGGAGGTGGCGCACGTCCCCCTCGGGCGTGAGGATGCGGACGCTTTCGACCACGTCCCAGGTGTCGCCGAAGCGACCTCCGGCGTTCATGGCCAGTCCGCCCCCGAGGTGTCCCGGCACACCGACCAGCCCCTCGAAGCCACTCCAGCCGAGGAGCCGCGTGGCCCGCACCAACCCCGGCAAACCGACGCCCGCCCAGGCGACCAGGCGCGGGTCCTCCTGGCGCTCCGGCTCCAGCATCGGATCGGGCCTGCACAGAAGGTGCGGGAGCAACGGGCTCAGCGCGTCCTCTTCACTGGCCGTGGGGTCGACGCTGGAGTCCGCAGGGCGAAACAAGCGCGACATCCGTGCTGTCGTGATGAACACCCCCGAGAGGACGCCGTCGGCGATCAACAGGTTGGCGCCCCCTCCCAGGATACGCGGTTCGAAGCCACGCTCGCGGGCCGCGAGGACGGCTTCGACGAATTGATCGGGGTGGTTCGGTTCCAGAAGCCACTGTGCCACTCCCCCCAAACGCGCCGTGGTATGGGCGGAGAGATCCGCATCAGGCAACGCCGGACACGGCCATTGGAAACCCTTCTTGGACTCGGCCACGGGCCTCTAGCGGAAGGGCACGCCCCCCGAGGCACGCCGGGCGACCTGGTCGCAGAGCTCTTCGCGAGCCTCCTCGATGTCTCCGGCGCCGAACACCAGGACCGCTGCACGTCGCGGCAGGCCGTCGACCAGGTGCGGCACCGATTCCTGCACCGATCCACCGTACGAGGCGTCGACGCCACGCAGCTTGAGCGCCGTAACGAGCTCGGGAGAGCCGGCGAAGCACTCGCCGTCGATATGCGAGCGGGCTCCGTAGACATCCGCCACGACCACGCGCGCGGCGCCCCGCAGGCTCTCGGCAAAGTCCTCGAGGAAGCGCGCCGTGCGACTGTGTTGGTGGGGCTGAAAGAACACGTGAACCGGTACGCCTGGGAACGAGCGCAAGCCCGCTTCGAGAGTGACTCGCACCTCCGTCGGATGGTGCGCGTAGTCGTGCACCAGATCGACCCCGTCGACCCTGCCCCAGGACTCGAAGCGCCGGGCCACTCCGCGGAAGCGTTCGATGCCGACCGCCGCTCCCTCCAGCAGATCCCTCGGATCGACTTGCGAACGCCGTGCCTGACTTCCGATCGCAAGCGCCATGGCCAGGGCTGCGTTCCCGGCATTGAAGTGCCCCGGCATGCTGAGCTGCACCGGGCGCGTCGCCCAACCCGGACCGACCAGGCGCATACGAAACGCTCCCCGGGTTTCGCCCACGAGCTGCACATCGATCTCGCGCCCCAGGCGCCAGCACTCCGCGTGGGCCGCGTGTTCGACCTCCTCGGGGACATCTCGCCCGAGGCAGATCAGCCCATCGGAAGAGACGCGGGTGACGAAGTTCGCAAACGCGGCGCGGATCGATGCCGCATCGCCGTAGTAGTCGAGGTGATCCTCTTCGACGTTCGTCACGATCGCGCCAAAGGGCGAGAGCCGCAGGAACGTTCGATCGTATTCGCAAGCTTCGACGCAAAAGAAACCGCCCTCGCTACCGGGCAGGGCATTGGTGCGCAGGCGCTGGTCGATCCCGCCGATCAACGCACCGGCCACCGGTGCGGGCAACGCCTCGCCGATCCCGTCGAGCACATGCCACAACATCCACGAACTAATCGTCTTGCCATGGGTTCCGGCGACGGCAAGGGTCGCGCCGGGTGGAGCGACCCGGGCGAGCGCATCGCCGTACTTCAAAACCGGAAGGCCCCGGTCACGGGCCGCAAGGACCTGCGGGTCTACCTCGGGGACGGCTACGGAGCGCACGACGAGCTGGGCGTCGGGCGGCAGATATTCGGCCCGTGATTCACCGAGGGTGAGCGAGAGGCCGAGTTCTTCCAGCGCTCGGAAGATGGCGGACGTCGCACGGTCGTGACCACTCACACGGATACCGCGCGTCGCCAGGACGCGCGCGAGACCGGACACCCCCGCTCCGCCGACTCCGAGAAAATGAACGCAATCGGGGAAGCTGCCGCCCCCGACGTCTCTCATTGGGTTGTGCATGAAGGCCCATTCGAAGCATTGGGAACCCAGGTTCAAGGGGGAACCCGCCAGGACTTCCTGCGACCTGCGCCCATCCCGATCTCACACGCACCCGAGCAACTCCGCCGCCAGCCTCTCCCCCGCATCCAGGGCCACGCTACGCCCCAGAACCTCCGCCATCGCCTCCCGATCCCCGGCACCGTCGGGCTGGCACAAACGCAACAGACTTGCTGACGCCCCGGCATTCAGCCGGCTCTCCTCCACGATCCGCACGCCCGGGCCCAGGGCCCGCGCGTTGGCCTCCTGATGGCGATCGCGATGATGGGGATAGGGCACCACCCAGGCCGGGCGAGCCCTGGCCGCAACCTCCGCCAGCGTCGATGCACCCCCACGGCAAAGGACCACGGTTGCGGTCGCCAGGGCGAGAGGCATGTCCTCGATGTACTCCACCGGGAAGTACCCGGGCCCGTCGGCCGCCCCCTCCGCGCGCCTTCCCGGGCCCAGCTGGTGCAACACCTGCACGTTCTCGGAGACGAACGTGGGAACCATGGCGCGGGCGAATCGGTTGAGGGCCAGGGCCCCTTGACTGCCCCCCAGGATCAGGAGCACGGGGCGAGCTGGGTCCATTCCCCAGGCCAGGCGGGCAGCTCGGGTCTCCTCGGGGCCGGGAGGGCCCCCCAGGAACTGCGGAGCCAGGGGCGGCCCGAGGACCACGTGATGGGCGGGCGCCCTCCTGGGAACGCTCGAGGGCCAGGCGTGGAAGACGCGTCGGGCGAACGGTGCCAGCCAGCGGGTGGCCGTGCCGGGCTTGGCGTTGATCTCCAGGAGACAGGTGGGGATCCGGGCCCACTTCGCCGCCAGAACAGCAGGCAGGGCGCTCGCGCCGCCAAGCCCCAGGAGGACGTCCACGTGGTTTTCCAGAAGCGCCCTGTACGCCCGCCGGAGGGCCGGCAGGGAACGCAGGAGGATCTGCGGGCGGGTGGGCGCTCCCCCTGCCGCGACCTCCAGTCCCAGGGATACGAGCGCCAGGGGAATCTCCCCCAGGAAGCCGCGCGCGCCCTCGAGGACCCGCTCCTCGACTCCGCGGCCGGCTCCCAACCACACCACGCGCCCGGGCGGAGTGCCGCGGCGCAACATGTGCGCCAGAACGTGAACGCCGGGAACGATGTGACCGCCGGTCCCTCCTCCGGCGAAGGCACAGACCAGGGGCCTTCGACTCGACTCGGTCAGTTCTCGGCGAGGAACAGGGGATGGCTCGGGCTCTCGGAAGACGACGTCGTCTCCCGGCTCGTCCTGACCCGACGGAGAGCCGGCAAGATCGAGACCCGACGCGGCAGAGGGGAGGTTCGCTCGAGCTCCGGGTACGGACCTCTCAACGCGCGGGTCACCGCGAGGACGGCCGACGGCGCTTCGAGCAAGAGGATCACGACCGAGCCCAGAATCAAGAACACTGCCAGCTGGCGCTTCATAGGACCTTTCCTCGACTTCGACTCCGTTGTTGATCACGATTCGCCACCCTTTCGGGTGGTGCCACGCCCTTGCCGTCCGGCATGGCCAGCACCTCCCCGACCCGCAATCTTTGCGGATCGATCGACGGATTCAAGCGTTCGATTTCTCGCCAGCGCTCACCGTCCCCGAGATGACGCTCGGCGATCGTCCACAGCCTGTCGCCGCTGGCCACGACCCAACGATTGGAAACCGAGTCCTGAAGCGGCGCCGGCGTCACCGACCCCGTCGATGTCCCGTCGCGGGGAAGAAAGATCTCAACACCGACCGGCAGCCCACTGGGATTCAGACCGGGGTTGATGGCCACGATCTCCTGCCAGCGATGCCACGTGCCCAGCTCGCGCTCGGCGAGCTGGGTCAGCGTATCGCCCTCCCGGAGAACGTACGGCCGCAGACCGCCGCTGGCGGAAGAGGAGCGTTTCGATGGCCCCGATGAAGTGCGCCCCGTCGTTTGCATCTTCGTGGAAGAGCCTTTTTTCACGACCTCGGCGGGAGGCCATTCCGTCTCGGAACGGGTGCGATCCTCCCGGAGTGGCGCAGCCTCTTGCTCGGCGAGCGCCCGGTCCCGTTGTTTCTTTTCCCAGATCCGACGCTCCTCCTCCTCGGCGCGCTGCCGTTCCGTCTCCGCCTGGGCGAGGGCCCGCTTGCGAGCGCGCACGCGCTCCCGGGTCAAGGCGCCGGTCTCGACGGCGGTCGAACCTGCAATCACATGGTCCTCAGCCGCGGCCTCGGGGTCGGCGTTACGGAGTCCCGCTGCCCCGACCCGGGGATTCCCGCGGGTCACCCTTCTCGCAGCCTTCTTCGACCCCTGGCGTGCCTCTCCGGCACGCCCTCCGGTCGTCGACCTGCTGGTTTCGGACGCTTGCACGATGTTTTCACCGGTCTCGCTGCCCCGCTCGTCCCAGAGCCAGACGGCGACGAGGGTGACGATCAGGAAGCACAGAGAGACGATGCCGTAGCGTTCTATGGATTGCATGCGTAGAGCTCATTGTGTGTCTTGCGGGCCGCGCCGAGCGCCAACCCCACGGCCAGTGAGGTGACGATCAGCGAGGTGCCCCCGTCGGACAGGAAAGGCAAGGTCATCCCCTTCGGGGGCGCGAGACCGGAGACGACTTGCACGTGAACCATGGCCTGCAACGCCACCGAGACGAGCAGACCGAATGACGCAAGCGCTTCAAAGCGATCGCGAATCGAAAGCACCATCCGCAGAGCGAACCACAGGAAGGCCAGCTCGAGTGCAAGCACGAGCCACATCCCCACGAGCCCAAGTTCTTCGCCGACCATCGCAAAGACGTAATCGGATTCGAGGTACGGCACGCCCGCGTTGCGGTACGCACCGTGCGTGTAGCCCGCCCCCACGATCGCTCCGCTGGAGAGCGCGTCCAGGGAACGAGTGATCTGGTCGTTCTCGATCTGGCCCAAGAAGATCGCGATGCGTTCGCGCATGTGCGGAACGAAGAGGCTCGCCGCGACGATGGCACCGCCGCAGGTTGCAAAAACCCAGGCTCCAAGAGGACGCAAGCGCACGCCACCTACCCAGATCGTCGAAAGCGCGCAGATCAGGAAGATCATCGCGCCGCCGAAGTCGGTCTCGAACAGGATCAGGGAGGCGAAGGCGCAAACCAGGGTCAGCATCGGCGTCACGCCGCGCTTCAGATCGAAAACGAGCGGCCCGAGTCGCACACAGCGATCGGCCAGCCAAAGCACGATGACTATGCGCGCCAATTCGGAGGGTTGAAAGCGAAAGCCCGTGAAGGGGATCTCGAACCAGCGGTTGGCACCGTTGGTCATGGCACGAAACGGCTCGACGTAGACGCCGACCAGGAGTCCGCCGACAAGCACCACCAGATGCGGCAAGAATCGGCGCAGCCGGGTGGGCCCCACGCGGAAGCAAACGAGCAACACCACCACCGCAACCATGCGGAAAACCAACTGCGAGCAAACCTCGCCGAGGAACTCCTCCGGCGAACGGGTGGTGGCCGCGTGGCTGATCTGGATCAGAAATCCCAGACCACACAGCGCCATGGCAACGAGGAAAAGCCGCTTTGCCGGACGCAACGGATCGTGTTCCTCCGCCCGTTTGGTCAGGTTGTCGAGAAAACCCGTGATCGTAAGCTGCTCGCCCTTGCGAATACCGCCAGGGGGAACGGGAGCATCGATCGCACAACTCGCACCTCTGGCCATCAACGCACCTTCAGGAGGGCCAGGCTGGCCAAAGCCCCGCAGGCAGCGAGGATCCAGAACCGAACGACCACCTGCACCTCGTGCCAGCCGTGCGCCTGCTTGACGAAAACGCCGCCGTAATGCTGTAGCCCGTGATGGATCGGCGCCATCGTGAAGATGCGCCGGCCGGAATGACGCTTCGCCCAGAAGGTCTGCAGAAAGCTCGTCAAAAGGTCGAGCACGAACACGCTGGCGATGAGCGGCAGGACCAGCTCCTGTTTCGACACCAGAGCCATCCAGGCCATGATGCCGCCGAGCGGCAGGGATCCCGAATCGCCCATGAAGACCTGGGCCGGGTAGGCGTTGTACCAGAGGAAGCCCATGCAGGCTCCGATGAGCGCCGCACCTACAACCGCCATCTCAGAGGCATGGCTCACGTGGGGCAGGTTCAAATAGGCCGTCCAGTCGGGCCTGCCGGTCACGTAGCAAAACACCACCAGCGCCGAGGCCGAGATGATCATGCAGCCGGCGGCGAGGCCATCCATGCCGTCGGTGATGTTGACCGCGTTGGCCGAACCGACCACAACCAGCCACTCAAAGGCGAGGAATACGGCGATACCGATCGCTCCGGCCCGGGCCAGGGGGATGGCAACATTCTTGAAGAACGGCGGATAGAGATCGAGCGCGGTCCAGCGCCCGCTGGTATGGGCGTACAAGACATAGGAAACGAGCACACCCAGGGTCACGCACGAGAGCCCCAGCATCTTGGCGCTCGCGGTCAAGCCCGTGCAGTTCGGAATGGTCAGCTTCTTGTAGTCATCGACGAAACCGACCGCCGCGAGCCCTGCGGTCAAGAGCACGGCGAGCACCACGTACAGGTTGTCCAGGCGCGCGCACAGCAACACGGCCGCGAGCAGCGCAGCCACAAGAAAGCTGCCGCCCATCGTCGGAGTACTGTCCTTGCCCGCCTCCTTTGCGACCCGCGAGAGCTCGTAGGAGCCGGTATCGCTCACGTTCTCCTTCACGCGGTGGCGCTTGAGCCACGCGATCATCGGACGCCCCCACCAGAGCGCGAGAGCGAAGCCCGAGAGCGCAGCCAGAGCCGCTCGGAAGGATATGTATCCAAACAGCCTCACCCCGAGCCAGTCGTGGAGAATGGCGTAAAGCACCGAACTTTGTCCTTGGCCTAACTTGAAGCTTGTCCCAGCGGACGCGGATCCCTCTGCTCCCGAAACGCCTCGACTACTTTTTCGAGGCCGATGCCCCGGCTTCCCTTGACCAGCACAGAGTCCCCTGCGCGTGCCCATCGAGAAACCGCCTCCGCCGCCTGATCGGCGTCGGAAAAGTGCAACAACGCGTCGGAGGAAAAGCCCTTTTCCGACGCTCCGGAACCCGCCGCCTTGGCGAGGTCTCCTACCAGGACGAGCAAATCGATGCCGCTCTCGGCGACCTCGGCGCCCATTCGATGATGCAGTTCGGCGGTTAGCGCGCCCAGCTCCAGCATGTCCCCCAGGACCAGCACACGTCGCCCAGTCTTCTCTCCACGGGAGAACGTCTGCAGTGCCGCCCGCAAGGCTTCGGGGTTGGAGTTGTAGCTGTCGTCGAAGATCGTGACTCCTTCAAGCTCGATACGTTCGAGCCGCCGCGGTCCTGCGGAGAGGCCGCCGATACGCGGTATCACATCGTCGAGCGGTATGTCCAGGCCCAGGCAGACGCACAGCGCCGCCAAGAGATTGTGAACGTTGTGGGTCCCCAGCAAGGGCGATTCGATCTCGCGCTCGTTGAGGAGAAAGCGCGTCCCTCCCGGATGGAAGTGGAGCTCGGTGGCGTTCAAGTCACTCTCCTCCCTCGCGGATGCTTCCACACTGAACGAAAGAACGCGTGCCGAGGATCGAGCATGCAGTTCGTTGAAAAAGGGGCCGTCGGCATTGAGCACGCAGAACCCGTCGGGGGGAACGATGCTCAAGAGATCGCCCTTCTCAAGCACGACCCCCTCCAGGGAGCCGAGCCCCTCCAGATGGACGGCCCCGACGTTGGTCACCACACCCGCCGTCGGGCGCACAAGGCGCGCCAGGGCGGCGATTTCTCCAGGGTTGTTGCTGCCGAGCTCACAGATGAGGATCTGGGTGTCCGACTCGGCCGAAAGTAGGGTGTGGGGTACGCCGATGTCGTTGTTGAACGAACTTGGCGAAGCTACGACACGCATACGTCCGCCCAGGAGATGGCCCAGGATGTTCTTCGTCGTGGTCTTGCCGCAGGAACCCGTGATGGCGATCAGGGGCATCGTCAAGGTCGAGCGATACCAGGCGCCCAGATCGCCGAAGGCTCGACGCGGTTCGGGGTGCAGGGCGAGAGGCATCTCGTCCGGAATCTCGGGCAGGTTCTCTCCCTCACGCCCCGCCAGCAAGAGGGCCGCCGCACCGGCTTCGATCGCCCGCATGGCAAAACGGTTGCCGTCGAAGTTGGGTCCCGACAGGGCGAGAAAAAGGTCGCCCTCACGCAGGGTGCGCGTGTCGGTGCTGACCCCCAGGATTTCGAGGTCGGCGGCACCACTGCGGTGGGCGGCGCCGGTGCAGTCGAGAACATCCTGAAACCGAAACGGTCTCACGGAAGCTCCTCCTCGACGACCTTCCTGTCCTCGAAGGGAATACGCCGTTCGCGGACGCGCTGCCAGGTCTCGTGGCCCTTGCCGGCGACCAGCAATACGTCACCCCGGCTCGTCATGCGCAGGGCCTTGCGGATCGCCGTGCGCCGATCCGGTTCGACCACCAGGTCGGCCTTTGTGTTCTTGAGCCCCTCGAGGATCTCTTCGATGATCTTGTCGGGGTTTTCGAAACGCGGATTGTCGCTGGTAACGATGACGACATCCGCCAACCGTCCTGCAACCTCGCCCATCGGCGCGCGCTTTGTCCGGTCTCGGTTGCCCCCGCAACCGAACAGGCAGAGCACCTTGCCCTCCAGGATCGTGTGACCCTCATCGTCGCCGAGAACCACCAACTCGCGCAGGGTTTCGAGGACCCGCGCGAGCGCATCGGGCGTATGCGCATAGTCGATGAACACCTTCAGCTCGCTTGTCCTGGTGTCCACGGGCTCGAGTCGCCCGGGTGGAGAAGTGATAGAGGCGAGCCCTTCCAACATGCGGGAAGGGCTCGCCTCCACCGAGAGGACCGCGGCTATCGCCGCCAGCGCGTTCTCGATGTTGTGCCGGCCCACTAGGGGTAAAAAAAACCCGGTCCGAGGAATCCCCATACCTTGTAGGAACAGGTGGGACCCTAGAGGGCCAGCATCAGAAAGAGACGCGGACAGGATCGCTCGCGGCGACCTGGTCCCGTACGTAATGACGCGAGCTTCTTTTCTCTCTGCAGTGCGGATCATACGCTCCGCAGAGGAATCGTCGACATTGATGGCCGCAACGCCACCTTTTTTTAGGCGATCGAAGATGCGCTCCTTGGCGGCGGCGTAATCGTCGAGACTCGCGTGGTAGTCCAGGTGATCGCGACCCAGATTTGTAAAAATCGCGACATCGAGCTCGAGCCCCGCCAGGCGCTCCTGGTCGAGGGCGTGGGAACTCACCTCCAGGACAAGAGAATCCCCCCCGGCCTCGAGGTTGCGCCTCGCAAGGCGCTGCAATTCGCAGGCGTCAGGGGTCGTGTGCGTTGCCGGTTTTTGGGCGCAATCATGGAGTTTTATGGCGATCGTCCCCACGATCCCGGGCTTCCGTCCGAGGTGCTCGAGCAGCGCGCCGGTGATGTGGGCGACGGTGGTTTTCCCGTTGGTTCCCGTGATCCCGATGACGACCTGCTCGCGGGCGGGTTCGCCGTGGACCAGGGCCGCGGCTTCGCCGGCGATTCGGCGCGCCTGCGGGTGGACCCAATTCAGGCCGGAAAGCCCTCCGAGGGGTGCCGACGAGAGAATGCAAACCGCCCCCTTTTTTAGGGCACTCGAGGCGTACTCGGTCCCGTCGTGCACCGTCCCCGGGAGCGCAGCGAAGAGCTCTCCTGCCCCCACCCTGCGACTGTCCAGGTGAACGTCCAGGATCTCGGGATTGCCCTTCGCACTCGAGCCGGTACCCGAGTTCAGACATTCCCCCCCCAGCTTTTCGAGCAGCTTCGAGAGTTTCACCACGGAAGCTCCTCGCCTTCCTGCAACCGCTCCTCGGAGGGCGAAGGAACAACTCGCCAGGGTCGGCTCGCAGCGTTGGAATGCGCCAGGGTCGAGATCCCGAAACCACCGACCTCTTCGTCGGCCGGAGGCTCTCCGCCGGCAGTGAGCCCCAAGGCTTCGCTGAGGATTTTTTCCGCCGTCGGTCCGGCGACCTGGGATCCGAAACGTTTCTCACCGCGCGGTTCGTCGGCCACGACCAACACCATCAGCTCGTGATCGTCCCACGGACGACGCCCGAAGACGCAGATCGAGCTCGTGTAGCACTCGGCATGGGGCTTCCGCAACAACTTGAGGTCGCTACGTCGCTGAATGGAGCCGCTGACCCCAATGCCCTGCCAGCGCTCGCGCTCGCACAGCTCGACATGCAGGCAAAGCTCGGTAGGAACCTTCTGTGCGGTGCCGGTCTTCGTACCGAACTCAAAATCGAGGTCGCTCGGATCGCGCCCGATCCAGGCGGCAAGATGCTTCTCGAAGAGCAAACGCACTCCGTCGCCGGTTCCGAGACTGGCCCCGAGGCGCATCATTTCGCGCACTTCGTTGCATGTGCTGTCGCTGAAGATGCGCGTGCCTTCTTCCATCCAAGAGGGATGACGCACACCGTCCAGCTCCACACTGCGCACGATGCGAAGGGGACGGTGAACACCGCCGCGCAGAATCGACGCCAACGCGGTCGCATGCTGCCAGAGAGTCGCGGAAATTTCGTGACCGAAACCGATCGAGGCATGGGACCAGTGATAGCTCCAGGGGAGGGGGGGAACCATACCGGCCCGTTCGCTTCCCAGCCCGGCCTGTGGACGACGGCCATAGCCCAGCTTCGACAGGTAGTCGTGGAAACGCTCGTCTTCTACGCGCAGACCGATCTGCGACATGCCGGCGTTGCTCGAAAACGCGACGCACTCCCGGGCACGGATCATCCCCTTCGGAGAGCCTATGGCCTCGCGAATCACGCGCACGGTAGGCTCACCTTTGCGGTTGTGAATGCGGAAAGTGCCCTGTCCGACGTCGAGCCGCTCGACGGGATCGACGACGCCTTCCTCGAGGGCAACCGCCATGGTCACGAGCTTGAAGGTCGAGCCGACCGTGAACTGATGAAAGAGCGGGGTGAAGGGCTGGATCTCGTAAGCCTCTACACCCTCGACCGCGAGGACGTCACCGCTCTGCACGTCCACCACCAGCGCCATGGCGATGGCAGGCTCGTGGGTCTGCATGAGCTCGTCAAGGGCGTCGCGCACGAACCTCTGCAGCGAAAGATCCAGACTGGTCTCGACGCACGGCGGCGTACTCGCCGGTACGAAGGACACGTATCCATTGGCGCGACGGCCGCGCACTGTACGGTCCGAACGCCAGACGTAAATCTCGGGTATCGGCTCGGGCACCGGCCAACGCCCGGATGCGAGCACCTGGTCGCAGAGCAGCTCGAGTCCCGCGCGCGGCCTCGCGCTGGTCTCCTCGGGATCGGTGAAACCCCAGCTACCAAAGAGCTCGTGCTTGCCCGCGGGGTAGACACGCTTTCGGTCGTAGACGATCCGCATCTGCCACGGCAAGACGCTTTGACTCTCCAGCTCGTTACGTAGAGCGACCATGGCTCGGGGCGAGATGTCGCGCACCGGACAGGTCTCTGCCGTCGGGCAAAGAGCCTTCCAGACCTCCCTGCGAATTTTCTCCTTGGCCCTGTCTTCCAGATCGACGAAGACGAGGGCCTCCTCGGGTTCGCAGAGACAGCAGGCGAGCCCATCCGCCAGCTTGCGAGCCCAACTCAAGGCGCTACGCGCTCCAAGAGCCTCACGCTGCCTCCGGGCGAGCAGCGCCTTCGGACGCCAGAACAGGCGCTCCTTTGCGGACGAACGATCCGCGGACGGCTCGGTCCAGATGCCCTCCAGCGCCCCCTTCCCCGTCCCCGCACCCGAGAGAATCCAGCCATTGATGCGCTCCGCCTGACGGGGGCTCAGGATCCAATCGACCTCGATCACCCCGAATTTCGCGTCGGGGAAGAAGCGCTGGAAGAGCGTGTCGGAATCGATCTGCCCCCCCAGGACCTCCGACAGGCGTTCGGCCATCAGCTCCGGCGTGTGCGCCTGCCACGCGCTACGCGGCGACATCTTCAAGCAAACGCTCGGTACGAAGCGCGCGAGCGTGTGCCCGTTAGCATCGGCGATCGAATACGAGGGCTCGCTACGCTCTTCCGAGCGCAACCGCCTCGGCTGGTCGGCCTCCCGTGCAAACGACACGCGCAACACCTGAAAAGCGACGGCCGTGATCACAAAACCGATCACGACGAAGGCGCTGGCAGGCCGTAGCCCCGAGGCGGAGATGAAGGTCTCGTTTCCCATCAGATGTCGACGAAAAACACGGTGGGTTCAGAAGGAGCGTCTTGGCTTTCGGGGCTTCCTTCCTCGATGCCCGAGAGAAGGGCCCACTGTGCACGGGCATTGTCCGCGCGGAAATGTTGGTTCTTACGTAGCTCCGCCTCGCACAGCCTTTGCATGTGATCGAGCCCGTTCTCGCGGACGCGATTCTTCGCGGAGAGCGAGCTCGTCAGGACACCGACCACCAGGGTTGCCGCACACAGGGAGACGGCGAAGAGGTTGCGAATCATTGCGGCCCCTCCCCCCGCTGATGGTGGGAACCGCCGGCGATGGAATCATCGACGGTCTTCGCCGCCTTGCGTATGCGTATCGCACAGCGCAGACGAGCTGAGCGCGCCCGAGGGTTGGTTCGGCGCTCGTTAGCCCCGGGTCCGAGAGGCTTTTTGTTGACCAGCTGCCAGAAACCGCCCCGGGCGCGCTCCTGAAGAAAACGCTTGACGACTCCGTCCTCCCCGGAATGGAAGGTGATCACGAGTAGTCTTCCGCAACCGACGAGAATGTGCTCGGCCACCCTGAGGCCGTGCATGAGTTCGCCTGCTTCCTCGTTGACGGCACGACGCAGGGCCTGAAAGGAACGCGTCGCCGGATGTATCCGCCCGCCTCTTCTGCCCGACGCACCACAGATCGTGTCCGCCAGCGCCGAAGTCCGAAGGAACGGAACACGGCGGCGTGCTTGCACGATTGCGTGCGCGATACGACGGGAGTCCTTTTCGCCGCCCTCGTGATAGAAGAGGTCGGCAAGATCTTCTTCGTCCCAAGTGTTGACGATGTCAGCTGCGGTTCGCCGACGCTCAGGATCCATCCGCATATCCAGGGGACCGTCCGCTGCGAAGCTGAAACCCCGCTCGGGACGATCGAAGTGAAGAGAATTCGCGCCGAGGTCGAAGAGCACGCCAACGGCCGATTCAATACCAGCGGCCTTCAGGAGAGCTGATAGCCGCGAGAACCTTCCCCGCGCAAACACGACGCGTCCTTCGAATTCCACAAGGTCGCGCTGAGCGATCGAAAGGACTTCGGGATCCTGGTCGAGTCCGAAGATCTTGATGTTCGGGTAGGTCTCGAGCAGTGCGCGCGTATGTCCGCCGGCACCCAGCGTTCCGTCGATGACCCATCCCGCGATGGCATCCGAAGGCCCGTCCGTCAGGTGCGTGCATACCTCACGCACGAGAACGGGCATATGCACACGCTCCGGCTCACTCACAACATCCCCCCCGTAGGCGACCATCCTCTTCTTTCAAACCTCCATTCAGGTCAGCGACGTTTCGTCGGACTGAGGTTCTTCGACGTACGCATCGCCGGTGAGCACGACATCCAGTTCGTCATACTCATCAGCGCCTTCTTCATCGAAGCGTTCCCATCGCGCGCGGTCCCAGATCTCGGCGCGATCGGCGACGCCGACCATCACGACCTCCTTTTGGATCTCCGCGTAGCGGCGGAGCTTTTCGGGAAGAACGACGCGTCCCGACGCATCGAGCTGTGTCTCGTGGACGTTGGAGAAAAAGCGCCGTTGCATGTTCCGCATGCGCGGCCCTCCGAAGGGTTGGGTCTTCAGGCGCCGCAGCACGGCGGAGAAACCCGAGATCGAGAAAAGGAAGAGGCTGTTCTCGAAGCCGCGCGTCAGCACGAGCTTCGGGGGTCCGTCCGCAGCGCTTCCCAGGACGTTCTGAAAACGCTTCGGGACGAAGACCCGATGCTTGGTATCCAGGCTGTGAAAGGACTCGCCGGTGAACACAATTCACCTCGTGCACGTCCTGCGCCACTTTGTGCCACTCTGCGCCATCTCAGGATCCTATCCCCCACTTGCACCGTGCCCAGAGGAACCTTGAATTTCCTTGGGGCCCGGCGGTGCCCCGGAGGATCCCATCAGGAGGGCAAAACACCAGGCCTTGTGGGTTTCGAAGACGCTACCCCCATATCTAGTGGGCCAAGGGCTCATTCCCTGAAACAAGAGAATCGGGACGGGACGCCCCTGACCGTCGCCGGAGGGTCGGAGATCTCTCGTTTCAGCTCGCGGGAGATTCCCCGGGTGCACGGGATCCACTCTCCGGGGCTTCCTGCCCCACCCGGACCGCCCTCCGTCTAGGCCGTCTCCGGAGCCCCTCTTGGAGCCCCCTCCGACGCGGAGGGAGCCTCTGGAATCTCCGCCGGAGCCGCCAGGAGATCCTCGACCTCGGCCCCCTCGAAGATCCGCGTCAGCTCCTCGCGCAGCTGCAGCGACCGGTCCTCGGACAGGTCGAACACGCGCACTTCGATCGCCTCGGTGCGACGCGGGCGTCTCAGCACCATCGCCTCCTCGCTCTCGTTGCGTGTCACGCGCACGAGCTTGAGTCGCTTCTTGCGCAGGAGCAGAAGCGACATGAGGTAGCGCAATTCGAGGATCCGCTCTTCTGTGTGCTCGGCAAGGGCGAGGAAGAGCTGTTCGACAACGTCGAAATCGACCGCCAATCGCCGCTTTCCATCGACCGGGCAACGGGTCCGCCAATAGATCGAATGCCTCTCATCCCGCTCTACTTCCTCGGGAACGAAGCATTTCACGCACCGATCTTCCCGACCGATCGTCACGCCTTCGATGAGGAGACAGGAATAGAAAACCTCCTCCTCTTCGAACTCGCGCTCGCAACGAACGCAGCCGTTCTTGCGCTTGCGGAACTTCCAGTCGGACATGGAAGCCCCACCGTGCCAAAGTACCCTCAGCCGCGATAGAGTCCTTCGAGCCTATCGACGACCTGCCCGAGGGTGGGCACCACGGGGCGGCCGTGGGAGAGCCGGGCGTAGAGCCCCGGCTCCGAGACCAGCCGGCGAATCGCCCGGGCCAGAGCTTCTTCGTCCCCACGGGTAAAAAGCAGGCCGGAAACGCCGTCCTGAACGCATTCTCGCATCCCCCCCAGATCGGTCGCGATGACCGGGAGCCCGTTCCTGTAGGCCTCGTGGACCGTGATGGGCATGTTTTCGTACCACACGGAGGGCACGACGAGACAGTCGAGATCCCCCAGAACCTCGTCGATTTCGGTCGGCTCGAAATGGCCATGGAAGAAAATGGGCCCCTCGCCCGCATCCCGCTCGAGCTTCTCGACGTAGTCGGGGAACCAGTCGAGGTGCCCGAAAACATGCAACTCGGCGTGCACATCGGCCAGGTGCTGGAAAGCGCGCACGAGCACGTGCACGCCCTTGGGGGGATAGATGCCGCCGACGTAGCCCACGCGAAAGGCGCCCTTGCGCACGTGGGAGCGCGCCGGGTGCAGCGGTCCGGGATAGCCCGCCTTCAACACCTCGCAGTCCTCCTTGGCGAAGAAGCCCGCTCGGGAAAACACATCCGCAAGAAAGTGCGAAGGCGAAAGAACCCGGTCCGCCAGACGCAGGTCCTGACGATGTTTTTCGAAGCGTTCGCGCACGGCCTGGGCGTATAGCGCGTCCTCATCCATCCCTTCCGCGCCAGGGCCGTAACGCTCGGGTAGAAGCGGGTGGCGGCGAATGCACTCCGTACAGCGCCCCTGCAGACCCTCCTCGCAGAGCTCGCCGTCCGGCCTGAGAAGCGTGGCCGCATCGCAGATCAGGTGATAGTCGTGGAGCGTGACGAGCACACGCGCGCCCGCTTCGTGGGCCACCCCCACAGCCCCCGACCCCCAGCTGGCAAGGTGGTGGAAATGGACGACATCGGGCCGCTGGACGTCGAGCAGCGAGGACAGGATCTCGAGCGATGGCCGCTCCTCCCAGGTCTCGCGCACGTCGGCATACTCGCGTTGGTGAACCACCTCGATGGTCTTGACGCCATCGAGCAAACCCCGCCGCACGGATCCCTCCTCGGAGGAAAGGTCGCGCTCGGTGAAGAGCGCCGTCACGTCGTGGCCGCGCCGTGCGAGCTCCGCGCCGGTCTGGTGCGCGTGGATCTCGGAACCGCCCTTGTGATAGGGCAGGTAATCGTGCAAGCAAATGAGAATCTTCAAGCGAACCCCGACTCTTCGGGTGACGTATTTCCCAGGCTCTCGTCCCAGTTCCGTTCGTTCTCCATCTGCATGCGATCCCACCACCAATCCAGGGCCGGTGCAGGGGGCGCACCGCGTTCGAGAACCTGGTCGTAGATCTCCCGCGACAGTTCGACGTGACGACCGATGCTCGTCAAGAAGTCTCGCGCCGCGGGCAGGCGGGAGCGTAATGTGCCGAGTCGCTCGGGCTCTTCCAATAGTAGATCGAAAAGTCGGGCGAGGGCGGCGACGCCCGCCTCCTCCTTTTCTCCCTCGCAACGCTCCATCGAAGCGTAAAAAAGGGCCTCGACTCCCTCTTCCAGGCGCTCGGCAAAAGCCGGGATATCCGGCAGCAAGAGCGGGAGCCGAAGAACCACCGCCTCGTCCAGGACCAGGCCCCAGGATTCGTGGGCCCGGGTGCCGCTGACCATCGCGTGGACGTTTGTGACCGGATGCTCGTCGAGCCGATCGGCCTCGAAAGGACCGTGAAAATGAACGTCGAGGCCCTCGGCCTGGGCGTGAACCTTCTCGGCGAAGGGGGCGAAGGGCTCTCCGCCGGCGATGTGGAGCTGGATTTTTTCGGGGAAGCGCGAACGACGCATCGCCGCGAGAATCCGGTCCTGCCCCTTCAAGGGGTGGACGTGGCCCCAGGCGCCGAGCACTAGCTTCCCCAACCGCCTGGGCGAGGGGAGCGGAGTCCGCGCCCGCAGGGCGAGCTCGCGACCGTGCGGAACGACCCTGAGTCGCAGGTCTTCGTCCGACATATCGAGAAAACGCGTCACCGCCTCACCGTGGGCCCGGCTGGGCACGATGACGGCGCCGGCCAGGGAAAGCTCGCGCACGAGATCGCCCTTGTGCTGGGCCACCGCCATGAAGAGATTTTCGCGCGAAACCCAGGGGGTGCGCGGCGGAACCAGGGCGGCGCAATCCAGGCAAGGGAGGGGACCGAGCGTGGCTTCGCAGAACTTCCCCGTATCGGGACGCACGCGGAAGGTGATCAGGCAGCTGGTCCAGAGATCGTGGAGCGTGACGACCGAAGGTATGGCTTCGAGGGCGGCGCGGTAGACCAGATCGCGCGTCAAGCGGATCCAGTGGTGTACGTGCACCAGATCGGGCTTTTCCACGCGCAGGATGCGCTGGAACTCGCCGGCCACCAGGGCCGAGGTGCTTTTTTGCCAGTGATCGAAGAAGAGATCGGCTCGGTGGATGCGCACGATGCGGATCGGTTTGGCCCCGGGAACTTCTTCGCTCGCCTCGGAGGTGCGAAAGCCCCCTTCGTGCTGCATCGAACCGGCGACGACGACGACCTCGACCCCCTGCGCCGCCAGCCCCCGGGCGAGGTCCTGGCAGGCCTTTTCGGTTCCCCCGACCAGTTCGGGCGGATAGCCGTGCAGAGCGAGCAGGACCTTCATGGCCTGTCTTTTACGGCCAGAACGCTCGTGTAGCGATCCTCCATCTCGACGGCGCTTTGACGCATGTCCTTGACCGGATGGTCGCCGAAATCGAAGGAGTCAGCGAGCCCCGGCTCCGAGAGAAAACGGGCGAGCTTCTGCGCGAGATCCGCCACATCGCCGGGGCGAAAGCGCAAGCCATGCCGTCCGGGCTCCACCAGTTCGGCCATGCCGCCGAGATCGGAGACGAGGAGCGGTGTGCGTGTCGCGAGGGCCTCGTGGATCGTCAAGGGGGAATTTTCGTACCAGATGCTGGTGACGACGAGAAGGTCCGTCTCGGCAAAGGCGGAGCACAGCGCTTCGCGCGGGAGTTCGCCGGGCAATTCGGCCCCCACCTCGGCCGCCAGGGTCTCGAGCTTGGCGATGTAGTCGGGGTAGTGCTTCTTCGGTCCGTACACCCGCAAGCGACCGCGCCGTCGCTGTTCTTCGGGCAACCGGCCCCAGGCCTCGAGCAAGAGATGCGGCGCCTTGTGCGGCGCGAGGGAGCCGAGATAGCCGACCCGAAAGACATCGGATGGGTTGCGTTCGAAACCTTCGAAGGGGTCCAGCTCGAGTCCGTACATCAGGTGTTCGATCCGATCGGGTGCGATGCCCCACTCCAGGAATCGATCGCGCAAGAACCGGCTGGGAGCGAAGAACCGCTCCACGCTCGACAGCAACCGCGCCCGCAACCCCTCGTCGCGCTCCTCCATGGCACGCTGCATGCGCAAGGCAGCCTTGGCGGACGGAGGCTCGAAGGCACGGGGCCCCTCCCTGCGTCCCGAGAAGCGCTGGGCTCCCCGGACCGCTCCGGCCAGGCTGACGCCCGTCCTGGAGCGTATGCCGGCGATCCACTTCGCCGTGCGCTTCCGGGTTTTCGACTGGGCGAACTTCAGGGAAACCAGGCAACTGCCGCAACGCTCGAAGTCGATCGTCCGGCAAACCTCTCCGTCGGCATGGATACGTTGACCGAAGCGGGCACACTGAAGCCAGAAGTCATGCAGCGTGTAGAAAACGGGGATGTCCCGCCGGGCGGCTTCCTCGATGCACCCCACCGAAAGGTAGAGCAGGTGCATCGCATGCACGATCTCGGGCCGAAACTCGTCGAGAACCTCTGCAAAGGCCTCGGCCGCGGACGGCCAGTCCCAGGTTTCCTTGAAGTCCTCGTAGAACAGGTTGTTGACCAGTTCGATGACCGGAACGCCCTTCCACTCACGCCGGCTGACCGACAGGTGCCTTCGTGAGATGTCTTTCTCGGTCGTAAAGACCCGCACGTCGTGGCCGCGTTCGCGCAGACGCACGGCGAGGTCGGCGGTGTAGATCTCCGTGCCTGCCGCGTGGTTGGGCAGGAAATCGTGGCTGAGAAAAAGGACGCGCAAGGCGGGGTAACGTACTCGGAAGCCTCACCCCACAAAAGGACGTACAAGGAACCACCAGGTGCGCAGGCTCGCATCGAGGGCCCGCGCGCCGGCTCGGGCCGGCCCCGAGGAAAGCAGCGAGGGTGAAAACGTCAGCGGGCCGCCGACCAGAAGCTCGCGGTCGGACACGCTGCGGTTCCTCTGCAAGGTGCGGCGCTTCTCGAGCATTCTCGAAAGCGAGCGCAGGGCGGCGAACTTGCCCGCCAGCCCGACGCGCAGGTGCCCTGTCTTCACGGTGAAGGCCAGCCAGACGAGCTCGTAGAGCAGGATCCCGGGCAGGGCGCACAGGAGCGTGCGCCAGCGGTAGCACTTCAGAAGGATCCACATGCGGTTGCGCGCATGCAGGTAGGCGCGCCGCTCCGGGTAACCCCCACCGCGGAAGGATAGCCCCGCCGTTCCACCCCGGTGGAGCACGATGGCGTCCTCGACGGAAACCAGGGTCTCGCCCAGTGCCCGCAGCCGATAGGAGAGCTCGTAGTCCTCGGCGAGATAGAAGAACTCCTCGTCGTATCCTCCGGCCAGGAGAACCGCATCGCGATCCATCAGGGCACAGATGCCGATCAGCGCGCTGGTCTCCACGATGCGCGGTTCACCGACGTCACGGAGCGGCGTATGGAAGTTGCGAAGAGACAAGAGCCCGACGTAATGAAAGTCACCGCTGTCGTAGTGGATGCGATCGGGGTCCTCGTAGATCACGCTGCGGACCATGGCCACCGCGCAACGTGGTCGATCCTCCAGGGCTCCCTTCAGGCGGGCGACGACACCGGGGCGCAAAACGGCGTCGTTATCGACCGCCAGGACAAAGCGATGCCGGGCGGCACGCATCCCCGCGTTGCGCGCGACGCAGGGACCGGCGTTCTCGAGTTGCTGAATGACCCGGACCTCGGGAAAGAGCTCGGCGAGCACCGCCAGGCTTGCATCGCTCGACGCGTCGTCGACCACGATGATCTCACTCACGCCCTCCTGGGACTTGACCGAGCGGATACACTCCTCGAGGTAGCTTTCACCGTTGTAGTTGCAAACCACCGCGGTGATGCCGTCGATGCGGGTAGGAGCGGCGGGCACGGGGAGGATCGTAGACAGCCGCGTCTCAATCTTCGAGTTCTTCCGCGGTATAGGGCTGTCTGCGCCGGCGGGTTTCCCGGCGAACCGCGGCGACGAACTTCGGGGTGATCGGGTCCGCCCCGTGACCCCACTCGCGGCGGATGAAGGTCGCGATCGCGGCGATGTCCTCGTCACCGGCGACGAAGGCCGGCATATCCGCGTCCCACTTCTCTCCCGAGACCTCGATGGCACCGACGAGACCGTGCATGAGGATGCGCACCAGCCGCCCGGGGGGCCCGAGCACGAAGGGCGAATACCGCAGGGAGGGCGCCTTGCCCCCCTCTCCGCGTCCCGAGGAGCGGTGGCACTGGGAACAGGTCTGGGCGTAGAGCCCCTGGCCCCGCACGAACGACGCGCGTTCGCGATCCGTCAGGGGCCGAACCGGCTCCTCCTCCGAGTACCCGGGCTTGCCCGGCCAGACCAGCGCGGCGGTCAGGTCCAAGAGCTCCGCAAACTCCGTGAGCCGGGCATGGGCGCGGGGCTCCCGGCTCGAGCGCAGAAAACCCGGCTCGCCGGTGGGCGTCTTCGGGCACGCCGACAGGACACCCTCCGCCAGGGCCGAGCGTTGCCAGATCTCCTCGCAGGCCACCAGGTCCTCGAAAAGGGCCTCGATCCGTTCCGACTTGCCCTCGTTCACGACGGCGCGGGCCAACAAGCTCAGAAGTCGTGCCCGGCCGGGCCGCTCCTCGCTGAATTCGTCCCCGCCGAGAAGCCGCTCCACGAAGCGGAGCTCCGCTTCGTGAAGTCCGCCAAGCGCGGCCTGGCGTTCCAGGGAGCTGTCCGCGCATGCCGTCAGCATGCGCGCCATCAGGGCCTCGCCGGCCTCGCAGCTCACCCGCCCCAGGGAGAGCAGGATCTGATGGCGCAGCCGGCCCCCGGGAGCGGCCCCCTCGGCCAGGGCCGCAACGCGGGCCTGAATCTCCGGGTCCCGCAGGAAGGGCTCCGACGCCGCGACGGCGGCGATGCGCACGGCCTCGGAGGGATCGGAAAGCGCGTGCAAACACACCCCTCGATCCAGAGCGCCGATCCCGGAAAGGGCCCAGAGGGCGTGGCGGCGGGCCGCCTCGGAGTCCGCCTTCCGAACGGCTTCGCTCAACAGCTCAAAGGCATCCTGCGAGCCCTCGCCTTCCTCGACGATCAGGCGCTGCGCCCCATCGCGCGCCCAACCGTTCGCGGACGAGAGTCGGGCGATGAGATCGGTCCATGTGAGCTCGGACAGAGGCCGCCGGGCCCGGCGCTCGATCTTCGCAGCGGGAACGATGCGCCAGATGCGTCCGAGCCCCACGGGCTCTTCGAGGCCGCGCTCGAGGATCTGCTTGCGCAGAAAGCTGGTGACGAAAATCCTGTGCTGGATGATGCCGCGATACATGTCGACGACATACAGCGCACCGTCGGGTCCATCCATCAGATGCACGGGACGAAAGCGCTCGTCGCTGGAAGCGAGAAATTCCCCACCTTCGTCAACCCCGTGTGCGGTGAGGGTGAGCCCCTCCTCTTCGATTCGAAAACGCTTCACCAGATTGGCGGCGGGCTCGCAGACAAACGCATCACCCCGATATTCGTCCGGCAGGAGATCGCCACGATAGATGAGCGGGCTACAGGCGGCCGTGAACCTGGCCAGCTTGAAGTCGTCGCGCAGGACTCCCGCCATGTAGCCACGGTTGACGCCAGGCGTCATGCGGATGGGAAAAACGTCGAAGTCGTGGGCTACGCGCACGTTCACCCCTCCCGCCCGTCCGTGGTTCGGGTTGCGCACCGCATAGTGGGAAGCGAACAGATCGGCACGCAACGGATCGGGGTTGGTATTGAAAAAAATGCGCCCGAGGTCGTCCTGGGCCAGTCCCCACTGCCCTCCGCCGGCCGTCCGGCGCTGCACCCATTCGCCCCCCAGCCTGCGGAACTCGAAGGGCGCGTTGGCGAGTCGATAGTAGTTCCGGTGGGTGTACAAGATCGCGTTCTGGGCATGCTCGGGGCTGTGCAGCCCCTCCATCCCGGTGGCGATGACCTGGCGCTCGTCGGCCCTGCCGTCGCCATCGGTGTCCCGCGCGAAGAAGAGCTCGGGCGGTGAAACGACCAGAGCGCCGTCCTCGCACGGCGCCACCGCCCGCGGCAGCACCAGCCCCTCCAGAAAGGGTGTCCGACGATCCATGCGTCCATCCCCATCGGTGTCCTCGAGGATGGCGATGACTCCGTTGGGTTCGCGCTCGCCTCGACCGTCGACGTCGGGCATGTAGCCACGCATCTCGCAAACCCACAGTCGCCCCTCCCCATCGAAGACACATGCGACCGGATCCACGACCAGTGGTTCGCTGGCCACCAGCTCGACGCGCAAGCCGTCCGCGGCCCGTAGGCTGGAAAGGGCCTCCGCGGGCGAAAGCACGGGCGAGGGGGGAACGACGAGTTCCTCCGGCAAGCCCTGCTGTTGCTGGCCGGGTAAGTCGCCCGCCTGAAAAACCGACGGGAGCGTCGCCATCCAAACGAAACCGAAGCCGGTGAGTAGGGCCATCTCCATGCACTTTCCAAACCCGCGGTGGCATTCCGCTCACCGGGAAAGGACACTCTACAGGACGACAAGGAAACCCCCATGCCTCCTTCGCTGCGGCGCTTTCACCTCGCGACAATCACCTTCGCTGTCACTCTCTCCGGATCCTGCGCGCTGATCCTTCCCCGGGAGCACGTTCGCGAGGGAGCGCGCGTCACGCTCTCCTTTCCATCGGACAACGAGGGCAGCAAGGAGTATCGCTGGATCCAGGAATCCGGTCCGACCGTCGAGATCCAGGATGAGGATTCGGAGGAGGCCTGGTTCGTCGCTCCCCAGTCAGGCGAGAACTACCGCATGGTCTTCGCGCGTCTCTCCGAAAAGCAGGGAGACGCCGTCTCGCGCCAGTTCGGAGTCTATGTCATCGCGGAAGACGACTTGCCCGAGGTGGATGCGGGCGAGACGATATTCACCGGCGAAGGCGAGCGCGTCGAGTTCGCCGGCAAGGCCACGGACCCCGAGGGTCGCGAGGTTCAATACGCCTGGCGGCAAACGGCCGGTCCACGGGTCACCTTGACCGATT
The DNA here is from genome assembly GCA_002683825.1 of Planctomycetota bacterium. Classification (GTDB taxonomy): domain Bacteria; phylum Planctomycetota; class UBA1135; order UBA1135. The sequence goes on from NYUD01000090.1 coordinate 29,592, forward strand.
CCGACAGGAGCAACTCGAGCTTCTACACGCCCCAGGTCACCGCTCGCACCTACCTGCGCTTCGAACTGGCGGTCACGGATTTTCCCCATCCTGCGACCCTCGATGAGGTCACCGTCGTCGTCGATCCGGTGGATTCGATTCCCACGCTGTTCGTCGATCCGGACATCACGACCCGCGAGGGTGAGCGCGTCCGGCTGGAAGCCAAGGGCGTGGACCCGGAAGGAGCCGAACTCGCCTATGTCTGGTCCCTGCGCCCCGGCGCTCCGGCGCTGGAACTCGTGGACGAGACCGGACCGACCCCCAACTTCGTCGCGCCGAGGTGCCCGGCGGGAGTGGACTCCTACACGCTGACCTTCGACGTCACGGCGAGCGACGGCGCCAACATCTCACGGGCCGAACGCGTCGTGGTCACGATCGTAGCCGATGAGGGCGTACCCGTCGCCAAGGCGGGCGAGGACATGCAGGTCAGAGAAGGCGAGCGTGTGCGACTCATGGGTCGTGCCTCCCATCCCGAGGGGCGAGCGTTGAGCTATGCCTGGCGGCAAACCGGGGGAGCGGTGGCCCTGCAACTGGAGGAAGAGGACACGCTGACGCCTATCTTCTCGGCCCCCGCCGTGCCCGAAGGCAAACGCGTGATCGAAGCGGTTCTGGAACTCACTGTCACCGATGGCGAGCACCGTGCGCGCGACCTTGTCAACGTGTCGATCGAACCCACCTACGCGCCGCGTTTGAAGCGCTCCGCGCTCTCGCCCGGCGAGATCGATCCACTGCTGGTCGTCGAGGGCGGCGTCCTTTTGCGCTGGATCCGCGCCCAACTCGCGGCTCCGGATGCCGGGCAGGGTTTCTTCGCCGCCGGCGAGCAATCCCTCGAGGGTCGCTTCTTCCGCAGCGCGGGGCACCTGGCCTGCGACCTGCCGCCGGGAGGTTGGCGCCTGGAAGGCACCCTCAATCTCAAGACGATCGATCCGCGCCCCGACGAGACCCAGGCCGACGGCCGCGGCGTGACGCTTCGTTTCGAGACCGCGGAGGGCGAAGCAGCGGCCTTCGGCATCGTAACGCTGGGGCAGAAGGTAGGCGTGCAGGTTCGATCCCTGGAACGGGACCCCTTCACGGGGGACTGGCGGGTGGCGCGCGAGACCTTGAACATCCTCGAAGAGATCGAACTGGAAAGCGAAGTCCACTTCACCGCCACCTGGAAAGATCTCCGCCTGGCCTTTCAATGGTCGCAATCATCGACAGCCTTCAGTGAACAGCCCGACCGCGTCATCGAGCTGGCCCGTGCGCCGGAACTGTTGACGCTGCGGGTCGAACGCGCGCGCGCCCACGTCGAAGAGCTCCGCTTGATCGGCGCCGTCCACTAGGCCCGATGGGAGCGTCCTCCGTGGGGCCTGGCCCGGCCCGGGCGTCATTTCTCGTAAGAGAGTCCGACCGAGCTCAGGGTGGGGAAGAACTCCGTAGCGATGTTGTTCTTGAAGGAGAAGCGCACCTGAACGTAGCGCGAACCGGCGATTTCCGAGATCGCCTCGGTCCAGCCCGACACGCCGTCGTGGAAGTTCACTCCCAACGTCGAATCGTAGAACTCTCCGTAGGCATCGAGATTGGAGGCCACCTGCGAGGCGGTCTCGGACATCGCGTCCAGGAAGTCGTCCGCGCCGCGGAACTCGAGCCGCACCTCCGTTCCGAGCGGTTGTTCGGAGGGGGTGGGGCTGACGATCGGCAGAATCCACGTCGCCGCCGATCCCGCATCGAGCCAGATCGAGTGGGCGCGGCTCCACTTCCATACCGCAGCGATCTGACCGATGTGGGTGACGTTGTCGACCGGAAAATTAAGAACAGTCCCGCCGTTGTGGCCGGAAGGCACGACTTCCGCGTCGGGATTGATCCCCTGGGGAACCCCCTGTCCGTCGAAGAATCCCGATGAGAGCGCCCGGAACCCGACGCCGTTTGTCGGCGCCTGCAAATAGACCCCCGCCGCGGTGCAGAACGGTGGTGGGAGCAGTCCCACCACCGCGGCGTTGGGACGGTTCAACCCCAGGGCCGTATCGGAGGGAAAGGTTCTGATCTCGACCAGGAGGGGTAGCCCCACAGTCGGTACCGATCCGGGCCCCGCATAGCTTCCCGGATCGATCGTACCGGGCGGGTTGAGCGGGTCGATCGGCAAGACTCCGGCTTCCGCCTCGATGAGCATGGGAATCCCGATGCCGTTGGGGGCGGCCTTCCCCTCGACCGCGGTGTCGCGCCACGTGAAGGTGTCCGGCGGATCGAGGCCCGGGTTCGCCAGCGGATCGTAGGGATAGGGCATGAGCTCCTGACCGGTGCCCGAGAAGAATTTCTGCGTGACATCCACCACATAACCCAGGTTGCGGGGATGGGCGACCAGCTCGGGACTTCGCGGATCGACCAGAATGTTCGCGGCGAAGGGCCCGGCCGGATCGCTCCCTCCCGGCCCCGTGTTCGTGACGGGGGCCGGGGGCGTAAAGAACCCCCCATATACCAGCCCACAGGCTTCGTCGGGCAGATAGAACGAATGCGCCAGACGCATTTCGAAGGCCTCGAAAAAATCGGAGAGCAGACTGTTGGGGATGGGCGCCCAGCTGAGCCCGACGATGTCCAGGTCGTATTTTGTCTCGTCGAGCATGTCGAACCCGAAATCGCAATAGCGCCAGACATTCTGCATGCGCACACCGAGCCGGTTCAGCGGCTGAAGGGCAAATGCCCCCGGTGGGCTAACGAAAGAAAGGGACGGCACGGGGTGACTCAAGTTCATGTCGAAGAACTGAATCATCCCAGGGTCTCGCGACCGAACCGTGTTTTCCCCCGGTGTGAAGACGATCTGACCCCGAAGATCGGGACCGACACCGCCGAGCTCGTCGTTGTCGTCAGGGAAACGAAAAGTCACGCCCCCCGTACGTAGCGTCGCACCCATGGGATCGAGCGAAAAGTCGGCCAAGGGCCAATCGAAGTTCAGAGCGTTGCCCGCGAGATCCGTAGCCCCACGCAGGCGCACGTGGAAATCCTCGGCGACACCGTTGACGTGGTTGAAAGGCAACACCGACTGAAACGAGAAGCTGTCGAAATCGGGGCTCGCCAGGGCCAAACCGACGACAAGGTCGGTCGCAGCGGGGGGATCCTCGTTCATCGGAGCCGTCCCATTGACGACCATGAAGTTGTCGACCGTCGACATGGAAGACGTATCCATCGGCTCGCTGAAACGCAGAAACACCTCCGCCTGGGTACGCACCTGGGTCGCCGGCAAGGTCGCGGGAGGCGGAAAGAAGCTGACCCAGCATTCAGATGTCACACTGTCCGTGACGAAGGCCGGATCGTAGCGCGTCAACATGGAACCGGACAACCCCACGAGCGCTTCGAGCGGCACAGTCACCGGGGTCGCCGCCCGACAGGCGACGGCGTGGAGCTGTCCGCCGGCCGGCGCATCCGCCTCCACTTGTGTGATCTCCAGCTCCACCACTTCGGACAAGGGAAAGACAAACAGGTCTCGCAAGCGGGGTGTCGCTTCGCAGGCGGATTGAAACGTGACGCTGACCAGGAAATCGAGCCCGGCTTCCCCGTCGGGGTTCTCGACCACGGAGTCGAACATCACGGCAAAGGCCCCGAGCAGATCCGGTCGAAAGCTGTCCTCGAGAAAGCCGTTGTTCAGGTCGTTCGAATTCCCTGCGCGCATCGCCCGCACAACGTCGAACGTCGCCGAGGACGGATCGTTCGGCTCGTTCTCCACCGGATCCACCGCATTGCCGACCAGATTGCTGAGGGTATAAAACTGTCCCATCTCGGGATCGGTGCGGGTGGGGATACGGATGGCGACATTGGGCCGGCCCGAAGTCGGGCCCGCGGGAAAGCCGAGGGCGTTGGCGGTCCCCGAGGGAACCTGGGGCAGGTCGTCCTCTGAGATCGCGGCATCGACCAGTACGCGGGTGGAGTGGAACTCACCGCCGACCGACGCTCCGTGATTTCGATCGAAGAAGATGCGGGTGCTCAGAAGCTGACTCGGCGGAAGCCCGGCGAGAACCTTGACCGTTTCGGCGAGGGTGTCGGAGGCGATGTCGCGGTCTCTCAGAAGGTCGTTGAAGCGCAGCACCAAGCAGGAGTTGCGCGCGATGAAGGGGAAAGGCCCGGGCTCGTTCGGGAGATCGCTCTTGGGCTCGATCGAGGAAAGCGCGTCCTGAGACTCGAGCAGCAGGCCGTCGAAGAGCGCCGTTTCGGTCGCGTCCGTGCTGTCGCGCCGGGCGAGAATGATCAGCCGCGGCCGGTGTGTGATCGGATTCGTTTCCAGCACGTATTTACCGGGCGTCGAACGGACGCTCTCCTCAATCACGAAGTCGACGAAGAGCGGAACCGGGTCGGCCGGCGCCGGCTCGCCCGGCGGGGGCATCACCGAACTGTCCGCTTGCAGTTGATGCACATCGACCAGGCGCCCCCAGCGCATCTCTTCCAGGACGAGTGCCTGGGCCCCCCCACTGTGGTTGGGATCGACGATGTAGAGGCTGCCCGTCTCCAGATCCGTTTCGACGTCGCCCGGGATTCCCGCAGCCCCGGGATCCAGAGCCGTGGCGCCGCAGGCGGTGAGGAGAACGAGCGCGGCCAGACAGGCACCCGACCGGATGCGGGTCGAAACAGCCCGGAAGGGAAAGCGGCAAGAACTTTGAAGGTCATTCATCGGAGAACGCCGGGGGGAGAGGCGGTTTTCGCACACCGAATAAGGATACTGAAAAATCGCTCCGCACGCGCACACTCTGAATTTGCGGGGGATTACCAGCGATAGAGGGCCGAGGCCCAGGTCAGGCCGCTACCGAAGCTGCAGGAGAGCACGAGCATCCCCTCCACGAGCAACCCCTCATCCACCGCTTCGGCCAGACCGAGAGGAATGGTGGCCGCGGTCGTGTTCCCGAACTTCCCTACGGTGGAGAAGATCTTTTCCGGGGGCACTCCCATGCGCTCGGCATAGGCCAGGTTGATGCGCTCGTTCGACTGATGGACGACGAAGAGGTCGATGTCCTTCGGGCGGTAACCGTTCGCTTCGAGTGCCTGAAACGACGCCTCGGGCATCCTCTCCAGACAGAGGTCGTACAGCTCCCGGCCCCGCATCTGGGGGTGGCTCTCGGGCTCGCCCACCAGCTCGGGCGTGATGAACTGGCGGTTCATCGCGCCGGGATGCTGCCACAGCAGCCGATCCAGGAATCCGCCATCGGAATGGAGGTGGGTCGAGTAGATGAAGGACTCCCGAGAGGCCGAGGAGGAATCCTCGACCTGGGTGGCTCGCACGACCACCGCCCCCGCACCGTCGCCGAATAGTGTGGTGACGCCGCGCCCGCGCGGGCTCATGTCCAGGAGCTTCGACTGCAACTCCGCCCCCACGAGCAGGATGTTCTGACACTGCCCGGCGCGGATGTAGAGATCCGCGAGGGAGAGACCGTACAGGAAGCCCGAACACTGCTGACGCACGTCAAAGGCGGGAATACCGGGAATATCGAGCTTCTTCTGCAGGAAACAACCGGATCCCGGAGCCGCCGCGTCGGGGGACAGGGTCGCAAAGACGATCATGTCCAGCGCATCCTTCTCCAACCCCGCGCTGTCGAGCGCGATCTTCGAAGCCTCGAAAGCCAGATCCGACGTCGTCAAGGAGGGATCGCGGTCGGCCCAGTAGCGCTGACGAATTCCGGTCTTGCGCACGATCGAGCGCGCTTGGATCTCAAGCGGCCCTTCGAGCTCTTCGTTGGTGACCAGGTGGGGCGGCACATAGCCACCGATTCCGGCGATGCGGGAGCGCAACATGATTTCGTGTGAACCGCGCTCAGCTGAGCGGCAGCTCGAAGTCCTCCGCTTTCACGGCGTGGCGGTGTCTGATGCAATGAGGCAGATTGGCGAGAATGGACAGTCCCGCCCTCACGAGCACCCAGAAGGCCCCCGGCGTCTCCCTCAAGGAACGCCGGATGCCGATCGTACCCGTGGCGTCGGTCACCTCTCCCTCCGACTCCCTGGTCGAACCCCGCAAGAGCACCTTGGAAACGACCAGGAACGGCGCGCGCAAGAGGTCCGCGAGGGGCGCGTACTTGATCATCGTCAGGAAGGCGTTACGAGCGTGGTAGTACAGGCTGCGCTTGCCCATCTGGATCCCGAACGGCGTCTTGTGGTAGGTGATGATCTCCGGGTCCTGTAGGACACGGTAGCCGAGGTTCAGGACCCGGCAGGTCAAATCCCGTTCGTTGCCGTAGATAAAAAGGCGCTCATCGTAAAAGCCGGCCCGTTCCAGGACTTCCCTTTTCGCCAGGCTGCCGCAACCTCTGAAGGTGCTCATGTAGCGCCTGCCTGCCTCGCGCGACGCTGCCAGATAACCCTCGGGCATCCCGGGCTCGACGATTTCGGTGGAAACGATCGCCGTCGTCTCGGGCTCGGACACCATGCGCGCCGTGGTGTGCTCCAACCAGGTCGGCGGCAGCACGATGTCGTCGTCGAGAATGGCGATCAAGGGCGTCTGTGCGCTGGCGAAGCCGATGTTGAAGGTCTCGCAGGCGCCGTAGGCCGAGTGCGGCATGCAGATGAGATTCACCTCGGGAAACTCGTCTGCGATCATGCGCTGCGTATCGTCGGTGCTGGCGTTGTCGACGACGACGACCTCGGCGAAGGGGACCGTCTGTGCCCGCAGGCTCTGCAGATTCTCGCGCACGACCTCCGCCTTGTTCCAGGTGCTGATGACGGCCGTCGTCGCCGGCCAACCGCGGGCCTCGGCGGGCGTTTTTTCCGCCCCCTGAGCCAGATGCGCGACCTCGAGAAAGGTGCGCTCGTACAGCTGGATCGCGCCGGAGCTCAGATCGGTGTAGCCCTCGACGAACTCGACCGCGGGGTCCTCGACGTTCACGGTGTAGGCCTGCGCAACCGCTTCGATCTTGCGGATGAGATCCATGTGCTCGAGCTGGCTCGTAAAGCACGCGATGGCCGCGCGCTTGCGTTCGTTGACCGGCGTGATATCGACCAGGAGGCCCGCAACGACCTGCGTGTTGATCCCGTACAGGAGCACACGTCGCTCCGGCCCGCGCGACAGGGCGGCCATCAGCGCGCGCGAGGTGGCGCGGTGATCGGGGTGCAGCTCGGCCGGAGAGGGTCCGAAGACCAGCTCGGGTTCGAACTCGTCCAGTTCCGCGACCAGGCGCTCGATCAGATCCTCGCGCACCTCGAGAGCGCCGTCCGGCAGACCGAGAAAGCGGTAGTCCGAAAGCCCGAGGTGCTCGCCCGCCGCCCTGGACTCCCCCACGCGTTTGTCCGTCAGGTCCTCGGTCCCACCGCTCGGGTCTCCCTTTCCCCCATCGGTCAGGATGACGACCCGGATCTCGGCGCCGGCCTCCGCCTGGAACGCCAAGGTCCCCCCACAGCCGAAGACCTCGTCATCGGGGTGCGGAGCGAAGACCAGGACCCGTTTGGGGAACGTGCGCGGGTCACCGAAGGGGGGATAGAGAGCCTTCAAGATCGTCAAAGAGTGGCGGCGGGGCGCTGGAGGATATCGACTCGACCGGGGCGGGCGGACGATGGATGTCGAGCGGACTCCGGATTCCGGCCGCCACCCTACCTATCCGCCGAGAAGGGACCCGTAAATTTCCTCCAACTCCAGGACCGCCTCCACGCAGGTGCGGGCCCGTTCGGGGACGGAGCGGCGCTCTCGCTCCAGGCGGTCGGGATCCTCCAGGACCTCCGCCAGGGCGCTGGCCCAGGCGCGGGGGTCGGCGGCGGGCAAGACCCGGCCCGCGGCGCCGATCCGCTCCTTGGGCGCGCCCCGATCGCTGACCCAGACGGGCAGGCCACAGGCCCAGAGCTCGTCGGGCACGAGCCCGTAGCTCTCGAAGGCGCGGGAGGGAAAGACACCCAGGTGCGCAGCGCCCACCTCGGCGATGCGCTCGTCAACCGTGTCCGTGGTGTAGTTTCCGACGAAGCAGATGCGCGCATCACCGGCGAGCTGGATCAGCTGCCGGTCGAAGTCGGCGGCCATTTCGTCGCCGAGCAGGATCCATTCGATGCGTTCCCGTTTATCGGGCGGCAACTCTGCGAGGGCAGCCGCGAAGTCGTGAACTCCCTTCACCTCCGAACGGTGGCCGAGAAAGAGAACGCGCAGACGCCCTTCCCCGCGCCACTCCGGCACATCCAGGCGGGTCAAGGCCCGGTTGATTCCGTGGGGAACACAGAAGAGCTTCGATTCGTCGATATCGAGAAAGCGCCGCAGGCCGGCTGCGTGGGTGCGGCTCGGCACGATGACCGCATCGGCGGCGTTCAACTCCGCCTGGTTCGCTCGTTCGCGCAGTACGAAGCCCTTGGCGATGTGCTCGGGAAGCACGGTCGGCACTTCGTCCTGGACACAGGAAACGCACGGATCGAAAGCACCCCGTTCGGGGCAGCGCTCGATGTGCTTCGGCGGCAGACGGAAGTAGCGGGGACAGGTGAGAAAGTAGTCGTGCAGGGTCACGACGACCGGGCGCGAGGGCGAAAAGTGGCGCACCAAGGAACCCGTAAGCGTCGCCCAGTGATGCACGTGCACGACGTCGCTCTCCCCCACGAGCCGTTCCACCAACGCCTGGACGCGAGGTCGATCGAGCGCGAGGTCCATGTACTCGCCGGGTCGGCGCGGTAGGAAGAAGACGCGCACGCCGTCCACTTCCTCCGGCCACACATCGGCGCCGGAGTGGGACACATCCGTGCCGCTGATGACCCACACCTCGTGGCCGCGGGCGACCAGCTCGCGCGCCTGGGCGCGCACCACCGCCTCGGTGCCGCCCTCGAAGTCAGGCGCGAAGTGCTGGGTGAGCAGCGCGATCTTCAAGGGTTGACGGCCCGTTGAAGAAGTGTTTCGAATAGCGGGTCGGCAGCATCCGCTTCGGGTTGGCTCCGGACTCCATGAGCCGGAGTCGAGGACGTCGTCGAGGCATCGAGAGACTTTTTCAACGGGATGCTAGTCACCGGATTCGGCGGGGACCGCCCAGGCTTCCAGGGCTCCGATCTCTCCCAGTGCATCGACCAGGATGTCGCGTAGCAAGAGCACGTCCCGCTTTCGAGCGATACCTTGACGCCTGCCCCGCAGCCACAGATCCGAGTCCTTCTTGCAGAGTTCGTTCCAGCGCTGGAGCAGTTCCATGGGGTTCTTCACCGGAATGTCCTCGCGCAGACGTGCGGGATCAAAGTCGTACTCGATCCAAAGCGAATTCATGGCCACGGCGTAGCTTTCGAATGCGGGGTCCAACGGTCTCCCGATCAGAAGCGTATCCGCGAGCGCCTGCCGGACAGCACGGTAAGGGCGCAGCTCGGTGAAGATTTCCTGGATGCGCTTGTACAACCGGTCGTGCACTTGCTGGGGAATCGGGGCCGTCGTGTGAATGGAACTCCCGTAGAGATCGTGCAGGATGCCGAGAACGTCGACGTCGGGCATCTCCATCAGCATTCCACAATCCCAGGCCTCAAAGATCGTGACGCCGGAGTAGACGTTGCCCTCGCGATCGGTGTAGGCGTGGTTGAAGGCGCGAAACTCCTTTTGCTTTTCGCCCCCATCGAGCTCTCTCAGGATCGCGGCCCGTGCCGGTTCGTAGCCCGGCACAAGGCCGTCGAGTATCGGAGCGATCGTGCTCTCGAAGTCCTCTCTCATTCCTTCGCTCGAGAGACCGCGGATCTCGCGACGCCCCCAGTCGTAGGCGACCTTGGGCGCGGCCTCGCCCGGGGGTCGGACGCGATCGCGCAACATCTTCAGGCGCGAGTCGTCGTCCGCCAGGCGCGTGCGCGGAATCGGCTGCCGCGGAGCATGCTCCTCGGGGTCGTAAAACTCGAGCTGCTCGGGGAAGGGGCCCTCTACGGGGGCGAATCGGTGCCGACGAATGAGCTGGGCCTGCCCCGTATCCAGGTCCTCGAAACGGACGGCGAAAAGGGAAGAAAGCTCCCCCCGCCGGCGGCCGGAAAGCGGGCCCAGGACGGCGCTCATGTCCTCGATGCTGTGCCGGGCGAGAATGACGTCGGGCATGCGCTGCCGTTCGTTCAGCCAGCGCGCGAGTCGAAGGGGGTGCTCCTTCAGATTCAGTTTGCCGGTCTGCCGAAAGGCCTGCTCGGGGGGTTTCCCGAGTCCTATGCGCCGCAGGGTGGGATTCAACAGGGCGCGCCGAGCCTCGACGAGATGGCCGACGAATCCGTAGGCGATCAGGAGGTCGCGTGCAGTCAACTGTGCGAGAGGCTTGTTCAGGGAGGGGATGATTTCGACCCCTTCTGCGGAAGCGAAGAGCGTCTCCGCCTCTTCCATCCAGAGGCTCTCCGGTTCGAGGAGATCACCCCACTGCACGCCGCCCGCACTCGCGGGCGTCCTGAACCAGGTCAAGCGCGAACGCACGAGAGCTTCCGTGAGATAGATCCCGAGTCCGTCGGCAACCCAGCCCTTCTCCATGCCGATCCGATAGCTCGACTGGAAGTAGCACAGCCAGCACATTCGTACGACGGCGTCAGCGCTCTGCGCGGGATCTGCAATGAAAAAAGCCTGATCGGAACTACCGACGATGCCGCTGAACTCGAGCTTCTGGAATCCGGCCTTCTTGGCCGCGCCGACGTCGGGGTGATTGTCGAGAAAGGTGGACTTCTCTTCCCCGGGCCGCATCACGAAAAAGCGGCAGCGCTGCGGCAGGATGGCCCGTTGACCGAAGATCCGCTCGAAGACCTTGCCCGTGGCGTCGACCAGCCCGGCGATGCGTCCGGCCAAGGCTGCGTCGCCCGTCACGAAGACCTGGGCTCTCTTTGTCAGCGCCGAGTGAAAGTTCAACCCCATCACCTGGACGGTTTTCGTCTCGCCCTTGTAGATGGATTCTGCGAGTGCGTCCGCGCAAACCTCGCGCAGAAACGCTCGCCCATCGATGCCGGACATCGTCTCCTCGAGAATCCACCGATCTCCGAAGTACACCTCACCGCGATCCGCCAAGAGGCCCTGCAGGACACGGTTGTAGGGAGCGAATATGGCGATGTCCTTGGAGAGCAGACCGAGCTCTTGCTCGGTCAAGTCAGGGCGTCGGACAAGCCCTTCCATGTGCCCGATGAACGAGTCGATCGCCTCGAGTACCTCGAACCGGATCGCCTTGAGCTCCGTCGGTGCATCCGCATTCCTGAACTTCTTGGCTTCCCTGGGCGCAAGCCACCCCCCATCGCGCGACTTTCGATATCCGGATCCCAGACGCGCCAGCTGGTTGTCCGCATCGAAACGCACGATGATCTCGCCGATGCGCTTGCGTTCGGCCTGGAGCTTGAGCTTCCTGCAAGTCCGCAGGGCGGTTTCCAACCGGCCCGTCAGCTCGGCATAGGCTGACTTGCGCTCGCCCTCGATCTCCTGGAACGGCAGCACAATCCAGAAGAGCAGGGCCCAGACGAACGCAGACGTGCGCATCCCGATCACGCGCCCATGATAACGCGGGTGCGAACCTAGAGCAGCCCTCGGTCCTCAGAACCGACCTCGCCCAGGGGACGGAAGGCCTCGCCGTGGCGTGCATCGTCTGAAAGGTACATCGCCCGCTGGGCCGTGATCGCCATCGCCTTGTGATTCAGGTCGCGGTATTCGAGCTGCGAGGCGTGCTCGTTCACGGCGCGGACCTTGCGCTCGTAGACATCCGAGATGTCGACGATCCGAGTGGGAACCAGCGGCGTCCAGACCTCATAACCCCAGGCCTCACCCTCGAACCCCACCAGGGCCAGCGCCAGGCGTGCAACACGGGCCAGAACGTGGTGGTCCACGTGGAAGTCTCCGATCCAGGGCGCGTAAACGAAATCGGGGGCGAAGCCGCGCACCTCCTCGACCAGCCGCAGCGCGGCGGCCTTCAGCAGCTGTGGCCCGGGTTCGTGCCCTTCGGGATAGTCCCAGAAGACGTAGTCCTCAAAGCCCAGATGCTTGCCCGCCTGCCGCGCCTCGCGCCGGCGCATCTCGAGGTATTCACCGGGTTCAAAGCGCCCGTCCGGATCGCCGCGCAACCCGTCGTAGGCGATCAACACACGCACCGGATCCCCCTGTTCGACATGCTTGCAAACCGTTCCTCCGCAGCCGATGACATCGTCGTCCGCGTGGGGCGCCAGCAAGAGTACGCGCCCCCTCGGTGGACGGTCCATCGTTTCCGGAAGCGGCGTGCGTTCGTTCATGCGGACCGGGCGGGCGACAGCGAGAGCAAGCGTTCGCCCAGGGAATCGATTTCGGTCAGACTCATGGCATCGGTGCGAAAAGCACCGACCTTGCGGAAGGACAGCCCGAGGAGCACCTCGCCGGTATCGAGGTCGATGACGCGCCCGAAGTAGGGCAGTGGAAAGAACCACTCCCAGGACTCGGGCGGACAAACCCAGCGCTCCCCCTCACCCAGAACCCCGCAGCAAAGCGGGAAGCTCGGATCGACGGCGAATTCGATGAGAAAGCGACAACTGCGGGGCAACTGGATCTCGAGCGGCTGTTCGAACTCTCCCAGCTCCCGCAACTCCAGCATCGGCCGATACATCTTCTCCTTCGGCCAGCCCGCTTCAAACTTATCGATCCAGCGTACGAGAGCTCGCCCGAGTGGAGAGAAGAACTTCCGGTGGTACTCCCGACGACTGACCTCGAATCTCTCGTTGGGCTCGGTATTGTCGGGGCTCTGGATCCTGGCCGAACGAGACCAGTGATGCAGGATGCGGGCGCCGGGGTGGTGCACCAGCTGAAAGCCCATACCTTTCAGGGTGAGAAACAGGTCGGTGTCCTCGAAATACAGCGGATAGCGCGGATCCATCGCCCGGCCGAGCTTCTCCACCACCTCGCGGCGGAGAAAGAGACAGCAACCGGAGAGCATGTTCGTCGAGATAGGCTCGGTCGCGGTCCACCACTCCATGGACTTCTTCAGGCGCAGCTTGCTGTAGGTGCGCGCAAAGAAAGGATGTAGGCGTGCGAGCGTCAAACGGCAGTGCTCCACGGCCGTCGGAAGGAGGTTGCGGGGCAGGCGAAAGGTGCCCAGCGCATCGATGCAGGCGTCCGGATCGACGGCTCCAACGAGCGGATGGTCGAAAATGTAGTCGAGCAGCGTCGTGGTCGATCCGGGAAGGAAGATGAGATCCGGATTCAGATAGGCGACCGCCTCGGTGGGAGCCTTCTTCGAGGCCTCGTAGCAGACGTTCAGGCCGCCGGCGTAGCCGAGGTTTTCCTCGGAACGAATCACCTCGACCCCGCGCCCTTCCAACTCTACGAGCCAGTGCTCCTGGTCCTCCGGAGAGGCGTTGTCGATCAGGATGACGCTCAACTTGGACCGCTCGCGGCCGGCCCTCTCCCAGTCCTGAATCAACGATTCGACACACGACAGGGCATAGCAACCGGTGTTGTAGTTCACGACCAGCGCCGCGAGGCTGACGTCATGCTTCATCCGACCCTCTCTTTTGGAATCGTACCCCCGTCCTCGGCCGGAACCGAGTGCGTGGTTTGTTCCCAGGCATGATTCAAGAGGAAGAGCCCGATGTCGCGCGTGTTCGTGCGCACGATCAGGTTGTCCCGCAGAGAATATTCCTGGTACCTGTGGACCCCTTCCCCATCGAATAGAACCACAGGCACGAGGAAGCGGCCCGACAAGAGCTGAATGTCAGGCATCTTCAGCACGAGGCAGCCCTCGCGACCCTCGAGCTGAATCCTGTCGAAGTTCGTGCTGGCGCCGCCGCAGGTGGTCATGTCCTGCCGCAGAAAGCCGATGCCTATCTGAATCGGGGTATTCTCCGGCGCCGGATTCTTCCACCAAACGCGCACTTCGAACGAATCGCCGGTCGTTAGCTCGTAGCACTCCTCGTTCGTGTCCGAACGATAGACGCGTGCGTCGAGAATCTCCGGCAACTCGCCCTTCGAGCGACGACTTTCGAGGTCGGACGCGTCCGTATGATCGGTGACAATACCTTCAGCCGCGTCGATGTGATGGCGCTGGTAGGCCATGTACTTGTTGGTCACCTCGACCGAGTCTCCCTGGGCCATGTCGTTGCCGCGGTCCAACCAAATGGCCTCGTCACACAGCTGGCGGATGTCGTAGAGGCTGTGGCTACAGAAGAGGATCGTCTTGCCGCGTTGCTTGAATTCGAAGATGCGATCTACGCACTTCTTCTGGAAGTACATGTCCCCGACCGCAAAGACCTCATCGATGATCATCACGTCCGGATCCACGGCCACCGCGACACTGAAACCCAGCCGCAACCCCATACCGGAGGAATAGGTGCGAACCGGCTCGTCGATGTAGTCACCCAGCTCGGCGAACTCGATGATCGAGTCCATCTTCTTTTCCAGCTCGCGCCGGGAAATGCCCATCATCACGCCGTTCATGATGATGTTGGCGCGTCCCGTAAAATCCATGTGGAAGCCTGCCCCCAGCTCGAGCAGGCTGGCGACGCGTCCGTTGATCCGGTAGCGCCCGACGGTCGGCGCCGTCGTGCCTGCCAGCAGCTTGAGCAGCGTCGACTTCCCCGCTCCGTTCGCGCCGCAAAGGCCGAAGGTCGAGCCGGGTTTCAGGCGCAGACTCACGTCCTTCAGCGCCCAGAACTCGTGGTGTCCCTTGTAGTGCCCGAAGCTCGCCGCCTCGGCGATGCGTTTCAGTGGGCTGGGGTACAAGCGAAAGGCCTTGCCCAGCCCTTCGGTTTCGAGTGAATAGCCTTTCAACAGCCTAGACCTCGTCGGCAAAACGGCGTTCCGAGAGGGTGAAGAAAGCGTATCCGACTCCATACAGAGCGACCGCCCAGATCGCAAAGATGGCCAGATGCCCGCCGATCGCGGCGGTGGAAACAGGGGCGTACGGCCCCAGGACTTGGTCGCCCTCGGTCCAGGCCTCGATGAAGAGGTCGCCCATCAGCGCGCCGCGCCAGGCCGACACCAGGTGGTACAAGGGGTTGTTGTAGATGATGGCGATGTAGGGCTGGATGCTCTCGCCCATGAGCTCGGGCACCCAGAAGATCGGCGTGACGAACATCCAAACGGTCATCACGATGCCCACGACCTGCACGGTGTCACGCAGGAAGACCTGCAGCGTCGACAGGAGAAGCGCGAAGCCGTAGATGAACACCAGCTGCACTGCGAGGATGAGCGGGATCCACAGGGCCGATAGCCCCGGCGCCTCCCAGATAGGCGTCAGCAAACAACCGAGCAAGAAAACCGCCAGCGCGAAGAGGTGTGTGACCGAGCACACGAGCGAGATATTCAACGGAAGAATCTCGGCGGGAAAGGCGAGCTTCTTGATCAGATTGCCGTTCTCGATGAACGTGTTCGCACCGCGCACGACGCCCTCTGAAATCGTCGCATAGGACATGATCCCGCAGAACATGAAGATCCCGAGCGCGGACTCCTGGCCTTCCGGCAAATGGGGAATCTTGAAGTTCAGAAGCTTGGTGAAGATGAAGTAGTAGACGACGAACAGGAACATCGGATGGACCAGCGGCCAGAGCCAGCCGAGCATCGTTCCTGAAAAGCGCGCCTCGAGATCGCGTTTGACGCTGATCGCGATCAGATCCCGGTGGGCCAGCATGCGCTTGGGCAGCGAAAAGAACCGCTGCACCACCTCGAAAACCCTCGGAGGCCGTGAGGTGACCCAGCGCCCGGGCGCCGGGGACCCGGAGGAAAATCCGCCGGAAGCGGTTGAACTCTCTGCTTGGGGGGTCATGGGGATTCGTCGGCGGTGCGGCCACCGCTCTCATCGGTCGCAGCACACCCCGGAGCCAAGTCCGTCCCCCCGGCGGGAAAGGATTTCCAGAGTACCTGCGGCGGTCGACCGCTGTCGCAGACGGACGAACCTCTGTCCATACGCTACTCGATAAGCCCCTCCGCCTGGCGAATCGAGCGGGATCTCGGGCGTTTTCTGCGCTGGAGTATGCTCCCCCGGTTAGGGGGTCCCCTCGGCCCGCTTCATGATCTCGTCGAGAGGATCGACGGCCTCCTGGAACCTCAGCTCCGGTTCCAGCAGCGAGCGAATGTGCATGAGGAGAATCGCGGCCGTGTTCCGATCGTCCCGGGTCCATTTCCACTCCGCGCGGGAGGGATCAAGGGGGTTGAGAAGGGCCTCGTTGATCTGCTTCCCCACACGGGTACGCACCATCCAGCTCCCGCTTTCGACCGGACGGATCTGGATCTCCGCCCGTTCCCGGTAGCCCTCGCCCTGGAAGGGGTGCAGCCGGGTCCTCCACCCGGTCTGGATCGTTCCCGAAGCCGGATCGTTCACGGCGCCGCGCGGAAAGTCCATCTTGCTGAGGGAAAGGTGCGAAAGCTGCCACAGAACACGGTCCGACGGGGCGGTCAGCTCGACCTCCCTCCAGACCCCGGGGGGCTCGGGGTTGGTCGCGCAGGCGCCGGCGAGCCCGGTGGAGAGAAAGACGACGAAAAGGGAGTTTCGGATCACGGTAATTCCTCGACAGAAACCTCGCGCTTGTCGCGCAGCACGAATCGCACAGGCACCTCTTCAAACCCGAGCTCCTGACGAACGCGGTTCTCGAGGTAGCGTAGATAGTCCTTGCCGATCAATCTCTTGTCGTTGACGAACAGGACGAAGGTCGGGGGCGCGACGTCCGCCTGGGTGGCGTATTTCACGCGCACCCGATGCCCCTTCGAGCTGGGCGAACGAGCCTCGAGAGCGTGCTGCAACACGCGGTTCAATTCGGCGGTCGAGATCCGCTCGCGGGCCTTGTCGAAGAGCTCGCGTGCGAGCTTGAAGGTCCGGGCGACGTTCAGCCCGTCCTTGGCCGACAGGAAGATGACGGGCGCAAACTGGATCCCGGGAAGCTGTTCGTTGAGATAGGTCTCGAAATCGACCGGATCGATCCCCTCTTCGACCAGGTCCCACTTGTTGGCGGCGAGCACGACGGGGCGGTAGTGGTCCTTCACGTAGCGCGCCAGCTTCTTTTCGATCGACGAAATGGGCTGGGTCGCATCGAACAAGAGAACCACCACGTCCGCTCGGCGGATGGCCTTCTTGCTGCGCGCGTCGGAAAAGAACTCGACCGCGTCCTCGTGACTCCTGCGTTTGCGCACGCCGGCCGTGTCTATCAAGCAGATCGTTTCGCCGTCCCGTTCGACGATGACGTCCAAGGCGTCGCGCGTCGTCCCCGGGATCTCGGAGACGATCGAGCGTTCTTCGCACGCCAGCGCATTCACCAACGTCGACTTACCCGCGTTGCGCCGGCCGACGACCGCCAGTTTGAGTACGGGAAACTCGGGCCCCTCGTCGCGATCCTCGGCCGGTAAGAGGCGGGCGATCTCCTCGAACAAGAGGGCCGCGCCATCGCCGTTCTGGGCGCTGATCGCCATCGGTTCATCCCCCACTCCAAGGGAGCGAAAGGAGTCCACCTCCCAGCGAATCCTGTCGCTTTCGACCTTGTTGCAGACCAGGATGATCGGCTTCTCCAGACCGTGAAGACGCCGTGCGACCTCGCGGTCGAGGGGCGTGATCCCCTCGCGCGCGTCGACGACGAAAAGGACCAGATCGGCCACCAGGAGTGCGGCTCGGATCTGCTCCTCAACGTGCGGACCGAGGTCGTCACGGTCGACGATCCCGACCCCGCCGGTGTCGATCACCTCGACCCAGCGCTCGCCGTGAGGGGTGGGGATCCTCGAGCGAACGAACACGCGGTCGCGCGTGACGCCTTCGGTCGGCTCGACGATCGAGACGCGACTGCGGGCGATGCGATTGGTGAGCGTCGACTTGCCGACGTTCGGCCGTCCCACCACTGCGATCCGCGGCAGACACTTCATGGCAGATGCAAAGAGCGGTGCACCTGCGGCAAGAGGCGCACGTGGAGACCGCGGGAAAGTGCCATCTCGGTCAGCTCGTCGAAGAGTTCGCGCCCGGGAGCGATAACCCCCTCGGCGCCCGGAAGGGCCGTGATCGGCTGCAAAACGACAGGCATCTCAGCCGCGATCCCGGCGACATCGTCGAGGAGCGGGGCGTAGCGGCTTGCGGGGTGATTCCCGCTGAAGGGAATCTTGGCGCAGGCGTCGTGGCCCCGCAGCGAGAAAAGACACGCCGCCCGCGCTTGCGCCCATTCCAGACGGCCGACGGGGGGCGCGTCCAGGGTGCTGACAATACCCTGCTCCGGTTCCTCGACGGGAAGGGGCACCGGCGGATCGAGATCCTCGGACAACTTGAGGTCGAGGCTGACGTGATCGACCGCAGGAAGGACTTGCGCCAGTGCACGCGGGTGGCCGCCTGCGGTTTCCAGATGCACACGTCGCGGGGCGACGAAGCGGCGCAAGCTCCGGACGAAGCCCGGCCACTGCAGCGGCTCGCCGCCGGTGACGCTGACCGTGCGCCTGGAACCCGATTCCGCGGAAGCGATCCAGGTCGCCGCCTGGAAGGGGCTGGCCCAACCGTCCGCGTGACGGCGCCCGCCGGAAAGATCCAGGCGCGCCCTGGGTTTCTCCGGCAGTGCGAGGGAACCCGGCGTGTCACACCAGCGACAGCGGAAGGGACACCCGAAGAGACGCACGAACACCTGGGGTTCGCCCACATACAGTCCTTCGCCCTGAATCGAGGCGAAGACTTCGAGCACCGGAGCCGTCGTGATTTTTCGCTCAGTGGCTTGGGTCGCCGACATGGCGAGCGGGAGGCTGCTACTCCTGCTTCTTCTCTTCCTCGCCTTCGGCCTCGTCACCTTCGGCCTCCGGCTCTGTAGCCTTCTTGATGGTGGCGACCTTGAACTTGGTCCGCACCTTCGGGAGGCCCCAAACGGATTGGGTTTCCTCATCGAACTTGCCTTCCTTGGCAAGTTTCTGGATGCGTTCGATGCGCTTCAAAACGCTGCGCTCACCCCCCAGGGAATCCACGCCCCGCAAGCTTGAATGGATGGTCATACGATCTCCTTCTCAGAGCAGTCTGCGACTTTGTGTTGTTCTCGCCGAGCGACAGGATTACCGCTCGATGTAGTTGTCGATGGGGACTCGGTAGGCGTCGTGGTAGGGACTCTCACCGTCGCGCTCGAGTTCGCGGAGGGTCGCTTCGATCGGGGCCAGTTCGCGCGAGCGCGGCGCGGCTCCCACGAGAATCAACAAGAACTCGTCCTTCACGACCGGAGGAAATACGGAGAACCCCTCGGCACGCAGATGCTCGAAGGTCGCCCAGGCGTGGTCGGCACTGGAGTGCGTGTAGGTCTGGACGACGATGGTGTAGAGGTTGTCCGTGTCGAACAGCGGCGAATCCTCGATCTTGACGGACGCGTGGGAGCGATCCGCATCGAGCGTGTCGCGCGTTCCCCGGGTGCCCATGTTGCGCGGCTCGTCGGCGGGCGCGCGACCGGGCCCCCCGGGCCTCTCCCCCTGCGTATTCTCGATTTGCGGGCCCTCGCCCCCCGCCTCCGCCGCTGCGACGTCCGATCCGGATGCGCGTCCGATCGCGATGCCCACGGCGACCAAGACCCCGGCGCCGGCCGCAAACAGAAGGCCGGGCGGAATGTTGCCGGAGAAGAGGCCGGGCGTCTCGGCGGCTCGGGGCTCGATGGGAACAGCCTCCTGGGCCGACGGCGCCGGGGATCGCCGGGCCCGGGTCTTGATGTTGTCGAAGAGGGACCCGGTCGCGGGCTTTTTCTCTTGCGGAGGCGGCGCACCCGTTCCGAGTTCGGGCACATCACCGGCGTTCCTGAACGCCTCGAGGAGGTTCTTGCGCGATGCTGCCATGGAACTTGCGGGGAGGTAAACGGTCCGCTTCGGGGTTCTTTCGTGGAACGGACCGCCCGACAAACAATCCGACAAGGTTACCTGCACCGGGGCTTCGTGGTCAACGGCCCAGTACAGTACGACCATGGGAGGATGGACCCGCCAACGCCCCGAACGTCTCCGGAGCCCTCGTACGTTCTTCACTGGGGGTTCCACGGGCTTTACCGGGGCGCTGGCGTGCTTCCTTGCGGCCGCGTGCGGCCCCGGAGAGGAGGCCTCGGTGCCCCCCCCTCACCGGGCGCGCTTCCCAGACGAAGCCGCCGAGCGTGGGCTCACCTACACCAACCTCTCGGGCGAACCCCACAAACCGACCCTGCTCGAGGCCAATGGAGCCGGTTGCGCCCTCTTCGACCTGGGCGCGGACGGGGACCTCGACGCCCTCTTCGGCCAGGGGGTCTCGAGCGTTTTGGCCCTGACCCGGGGAGAAGGGTCCCGGCTGTCGGTCTTCGAGAACGACGGCCGCGGGCACTTTCGCCGGCTCCCTGACCCGGAGACGCCCGCTTCGGGCTGGTGGACCGGACTCGCGAGCGGAGACATCGACGGCGACGGCCGCGCCGACATCGTGGCAGCGGGTTTCGGGGTCCTGAGCGTTCTGCTTCAGGACGAGGACGAGCCGAAGCTGACACCCCATCCGGGGGGCTTTTTGAGCGAGGCGGAGCGCTTCCCTCCCGGAGGCGCCGGGAGTGCTGCGTGGTCGACGAGCATGGCGCTGTTCGATGCCGACGGGGACGGGGAGCTCGACCTCTACGTCGGGCGCTACGTGGCCTTCGATGCCTTCGATCCGCCGCTGGGAGAGCTCGCCGGCGGGCCGGGTGGCGATGACTCCCTGGGCCTGCCCTGTATGTGGAAAGGGATCGAGGTCTTTTGCGGACCGCGGGGCATGGCGGCGCAACCGGACGGCATTTTTCGCGGCCGGGGGGACGGCAGCTTCGAGAACAAGAGCGAGGCGTGGCTGGGTGCGCAAGAGGCGAGCTACACGCTGGGCGTGGCGGCCTTCGATGCGGATCTCGATGGAGCGACCGATCTCTTTGTCGCCGCCGACAGTGAACCGAACCGGTTGTACGTCAATGCCCTCGGCGCGCGAGGGCGCTTCGAGGAACGCGGCTACGCGGCAGGGGTCGCGGTGAATCCCGATGGGCTCTCGGAAGCGGGAATGGGGATCGCCGTCGGCGACGTCAACCGGGACGGTTTGTTCGATCTTGCGGTCACCAACTTCTCGGACGAACCGACGCAGCTCTATCTGGGTGCGGGGATCGGTTTTCGCTGCGCGAGCTATCGCTCCGGCCTGGCCCATGCCACCCGCCCCTTTCTATCGTGGGGTGCGCACCTGGTGGACTTCACCGGTGACGGGGGGCTGGAGCTCTTCACCGCCAACGGGCACGTCTATCCCCAGGCCGATCGGGCCGGGACGTACACGAGCTATCTCCAGCTGGACACGCTCTTCGCCTTCGACCTCGACGGCGCGGGACGGGCGAGGCGCCTCACTCCCGAGGGCGAACTCTTCACGGTTGCGGGCGGTTCGCGGGGCTCGGCCGTGGGCGACGTCGACGGCGATGGGGCTCCCGATCTGCTCGTGACACGGATCGATGGCCCGTGCGCCCTCGCCATGAACCGCCTGGACCCGCGAGCCCATCGCCTGGCGATCCGCTGTCTGGGTTCGGGCGAGCTCGGGCCCGCGAACCGCAAGACCCCCGCCGATGGAATGGGCACGCGCGTCCTGGTCCACCCCCTGGCGCGGGACGGGGGGGCAGAGGCGCGTCGGCCATGGGTGGGCGAGGTGCAAACCTCGGGCGGCTTCCAGTCGGCATCGAGCCCGTGGCTCTACTTCGGACTGGGTACGGAAGCGGCCTTCGAGGGGCTGGTTCTCTTGTGGCCGTCGGGACGCAGGGAGGAGCTCGAGGGCGGTCCGGCCGACCGCCGCCTGTGGATCCGCGAAGGCCGGGGCATCGTGCGCGAGGGGTCGTTTTGATCGCGTCGCTCGCGGCCCTGGTTCTCCTGCAGGCGGGAGCGCAAGCACCGGACGCGCGCCTGCAGGAGCTCGTGGACATTCGCGCCTTCGCCCGGATCCTCGGGGAATTTCTGCCCCGGGTCCGCCCCGGCGGCGATCTCGAGCACGACGGCCGGGCGATCGCCCACGTGGCCCGGGCCGCCGTCTCGTCCGGTGCGCTCGAAGAGGCGCGGAATCTCCTCGCCCAGGCCGAACCGAAGACCGCCGGGCAGCGCGTCGCGATCGAACGCGCCCGCCTGTCCCTCGCCGACGATCGCCTGGAAGAGGCGTCCCGGGCGCTCCTCAGCGAGGACGAGCGCGGAACCCGCATGCGCTATCCCGAGGATCCCGCCGCCTGGATCCTCTTCGCCCGCGCACGGGCCCGGTTGCAGGACTACGAGAGCGCCGACCGGGCGGCCAGGGGGTTTCTGCGCCTGGCTCCGCGAGCCCCGGAGGCCCCCACCGCCTGGCAGATCCGCGCCGATCATGCGCTCCGCCGAAACGATGCCCCCTCGGCCCGCGCGTTTCTCCTCGAGGCCGAAAAGCTGAGGCGTTGGCACGAGCTCCTGATCGCGCGACGTCTGCAGAGAATGCGCAACCCCCGGGCGGAACTGCCCCAGTTGGGACTGGCCCTGCTCTGGATGGAAGCGAAGGAGTACGAACGCGCGCGGGAGATTCTTCTGGACCTGACCGGACGCACAGCGAGTTTTTGTCGGGGTTGGTTTCACCTGGGAGAAACGGAGCGGTTGCTCGCGGACGCGAGCGCGGCGGAACGAGCCTACGACCGCTCACTTGCGTGCGATTCCAAACACCCGCCGACCCGCGCCAACCGGGCTGCGCTGAGGATGGCGCGGGAAGACTGGAAGGGAGCCCGGGACGACTACGCGGCGCTCTTGTCCGGTGAGACGGCGAGGGATGTGAGATACCTCGAAGCCCACCTGGCGTGGGCGCGCGCACTCCTGCGATCGGGCGAGCGAGCGGAGGCGGATCTGCGCTACGACGCCTACCGCGCCATGGGGGGTGAGGGGGAACTGGAGTGAGCGAAATCGGCAAAAACCAGCCTGCCCTCGCGGGGCCTGTGGTACGGGTGGTGGCCCATGTCGAAGTCCCCTCTCCTGCTCGCCGCGCTCGTCGTCTCCACTCCCTGTCTCGCCCAGAAGACCGCCCGGCCTCCCGCGCCCACACTGGGTGGATGCGCGGCCAACGGAGTCGGCGTACTGACCGAAGCTCCGGCCGAGGGGCTCTATACGCTGGATGGACCGGAGGCCTTCCTGGCCGGCGACTTCGAGGAGTGGTACGGCCTGCAGTACTTCGTCGACGGCGTTCTGTACCACGTCGCCGGTTGCGGGAACGGCGCGGACTGGGCCCAGCGTCCGCCCGTCGAACCCGTCTCGTTCTCGACGGGCGCGGGGAGCTGCGTGTCGATCGTGCGCGACGGCGCCCTGCGCATCGAAACCACGCTGGAATACGACCCCACGGGTCCGCACATCCTGGGACGGGTGCGTTTCTACAACGAAGGGGATCGGGTCATCTCCGGGCTGATGTATTCGCGCGAGTGGCGCCAGCCCGGCACCTCGGGCTGGAACTTCCCGCCGGACTTCGTCCCCGCCATTGCGCGCCCCCCTGAGATCTGCCGGCTGGTCTGGATGATGGACGACCTCCCGCCGGGACTGGATGCGGGACTGCGTTTCTCCTACCGCATCGGGGAAGACGAACCCTTCACGGGGCCGGCCGATGTGCCCCTGGCGCTCTTCATCAACGACATCTGGATCAACGGGGTGAACCTCGGCGACACCAACGGCGTTTCCTTCGGGGACTTCGACGCGGACGGATACATCGACATCTTTGCGCTCGAATCGGGGCGCCTCTTGCGCAACGAGGAGGGAACGAACTGGCGCCTGGCGGTCGATATCGACGACATCATCAACAACTCCGGCCTGCACTACGGCTCTTCCTTCGGGGACTACAACAACGACGGATTGCCCGACATCGGCACGGAGCCGCGTACGGGCTGTACGCACCTGTTGAAGAACCTGGGCGAGGGGAACTTCGTCGATATCGCCGAGGACCCGGCGCTGTTCGAAATCCAGCCGTGTTCGGTGCCGGCGGAGACGATCTGCTGGGGAGACGTCGATGACGACGGCGACCTCGACATGTTCCTGCCGGTCTACCCGGGCTCGGCCGGCGGTCCGGGGAACTTCTTCTGGGAAAACCTGGGGCCCGTCGGTCCGGGGGGCGAATACGCCTTGATCGAGACCTCGGCCGAGGCCGGGGTCAACAACCCGCCGATGACGGCGCGGCCGGAGGGCGCGCAGTTCGTCGACCTGGACTCCGACGGCGACATCGACCTGTACAGCAACGGCACGCTCTATCAGAACAACTCGCTCTCCGAACCCGACTTCGACGCCATGATCACGGCCGGTTCGGGGATCGGCGCGCGACGGCGTCTGGACGAGGGTGCCGCCTTCTTCGACTACGACCTCGACGGGGACTACGACCTCTTCATCGTCTACAACGACCTCGGGGTGCGGATCTGGGAGAACTTCGGCGACGGTCATTTCTTCGGCGAACAAGACATCATCGACAACCCGATGACCGGGCTCACCCTGGGGCTGTCGGCCGCGGACTGGGACAACGACGGCGACATCGACTTCACGACGCGCCAGATCTTTCGAAAGAACCTCCTGATGGAGACGGGTGAACGCCACTTCACGAATGCGACGCACATGATTCCCATCGGCCACCGACGCAATGCGACGCCTTCATGGGGCGATTGGGACCTGGACGGGGATCTGGACTGCGCCCTTGGGAACTGGATGAGCAAAGGGAAGTTCTACGACAACGTGCTCTACACCGCGGAGACACCGGCGAGCCAGAAGCCCTTCGTGCGCGTACGTGCGGTGCGCGACTCCGAGGACGTACCCGCCGGACTGGAGACGGAGTACGGCGCCAGCGTCGAAATCGTTCTACGCGGCGAGCCGAAGGGGAAACGCTTCCGACAGTTCGTGTCGAGTGCGGGCGGCTACCTCAACCAAAACGAGTACACGCTGCACTTCGCAATTCCGCCGGGTCCGGATCCCACAAACCCGGTGGCAGGACGGATCTTCGACGTCGTCGTCGACTTTCCGGGGAGACCGGATCGCGGGCTCCTGCGCATCGACAAGCACGTCAACCCCGCCCTCGGGGACATCCGGCTCGCCACCCTTCAGAATCGCGAGATCAAGGTGTTCCGCAGCGGCAAGGTCGTCCGAGAAGGCGTCGAGCACGCGCCGGCCCAGATCGGTTTTTCGGCGCGCCTGCGCACCACCACGAACGGTTTGATCCTCCCCACACAGACCGTCGCCCCGCCCGATCCGATCCCCTCCACCAGCTCCGATCACTGGGTCGGAATCGAATTCGACACCCTGGCGGCGACGCGTTCCGTCCTGGTGAAAGAGCTCCTCCTCGACGGCCAGGCGGACGGATTCGCCTCCTGCAGCGGCACGAGCGCGAACTTCGTCGTCTGGGATGTGACCGATGGCGAGAATCCGAAGATCGTCTTTCATGCGGGGCTCAAAACGTCCCCCCGCAATCAACGCAGCTCGTACCTGCAGACCTTCAAGCTGGCCAAGGGGCGAATCTACCGCGCCGTAGCCCGGGTGACGGAGCTCCGCGCGACGGAGATCGCGGGCCCGGTGTTCAGCGCGCCGATCGACGTCCGCGGCGGCCTGTCGTTCCGCGACCCTTTTCCCTGCGACGGCGCGGCTGTGGTGGACGCGTCGGTCGATCCCACGCGTGTCTATCTGGCGTTACGGTTTACACAACCGTACCCGTTGCATCGCACGCGCTAGCCCCGCGCCCGCGCGTGGCTAGCGCGCGGCCTCCTCCAGCTCGAGTCGCGCCAGGAGATCGCGCGTCGCCTCGCTCCAGCGACCGTCGGGTTCGCGGTCCAGGTAGTCCGATAGAACCTCGCGCGCCTTCTCGACCTTGCCCGCCAGATGCCAGGCACGGGCCAGATTCAGGTGGACAGGATCGGGCAACGCAACGGCGGCTTCTCCGGCCTTTTGCAGGAGCTCGTTCCACGCCCTCGCAGCACCGGCGTAGTCCTCGAGTTGAAAGCGGACCACCCCCAGGTGGTTTCGGGCCTCGAGGTTCTCCGGCGACAGGGTCAACGCTTCGGCAAACGCCTCGGCGGCCGGATCGAAGCGCTGCTGACCGAAGAGGGCGATGCCCTCGTCGATCCGCCGCGTCGCCGCTTCCTCCAGCACCTCGCTCCCGAACCCCAGCCCCTCATCGTTCAGACCCAGCTCGCGGGCGCGCAGGTATTGACCGGTCGCCCCCTCCCGATCGCCCTCGAGGAGCAAACTCGTCGCCAACTTCTGGTGCAGCAGCGCCGGCGTCTCACCGAAGCCATGCCCGTCCGCTTCGAGCGAAGCGTAGATCTCCAGCGCTTGCTCGAAGCGCATGGCGGCGCTGAGCGCCTCCGCCTCGAGCTCGCGATAGTCCGGGTGGGTCGCGTCGAAGGACCGGGCCAGGCGCGCCAGGTGCAGGGCGGCTTGCGGGTCCCCGGACAGCTTCTCCCGACCCACGAGCAGTCGCGCCTGGGCCAGGGGAAAGCCGATGAACGCCGGCCGGGGCCGGCCCGCGTAAGCACCCTCCAGGGCCGCGAGGGCCTCCACGGCTCCGCCGGGGGTCCTCAGCAACACGACCCCACGCGCCCGTTCGAGAGCCGGGACGCGGCCGACCCTGGTGTAGGCCTCGCGCAGAATCTCGCGCGCGCTTACCAGGCGGTCGAGGGCCGCCAGGATCTCGACCTCCGTCGCAAAGAGCTCGGCCCCCGCCCCGTCCGAACGGACCGCCTCGACCTCGCGCAGGGCCCCTACCGCATCCCCCTCGAGCAACGCGGCCCGGGCCCGCAAGAGACCGGTCTCGATGTCCCCACCGCCGATCTGATCGAGCAGGGTCCAGGCGGCGTCCGGAAAGCCGTCTTCGAGCGCCAGCCGGGCTTCGGCCAGACGGGGATCGCGGGCGTCTTCGGCCTGCGGGCGGGGATCCGCTGCGCCCGTACTCCGCTCCTCGCCGCAGGCGAGGAGCCCCGCCGCGCTCGCGAGCAGCAGTCCGCCGAGCCTCGCGAGATGAATCGATCGGGAATGCGACATGGACTGGAACGCGCCAGTGTAACCCGCCTACCATGCCTGTGCCGACATGGTCCGAGAGCCGCCCCACAACGTTCGTTTCGTCACCTTCGGCTGCAAGGCGAACCAGTACGACACCCAGATCCTGCGCTCGGCGCTCCTGCGCCGTGGGTTGGAGGAATCCCGGCGGGACGCCGAGCTGGTGGTGATCAACACGTGCACGGTCACCGCCGAGGCGGGCCGCAAGGCGCGCCAGCTGGTGCGGCGGCTGGCCCGGGAGAGCCCGGGCTGCCGGATCGCCGTGACGGGCTGTCTGGCCGAGAGCGAGCCCGACATCCTGCGCTCGCTACCGAACGTCGAGTGGGTCCTCGGCAACGGCGAAGCGAAGCGACCGATCCACTTCCTGTCGGAGCTGGGCTTCGAACTCGATCCGGAGGAGCTCGGCATTCCGGCCGGCATCACCGAATTCGTGGGGCATACCCGGGCCTTCCTCAAGATCCAGGATGGCTGCGACATGGCCTGCGCCTTCTGCATCATCCCCAGGGTGCGCGGCGCCAGCCGTTCCCGGCCCGCCGCGGAGCTGAGCGCCGAGGTCCGCCGCCTGCTCGCCAGCGGGCACCGCGAGATCGTCCTCTGCGGCATCCACATCGGGCACTGGGGTCGGGACATCGACTCGAACCTGGGGGTGCTCCTGGAGGAGCTCGCCGCGGTCTGTGGGACCGACGCCGAGGGTCGGGAAATCGACTGGCGCATGCGCCTTTCCTCGATCGAGGCCACCGAGGTCCGCGGGCCCGTGCTCGAGGCCATGGCGCGTCACCCGCGACGCATCGCAAACCACCTCCACATGCCCATGCAATCGGGCGACGACGGCGTCCTTTCACGCATGAACCGCTGGTACGATTCCGCCGAATACCTCGAGAATTGTGCACGTATTCGCGAAAACCTGGATCGCCCGGCTTTCACCGCGGATCTCCTGGTCGGGTTCCCCGGCGAGGACGAGCGCGCCTTCGAAAACACCCTGGAGGCCGTGCGCCGGGCGGGCTTTGCCCGCCTCCACGTGTTTCCTTTCTCCCCCCGGCCCGGAACACGGGCCAGCGACCCCGCGCGACTCGGCGGCGCCGTCGACCCGGGGTCCGTGCGCGAGCGGCGCGCCGCCCTGTCCGAGCTGGGGAGCACCCTCGGCCGGGAATTCAGGCGTTCTCTGGGGGACCTCGACGAGACGATCGTGCTCGAGGGGTCGATCGGCCTGTGCGGGCGTTACCAGCGAGTACGCGTCCCCGCCGAGGCCTTCGCCGACGGCGAGCTCCCGCTCGAGGGGTTGTGGGACTGCAGGCTCGAGGCGGTGGAGACGGCGAACGGCGAGATCGAGCTCATCGGCCTTTCTCGCGACGAGAAAAAGGAGCCTTCCGTCCAATGAAAGACCCCCGCGCAGCACACGAACTCGGTCTCCTGACCCGGGCCGCCGGGGCCCATCTGCGGCGCCGCAGGGACTGGGGCCAGTCTCGGACGGCGCAGGCCCCCTGCGCCTCTCCCGCCCCCCACAAGGGCGAAACCCGGTCTCCCACGCCCCTGGCCGGCACCTCGGCGGTGGCCGCCGCCTGCTCCGACCTCGATTCCCTGCGCTCTGCGGTCGCAGTCTGTCGGGCCTGTGCGCTCTGCGAATCCCGCACCCAGACCGTTTTTTCGGATGGAACCGGGAGCGCCCGGGTCATGTTCATCGGGGAGGCTCCGGGCCGCAACGAGGACGAACAGGGCGTTCCCTTCGTGGGCCGCGCCGGCGCGCTCCTCGGGGACATCATCGAGAAGGGGATGAAGCTCCGCCGTGAAGAGGTCTACATCGCCAACGTCCTCAAGTGCAGGCCCCCCGACAATCGGGATCCCGAGGCCGGAGAGAAACAGCACTGCACCCCTTTTCTGGATCGACAGATCCAGCTCCTGGACCCCTCGGTGCTGATCCCCCTCGGCTTGCACGCCAGCCAGCACATCCTGAAGAGCTCGTCCTCCATGGGACGCCTGCGCGGCCGGGTCCACACCCTCGGTGGTAGAAAGGTGGTGCCCACCTACCACCCCGCCTATCTCTTGCGCAGCCCCGGTATGTAGAAGGAGTGCTGGAAGGACATCCAGCTGGCCATGGGCGAGCTCGGCCTCCTCTAGGACCCCTTCGAAGACGCCCATTTCACAGAAGGGATCGCGTAACTGCGGGCACGGCCAGCGGTAGGCCGTGTTGACCGTTACCGGGGTGCGGGCTATGCTTCGCCCCCCCTTACAAGTGCCGATTCGACGCGTTCGAATCTCTCGTGGCAGCTGACGGAAGCGGCCATCATACGCCCGCGCGGCGCACGCCAGAAAACTCGGAAAGCCACCACTCTCAACATGCTCACCCGTTCTTTGCTCGTCGTGAGTTTGCTCGGGGTCTTCGCCTGCCAGGCGAGCCGATCGACCTCTCCCGAGATCGCCGACGGAGCCGGGTCGGCGACGACCGCCGGCTCGATCGAAGCCGCAACGGTTGCGGTCGCCGTGCCGGAGGTGTCTACCGCTCAACCCCTGAACGCAACCGCCCAGGATGCCCCTGCACCGATCGAAGCCGCTGCGGGCCAGCAGGAGGAAGAGTTCCAGGACGAGGCGGACCGCCTGCGCATCATCAAGGAAAAGCAGCGCTATCTCGCCGAACAGTACATTCGCCTCGGGGGGGAGCGCCTCGAACGCGCCGACCTCGAGGGAGCGCTGCGCGAGTATGCCCAGGCCCTCGAGGTCATGCCCGGCAACGTCGTGGCCCAACAGGGTCTCCGTCGCGTACAGGCGCTGCTGGGGGACGACTTCCAGCAGGCGGCCGAGGGCATCGAAGACGCCTACCAGCAGGCGGTCGTTCGGCGCACCCAGGCGCGGCTCGAAGCGGAGCAGCGGATGCAGGAAGGCAACGAATACGAGCGGGCAGGCCGCCATGACGATGCGATCACGGCCTACCGCCGCGCGCTCTCGATCCTGCAGTTTCACCCCCTGATCGCCAACGATTCGCTGACGGAGCGACAGGTTCTCGCGAGTCTTCAACGCGTCACCCGCGAGGCGGAAGTCGCCGAATCCCGGGCCGCTGAGAACAAACGATCGGAAGCGGCGCGGGTGCGCGACGAGCGCGAGGCCGAACAGCGAACGCGCCGCGAAGCGACGCTGCGCGGGCTCTATTCCCAGGCCCACAGCGCCTTCCAGCGCGAGGACTTCAGCCTGGCTGAAACCCTCACCGAACAGATCCTGCTCTACGATCCGGGCAATCCCTCCGCGCAAAAACTACGGGATATCGCGCGCGCCGCGCGCCACCAGGCGACCGACGCGAACACCCATCGCTCCTATCGGGAAAACTGGATACGGACGTTCGAGGACCTGAATATCTCCGACGTTCCGCAGACGGAGACGATCGTTTTCGACCTCAAGCGCTGGCGCGAGGCAATCCAGCGTCGACCCCACGAGTTCATCGGCGCCAACCCGATCGAGCAGGCCGACAAGAAGGCCATCCTTCAGCGCCTCTCTGAACTGCGGGTTCCGGCGCGCTTCGGCGTCGACGGGGATGGCGCACCCCTCGATGAGGTGGCCGGTTACCTCCAGAACGTCACCGGCGTGAACTTCATCGTCTCCTCGAAGGTGCGCGACGAACTCGACGAAGAAGAGACCGCGGTCCTGCTCGACCTACCCGAACGCAGCGTCAGGCAGCTACTCGACATCATCACCGAAGTCCGTGACAACCTCGCGTACAAGGTCGAGGATGGCGTCGTAAAATTCGTCACGAACGAAGAGTTGATCGGCGGCCAGGTGCTGCGCTTCTACGAAGTGCGCGACCTCATACGCCCGGTCACCGACTTCCCCGCTCGCGAGATCAACATTCAGCCCTCCGGCGGCACGCCGGAGATCGACGAAGAGTTCGACGATCGCGAAGCGCTGATCATCACCGAGGATAATCTCGAGCCCCTGATACGCGACAACATCGCGCCCGATTCCTGGGACGCCGACCCCAACAACAGCCTGACCTTTTCGCAGGGCACGATGGTCGTGTATCAGACGCCCGAGGTTCAAGAGAAGATCCGCAAGCTGCTCGACGACCTGCGCGAGGCGACCGGCATCATGGTCGACATCCAGGCCCGTTTCATCACGGTGGAGGACAACTTCCTCGAGGATATCGGCGTCGATTTCCGCGGCCTGGGGGCACCCGGTCTCGGCACCAACTCCTTCTTCAACGACTTCGGTGACTCGACCGCCCAGCAGACCCTCGGAAGAGAGCTCGGCACCAACACCGACCTGGGCGCATTCCTGGACGAGGGCGACAACGGCGACCTGCGCGGCCGCTCCGAGAACCTGTTCGACAGCTTCCTCGGAGATGAAAACGTGCTGACCGGAGCCGGCGGCCTCGGGGTCCAGTGGACCTATCTGAGCAAACTTCAGCTCGAGATGATCCTGACCGCGACAGCAAAGTCCGAACGCGTCGAACTGGTCACGGCCCCACGCGTCCTGGTGTTCAACACCGCTCGCTCGAACCTTTCGGTCGTCAACCAGGTCGCCTACGTCCAGGACTTCGACGTCGAGATCGCCCAGGCCGCATCGATCGCCGATCCGATCATCAACATCGTCGAGGACGGAGTGATCCTCGACGTACGTCCGGTCGTCTCCGCCGATCGTCGCTTCCTCACCCTCGAGGTGCGCCCGACGGTCGCCCAACTGCAGCGTCCGATCCAGAACTTCACGACCTCCCTGGGTGTCTCCGGCAACTCGGTCACCATCCAGCTCCCCGAACTGGACATTTCCCGCGTGCGGACGTCGATCCCGATGCCCGACGGCGGAACGATCCTCCTGGGGGGCATGAAGGTGCACGAGTCCCAGGATCTGCGCTCGGGCGTTCCGATCCTGAACAAGCTGCCCATCTTTTCGTTCCTCTTCGAACGCCAGGGCACCTTCATCACAAACCGCAAGCTCCTGATCCTCCTGAAGGCGAGTATCGTCATTCCGCAAGAGCACGAGCCGTCCCCTTCGCAGCTGGGCTTCGATTCGACCCTTTCGCTCGAACCTCACTAGATACAGAGACCTTCCGAACCACCCCGCGGTCTCGACTCCCCTCACACGGACGGGCGCCCCGGGGCCGGGATGTGGCCGATCGGAGGAAGTTCCGGTGCTACCGGGAAACCTAAGGCGGGTCGGGGGGTAACCGAATCGGGTCAGGAGGGTCCTCATCCCGACCCAACCAAGAGAGCGGCTCCCCAAGCGACCATGACGACTCACCGCCTGTTCCCCTACCTGCTGGCCGCCCTCTCAACCCTCGCCTCGTTCGCCCCGGCGACGCTCGGACGAGCACCCCTTCCCCAGCGTTCCGACGATCGGGTAGGCCAGGACATGGAATTCGCTCGCCGGCTGGCCGAGCGCTTCCGCTATATCGACCTCGCCGAGGAGGTGATCCGGAATCTCGAATCCGAGGGCTTGCGGGACGAAAACCTCGAGGGCCTGGGGCTTCTGAGGTGTGACGTGTACGCCGCCGGCGCCAGCCGTGAAGGCGACCTGAAGAAGCGCCTGGCGCTCTTTGACAAGGCGGTCGGTTCCTATCGCCGCTTCCTCGGCGAGAACCCGACTTCCGAACTCCTGGCCCAGGCCCAGCGCTCCTACATCGAGCTGGTGAACAGCTACGGTCGCTCGCTCGAGACGGCTCTGGACGAGACCCTGGGGGCGGAAGCTGAAGAACTGCGCGAGAAGATCGTCGAGGTCCTCCAGGAAGGCCTGGATCTCGCACAGGAACTGATCGGCGACATCGAGAAAGATGCCTCGCAGACACAGAAGCTGTCCCAGGCACGGTTGAAGCTGAGCCGGGCCCAGATGCTCTTCACGCGGGCGAAGGCCTCCGAGGAAGGCACGTTTTTTTTCGGCGTCGCCGAGCGCACGCTGGAAAAGCTGGCTCTGGACTACGGCGAAACCTCCGGTCCGGGACTGAACGCCTTTGTCCTGCTCGGCAAGGTCAAGCGGGCCCAGGGTGAGAGCGAGGTCGGGGCCGATTACCTGAGCTTCGTCGCTGAAACGGCGATGCCGCTGGATCCGGACGACGAGAACCGCGCCTGGAAAAACCAGGAATTCGAAGTCCGCCAGGGGCGCTTCCGCCTGGTCGAGCTTGCGACGGCGGACCTCGTGGAGAGCCTCGCCGATGCGGGAAAAATGGAGGACGCCTGCCGGTGGGCCATGCACTTCTACAACGGCTGGAGGCGCGAGGGTTTTGACCTCTCCAGCACGGGCTATCTCTCACTGCTCTCGATCGCAGCCATTCTGGTCGACAGCAACGGCGTGATCGGCGGCAACCGGGGCCACCAGCGCTGGTTCGCAAACGCCGAAGAGGCCAAGGCCGAGGGCTTCCCGAATCATTCGGTGCGCAGCGCGCTCGAGCTCGCCCTAGGCGTCGCGCAGGAGATCAACGAGAACAACCGCAAGACCACGCTGCAGATCCGTGCGCAGAAACTGATCTCGGCAATCACATCGCGTCCGGACATTTCGTTTTCACCCGACATCCTTTTTGAGGCTGCCGAGGGCGAATACAACGCCCGCGACTATCACCGCGCGATCGCGGCCTACAAGACGATCCTGAGCAAGATCGATGAGCAGGACGAGGCGACCCAGCGCGAGTTCGCGCCCAAGGTGTTCTACCGTATCGGCAGCTCCTTGGCCCGTCTGGACCGGGATCTGGAAGCCGCGATGGCTTTCCGCGAAGCGGCGACCGCCTGGTCTGGCGATCCCGAGTACCAGCGCAAGGTCGCGGACGGCTACTTCAGCTCGATAGGCGCCGTGCGTCGCGACGCGAACAACGACCCCATCATCGAGCGGATGTATCTCGAAGCCGAAAGCCTCGTCGAGGAGGCCGCCAAGGAAACCGGCGGCGCCGACGAGGTTCGCTGGCGCAAGGCCGAACGCTTCTACGCCAAGACCGACTGGACAAGCGCCCGCAAGGTCTTCCGGGAAGTTTCCGCGGCCTCCGACAACCATGAGAAGGCGATCTCCAAGGCGGCCGTTTGTCTTTACAAGATGAAGGACATCAAGCGCGCAGGGGAGGAGTTCCAGGATTACGTCGATCAGTACGTCAAGCAGGCCGAAAACGTCATTACCGGAGCGACCAAGCGCAGCGCGCGCCACCAGGCTCGCGCCCAGGCCACCTACTACCTGGGCGCGATCGCCTTCGCGAAGAACGACTTCGCCGAGGTTCTGAAACGCTACAAGGGGTACGAGGAAGAGTTCGCCGACCAGGGCTCCTACGCCTCAAACGCGTTGTACCTTGTGACGCGTTCGCACCTTGGCAACAACGACCTCGAGAGTGCGAAGGCCGCGCAGGCCATCCTCCAGGAGTCCTTCCCTGCCAGCCGCAGGACCGGCCAGGCCGCCAAGTTCATCGCCGACGCGCTGGCGGCAGAGGTCGAGCGCCTCGAGAAGGACGGGGATGCGGACGGCGCCATGGGGTTTAGAACCGAACAGGCACACTACACGCAGATCGACAACCAGCTGGCCTCCAGCCCCGCGTTCGCAAACCTGCGGGCCGAGTCGAAGCTGTGGCTCGAGGTCGAGAACTGGTCCTCCGCCGAGATGATTCTCAGTCGCATCTTCCAGGTCTTCGGAAACAAGCCTGAGCGCGCGGACGACATGACCAACTTCATCCTGCCCGACCTCGGCTGGGCGTTGCTCGAGCAAAAACGCGTGCCGGAGGCCTTCGAGATCCTCGACCCACTGATTCCCAGGGGCGAGACCGACACCCGCAAACCGCGTTCTGATGTGGTTCGCCGCTGGTGCCGTGCCGTCACGGGTTGGGTCGAAGGGAACGGCCAGCTCATCGCCGAGCAACCGGGAGTCGGAGGCACCGAGAACCTCGAGCTGGCGGCCGACTACCTGCTCAAACTGACCCAGTCACAGAAGAACAAGTCCGGCGGCTGGGATTGCCCCTGGTACGAACTCAAGTTCGACATGGCCTACGCCTACCTGCAGTGGGGCAAGGAAGACTCGACCCGGACCAAGACCGCCCGTGGCGTGATTCAGAATCTGTTGAACAACTTCGACGATACCCGGATGGGGCAGATCCGCAAGGCGTGCGGCGACGAGGTGCTCCAGAAGCGTTTCCTCTGGCTGTGGGAGAAGCTCAAGTGAGCCCCGGTCCTCGTAAATCGACCGGCAAATCGAAGGTTGTCGGCCTGGGTTGTGGCCCTAGAATGGTCGGCCCTTCCATGCTCCGCGCCCGCCACAGTTCCAGGACGACCCTCCCTCGAGCCGTCCTCTTCACCGTTGCGCTCTGCCTTGCGGGAACCGGCCCCACGGCTTCGCTCGTCCTGGCCCAGACCGCCCGTCCCGATCGGGTGAACTGGGTCAATCCGCGTGGGATGATCACCACCGATACCGGAACGATCACGAAGAACAGCCTCGATAAGGTCGTGATCGATCTCGGGCGCAACGAAAAGTCCATCGACTCGAAGAAAGTCCGGAGCGTCGCCTTCGGCGCCGTGCCCCCGTCTTTCAACGAAGGGGTCGCGTACTTCGATCGCCGCAGCTTCGAGAACGCAGCCAAGGCCTTTCAGGTCGCCGCCGGCGATGGGTCGGCCCGCGAGTTCGTCAAAGCCCGCGCGCGGTTGTCCGCCGCCGAAGCCTACCTGCTGCACGGGGCGACCGACCCCGCTGCTTTTGCGCTCGCAAGGGCCGAGCTCGAGACCTTCATCGAGGATCACAAGGACAACCGCGAACTGCCGTCGGCCCGCCGCCTCCTGGGTCGCGCCCAGCGCCTGGCCGGCGAAGCCGCCGCCGCAGCCGCGACCTATGACGCGCTCTACAGGGAAGCCTCGACCGGCACGGAGGGCTACCCCCTGAAGACGTGCTTGTATGGCGGGCTCGGTGCGGCCGAGGCCTACATCGCCGCCGGCAACCCCAACAAGGCGCGCGATCTCTATCTCGACCTCGAGAGCGCGGCGACCTCGGGACTGGCCGATCTGGACGAGCGCTCTCCGGATCGCCGCGACTTTGTGCTCTTGCTCAACGAAGCGCGCCTTGGAGAGGGGTTCTGCCTGCTCGCCCGGGCCAGCATCTCGCAGGCCCGGACGTTCTTCAACGGACGCCTGAGCGGCGCGAACGGCAACGCACCGCTGCGGCACGGAGCGCGCCTGGGTCTCGCCGAAGCGCTCCTCGCGGAAGGCAAGGTGCGCGAGGCTCAGATCGAGTTCGCCCAGGTCTCCGCCATCGATCACACGGACCGCGACCGCGTGGCCCGTGCACTTGTGGGTTTGGCTCAATGTTCGCTGAAACTCTCGGATAAGGGCGCCCATGCCTCGGCAAAGCGCTCTCTGGAGACGGTCCGTGACCGGTACGGCGATACGCCGTCGGTCTTGCGGGCCCAGGAGCTACTCCAAACCCTATGACTGCCAATCCCCTGCCCATTGCTCGGGAGGCGCTTCGCAACCCTGTGGAGCACAATCCCCTTGATTCAGACTGAAGGAGACCGTCCCAGAATGGATTCACAATCGGTCCGTTCCCGGGTAATCGCTTTTGCGAGGACCGCCTTTCCGCTCGCCCTGGTTTGCATGGTTGCCATGTCGCTGCCGGCCTTTGGCCTCCAGGATGATCCTGCCGCTTCGAAAGAACAGGATCTGACCTTTGGAATGCTGATCCGTCAGTCGGGTATTTTCGGATGGGCGATCATCGTCCTCTCGGTCATCGCATTGGCGGTCATGATCGAGAACTTCGTCTCGCTCAAGCGGGACAAGCTCGCTCCACCCGAACTCATCGACGAGATCCAGGCCCTCTTTGACGAGGAGCAATACCAGGAGGCGATGGAGCTCTGCGAGAACGAGCCCACCTTCCTGACCCGCATCTGCGGCGCCGGAATCTCGAAGATCGGTCACTCCTTCGAGGTCATCGAGAAATCGATCGAGGAGATGGGTGACGAGGAGTCCGTCAAGCTGCACCAGAAGGTCGGCTGGCTGTCTCTGATCGCAAACGTGGCCCCCATGATGGGCCTGCTCGGGACGGTGTTCGGCATGGTCCTCGCGTTCAACAAGATCGCCTCCACCGGTGGAAACGCCAACCCGGCCGAGCTGGCCGACGGCATCTCCCAGGCCCTCCTGACGACGCTCTTCGGACTCTGTGTCGCCATTCCGGTCACGGCGTGCTTCGCCTACCTGCGGAACAACCTGATCCGTTCCGTGATCGAGGTGGGCGCCATCGTCGAGGACATGTTCGAGCCCTTCCGCAAGGCGACGTGATGCGACTTACGACCTCGAGCTTCCCCGCACGAAGAGCCCCGACCACGGGGGCGGTGGGAAGGCCTGTCCCCGCCGGGTCGAGGACGGGTACCCATGACCCAGGGAGACGTTCACCATGCAGATGAACAAGCATGATGCGCAGACCGAGATGGAGATGAACATGACGCCCATGATCGACGTCGTGTTTCTCCTGATCATCTTCTTCATGATCATCACCGACCTGACCCAGCAGGACCTCGAAGAGCTCCAGCTGCCGAAGGCCCGCTCCGCGGTCGAGGACAAGCCCGATATAGAGGTCGTGCGTCCGATCATCAACATCCCCCAGTCGGGACGCATGATCTACAAGCGCCGTACGCTCTACGACCCGGAGATCGACGGCGACAACATGCAGGGTCTCGAGCGTTTCCTGGTCGACCAGGCCTTTCGCATGCCCAGGAAAGACGAACTTCCTGACAATCCATTGATGATTCGCGCCGACCGCGGGACGGAGTTCAAGTACATCCAGAGGGTCATGGAGACTTGCGGCCTGGAAGACGTCCGCATCTGGAAGCTCGAACTGGGCGCCGCCCAGGAGGAGAAAGACGAGGAGGAGGAGAAGTAACCCATGTCCGTCCTCTCCGATATCGCCGAGGAAGAATACAAGATGGAAATGACGCCGATGATCGACGTCGTCTTCCTGCTTCTGATCTTCTTCCTGTGCACGATCAAGTTCAAGGTCCTCGAAGGCAAGCTCTCCGCCTATCTCCCCAAGGACGTCGGCGTCAACCAGTTTGAAGCCGAACCCAAGGAAAAGATCGAGATCACGATCAAGATCAAGAAAGAGGGACAGCGCGTCTACGCTTCGGGCAAGGAGCGTGGACAACCCTGGAACGGGGAATCCTCCCGACGCTTCGAGTTCGTCAACCGCGAACAGATCTACAGCATCGGGCCGCGCAAGACGGATGAGGTGGACAAGATCGGCAAGTGGCTGGAGGATCTGTTCAAGAAAGATCCCGAACGCCCCTCGACGATCGACTGCCGCCCCGGAACGGTGTACGGGGATATGGTTCCCGTCCTCGACGCGGCGGTGGAAGCCGGGTTCACCGACATCACCTTCATCGGCGAGTACAAAAAGGCCGCCAAGAAGAAGTAGGGGGCCAGGAACCCGGCGTCTCGGTTACCGGCTCGATCCGCCCGGGTATAGACGCTCGATGTCGGTCCACGAACGCGTCCGTGGGGAATGCGAGAGGGAACGGGCTGTGTCCTTCGAATCGAAGAGGCAGCTCGGTTTTCTTGTCCGCTGAAGAAGCGGACGGCATCGAACGCTTTCGCCCCCCGCGCGAGGCTCCGGGTGCGGATTCGCGCGGCCCCTTGGGAGCCCTGGAAACGGCGTTTCTCGACCGCTTCACAGCCCACTCAATTCCCTACTGCAGATTGCCCGGGAACCGAAAAACTGATACCTTCCCCCCGCTTCCGGGGGTGGTTATGGACCTTCCAAGACGATCGCCGCAAGCTCCCCTGCTTGGCATTCACCCACGTTTGCAAAGTCCCGGGGATGCCACCCAACGCGAACCCCGAGAAATGCAAATGAGGATCGTTGCCACCGCGCTCGGCCTGTCTCTCCTCGTCGCCGCCTGCGCTTGGAAGAAAGACCGGATCGACGACTCGCCGTTTCCCGACGCCTCCGAGCCGACGACCGACTCTCAACAAGAGCAAGCCTCCGAATCAGCCTCGCTGGACGAGCAGCAATCCCAGCTCGATCAGGAAGTTCGCGCCTACACACTCGGCCAGCAAAAGACGAACTTCCTCATAGGGCAACACCTGGAAAAGGCGCGCGCGTTCAAGAACGAACTGCGGTTCCAGCAAGCGAAAGTCGAGGTCGCGCGCGCACTCGAACTCGCTCCGGACAACTTGCAAGCCAAGGAACTGGCGGCCGAGATCGGGGCACTTCTCGGTGACCCCGGTGGTCAGGCCCAAACGGTGATCCAATCGCTCGAAGATCTGTACCTCTTGAAGCGCGAGCAGGCGGAAGCCGACGCGCGCGAGAAAGTCAAGCGCGCTCAACTGATGATCGGCCGCGAGGAATTCGACCAGGCGATCGTGGAACTCAACCTGGCTCTCGATCAGATCCGCCTCTATCCGTACTCGGGGGACTGGAAAGAACTCGAGACCAGCGTCGAGGAACAGCTCCAGAGCGTTCGGACCACGAAGGAAGAGGCCGATCGTCGTAGGGATGCCCTGGCCGAACAAAGCGCCCGGGAGGAACTGCGTGAACGCGAGCGCGCCGACACCGAGCGCCGCGAAAACGAAATCGATTCGCTGCTCAACCGCGCCATCGATTCGTTCAGGACCAAGCAATACCAGACTGCGATCACCTACGCCGATCGCGTCCTTCGCCTCCAGCCCCGCAACAGAAAAGCGCTCGACCTGCACGACACGGCCTTCCGCAAGGAACGCCAGCTCGTCAACGACAACCACCTCCAGGACAAGCTCGAGCAGTACGCGCGGTGGAAAGAGGAGCTGGAAGAGCTACGCATCCCCTACCTCGGCGTGGTCACCCTGCCCGACGAAGACGAGTGGCGTCGCATCACCAAGCTCCGCGCGAACCGCGCAGGCTTCGGTCTCGGGCGCACCGTTTCCGCCGGAGAACTCGAACTACGCGAACGGATCGCAGACACCCTCATCCCCGGGCTCCAGATCACGGATGAGGAGAGCCTGACGACGGTCATCAGGGCCATCCAGACGATCACAGGCCTGCCCATCGTGACCGACCCCCTGGCGGACGAAGCGGCCGTCAATGCCGGTGTGATCTTCGAGTTCAACTTCACCAACCCCCTGTCGGTCGAGAAATCCCTCAACCTCATCACCGAGGAGGCGGGCGAGGAGGTCACCTGGACCATACGCCACGAGGCGATCCTGGTCACCACGGTGGAAAAGGCACGCGGCGAGCTGGTCATCGTCAACCACGACGTGCAGGATCTGATCTTCCCGCTGTCGAACTTCATCGGCCCCCGCATCGGGAAACTGCGCCTGATCGACCAGCTCGAAGACGACGACGGGGGCAGCCCTTTCGGTTCGCTCGCCGAGCGCACGGTGGTCAACGATCCCGACAACCTGGTCGAGCTCGTCACGCAAAACGTCGAGCCAGGCTCCTGGGAAGCCCCGGTCTCCCTGTCTCTCGAGGGGGGCAACATGGTCATCGTTCACACCCCCGAAGTTCAGGAGAAGGTCCGCGCATTCCTCGAGGAATTGCGCCGCTTCAGTTCCTCGCTGGTCACGATCGAGTCCAAGTTCCTTGCGATCAGCGAGGGCTTCCTCCAGGAAATAGGTGTCGATTGGCGCGGCCTGGACAACCCGGGCGATCCCTTCACCGACCTGGACGACCTCAACCTGGATCTGGATCCGACCCGCGGGCTGGACAACTCGGGCGACGGCGCGACGTTGATTCCGCCCTCCTCGGGCGCCTACCTCGACGAAGGTGGTGACGGCGACCTCAAGCTCCGTACCGAAAACTTCTTCACGTCCGCCCTCGGTTCGACGCTGACGAATATCGGTGGACTGACCGCACAGTGGCATCTCATCGACGACCTCCAGGCGTCGATAATCCTCCGCCTGGTCGAAAAGAGCGAAAACATAGAGCTGATCAACAACCAGATGCTCTCCGTGCACAACACGCAACGCGCGCACGTCACGGTCATCAACCAGAAGGCCTACGTTCAGGACTTCGATGTCGAGGTAGCCCAGTTTCAGGCCGTCGCCGACCCCGTGGTCAACGTGCTGACCGAGGGCATCGTTCTGGACGTCCGCCCGACGATTCAGCACAACCGCAGCTACCTGACGCTCGAAATCCAGCCCACGGTGGCCCAGGTCGTATCACTGACGGACTTCTCCACCACGCTGGCGGGACAAACCGCCGCGGTCACGTTCCAGCTACCTGAGCTTGAGGTCCAAAGCGTCTTCACGACCGCCGTCATACCCGACGGCGGATCGATCCTCCTCGGCGGCCTGTCGCGCATACGGAACATCGAGCGCCGCGCCGAGGTCCCGTGGCTCGCCAACATCCCGCTCCTGGGCTTCTTCTTCAAGCAAGAGGGCTACAGCGACGAGCGAGAGAGCCTGATGATCCTGCTCAAGGCCTGGATCACCCACGTGAAGGAAGAGCTAGCGCGTCTCGAACGCTAAGAGCTTCCATGGCCCGCCTTCGTGCCGTCCTGTTCGACATCGACGACACGCTCTTTTCGACGACGCATTTTGCCCGGGTCGCCCGCAAGAACGCGATCTGGGCCATGATCCGGGCCGGCCTCGACGTCACAGAGGAGGAAGCTCTGCGCGAGCTCGAGGAGGTCATCTCCGAGTTCTCCTCGAACTACGCCCACCACTTCGATCAGCTACTACGCCGCCTACGCCAGCCCACGATCGAAGAACGCAACCCGGCCCTCATCGTCGCTGCAGGTGTCGCGGCATACCACGACACCAAGTTCCGCCAGCTGGAACCGTTTCCCGACGTCTGTCCGCTCCTCGAAGCCCTGCGCGCCGCCGGCATCCAGGTAGGCATTCTGACCCATGGCTGGACCACCAAGCAGGCCGAGAAGATCGTCCGCCTCGGGCTCCTCGACTGCGTCCACCCCAAGGCGGTCTTCATCTCCGAGCAGATCGGAATCTCCAAACCCAACCCCAAGCTCTACGCCCAGGCCCTCGCCGACCTCGAGCTGGCCCCCGGTGAAGTCATGTACGTCGGCGACAACCCCACGCACGACATTGCGCCGCCCCAGTCCCTCGGGATGATCGCCGTTTGGGCCAAGCGGGCGGCCAAGGACGGCCTCGAGGGAACGGGGATCGAGCCGGATCACGTGGTAGAGAACTTTGATGAGCTGAGGACGATTCTGCGCGAGACGTACGAAATCGCCGTTTGATACGGGCCCAGCGGCTCGCCGGCATCGCTGGACGCTTCAGGCACGCCGCCCGTGACGACCCTGGCTCATGACCCGGAGTGCCGGGCGGGCGCGGGCTCATCGGGGACGAGCAAGTGGCAAGCCGCCCTGTGAGTTTCGCTCAAGGCGACTTGCGCTGGATAGAAGACCTCACAACGCGGGTCCGCGAAGGGGCAGCGCGGTCGATAGTGACATCCGCTCGGTGGATCGAGTGCGGATGGCACCTCGCCGCCGAGCGAGACCTCGGCCTTCTCGGTCTCGACGACGCTCTCCCCTTCCCCCGGGAGAACAGTGGTTGGAATCGCCTGAAGCAAGGCTTGCGTGTAGGGATGGGCCGCCCGCTCGAAGATGTCCGCCGCCAGTCCCTCTTCGACGATCCGCCCCAGGTACATCACGTGGATCCGATCGGCGATATGGCGCACGACGGCGAGATCGTGCGAGATGAAGAGGTAGGCCAGGGATAGTTCGCGCTGCAGGTCTGCCAGAAGATTGAGAATCTGGGCCTGGACCGAAACATCGAGAGCACTCAACGCCTCATCGCAAACGACCCAACGTGGCTCGAGTGCGAGAGCCCGAGCGATCCCGATGCGCTGGCGCTGGCCACCGGAAAACTCGTGAGGGAAGCGCGCACGCGCGTCCTCCGGCAGACCGACCTGCGCCAGGAGCTCGACCACGCGCTGCTCGACCTCGACGGGCGGGAGTTTGAGATGGACACGCAGGGGTTCCCCCAGAATCTCTCCGATGGACATGCGTGGATTGAGACTCTCGGAGTGGTCCTGAAAGACGATCTGCATCTGCTCTCGAAGGGAGCGCGTGCGCTGTGCAGCGTCACTGGCCTCCCACGCGTTTGCGCAGGTCCAGGCAAGGAGCAGAACACCACCAAGGACGTTGACCGCAAGCTCTCCGGGAAACTCCAGCACCCGCGCGGCGGCCGTATGCAAGAGGAGAAACAGGCCCACGTAGGCCGGACCGCGCCAGGCACCCGTGGGCAGCCGCAGCTGCAAGAAATCGACGGAGACGCCACGCGCCCGGATCCACACCTCACCGGCAGTGGGTTCGACCAGACGGAGCATCGCGCGCGCGACGGTGCTCTTCCCGGATCCCGACTCCCCCACCAGGCAAACCGTCTCACCCGCCGCCACCTCAAAGGAAACACCGTCGACCGCCTTCACATCCCCCGTGTGTCGACCGAAGAAACCCTTGTAGACAGGGAACCACTTGCGCAAGCCGCGCACGTCGATCGACGGATTTCGCTCCTGCCCGTTCAAAGTCCTTCCGCCTCATCGAGGAAGTGGCACGCCGCCACATGAGAATCGTCAGGCGCTCCCGCGGCGCTGAGCTCAGGCTCCGACTCTTCGCACGCTGCCCGAGCCAGAGGACAGCGCGGACGAAAGCGACAACCGCTCGGAAAGCGAGCGGGATCGGGAACGGTTCCCGCGATCGTTTCCAGTGGTTCGCCGTGGCGGGCGCGCTCGGGAAGGGAACGCATGAGGCCGATCGTGTAGGGGTGGCGCGGCTTTCGAAGCAACTGCTCGACCGCCGCCTCTTCCACGATGTTACCCGCGTACATGACGCACACGCGATCGGCCGTCTCCGCCACGATACCCAGATTGTGCGTGATCAAGAGCAGCCCCATCCCGGATCGTTCTTGAAGCCTGGCGAAGAGCTTGAGGATCTGCGCCTGCACGGTCACATCCAAGGCCGTGGTCGGTTCGTCCGCGATCAGGAGCGCCGGATCGCACGACATCGCGATGGCGATCACGACCCGTTGGCGCATCCCCCCCGAGAGTTGGTGGGGATAGGCGTCCAGGCGTTCCTGAGGACTCGGGATCCCCACCAGCTCGAGCATCTCGAGCGCCACGGCGCGCGCCGCCCTGCGGTCCAGCCCGCGGTGCAGGCGCACCGTCTCCGCGATCTGCTCGCCGACGGTGTAGACGGGGTTCAAGGAGGTCATGGGTTCCTGAAAAACCATGGCGATCTCGTTGCCGCGAAGCCGGCGCAGCTCTTGCGCCTCTAGCTTGCGCAGATCGCGCCCTTTGAAAAGCACCTCTCCCGTCCGCACCTGCCCGGGAGGCGGCACGAGATCCAGGATCGAGAGCGCCGTCACGCTCTTGCCGCAACCGGACTCGCCGACCAGGGCCACGGTTTCGCCCCGCTCCACGGTGAGATTTACGCCGTCGACCGCCTGGGCGAAGCCATCGTCGGTCGGGAAATAGGTCCGCAATCCACGCAGCTCGAGAAGGCGAGCGGAGGTTTCGTCCCGGGGCAAGAAAGGCATCTTCAACGGGGCAGCCTGGGATCCATCGCGTCGCGAATGGCGTCACCGACGAGGTTGTAGCAAAGGACCGTCATGAAGATCAAAAGGCCCGGGAAGACCTGGA
This sequence comes from Planctomycetota bacterium, assembly GCA_002683825.1. Classification (GTDB taxonomy): domain Bacteria; phylum Planctomycetota; class UBA1135; order UBA1135. The sequence continues at coordinate 73,909 of NYUD01000090.1, forward strand.
TCCACCAGTGCGCCGGGTTGAGCGAGGAGCGCACCAACCCACCCCATGATGGAATCGGTTCGCGCACGCCGAAGCCGAGGAACGAGAGTGCGGATTCGATCGAGAGCCCTGCCGCGACCGAAAACGTCGCCGCGACCAGGAGCGGACTGATCGCGTTCGGCAGCATGTGGCGTAGCAAGATGCGAGGGGTCGACAGTCCCAGGGCCTTCGCTGCAACCACGAAATCGAGCTCCTTCAGGCGCAAGAACTCCGCCCGCGTAAGGCGCGCGATACCCGTCCAGCGGAACAGACCGACCACGATCATGATGGTGAGGAGGCTCTGTCCCACGAACACGACCACACCGAGAATCAGAAAGAAGACCGGAAAGCAAATCACGACCTCGATGAGGCGAGAGATCAAGAGGTCGACGCGACCGCCGAAGTACCCCGCCAACGCCCCCGCAAGGACTCCTATCACGGCCAGAATGGCCGTCGACACCAATCCGACCGACAGGCTGATGCGGGCGCCGTAGATCGAGCGCACCAGGAGGTCGCGCCCCAGGCCGTCCGTTCCCAGCAGAGGCCTGAAGTGCGAGTTCCCCCGGGACCCGGCGGAACCGACCTCCTCTTCGGCGGTCACGGGGCTCGCGTGCCACGAGGGAGGGTGATTCAATTCCGTGCTGGTCTCCGCAAACCCCATGGCGATCGGCGGGAACACGACAAACTGCGCGACGAGGTCGCCCTCGGCCAAGCCCGACTTGTATTCGGGGTAGTAGGAAGTCTCGTCCGCGCCGATGCTCATCCACCAGACGGCGCCGCAAAGGAGCGAGGTCCCGAGGGGCAGCACCCAACCCCATCGGCGAGCGGGTCGAATCCGCTTGGATGGGCGCGCGAAGAAACTCCGCCCAAGAGAGAGCACAACGAACCACCACAGCACCATGAAGAAAACTTCCACAGCCGTCAGGGAAGCGAACAAGGGATAGGAGCGATCCGGTCGCAGAAGAACTCCGGACGTGGAAGGATCCTGATCCGGACGTGCGGCTCGGTAGCGCGTACGCAGCTCTTTGGCGTCGGCTCTCAACTCGAACACGAGCCTCGAGGCCTCCTGTCGCCGCTCATCCACACCCAACTCGACGGCGCGAGCCACGTCGTCGACGAAGTCCGTCAACGGAGGATGATCCTCCTCGGGTAGGTAGCGCTTCATCGTGGCGACCGCGTTCACCAGCGCCTGATGCTCGCTCCAGAGTGCATCGCCATAGGATTGGGTCGATCCCGTCGTACGCCCTTCCATGTACTGCGAGGGCGTTTTCTCCAGGACGTTGTCCAGACCGAGGGTCGCGATGTAGATCTTCTTGCGCGCCGCCTCGTATCCACCGTAGTCGATCGCCTCCAGGGCATACGGCCGATCGTTGGCGATCAACGGCGCATAGATCGCAGTCCCATAGAAAAAAGCCAACACCACCAGAGCGAACGTAAAGAGCTTGCGCCTCCTCAGGCGCTCTCTCACGCGTTCCCAGTGATCCCTCGCCGGAGGGTTCCTGAGCTCTCCTTTGGTCCTACTCATAGCGGATGCGCGGATCGATCCAGGCGTAGGCCAGGTCCGTGACCAGGATGCAAACGAGCGTGATCATCGCCGAGAAAGTCGTGGTTCCCATCACGACGAAGTAATCGCGCTGCATCAGGCCGTAGTAGGCATAACTTCCGATTCCAGGTAGGTCGAAAACGGATTCGACGATCACCGACCCGCCGATCAAGGCGGGCATGATCGTTGCGAAGAGCGTCAACACCGGCCCCAGCGAATTCCGCAAGCCGTGTTTGAGGACGACCTTGCGCTCCGACAGGCCCTTGGCCCGCGCCGTGCGGATGTAGTCCTCCCGGATCACGTCGAGAAGCCCGGCACGCATCTGGCGCGAGAGGTAGGCGAAGCCTCCGACGGTCAGCGTCGCCACGGGGAGGATCAGGTGGGCCAGAACATCGGTGAACTGCCCGAAGGTCGATAGTTCGGCTGCATCCTTGTCGGCCAGACCGATGACCGGCAGCAGGCCCAACCAGTTGGACCCGAAGGTCAACTGCAGCATCAAGGCGGCCCAGAACATGGGTACGGAATACAGGAGGAAGACGATCACGCCCGCCGCCACATCGAAGAAAGAACCCTGCCGCATGACCGAATAGATGCCGAGCGGCAGCGCCAGAAGATAGGAGAGGAAGAGTGCGCAGAGCGCCAACGGCACGGTCACGCGCAGCCGTCGCAGGAGCTCATCCAGAATGGTGACGTGGGGCCGGAAGAACTCGCGGCCCAGATCGCCCAACAAGAGCCCGCCCCACGGCGCTTCCCCGCTGCCCCCGAACCAGGTGTGACCTCGCTCCGAAAGGTCGAACGGCCCCACGTAGTGCAGGTACTGTCGCCAGAGGGGCTGATCGAGAAGGTTCTCGCGTCGAAACTGCGCGAGTCCCTGCTCGATGTTTCCGGTATCGAGAGGGCTGTCCTCGGCAAAAAAACGCAGATCCGCCGGATCCCCCGGAACGAGCTGCATGACCGCGAACGTCAATACCGTGATCCCGATCAGCGTCGGGATCATCCACAGGATCCGCCTCAGGAGGTAGGACCGCACTTCAGTCGGTCAGGAACCACCTGCGGATGGAATACCCCGGGGATATCCCGAAGGCCTGGAAACCGCGGATCTTCTTGCTCATCGCGAATCGCCGGGGAACCGTGTTGCGATAGAGGTAGGGCTGGACCTCCTCGTAGAGGTAGCGCTGCATCTCCTTCCAGATCGCATAGCGCTTCTGCGGATCGATCTCCCTATCGGCCTGCTCGATCCACGCGTCGATCCTGGGATCGCGCACGCCGGAATAGTTGCCGCGACCCGGCTGATCGTTCTTCGTGTGCCACAGTTGCTCCTGATTACTTTCCAGGGGCAAGCCCCACGAAGTCGAGCACGCGTCGAAGTCTCTCTCTTTCAGGCGCTGGATGATCGTGGGGTGATCCAGCGGCGTCACCATCAGATCGACCCCGACCTTGCGGTAGCTCTTCTTCAAGAGCTCGGTGAACTCCCGGTCCCCCTTGTGACCCGCGATGGTCAGATACTCGATCTCCAGGGGTACGCCGTCCTTGTCGACGATGTCGTCGCCGTCGCGGTCGTACCACCCCGCCTCGGCCAGGAGATCCACTGCCTTTCCCTGGTCGTATTCGAGCGGCAGAACGGCGCGGTTGTATGCGGGGCTGAAGGTCGCTTGGGTCCCCGTCGAAATCACGCCGAGACCGCCGCACTGCTGGTCGCGATAGGCCTCCATGTCGAAGGCATGGGCCAGCGCCCTGCGGACGCGCGGATCCGAGAGGTGTGAACGGCGCGTGTTCCAGGGCGTGAAGTTGACGGAGCCGTAGGCGTATGTGCCCTTGTAAAAGTCGTCCGTGAAGTTCGCGTCGCTCGTGCCCGCGCCCATGTACATGTCGGTGGAAAGCCAGGCCGAGAAATCCAACTCGCCGTTCTTGAGAGCTTCGAGCGCCGTTTCCCACCCGCGGATGTGACGCCAGCGAATCCGATCGACCCAACCCGCGTTCTCGGGATCGAAGTAGTCCTCGAAACGCTCGGCCACGTAGAGCATCGGATCTGCGCTGGTGATGCGGTAGGGCCCGAGCCCGACCCAGTTGCTGTTGTGTGGGTTTTCGTTGACGGCCCTGGCGACCGCTCTCTCGTCCGCTTCGGGATCGTAGTCGGCGTGGTCCGGATCCAGCAGGTTGTACAGGTGCGAAGGCAGGCAGATCAGGCTGCGGAAGAGATCGAGCGCCTTGTGGTACTGCCTGGAATAGTGAAAACGGACCGTGTAGTCGTCGATGCGTTCGACCCGCTCGATCTTCTGGAAGCTCGAACGAAAACTGTCGCACTGAATCTCGGGGTTGTTGTAGATCTCCCAACCCAACACGACGTCCCCGGCATCGAAGGGGTGTCCGTCGTGCCACTTGACATCCTTGCGCAGGTGAAAAGTGAACACCGTCCCCCGTTCGAGCGACTCCGCATCCGTCTTCTTGACCATGCGGGGAGCATCCAGTGGGTGCTCCGGCGATATGGGCGTGACCGACCAATTCTCACCTTCGTCCACAACCTTGCCGAAAAGCCGCCCGCCATCCTTGAGGATCAGTGAATCCTCCGTATCCCAGCGGTGCGCCAGGACACCTTTGAACTCCCACGTCTCCCAGTCCGGCGCGACGAGCAGTTCGTGTACTTCGTGCAGAATGTTGCGCGCATAGGAGCTGTTGCTGAGGGGCAACGCCAGCATCCTGACACTCGTGGGCAAGAAGACCGTCACGCTGCCGCCGCGCCCGGGCTCGAACTCTTTTCCGCGGTCGGGATGAAAGACATCCTTTTCGACGGGCCCCGGCTCGACTTCATCGCCGACCGTCGCGGGCAGCGCCAAGAACAGAGCGATCAGGGCGAGCGTAGACGTCTTCAACACGGCGCAGATTCTACCCGCGAGACCCCCGTCGGTTTCCGATTTCGTTGCCCCTCAGCTGCTTTTGGGCGCTAGCATGCGCCCCCCCCCCACCACCCTGACCGAGGGGATAGGCTCGCGGGGTCAACGAGGTGAGGTCCGCTCTTCTATACTCCGTTTTCCTGGGGCTCACAGCCTCCGCGCTCTGGTCCATCTCGAGCGTGCGCATCGATCGTGCTGACTTCGTGTTCAACAACGGAGCGGAAGTCAGCACGCTCGATCCGGCGGCGACCAGCGGCGTCCCGGAAGGCCGCGTGATGTACGCCCTCTTCGAGGGCTTGACGGTCAAGCACCCCGAGACCCTCGAACCGCTGCCCGGTGTCGCCGAGTCCTGGACCGTTTCCGCGGACGGCCGCACCTACACCTTCCACCTGCGCCGGGATGCGAGGTGGAGCAACGGGGAGGCGGTCACGGCCCACGACTTCGAGGGGTCGTGGAAGCGCTTGCTCTCGCCCGCAACCGCCGCCGAGTACGCCTACCAGCTCTGGTACCTCGAAAACGCAAGGGATTACACGCTCCTGCGAGACGACCGTCTCTATGCCGTCGGGGGGCAGCTATGGGTCCAGAAGCGGAAAAACGGCCGCGCGCGCATCGGACTGGCGGGCTTCGACCTGCCCGGGGGAAGCATCCGGCTCGTGGCGCGGGTGGGCGAGGAGGCCGGAGGGGCTGCGCTGGCCCGCTCTCTCGAGCGGTCGGGGCCGTGGGTCGGCCCCCTCGCCGGTCGAATCACGGAGATCAACGAAGAGCTTCCCGAGAGCCTCGGGGAAATCGAAGAGGATCCGTTCGACAAGCACTGGCTCGTCGAGATCGAGCTGAGCTCGGCCGGCCTCGACCGGGCGCTGGCAAGCGGAAAGTTGCTGACTGCAGAGCGGGCTCGCGATGAGATTTTTTGGCCCCGGGTCGGCGCCCGCGCCGTGGACCGATTCACTTTCGAAGTCCAACTGGCGGCTCCCACACCGTTCTTTCTCCATCTGACCAGTTTCTATGCCACCTTTCCCGTGCACCTGAAAACCATCGAGAAGGCCCGCGATGAGCATCCCAACACCTGGCAGATCGAGTGGCTGCGACCTCGGAATCTCGTCACCAACGGCCCGTTTCTCCTGCGTGAGCGACGCCTTCACGATCGCATCCGCCTGGCGAAGAACCCCTCGTACTGGGACGGCGATCACGTCGCGTTCAACACGATCGACATCCTGTCCGTGGAGAGCTACGCCACGATGCTGAACCTCTACCTCACCGGTGAGGTCGACTGGATCGAACGCTGTGCACCCAACCTCGTGCCGCGCATGCTCGCACGCGAGGACTATCGTCCGGTCCCCTACCTGGGGAGCTACTTCTTTCGTGTCAACGTCCACAAGCCACCCTTCGACGACAAGCGCGTCCGCCGAGCGCTGGCGCTGGCGATCGATCGCCGCGCCATCGTCGAGAAGATCACCAAAAAGGGTGAGCTCGTGAGCTGGTCCGTGTGCCCCCCCGGTCTCGAGGGCTACGAGCCCGCGGAGATGAAGCACGCTCCGGTGGCCGCCGATCTATCCAACTTTGACGAGGCCTACGCGGAGGACTGCGCCGAGGCCGTCGCTTTACTCCTGGATGCGGGCTACGGGCCGGGTAGACGGCGGCTCCCGACGATCGAGGTCCACTACAACACCTCCGAGTCACACCGCGACATCGCCGAGGTGCTCGCGGATACGTGGAAACGCGTGCTGGGACTCGATGCCAAGCTGCTCAATCAGGAATGGAAGGTCTATCTCGATACCCAGCGGACATTCGGCTATGACGTCTCACGCTCGGCCTGGATTCAGGACTATCCCGATCCGAACACGTTCATCGACATCTTCGTGACCGGCGGCGAAAACAACCGCACCGGCTGGAGCCATGCGCGCTTTGACGAATTGGTTCGACAGGCCTCGTCGGAAGCGGATGAAGCGCTGCGGATGCAACTCTTGCGGGAAGCGGAAACGATCGTTCTGGAGGAGCTCCCCATCCTGCCGGTGTATTCATACACGACCAACAACGCCGTCAACCCGCGCCTGGGCGGCTTCTTCGAGAATTCGCAGGACGACCACTCCCCGAAATTTTGGTACTGGATGGACGACGAGGAACTCGCCGCCAAACGCAGGCGCCAGGCCGGAGACAGGCAACGCGTGCCCGCGCCCGGGCCGCGGGACGGGCTGTATCCGCCCGCGGGGAGGCAGGCCGTCTACCGATGATACGCTTCCTCTTGCGACGAGCACTGTGGTTCGCGGTCACGCTGTTGGCGGTCGTGACCGTTTCGTTCTTCCTCATGCGCTCGGTCCGCGGTGGGCCGTTTTCTGGCGAGCGCTCCCTGCATCCGACGATCGAGCGCAACATCGAGGCTCGCTATCACCTCGACTGGCCGCTCTGGAAACAGTACCTGCAGTACGTCGGCCCGCTGAACCTCGACGGGCGAGGAGCCGCTTTCTTGGGAGGAGATTCGAGCCGGGTCCTGGGAGGCGTCCTGACCGGCGATCTCGGCCCGTCGTTCAGGTACCGCGACTTCACCGTCAACGACATCATCGCCCAATCGTTGCCGATCTCGCTGGCGCTCGGCTCGCTGGCGCTCTTGTGGGCGATCCTCCTGGGTGTAGGCACGGGCCTCTGCGCAGCGATCCGGCGTGGAGGCAAGCTCGATCTGTCCCTGCGCCTCGTCGCCACGGTCGGCATCGCGCTGCCGAACTTCGTGATCGCCGGCTTGCTTGTCCTGGCCCTCGTCTTCGGCGCCGGACTCTTCCCCGTGGCGGGCTGGGGTACGCCGGCACACCTCGTCCTTCCCTCCCTCGCCCTGGGCGCGCCGTTCGCCGCCTATATCTCGCGCTTGACGCGCACCGGAATGCTCGAGGTGCTTTCGCAGGACTACATCCGCACGGCCCGGGCCAAGGGCCTGCCGCCCCACACCGTTCTTCTACGCCACGCGATCAAGGGCGGCATCCTGCCGGTGCTGTCCTACCTGGGCCCGGCGATCGCGGGCATCCTCACGGGTTCGCTCGTCATCGAGAAGTTCTTCGCCATCCCCGGCACCGGCACCCACTTCGTGAACAGCGCGTTGAACCGGGACTACACGCTCTCGATGGGCGTCACGATCCTCTACACGGTGCTCGTGTACTCGCTCAACACCCTGGTCGATTTGGCCTATACCTTTCTGGACCCTCGCATCCCCTTGAATGGGGCCCGGGTGGACGGGATCTAGCCCATGGCCAGACAGCGCGAGGCCTGGAACCTCGGCGGCAACGAATACGCTTCGCCTCTCGCCGAATCCCGCAAGTTCAAGGGCGAGAGTCTCTGGCACGACGCCTGGCGGCGCCTGCGGTCGAATCGTGCGGCCTTCGCGAGTTTGCTCTTCCTGGGTCTGGTCGTCGGGACGGCCCTGATCGCGCCGCTCTTGCCGCTGCCATCGCCGATGGCGCTCAACCTGCAGATCGAGCCCCAGCCCCCGTGTGGATCGCGTCTCGGCAACCACGGATGGGAGCATCGGATCACGCTCCTCTTCTCCTACGAGAAGGCCGAGAGGCCGGCGGACGTCGCTACGCTCCGAGAATCCCTCTCCACGCTGGTCGCGAGGACCTCGGGAGTGCGTCCGCGAGCCCTACCGGCCCCGCTGGACGCCGGCGAGATCGTCCTGGTCCTTCCCTATCGGGCCAAGCTCGACCCCAGGCAACACCGCACCCCCATCGACGTCTCTTTGCAAAACGCTCTTGTGAAGAGCGATGCCTCCGGGCAACACAACGTGAGGCTGATCTCTGCGACCCCCTCGCCCGGGTACTGGCCGCTGAACTTCCTGGACGAGGCCCTGCTTCGACTTCGCTACAGGGTCTTCGGTTTCTGGCAAACGGAGAGCTACCTCGGCACCGACTCCAAGGGCCGCGACCTGTTGTCGCGCATCGTGTGGGGCAGCCGCATCTCGTTGCAGGTGGCCCTCGCAGCGACCCTCTGCAGCCTTCTGGTGGGCGTGACCTACGGGGCGCTTTCCGGGTATCTCGGGGGACGCATCGACAACCTGATGATGCGTCTGGTCGACGTTCTGTACTCGATCCCCTTCATCTTCGTCGTGATCTTCTTGATCACGATCCTCAAGGAGTATCGCAAGGACCTCGAGGCCTTCGGCATCGAGTACATCACGGTCTTCTATCTCGTCATCGGACTGATCTACTGGCTGACGATGGCGCGCGTGGTGCGCGGGCAAGTCCTCTCCTTGCGCCATCAGGAATTCATCGATGCGGCGCGCGTGATGGGAGCGTCGACGACACGAATTCTCTTCGTCCACCTCGTTCCCAATGTGCTTTCGGTCGTGATCGTGTACCTCACCCTGACGATCCCCGCGGTGATGCTCTTCGAAGCCTTCTTGAGCTTTTTGGGGTTGGGCGTCGAACCGCCCCGGGTCAGCTGGGGCTTGCTGGCCCTGGACAGTGCCGAGGCGATCTTTCCGATCAAGACCTTCTGGTGGCTGGTCGTCTGGCCCGCCGCCGCCATGGGTTCGACCCTGCTCGCGCTCAATGTCCTGGGGGACGGATTGCGCGATGCCCTGGATCCCAAACTTCGAGGGTCCCAATTGCGAGCGAGGGAATGACCCGGAACACGCTCCCCATGCTCTCGGTGCACGACCTCGCGGTGCGTTTCGAAACGCCCCAGGGTCCCGTCCGTGCCGTGGACCGGGTCTCGTTTCAGGTCGAACGCGGCGAAACCCTGGGGATCGTCGGCGAATCGGGGTCGGGCAAGTCCGTGACCAGCCTCGCGATCATGGGGCTCGTGCCGAATCCGCCCGGCATCGTCGACGGCGGCCGGGCGTTTTTCTTCGAACACAATCTGCTACGCCTGTCCGACAAGGAGCTGCGCGCGATCCGCGGTCATCACATCGCGCTGATCTTCCAGGACCCGATGACCTCCCTGAATCCGCTGCTTACCATCGGACGCCAGTTGACCGAGGTCCTGGAGCTGCACAAGGGCATGTCTGCGGCCGAAGCGCGCAAACACTCCGCCGCCGGTCTCGGTGAGGTAGGCATACCCGATCCCGAAGCGAGCCTGCGTTCCTATCCCCATGAAATGTCGGGCGGAATGCGCCAGCGCGTCATGATCGCCATGGCCCTTTCGTGTCGACCGAAGCTGCTCCTTGCCGACGAACCGACGACCGCCTTGGACGTCACGATCCAGGCCCAGATCCTCGATCTGATGAAGGATCTGCAGGAGAAGCACGGCATGGGAATCGTGCTGATCACCCACGATCTGGGGGTGGTCGCAGGAATGGCGGATCGCATCCAGGTGATGTACGCCGGCCGTTTCGTGGAGACGGGACCGACCGGCGAACTCTTCGCCCGACCGGGCCACCCCTACACTCAGGGGCTCCTTCAGGCGGTGCCCCGACTCACTGGCGCTCCTTCTTCCCGGCTGGCAACCATCGAAGGACAACCACCGGATCCGATGGAGCTGCGGCCCGGGTGTGCCTTCTTCGAGCGTTGTTCCTATCGCAACGCGCAATGCGAACGCGAGCGCCCCGAACTCCAGGCCTTCGACGGCCCCGCAAGGCACGCCTGCGCCTGTTTCGCCCGCGTGCGCGTCCACGATGGATTGCCCCCGCCTGCCCCGGAGCTCACCTAGATGTTGCTCCGCGTCCGCGACCTGCAAAAGCACTTCGCCCCGGCCGGCAAGGCCGCTGCGATCGTGCGCGCCGTCGAACGCGTGTCGTTCGACCTCGACCGCGGAGAGAGCCTGGGGTTGGTCGGGGAATCGGGCTCCGGAAAGTCGACCACGGCACGCACGATCATCGGATTGCAGCGTGCAAGCGCGGGTTCGGTCCTCCTGGACGGCGTCGAGTTGACGCGGCTATCGAACTCGAGCTGGCGCCCGTTTCGACGCCGGATCCAGATGGTGTTCCAGGACCCCTACGCCTCCCTCGACCCGCGTCAAACGGTGGCCTCGATCCTCACGGAGCCCCTGGCGATCCACGGGCTGGGAAAGCCACGCGAACGCAGGCTGCGCGCACTCGCGCTCCTCGAAGCGGTGGGATTGAGCGCCCGCCACTTCAACCGCTATCCACACGAGTTCTCCGGAGGCCAACGCCAACGCATCGGCATCGCGCGAGCGCTGGCGCTCGAACCGGAGTTGATTCTCCTCGACGAACCGGTGAGCGCCCTGGATGTGTCCATTCAAGCGCAGATCTTGAACCTGCTGAAGGAACTTCAGGAGCGCTTCTCCCTGGCCTACCTCTTCATCGCCCACGACCTGGCCGTCGTGCGCGCCCTGTGTCCGCGCATCTCTGTGATGTACCTGGGCAGGATCGTCGAGGAGGCCGCGCGCGACGACCTTTTCGCCGCGCCCCAGCACCCCTACACCCAGGCCCTGATCAGCGCGATTCCCGTGCCGGACCCTGTGCAGGAGGCGCGTCGCGAACGCATCGTCCTGCAGGGGGAGGTTCAAAGCCCTACCTCGGTGCCGAGGGGATGCGGCTTTCTGCCACGCTGTTTTGCGAAGGGCGGGGTTGCCAACGATCGTTGCGCCGGCGAAGTGCCCGAGCTGGATCGAAGCGGTCCGAAGCGCCGGGTGGCGTGCCACTTGAACCCGCCAAGTTAGAGAAGGAGCCCGAGGCTCTTCACTTCCAGGTCTCCCGGGAAGCTGACAAGAGGGCAGGCGTCGGGCTCGCCGAGGGCGAGCCGGATCCCGACATGCCCCGCCGGAACTAGATCCCGGCGACGATTTCGTTCAGCGTGGCGCTCGGGCGCATCGCGCGTTCGACAAGCTCGGGGTCGGGTCGAAAGTGGCCCCCGAGATTGACGGCCGCGCCCTGGGCATCGACCAGGTCGGCCAGGATCTTCTCTTCGTTGGCAGCCAGGGATTCGGCGGTCGGCTGGAAACGGGCCGCTAGCTCGGGGGCGGCGGTCTGGAGGGCTAGCGCCTGGGCCCAGTAGAGAGCCAGGTAGTAGTGGCTGCCCCGGCTGTCGAGTTCGCCGACCTTCCGGGATGGCGACTTACCCTCCAGGAGCAACCGGCCGATCGCCTGGTCGAGAGTCTCACCGAGGACGGCCGCCCCCTTGTTGCCGTACCGCTCGGCGAGGTGCCCGAGAGAGGCGGTGAGGGCGAGAAACTCGCCCAGTGAGTCCCAGCGCAGGTGCCCTTCCTTCACGAACTGCTGCACGTGCTTGGGCGCCGAGCCTCCCGCTCCCGTCTCGAAGAGCCCGCCACCGTTCATCAGGGGAACGATCGAGAGCATCTTCGCACTCGTGCCTAGCTCGAGGATCGGGAAGAGGTCCGTCAGGTAGTCACGCAACACGTTGCCGGTGACCGAGATCGTGTCCTCGCCACGACGCAAGCGTTCGACCGAGAAACGCGTGGCTTCGGCGGGCGTCATGATCTTGATTTCGAGCCCCCCGGTGTCGTGCTCGCGCAGGTAGGTCTCGACCTTCTGGATGAGCTGACAATCGTGTGCCCTCTCGGATGTGAGCCAGAACACGGCCGGGATCTTTGCCGCACGCGCACGGGTGACGGCCAACCCGACCCAGTCACGGACCGGCAGGTCCTTCGTCTGACACGCACGCCAGATGTCTCCCTCTTCCACACCGTGCTCCAAGAGCGACTCACCGGAAGCGTTCACGACCCGGATGGTGCCGTCCGCGGGGACCTCGAAGGTCTTGTCATGGGACCCGTACTCCTCGGCCTTCTGTGCCATCAGACCCACGTTGGAAACGGAGCCCAAGGTCGTGGGGTCGAGGGCACCGTCCTTCTGGCAGGACTCGATCATCGCCTGGTAGACGGGGGCATAACTGCTGTCAGGAATGATCGCCTTGCAATCCTGCAGCTCGCCTTCACGGTTCCACATGGCGCCACCGTCGCGTATCAGGGGCGGCATCGATGCATCGATGATGATGTCGCTCGGGACATGCAGGTTGGTGATGCCCTTGTCGGAATTCACCATGGCCAGCCCGGGGCCGTTCGCGTAGGCGGATTGGATCTCCTTATCGATCGAGGAACGCCGGTCCTCGGGCAGACTTGCGATCTTGACAAGCAGATCGCCGAGCCCGTTGTTCGCGTCGACTCCAAGCTCGTCGAGAAGCGCCCCGTGCTTGTCGAAGACATTCTTGAAGAACACACGCACGGCATGGCCGAAGAGGATCGGGTCGGAGACCTTCATCATCGTGGCCTTGAGGTGAATGGAGAACAGAACCCCGGTTTGCCTGGCGCTCGCGAGTTCCTCTTCAAGAAAGGCGACCAGGGCTTTCTTGCTCATGAAGGATCCATCGAGAACTTCACCGGCCTCCAGTACGATCCCCTCGCGGAGAACCGTCACCGCACCGTCCCCGGACACGTGCTCGATCCGGGCGTTCGTCGCACTTTCGAGGGTCACGGACTTCTCATTGTCGAAGAAGTCGCCCTGCCCCATGGTCGCAACGTGGGTCTTCGAGCCCTTGTGCCAGGCCTTCGTCGGGGGCGGATTGTTTCTTGCGTACTCCTTCACGGCCTTCGGAGCCCGTCGGTCGGAGTTGCCCTCCCGCAACACCGGGTTGACCGCACTTCCCTTTACCCGGTCGTAGAGTGCCTTGATCTCACGCTCGGCGTCGTTCTCCGGCTCTCCGGGATAGTCCGGCAAGGCATAGCCCTGGGACTGGAGCTCGGCGATCACTCCTAGCAACTGCGGCGTCGAAGCGCTGATGTTCGGCAGCTTTACGATGTTGGCCTCGGAGGATCTGACCAGCTCCCCGAGTTCTTTCAGCGCGTCCGCAACACGTTGGCCCTTCTCGAGGCTATCCGAGAGGCTGGCCAGGATGCGGCCGGCCAGGGAGATGTCCTTGAGCTCGACCTCCACTCCGGCGGAGGCGGCGAAGGCCCGTAGAATCGGAAGAAAAGAGCTCGTGGCCAGGGCGGGTGCCTCGTCTGTGTGCGTGTAGACGATGGCGGGTGATGTGGTCATAAATGGGTGCCTTCACCGGCAGGGACGAAATCGATGCGCGGCCGCAGTCTACAGGATAGCGCAGAGGATCTGATGGGGGTACGGAGCCCCACCACGGCTCAGCGGATCACACTCTCGCGACGAGCGAGCCATTCATCCATCACCGCTTCGAAATCAAATCGAAATTCGTCCACGCGCGCCAAGCCCGCATCGACGAGCAGATCCGCGATCCAGAGTGCGATCGCAGCCTGCCCTTCGTGGCTCGGGTGAAGTTCATCGGCAAGCAGGAGTTCGCTTCCGGCGGGGATCTCGACACGGCCGACTCGAAACCCCTCCGTGGAACGCAGCAGCTCGCGCCTTTGCGAAAGCGGCAAGACGACGACCCTGTCGCGGGCTCCGGCCCAGACCTGCAAGCGCTCGTTCAGGGCCCGCAGAGCGGCGGGCGAGGGAATCTGGGAGCGACGCAGCATATGTCCCTCAGCGGAGCTCATGTCCGGAAAATCGCCGACCACCACGATGGCTGTGCAGCGCTCAAGGAGTTCGAAGCCCTGCTCGAGTCGATCCAGGCGGAGCGCCACTTCGTCTCCACCGTCCCCGGAGATCTCCGTGTCCCCGTAGGCGAACCAGAAGAGAAAATCGATCGCGCACAAGAGAGTCGGATCGAGAACGAGCACCCGCTGCATGCACTTCTCACCCACTCCCCGTGGATCGAGGAAAAACCGGACGTCGACGACGCTCTCGACCTCTCCGTCGACCGTCAAGAGAGCCTCAAAAACACTCGCAAACTCGATCCCAACACCGAACCCTGCCGTGAGGCTCGCCCCCAGGGTCACGACGCGCTCGAGGGCGGGGGACGGACCGGTCTCCTGAGGCTGCAACGGCGGTCCTGTGGCACAACCCGCGCCGGCGACCAGAGCGCTCCAGGATAGGAATGCTCCCCTAGGGAACATCGCTGACGAAACTGGAAGCGGGAAGGCCCGCCCCGTTCCATAGACACGTCTCATCCCCGGCGCCGCCACCGAAACGGACGCTCGTCGGACGCGCCACATCCTCGCTGAAGACGACGACCGATTCGCCATCGATGTTTGCCACGCCCTGGTGATAGACACCGTCGTTCCCGGCGAGCGTGAAATGCTCCAGCACAGCACCTCGCGAGGTCAGACCGTCCGCGTACTCGAAGCCGATTCGCACCTTCCCCCCTTCGAAGTCGATCCTGGAGACGAGCGGCCCGCTGTAGGCAAGATCGTCGCGCCCGTAGTCCTTGGCCAGCGCCCACAGGGCCAGGCGCTTGCCCACGTCCTGCTTGTTCTCCGGGTGGATGTTCTGCGGATTGCCGATGTCCATCGTGACCGCCATTCCGGTATTCGCAACCGCCAGCGCACGCCGTTGCGCATCCCGCAGGAGCGCCGCCTCACCCACGTCGCCGCCGTAGTTGAACGGCGCGATCTGCACGAAGTAGAACGGCAGGTCCGGCTGCTGAAAGAGCCGGCGCCAATCCGCGATCAGCGCCGGGAAGAGGCGGACGTACTGCTCGGCGCGCGGGCGGTTGGACTCGCCCTGATACCAGATCACGCCACGCACGCTCAGAGGCACGAGCGGCGCCAGCATGCCGTTGAAGAGCGCCGCGGGGCGGTTCTGGTGTAGCCAACCGTGCGCCGGCGGGCGACCGACGGTTCGCAGATCCGCTCCGGCGCGGTAACGCCACGAACCGGCGAGCGAGTGCACGACGCCCCTCCGGCCCTTCAACGCCAGATCCTGGCTCTCGCCGTAGATGCCGCCGCCGCCGCCCGTGTCCAGCACGCGCACCGCAACGACGTTACGCCCTTCGCGCAGAAGCCCGGCGGGAACCGAGTAGCGACGGGGCGCGCGCCATTGCCCGTAGCTCTCGTGCCCACCGATCCGCCTGCCGTTCAGCCAGGTCGTGTCCATGTCGTCGATCGGCCCCAACTCGAGCACGAACTCCTCCTCCGAGAGATCGCCGGCGTTGAGTTCGAACGAGCGGCGAAACCACATGACGCCGTCGAAGCCGGCGAGTTCTTCATCCGCACGTTCCCATTGCGCGGGCAGCGGCATCGCTTTCCAGCCATCGTCCGCAAAGTCCGCATTCATGAAACGAGCTTCCCCGCTGCCGGGGTCACTTGTGCGCAGCGCTTCCCACCACGCATCTACCGCACGCTGCAGTTCGCGTTCGGCGGCAGCGGGATCCCTTGCAAGGCTCGCCATCCGTCCGAGGTCAGATTGAAACTCGGGGAACGCCCCCAGCCCCTCTGGAGAGGTCCACGCCTCGCACAACGTGCCGCCCCAATCCGTTTCCACCAGGCCGATCGGGCAATCCAGCTCCTCCAACAACTCACGTCCGAAGAAGAAAGCCGTCGCGCTGAAGACCCGGGCCGTGTCGGCGTCACTGACTTGCCAAACGCCCTTGCAATCGTCCCGCGGAAAGGGCGAAACGGTGTTCGTCACGTTGAAGAAGTGGAGCTTGTCGAGGTCCGCCGCTTCCAGCTCGGTCTCGAAATTCCTTATTCCCGGGCCGACGTGCGGGCCGACGGACCATTCCATGTTGGACTGCCCCGAACAGATCCACACCTCACCGCTCCAGACGTTGTGGATCGCGCGGGTCTCTGCGCCACTTCGCAGCACGATCTCGTGCGGCCCCTCGGCCGACGGGGTCAACAATTCGAACCGAAAGCGACCGTCCCCGTCGGCTTCCGTGCGCAATGAGCTTTCCAACCACGAAGCCTCGAGCGTGACGGCCGCGCCCTTTCCTGCCCAACCCCACAGGCGCACGTTGGATTCGCGCTGGAGGACGACACCGTCCGAAAAGATCGCCGGCAGACGCAACTTGTCCCCGCTCGAGCCCGGGACGGGCGGCTTGGGGGAGGATTCCCAACCGGATTCCGGCTGCGAGAAGTGGGTTTCCAAGAACGCCGCCAGGGCACCCCAGTAACTGGGATGCTGTGGCTCCTTGGGCCATAGAGCCCTCGCGCCATGGATCCCGCGGGTCTCGGGCTGGAAGAACACCTTCCTTTCGGTTTCGAGCGCGTCGTACACGTTCTGGAGCCCGTCCTCCGACGAGCGCAGTCCGGTGAGAAAGGTCGGGCACTTCACCTTCCCTGCGAGTTGCTCCGCCCAGTCCGCAGGCTTGCCAAACTGCTCGAAGTACGTCAGCGGGGGCGAGAAGAGCAGAAGCCCGTCCAGAAGCTCGGGGCTCTCGGCTGCGATGTGCATGCTCAGGGTTGCGGACGCCGCGCTGCCCAAACAGAGCAGCGGACCCTCGGCCCAGTGCTCGCGCACGTAGGCCAGCGAGGTCTCGATGTCGGGAATCGTCGCCAGCACATTCGCCGTCACTCCGTGCTGGGTCAGCTGTCGGCTGGTCTGGTTACGAACGAAATTCATCCGGCCCCCGACGCGCAGATCGATGGCGAGACAGTTGTAGCCCAGCTCGTTCAGGATCGGACCGATCTTGCGGAACTCGCCGCGACTCGAACGGGCCCCATGCGCGAGCAGCAGAAACGGCGCGCTCTTTGGATTCTTCAGAAAGAGGTCACCGACGATCACGAGGTGTCCTGGAGGAACCTCCAGGGGCCCCCCCGGGATATTGATGCGCTCCAGGACGGGGTTCTCTTTGGGCTCGGAAGCTCCGCCGCGACGCTGGGGCACCGCTGCGGCGGCGGTCGCGAGGCTCGGGGGCGCGGAAGCCAGGGCCCCCGGCGTCGTCGAGAGGAGCACAAGGGCCCCGCCCAGGATCGGTGAAGAGGCGAACATCAAGAAAGCTCGAAGATCCGTACGTCTCCGTCCCCACAGGCGTTGGCGACCCGGCGCCCATCGGGCGAAATCGCCACGTCGTGGACCTCCGCCCCGGTGACCAAGGTTTTTCGCAGGAAGCCGTCGGGGGCGTTGTAGAGCCGGGTCTGCGATCCGCAGCCGACGACGACGGTGCGGCCGTCCGGACCGAAGGCCAGGGGAAAGCCCCCGGGCCCGGAGGAGACGTCCATCGAGATGCTGTGAACCCGATCGCCGCCGACGACGGTCCAGAAGTAGAGCGTTCCATCGGTGCCGGTCGAGGCGAGCACCGAACCCTTCGGCGAAGGAACGATGTGAGAAACCCCGATCTGATGGCCTAGCTGAATCCCCTCCAAGGTCCCTTCGGGGAGGGAGACGCGGTGAATCGGCCCGCTCCCACCGATAAAGAGCACCGCACCGTTCGGCGCAAAAGCCAGGCTTTGATGGCGACGATCGACGTGCTCGAAGCGACGCAGGACGGACAGGTCGCGCGCGTCCCACAGGGTCACCTGCGCGCCCGGCGCGGCTTCCCCGGACACCGGTTTGTTCGCAGTCTGGGATGGGGCGGCGATCGTCCCCAGATGATGGTCCGTGGGACCGAAGGCGACGATGCTCTCACCGGAAAGTTCCTTTTTCAGCTCGCCCCCCGGATACTCCCAGATCCGCACAGCGTTGGCGGAACCGCTCGCCAGATACCGACCGGATGCATCGAAAGTCAGGGTGTGAACCGCGGAAGAATGGCCGTTGAATTCCCCGGTTTTCTCGAGGCTCTCCGGATCCCAGAGACGAACGGCCCTGTCCTTACCGGCCGACAGGAGTCGGCCCCCGTCGGGCGCGAAGGCCACCGCGAGGGCAGCACCCTGGTGGGCCTTCAGGACCACTCTTTCCTTCCCCATAAGCCGAAATGCTACCACCGGGGCTTCAGCGCACCAGGCAAATTGAATCGGGAGCGGAAGTCGTTTACACAGGACCATGATTTGTTCCGGGGAGTCGATCTTCCTAACCTCCACCCTGGCGGGTTTCAGCCCACCGTATCCCTTTACGTTCCTTCCAGGCCCTGGCCCCTCCCGCCGCCGCGGGAGTTCGAAAGCATGAGACAAATCGCAACAGGAGAGAGTCCGGTCCACGGCACGGGAGTCTTCGCCAAGGAGACCCTGAAGACCGGAGATTACATCGGCCGCTACCACGGCTACCGGACCGAAGAGGACTCCATGTACACCCTGTGGGTGGAGCACAGCCGGGGTGAGAGGGGCTATTTCGGCACAGGCCGCCTACGGCACCTGAACCACTCGAAACGACCCAACGCGGAGTTCGAATCCCGCGATCTCTATGCCACACGCAGGATCGAGTCCGGCGATGAGATCCTGATCGACTACGGCGAGGAATGGGCGGACGTCCCCTAGCACATGATTCAGGTCGATCAGGTCACGAAACGCTACGGGCCGACGCTCGCGGTCGACCGCGTTTCCTTCGAGGTGAAGGAAGGCGAGGTCGTCGGTTTTCTGGGACCGAACGGCGCCGGGAAGAGCACGCTGCTCAGGATGATGTGCACCTGGCTCCCCCCCACCGGCGGAACCATCCGGATCGCCGGACACGACGTGAGGACGCAACCCCTGGCCGTACGACGCTCGATCGGGTACTTGCCCGAGCACAACCCGCTGTACGAAACGATGCGGGTAGATCGCTTCCTGGCATTCGTCGCTGAGATGCGCGGACTCTCGGCGGAACGCTTCGCGGAGCGTCGAGCGTGGGTCGTGGAACAGTGCCACATCGAAGAGATTCTCACCAAACGGGTCCAGCAGTGTTCGAAGGGCTTCCGCCAACGACTCGGCCTGGCCGCGGCCATCCTGCACGACCCGCCGGTGGTGCTGCTCGACGAACCGACCCACGGCCTCGATCCGTTGCAGGTAGCCGCGTTCCTGGAGTTCATTCGCGGTCTGGCGAAGAACCATGCGGTCCTGTTTTCGAGCCACGTCTTGGCTGAGGTGGTCAACGTCTCCGACCGCCTGATCGCGATCAACAACGGCCGCTTGCTGATCGACGAGGCCGTCTCGAAGCTGCGCACGAGGGCCGAAGAGTCGGGCCGGTCGATCGAGGATCTGATCCTCGACGAGGTCAGGGGTTCGAACGCATGAGCTCGAACCGCATGAGCTTCGCCGAGGGCCGCAGAACGATCCGCGCGATTGCGACGCGCGAGATCGGAGCGAACTTCGATTCGGGGATCGCCTATGTGACGACCATCGCCTTCGCTCTGCTCTCGAACTCGATCTTCATGAACGGGTTCTTCCTGACGGGCACGGTCGACATGACCGGGTTCTTCGACCTGTTGCCCCTCTTGTTGGCCTTCTTCCTGCCGGCGATCTCGATGCGCATGTGGGCGGAGGAACACAAGCAGCGCACGGTAGAGCTGCTCCTGACCTTTCCCGTGCGTCCGTTCCAGGCGGTGCTCGGAAAATACATCGCCGCGCTGGTCCTGTACACGCTCATGCTCGCCTGCTCGCTGCCGATCCCGGTGATGCTGGCGGTCCTCGGAAACCCCGACCCGGGGCTGATCCTCTCGGGCTATCTGGGGTCGTTTCTCTTCGGCGCGCTCTTTCTCGCCTTCGGCAGCCTTCTCTCCGCACTCACCGCCGATCAGATCGTTTCGTTCGTCACCAGCACACTGGTCGGCTTTCTCTTCGTCCTGACCGGCGAGGAGCGCGTCGTCGCCATCGTCGACGGGCTGTTTCCCGCGCTGAAGATCGGCTCCTTCCTCTTCGAGAACTTCTCGGCCCTTCCTCCTCTGGGCGAGTTTGTGCGCGGGGTGATCGAACTGTCCTCGCTCGCCTACTTCGTCCTGCTTTCGGTCCTCTTCCTCTGGACGACGGGACTCGTACTCGAAAAGAACCGCGGTTGAGGGCAAGCCCATGCGCAAGAAGAACGCCCTCGCGATCCTCTTCTTCCTGGCCCTGGGACTCGTTTCGAGCGGCCTGGCGCGGCGCATCGCCCTGCACTATCAGCACGGCGGGAACCTGCGCGTGGAGCTGGGACGCCTGCGGCTCACCACGCTGACGCCCGAGACGCAGGCGCGCATCGATTCGCTCTCGAGCAAGGTGCTCGTCACCTACTACGTCTCGCGCCCCGATCGGATGCCCTCGTCGATGCGGCGCATGGAGCGTCAGGTAACGGACCTGCTCGAGGCCATGCGCGCCCACGCCCCGGAGCGGTTCAACTTCTCGATCGTGGACCCGGATTCGAAGGCGGATCTGTCGGGCTTTGCCGCCCGGCGGCGTATCTCGCCCTATCGCGTGCGCGAGGTGGCCCACGACTCGTGGGCCGAACGCACGGTTTGGTCTTCCATGTCGATCGCCTACGGTGCCTTTCCCGAGGCGATTCTGCACGGCATCGGACCCGATCATCTGCCGCGGTTGCAGGCCACTCTCGTTTCCTGGTTGAACCAGCTCGAGCGCCCGCGCGCGGCGCGCATCGTCCTGGCCGCACCGCCGGGCTTTCAGGAGCTCGAGACGGCGCTCGGCGAGCGCGGGCGCATCGCGCGCATCGCCCTGGACGAGGGCGCTGCGCTGCCCGAGGCGGACCTCCTGGTCTGGATCCGGCCGCGCAACGTCACCGAGGAACAACGGCGCGGCCTGGACCGACTCCTGGAGGCCGGAGGCAGTGTGCTGATCGCCGGGGGGCTTTACACCGCCGACGATCGCAGCCTGGTCGAGGTGGGCGGCGAGCCGGCCCTCGCCCTTCGCCGAAGCGGTTTTCCCGCGGCCGAATTGCTGGCTCACTTCGGTCTCATCGCCCAGCCGGAACTCGTTCTGGACGGCCGCAACGATTCCCTGAGTTTCGGCGGCGAGGAGCGAGCGGCGCCGTTCCTCATCCGCTGCATCGCCCCCAACCAGGACTTCCGCGGCTGGGCCGGCCAGCCGAACGGGTCCCTTCTCTTCGCGGCCCCCACGGCCTTCGGACTCGACACGGCACGGCAACGCGAACTGGGCTACACGGCGCAGGCCCTGGCCACGAGCTCCGAGATGACCTGGATCCAGGAAGCGCCGCTCGCGCCGAGACCACCCCTTTTGCTGTCGAGGATGAGCCCCGAGATCGGGATCCCGGTCGCGAAGCAGCCGCTGATCGTCGGCCTGCGACACGATGACGACTGGCGCGGTCGCATGATCGTCTGTGGCGCCGACTCGCCCTTTGCCGACGGGCTCTACTCGCGCGAACACGTCGCCCACCGACGGCTCCTGCGCGTGCTCCTGGACGAGACCATCGGCGACCTGCGGCTGGTCGTGGCGGGCGCGGACGTCGCCCGGGCGCAGCCTATCCCGCCCCTCTCGGGCCCCGGGCGGCTCTTCTGGAGAACGGTCTGTGTGGCGCTCCTGCCGCTCTTGCTCGCCGGCTTCGCACTCACCCGCGGCGTTTCCCGAGAAGCCATCGCCCGGAGCGGCTCTTTGCGCCCGGCCCTCAAGTTCGCCGGTGCCCTTTTCGGGCTGCTGGTCGTCGTCCGTGTCGCCCAAGCGTCTGGTTTTTCGATCGATGCCACGACGGACAATCGAAACGAGCTGGCCGTCGAGGCGCGCGCAATCGCAAAACGCGCCGGAGAGCGGGGCGAGGTGCGGGTCGAACTCCTCTTCTCGGAGACCGACAAGCTGCCTCCGCAACTCAGGCCGTGGATCGGGAAGCTCGAGCGGCGCATCGAAGATTTCCGTCGCGCCGGCGCCCGCCTCCGCATCGAGCGACTGAGGCCCGAAGACCTGGAGGAATCGGATCTCCAACGACTGCGCGACGAAGGCCTGGTGCGCCACCAAGGCGCGACTCGAGCCGACGAGGTGACGACCTTTCGGCGCTACTACTCCACACTGCGCTTTTCACGCAACGGTCGCTCGATCCTGATTCCCCTGCCGGACTCGGACGCCTTCGAGCTGCTCGAGTTCCACATCGCCTTCGCGCTTTGGCGGCTGGATGGGAACGCAGCGCCGCACGTGGTATTCGCGACGGATGCGCCGCGGCTCTCCGCCGCAGAGGACTACCAGGACTTCCAGCAAAAGGGGCTCTTCGCTCCGAAGGGCAGCGACGTCTACAGGGTGGCCCGCGAGCGGATCGCACGCAACGGATTGCGCATCAGCTATGTCAATCCGCGCGATCCCAAGATGCCCGAGAACGTGGATTGTCTGGTCTGGCTGCAGCCCCGACGGTCGATCGAGCGGATGGCGGAGAGTGCCCTGCGCTACCTCGTGGGCGGGGGCAACTTCATCCTGGCCGCCCAGCACTTCAACATGCTGCAGCAGCAGTTCCGGGGGGACAAGACGAGCGGCTTCCGGCCGCGGTACTGGCCCCAACCACAGACGCCCGACATCGAACGGGTCTATTTCCCGGAACTCTCGATCGAACTGGTGCGCGAGGTTCTGTTCGACGAGCTTTCCTTGACGATCGACACCCTTTCGGAGGTCGTCGGTCGTGGAGCCGCGCGGATCTATGAGAGGCAGGAGGTCTCCCTGCCCTTCCAGATCCGAGCCTCGTCGAAGAACTTTAATCCGGCCTCCCCGCTGATGCAGGACCTCGGGGATCAAGCTTTCGTCTGGGCGAACTACCTGCGCTTCGATGAAGAGTTGCTCGACGAACTGGGCATCCGGGCCACGGTCTTGATGAGCACGTCGGCCCGCACCCGCTCGTATCTGTGGAGCGGCGGTTTCGTTCCCGAGGAGTACCTCGGCATCGAATCCCCCACCTCCACACAGCCCACCGAACCCATCGAGTACCTGGGGCGATTGCCCCTGGGAGTTCTCTTCGAGGGCCCCTTCCCGAAACCCGAGAAGGGACTGGACTACCGCCTCGGCGAGATGACCGATGAGGACCGGGAGGCCGAGCTCCCCTGGCCGAATTCCAGACCGGGACGACTGGTCTTGCTCGGTTGCTCGGAGTTTCTGAAGAACGACCGTATCCTCGACGAGGAGTTCCGTGGCGATCACCTGCTGTGGAACCTGGTCGCCCACCTCGCCCTGCCCGAAGAGCTGGCAGCCCTCGCGACCCGGCGCTCGATCGCGCCGGGTTTCGGATTCCTGACACCGGAGCAAAAGTTGACCTGGCGTTCGATCGTGGTCGGCGGGCCGGCCGCAGCCATCGCGCTTTTCTTCGTCCTGCTCCCGGCATGGCGCCGCCGGCTTCCCGTGCTGGGGCCCCCGGTCTCGAAGCGAGCGACGGCGTGAAGCGCTCGCTCTTCTTCATCGTCGCGGTCACGCTCGTTCTGGCCCTGTGGAGCCGCACCATCGAGCGCGACGAGGAGCGACTACGCACCTCCCGCAGCCGGGTAGGACACCTGCTCACGGACTCGGAACGGGCGGACATTCCCATGGCCGCCCTGCGGGTCGAGGCCGGGGGCAAGAGCCTGCTCTACGGCCGTCTGGAGGGACTCTGGCGCTGTCGCGAATACCACCTCGCCCCGGCCGATGCCGCCGCTATCGAGAGCCTCTTCAAGAAACTCACCCAGGCCGAGGGCATGGTCCACACCGACGAGGTGGAAGAAGCCTCGACCTACGGCATCAACTCGGCGGAGACGATACGCGTCTTCCTGTGCGGGCCACGCGTGCTGGAGGACCCCGCGGGCGATGTCCTGTTCGCCTTCGACGTCGGCAAGGCGATCCCGGGCCACGACGGCGCCTTCGTTCGGCGGCGCGGCACCAGGGAGATCTGGGCCATCGATTCGAACCCGCGCGTCGAGCTGACGGCTCGCGTCGCCCCGGGTCTGCCGCCGCTGCTCGAACGTGGCTGCATCCCGAAGACCTGGCCCGGTTGGCGCTCCGGCTTCGGCCAGGTTTTCGTCGATCGCCCGGCGGGCGGCTACGAGCTCTACCGGCGCGAAGTGCAGATCGATCCCGCGGAGATGAAGGCCGGTGCGGTTCCGTGGGTCTGGATCCTCGACCCGGGCCCGAACGAGGTCCAATCCGCGAGCGGGCCCTCGAGCGCCTATTCCTACTTCCTGCAGCAGATCCCCTATCGGGCCATCCTGCCGCGCGAAGAGCGAGCACAAATGCCCCTCGACCCTCCCCTGGCGCGGGTTATGCTCGCCGCGGCGGAGGGCGACCCGCTGGAGGTTCTCGTCGGACGGCCCCTGGGGGACGGGACGAGTCCGGTGTGGATCGCGTTCACCCAAACGCTCTTTCTCGTCGACGACGAGGTCGCCGAGCTGATCGCCCCGTCGAAGTCCCTCTTCGCACCGGGAAGCGAACAAAACCCCTGGGATCCCTATCTTCGTCAAGCCTCGGGCGGCCCGCTGCAACCGCCCTCCGCTCCGCCACTCAATCCTCCGCGATGAAACGCCCCAAAGTGATTATCGTTCTCGTCCTGCTCATTCTCACAGCGGTGATTTTTTTCCAGAACCGCGAGACGATCGACACCCGCATCCTCTTCTTTACCGTGAGCATGTCACGCGCGGCGGCGCTGAGTCTGTCGTTCCTGGCGGGGTTGGTTACCGGCGGTACGCTCATGGGGTTGATGCGCCACCGCAAATCGAGCGACGGCTCGGCGGCGTAGCCCCCGGAAAACCTACCGGTTCACGAGGAAGTGGCACACGTCCCCTTCCTTCAGCACGTAGTCGCGCCCCTCGATGCGCAGCTTGCCCGCCGCGCGAATCGCCACCTCGTTCTCATGATCGACGAGGTCGTCGACGCCATAGACCTCGGCGCGCACGTAGCCCTTCTCGAAGTCCGAATGGATCTTGCCCGCGGCCACGGGGCCGGTGTCGCCGCTCGAGATCGTCCAGGCCTTGATCTCCTTCTCGCCGGCCGTGAAGAAAGTCTGCAGGCCCAGCACCTCGTAGGTGGCCTGCAAGAGCCGCGGTAGAGCCAGTTCCGCGATGCCCAGCTCCTCCATGAACATCGCACGATCCTCGTCGTCCATCGAGTTGAGCTCGCACTCGATGTCGCCACAGACCGCGATCGACGCGGAGACGACGGAGGCCGCATGCTCGGCGACGACCTTGGCGTTGGCTTGGCTTCCGTCGTCGCCTACGTTGGCGACATAGAGCACCGGTTTCGTCGTCAGCAGAAACAGGGGACGCAGCGCCTCGAGTTCATCGAGTTTCCACGCCTCGGAACGCAGTTGTTTGCCCTCCTCCAGAAGCGCCTTGGCCCTCGCGAAGACCTCGCCCTGAAAGATGGCCTCCTTGTCGCCGGTACGCGCCTTCTTGGCCACGCGGTCGGCGTTGCGCGCGACGGTCTCGAGATCCGCCATGGCCAGCTCGAGTTCCAGAACCTCGATGTCCCCCCTGGGATCGACGGGCTTCTCGCGCGCCACCTCGCCCTTTTCAAAGCACTGCACGACGTGCATCAGGGCGTCGGTCTCTTTGATGTGGCCGAGGAACTTGTTGCCGATGCCCTCACCCCGGGACGCGCCCTCCGCGAGCCCGGCGATGTCGACGATCCGCACCCGCGCAGGCACGACCTTGTCGGTCTCGATGAAGCCGTGAATCACCTCCAGCCGCCCGTCCGGGACATCGACCTCGGCGACGTTGGGCTCGACCGTGCTGAAAGCGTAGTTCGCCCGCTCGGCACCGGAGCCGGTGGCCGCGTTGAACAGCGTGGTCTTGCCGATGTTCGGCAGTCCGACGATCCCGCAGGCCACACTCATGAGGCACAAGCGATGCAGTCGATCTCGACCATCGCATCCTTGGGCAGGCGCGAAACCTCGACGGTGGCGCGGGAGGGGGGAACGTTCGAAAAGAACGTGGCGTAGACCTCGTTCACCCGTGGAAAGTCCTCCATGTTCTTGAGGAAAACCGTCATCCGCACGGCGCGTTCGAGGCCGGAGCCCGCCTCGGCCAGGACGTTTTGCAGATTCTCGAGACAGCGCCGGGTCTGCTCCTCGATCCCCCCCTCCACGAAGTTCCCCGTGGCGGGATCGATCGGAATCTGTCCCGAGCAAAAAATGAGATCCCCGGCCCGGATGGCCTGGCTGTAGGGCCCGATGGCCGCGGGGGCCTCCTTGGTGGTGACGGCTGTGAGCTGGGTCATGGAATTCTCGTGTCCGGTTGGATCGCGGATTATGCGAGCCCCGTGCGCGAGCGCCAAGAGGAGCCGGCCAAGACTGGAACCGGGAGAGGCGAAGCCCACAATCTGGCACATGACACGACCCCGAAGGCTCCCCGAGCGACCGGGCAGGATCGCCCCGCTCCTCGTCGCCCTCGCCCTCCTGGGTGGCGCCTGCCGCACCAGCGCCGTACCGCGGCAGAAGATCACCGACGCGACGCGCCTCATCGAAGAGCGCTTCCGCGCGGGCGACATGCTGGGCGTGGCCGATTTCTATTCGGAGGAGGCCATTCTCTTCGCACCGGGGGGCCGGCGCTTTCGCGGCCGCAAGGAGATCGACGACTACTGGTCCAACATCCTCGAACCGGTCGATTGGGAGCTCAAGATCCACAGCATCGAGGGCAACCGGGACATGGCCTTCGAACGGGGTACGTCGATTTTGTCGGCGCGCTACGGCGGCGAGCTGCGGACCTCGACGGTCGAGTTCGCTTTCCTGTGGCGTCGCGAAGAGGACGGTGCCTGGCGGATCCAGCTCGACGCTTTCTGGAAGCCCTAGCCCGGGCTAGCGACCGCCGTAGCGTTCCCGCAGCAAAAGGGCCACCGGTCCGGGAACCAGCTTGCTCGTATCGCCCCCCATCTGGGCGATCTGGCGCACCAGGGTCGAGGTGATGTGCGCGACCGCGGGCGAGGCCGGCAGAAGCACGGTGTCGATGCGCTCGAGCATCGAACGGTTCGTCCAGGCCATGCGCGCCTCGTAGTCGAAATCCGTTCCCGACCGCACGCCGCGCACGATCGCGTCGCAGCCCAGGGCTTCGCAGGCTTCGATGACCAGACCCTCGAGCCGAGCTACGGCGACTCCCTCGACCCCCTCGATGCATTCGCGCAAGAGTGCAACCCGTTCCTCGGTGGTGAAGAGCGAGCTCTTGGTCGGATGCTCGGCCAGGGCGACGGTCACGCGACCGAACAGCGCGGAAGCGCGACGGATGAGATCCAGGTGACCGAGGGTCGGGGGATCGAAGGTACCGGGGAAAAGGACGTGGGGCACGACGAGCCATCTTAGGTACGCGAGGTCGGTCCTTCAAAACGGGCTGCCAAACGGGAGACGGAACGCAACCCCGGGGGGTGCACGGCGATCCCAGGAAGGTGGATCCCCCGCCCGCACGACCCCTGGCGCCCCTGGCAGGTGCGCTGGCACTGGGAACCCTGACGGGCCTCGCCGCGGCCCAGGAAGAGTTCTCCCGGGCCCTTTCTCTGACCGCGATCGCACTCGTCTCGGGGGGGCTCTCCTCGGGCAGCCTGCGCAACCTCTTTGTGGCCCTGGCCCTTTTCCTGGGCGCAGCCGGCCGAGCGGTCCTCGAACACCCCCCGCGCTTGCGGGGAAACGACCCGCAGCCCGTCCCCTCCGCCACGCGCGACCACGCCGCCGTCGGATCCTGGCAAACCGTCGCCGGCGGCCTGGGCCGGATCCGACCCGCGCCCCAGGAGAGGACGACACCGGCCCACCGCCTGCTCTACAAGAGCCCCGCGCCACCGCCCGACGGAAGCTGGGTGGTGGCGCTCCCTGCAGGAACGGTGAGCCCGTTTCCCCGCGGACCGATCCCGGGTCCCCTGGCCCGGGCCGGGGCAGGTCGAGGAACCACTTACCTTCATCCGGACGAACTCGTGGTTCTCGAAAGGGGCGCCCGAAAATCGTGGGAGTTCATCGATGCCCTGCGACGAGGGATCGCAAGACGGGCGCAGACCCTCGAGGGCGAGCGCAGCCGCGGCTTGATGAGGGCGCTCCTGATCGGCGAGCGCAGGGCCTTGCCCGCTGGACGGACGGATCTATTCACGCGCACGGGGACGCGACACCTGTTGGCGCTCTCGGGCCTGCACGTGGCTCTGTTTGCGGTCCTCTTGCTCTTCCCGATCACGCGGCTGGTGGGCCGATGGATCCGCCTGCACCGGCCCCCGTGGGAGGAGCCGTTCCTGTTCTCGTCGCGTTCCGCGGTACTCCTCATGTATGCAGCCCTCGCCGGCGGGAGCGCGTCGGTGATGCGGGCGGCGGTGGCGGTC
Source organism: Planctomycetota bacterium (assembly GCA_002683825.1). Lineage (GTDB taxonomy): Bacteria > Planctomycetota > UBA1135 > UBA1135. The sequence continues at coordinate 102,118 of NYUD01000090.1, forward strand.
AGCCTCGCCCAGTTCGCCGCGTGGATCCCGCGAACCTGGAAACGCGATGACGGTGGAGCCGTTCCGCCGCGCACGTCAGGAAGGGTCGCGGAGGGTCTGTCGGTCTGGTCGTTCGGCCTGATTCTCGAGGTGCTGAGCGATCCCGCGGGCCTGGCCGAACTCTCCTTGCAACTGTCCTACCTGGCCACCCTGGGGATCCTCCTCGGCGCCCGAGGGTTCCTGCGTTTCCTCGAGGCCGGGCCCGCACCCTCACGATCGATCGAGGCGGAGCTCTCGTCGGGGATCGGTCGCTTCTGGCGCATCCTGTTTCAGAAGCTCCGCCGCTTCTGCCTGGGCGGGCTCGCGGTTTCCCTGGCCGCCAGCCTGGGAACCTTGCCGGTGGTGTGGGACGCCTTCGGTGAGATCGCGCCGATCGGCTGGTTTCTGGCCGTGCCCTGCGGGGTTCTCGTCGCCCTTCTCCTGGGGCTGGGGTGGATCGGTGTGCTGCTTCCCCTCCCCCTCACCCCGATCCCGGCGGAAATGATCGAAGTCCTCGGCGGAGCGCTCTTATCGCTCCTGGAATTCGCCGATCGAATGCCCGCGACGCCCCTGCCTCTGCCACCCCGGCCCTTCGCCCTGCTCGCCCTCGCCAGCGGCCTCGTCGCGCTCGGCTGGGTCGGCACCCGGGCCCGCCCCTGGAAGGGTCCGGCGAAACGCCTGGCCCTCTGCGCCTGGGGGGGACTCCTGCTGCCCTGGGCGGCCGCACCGGAAGGACTCGAACTCCATGTCCTCGACGTGGGGCACGGGAGCGCGGCCGTGCTGAGGGCCCCGGGGGTGGCGGCGCTGATCTTCGACGCGGGTTCCCGGGATCGCACCCGGATCTTTTCGGAGGCCTTACGCCCCCTCTTGGCGCGCTGGGATGTGTCCCGAACGGAGGTCGGGCTGTCCCACGCCCACCTGGACCACCGCTCGGGCCTGACCCGCTTGATCGAGCGCTATCCCCCCCGACGCTGGTTGGGCCCGCTCCCGGGCCCCCTCGCAGCGCGGGCCCCCCCGGGCATGGAGCGGGTCGACCTCGAAACGGGGCGTATGCGGGTCTGGCCCCCGGGGGCGGTCGGCGGCTCCCCCCTGGTAGTGTTCTGGCTGCGGGGGAGCCCGGAGGGCGGTAACGAGGGGTCGCGGGCCCTGGAGCTTGGCTGGGGCGGACAGCGCATCCTGCTCTGCGGGGACGCGGAGGCGGCGGGACTGCGGGGGATCCTCGAAGCCCTTCCTTCGGGCCCCCACCGGCTGGTCCTTTTCCCCCATCACGGTTCCGAAACGCCCCTCCTGGCGGATCTCTTGCGGGAACTGGAACCCGCCGAAGTCTGGATCAGCAGCGGGGTTCTCCCCGCCGTCGGCCCGGAGCTCGAGCGCCGCGAGATTCCCTGGGCCTTTACCGGCTCGGCCGGACCTCTGGCGCTGCGCTTGGACCCGGCGCCCCCCTGATGGATCCGAACGGATCCGGCACACCCCAAGGTGCTGGGGGGTGGGGTCCAACCCGAATCCAACCTCGAGAGTACAAGTTTTCCGGCAACCGCCCGCCCCAGCCAACGTAGTGAGAGTGCGCAGAGGCCTTCCCGATGCGACATCGAACATCCACTTGTCCCAGTCCCGTGTTCGCCGCCCTCCTCGTGGGGGCTCTGACGATCCACGCTCCCGCCCAGGAAGAGGCGTCCGTACGGGCGACCGGACAGACCACCACCTCGAGCGCCTCCGCCTGGCTCTTGCATCTCTCGTCGGGATTCGTCTTCCGCGGGAAAGCCCGCGAGGTCGAGGAGGGCTGGGAGATCTGGCAGCGGGGCGAATGGGTCGCACTCCCCTCCGAGGTGGTGCTGCGCAGCATCTCGGAAAAGGAGGTGCTCAAGCGCTCACGCAAGCTCGACCGCGCGTCCCGTGGAGATAGCGGACGCCGGGCTGCCTTCGCCGACTGGTTGCTGGGCGAGGGACTCTATCCCGAGGGCCTGAAGGTCCTGGACGTCCTCCTGCGCGAAAGCCCGGACCACCCCCAGGCGTGCGCCGTTCTCGAGCGGCACGATCCGCCCCTCTCCCTGCCCTCCATCGATTCTCTGGCCCGGGACACCGCACAGCTCGAGGTGCTGCTTGAAAGCTGCGCCAAGGGCGGTCCGGTGATCCAGGAGAGCGCCGCGCAGCGCCTGAGGAGTGCTCCCGAGATCGGCGGTCTCGAAGATCGCCTGCTGAGCGAACTCCACGAAAAAAGCGCCTCCCGCCGCACCTTCGCCACCCTGGCCCTGCGCAGGGTCTTTCCCGCCCGCCACGTGCGGCCGCTCCTGGCGCGGGCCGTCCTGGATGTCTCCGACGAGGTGCGCCTCGGTGCAGCCCTGGCTCTCGGTCAGGTCGGAGATCCGGCCGTTTGCGTCCCGGCGATTCGCGCCCTGGGGTCGAAGCACTCCACCGTGCGCAGGAACGCGGCACAGGCCCTGGGCCGCATGAACTACCGGGCCGCAGTGGCCCCCCTGATGGGGCACCTCACTTCCCTCAAGAACACTCGCGCTGCCACGGATCGAGGGGCACCGCGATCGCACATCTTCATCGGCCGTCAGCTCGCTTTTGTCCAGGACTTCGACGTCGAGATCGCCCAGAACTCCTCGATCGCAGATCCCATCATCAACGTCCTCACGGAAGGAGTCGTTCTCGAAGCTTCCTCCGTCGGGATCCACGAGACCACGGTCGCACAGGAGCGTTCCACGATCCGTCGATCCCTTTCCAATCTCACCGGCGCGTCGCCGGGAAACAACACCGCCGCGTGGCAACGCTGGTGGACCGAACACGGAGACGAGTGGTTGGCGGATCTACCGTCGGGACCCCCCTCGACTCCGCTACGCCGGGGGAACTGAGGCAGGACCTCCCGAACCCGGCATAGGAGGCAGGCCTATACAGGGGTGATATGGGCTTGCCTCCTTCCTTGCCTCGGAGTCCATGGGCTCACTTCTCCGCACCCCCGAAGGCCTTCTCCACCCAGCCCTGGAACCCCTGCACCGCCGTACGTTGCAGGTAGGGCTCCAGGCCGCGCAACCCTCCTAGCTCCCCACCACCGCCCGCCCGTCCCGGGCCGCCGTGGTAGCTTTGGGGCAGCACCGTGCCGGGCGGGCTGGCCTGGTCCGCCAGCTTGTCGGAACCGATCCACACGCGACCGTGCCACGGGGAGATCCCCAGACAGACCTCCTCCGCAAAGCCGCGCTTATTCGAGTACAGACTCGCGACCAGACCGCCACCGCCCCGATTCGCCAGCGCGATCGCATCCCCCGCCTCGCCCGAGTACGGAAGGATCGTCGCGCAGGGTCCAAAGACCTCTATCTCGTGGAACACCCCCTGGCCCGGGTCCTTCGCCTTCAAAAGGGTCGGTGCCACGAAGTAGCCCTTCTCGCTCGTCCGTTCCGGGCCTCCGGTCAGTACCTCGGCCTCCGCGGCCAGCCGGCCGATCCCGCGGGTCACATCTTCCAGCTGAGCCGCGGATGCCAGGGGGCCCATGCGCGTCTCGCGCTCGGCGGGGTCACCGACCTTCACCCGTTCCAGGTGGGCGCACAGGTCCTGGGCCACCTCATCCACGCGTTCTTCGGGAACGAGGATCCTGCGCACCGCGGTGCACTTCTGTCCGGCCTTCTGGGTGATGTCCAGCTGGACATTCGACAGAAACAAGCCGTAGGCCTCCGCATCCGCGTCGACGTCGGGCCCCAGGATGGCCGCATTCAAGGAATCGGCTTCGATGTTGATGTGCACGTTGTGGCGCACGGCGTTGGCATTGCTGCGCAGGTGCGCACCGGTTCGGGACGAACCGGTGAAGGCGACGCAGTCCTGGGGACCGGTGTGATCGAGCAAAGTGCGCGCGCCGCCGCAAACGAACTGAAACGCGCCGCCGGGCAGCAAGCCGCTCTCGACGATGATCTGCGCCACCCGCCAGGCCAACATTGCCGTCGGGGTGCCCGGCTTTTCGATCACGGGCATTCCGGCCAGGAGCGAACAGGCCATCTTCTCGGCCATGTTCCAGACGGGGAAGTTGAAGGCGTTGATGTGCACCGCAATCCCATGTTTGGGAACCAGGATGTGCTGGCCCCAGAAGCGAGGAGTACGTCCGAGTTGCCCCCCCTCGCCGTCGACGAGGAAGGCGTCCTCTTCGATCGCCTTGGCGAAGTGGGCGTAGGCGGCCAGGGTTCCGGTCGCCCCATCGATGTCGAATTTCGCGTCCGAACGCGTGGTGCCGGCGCTCTGGATCGAGAGATCGAGCAACTCTTCGCGGTGCTCGTGAATCGCCGTGGAGAGGGCCTTGAGACACTCCCCCCGTTTCCGAAAACCGACCTCGCGCAGGGCCGGCCCGCCCTGTTCGCGCCCCCAGGAGAAGGCAGCCGCCAGATCGACGCCGTGGGAGCTGACCTCTGCAATGTGCTCCTCCGTGGTAGGATTGCGCAGACTGACGGATTCTCCGGAACCGCCTTGCCAGCGACCGTTCGTGTAGCTCTCAAGCGTGATCATCTCACCTATCTCGGTTGGCTAGGGACTGTGTTTCGAGGCGACATTCTGCCAGTCTTCACGTCATGAGCACCCCCTGGAATTCCCCTTCCGAAGAGCTTCTCGCACGGTTCTTGCCAGACGACACCTTTGCCGGCCAGGTCGCCGTCATCACGGGCGGCGGAACCGGGTTGGGACGGGAAATCAGCCGCGGCCTGGCCAAGCGCGGTGCTCGCGTCGTCATCCTCTCGCGCAACCCCGACCACCATGCGAGCATCCTGGACGAAGCGAGCAGCCAGGGCTGGGACCTGACGGCCCTGCCCCTGGACGTGCGCCAGGCGGATACCGTCCATGAAACGGCGGCAGCCATCGTCGAGAGCCACGGTCAGGTGGACATCCTGGTCAACAACGCCGCCGGGAACTTCGTCTGCCCCGCCGAACGCATGTCCGCCAACGCCTGGCGCTCGGTGCTCGGGATCGTCCTCGACGGCACGTTTTATTGCAGCCGCTCCTTCGGTCGCTCGATGATCCAGAGTGGCGGCGGACAGATCCTCAACGTCGTCGCCACCTATGCCTGGACCGGCATGCCCGGGGTGGTCCATTCGGCTTGCGCGAAATCGGGCGTGCTGACGATGACCAAGACCCTGGCTGCGGAATGGTCGCGCTTTGGCATTCGGGTCAACGCCATCGCTCCCGGTCCCTTTGAAAGCGACGGTGCCAGCGCGAACCTGTGGCCCGAAGACATGCAGCAGGAGGCTTTCGAACGCACGATCCCTCTGGGACGCTTCGGGACCCGGGAGGAAGTGGCGGCGCACTGCATATACCTGCTCTCCCCCGTGTCCAATTGGGTGAGCGGCACGTGCCTCACGGTCGATGGCGGTTCATCCCTGCCCCGGCCCATGTGGCAACCCGGAACGAGCATCGAACGCGTAAAAGCCACCGGGGGAGACGGAAAGAGCGAGTGAACGGCCCACCGACGCGCGAGCATCTGCCGACGGAGGCCAGCCTCACACATTCGCGCGGACTCGACACGATGTCGATCGGCCAGGCCTTCGATGTTTTCGATCGCGAGGACCGGGGTCTGTGCGACGCCCTCGTGGCCGCCCGGGCCGAGATCGTGCGCGCGATCGAGCTGACGATCGCCGCGCTTGGGCGGGGCGGTCGGCTGATTTACGTCGGTGCGGGCACCAGCGGTCGCCTGGGGGTGCTGGACGCCGTCGAATGCCCCCCGACCTTTCAAACCGATCCGGGCCAGGTCCAGGGGCGGATCGCGGGAGGCTTCGATGCCCTCACGCGCGCGATCGAAGGTGCCGAGGACGATTTTGACGAGGGAGAACGGAGCGTGGCCGACGTGACCGAGAAGGATCTCGTGTTCGGGATCGCGGCCGGTGGAACGACACCCTTCGTTCACGGCGCGATTCGAGCCGCGCAAGAACGTGGCGCGACCACGTGCTTTCTGGCCTGCGTGCCGGAGGAATTCGCCCCCGACTCGGCCGATTGCTCGATCCGCCTGGCGACGGGGCCGGAGGTGCTCGCCGGCAGCACCCGCCTGAAGGCCGCCACGGCCACCAAGCTGGTTCTGAATCGCATCACCACCATCGCCTTCGCGCACCTGGGCAAGGTCTACGACAACCTGATGGTGGACGTTTCGACCACCGCCAATCGCAAGCTGGCGGACCGCGGTCGCCGGCTGGTCGGACGCATCACGGGTCTGGCGGAGGGGAAAGCCGGAGGGCTCCTGGCCGACGCGCACGGAAAAGTGAAGCTCGCCTGCGTGATGCACCGCCACGGCGTCGGGCCCGCCGAGGCCGAAAAACGACTCACGGCGGTCGGCGGCCGTCTACGCGAGGCACTCGCTCAGGGCTTTGACTCCACGCGGTAGAATCGGCGCTTCGCCCCGCCCGCCCCATGCCTCATGCCCCGCCCTGCATCGCCCTTTTCCTGTTCGCCGGCGGTGCTCTCGCATGGGCCTGCTCGAAGGAGACTTCGGACACGACGGGCGTCACAGCGCCCCATCAGGGCTGGTTTCGAGAGATCACAGCCGTCAGCGGTCTGGACTTCGTTCAATCCTCCGGCTCGACCGGCCGGCACTACCTTCCCGAGACGAGCGCGGGCGGTGTGGCGCTGTTCGATTCCGAAAACGACGGCGATCTCGACCTCTATCTCCTGAACGGCGCGGTGCTCTCACCCGACCCCGTGGAAGAAGAGGGCCGCCAAAACCGCTTCTACCGACAGACCTCGCCGCTCTTTTTTGAGGATCACACCGCCGCTTCGGGCCTGGGTGATCGAGGCTACGGCATGGGCGCGGCCATCGGCGATATCGACAACGACGGCGACCGCGATCTCCTTGTGACTAATTTCGGACCGGACCGACTGTACGTGAACGATGGCACGGGCTCGTTTTCGGAGCGCTCGGCGGGAATCACGACGCGAGGCTTTTCCAGCTCGGCCGCGTTCTTCGACTACGACCGCGACGGTTTTCTCGATCTGTACGTCGGCGTCTATGTCGAGTTCGATCCGGAAAAACCCTGCTTCGATTCGACGGGCAACTCCGAGTACTGCGGACCCTCCGCCTTTCCGCCGGTGGCCGATGCGCTGTTTCACAACCGCGACGGCGTCTTCGAGGACGTGAGCGTGGAGGCCGGCTTGCACGCCGCCACGGGAGCGGCCTTGGGAGTGCTCTGCGCGGATCTAGATGAGGACGGTTGGCAGGATGTGTACGTGGCGAACGACGGCTACGTGAACCGGCTCTGGAACAACCAGCACGATGGAACCTTCGTCGACGAGGCGCTCTTTCAGGGCGTGGCCTTGAACATGAACGGCCAGCCCGAAGCCGGCATGGGCGTGATCGCAGCGGACTTCGACGGGGACCTGAGACTCGACCTGTTCGTCACGCACTTACGCGAGGAAACGAACACGCTGTACCTGAACCAGGGTTCCGGAGTCGGCTTCGTGGATTCGTCAGGACAGCTCGGCGTGGGCGCCGCCAGCATTCCATACACTGGCTTCGGCACGGTGGCCGTCGATTTCGATCACGACCAGGACCTGGACATCGCGGTGGCCAACGGCTCCGTCCTGCGCGGCAAGCGGCGCAGCAACGTTCAGCTCGCCGATCCATGGGCCCTGTACGCCGAACCGAACCTCCTGTTCATCAACGGGGGACAGGGACGCTTCTACGAGGCGAGCGAACTCGCATCCGAATTCTGCGAGCTCCCTGAGATCTCGCGCGGACTTGCGGCCGGCGACCTCGATGGTGACGGAGACATGGATCTGCTCCTCGGGAACATCGAGGGACCGGCCCGTCTGTTCGAAAATGTCCTCGCGACGAAGGATCCCAGGCACCCAAAGGGTCATTGGTTACAGGTCCGCTGCCTGCATCCCGAGTGGAAACGCGACGCCATCGGTGCGCGAGTCATCGTCCGGTGCGGAGACGTCAGGACGTTACGCACGATCGGCGGAGGCTCCAGCTACCTCTCATTCCAGCCCAGCGTCGCGCACTTTGGACTCGGCCAAGCCGAGCGGGTGGACGAGATCATCGTTCACTGGCCCGACGGCCTGGTGGAACGCTTCGCAGGCATGGACGCGGATCGTCGCGTCGAACTCGTACATGGAACCGGAGAAAACGAATGACGAGCTCGCGAAAGAAAGCGCGACGTCTCGAACGCAAGGCGCGTCGCGAGAAAGAGAAGGCGCAGATCGCCTCGCAACGCGCCGGTGAGACGGCGCAGCCGCAGGTCGACCGTCCGAAGCACGGCTGGCTCGTCGTCGTTGCCGCTGCGGTGGCGATAGGGGGCTGGTCCTACTTCCAGGACCCTGCGAAGCCCGACGCAGACGGGGTCGCGGTCCCGGGCGAGGCTCCGGCGATCCCCGCCCCCCCCCCGGCGGACATGACCGTCCCGGTGAGGCGCATGATCCGGGAAGCTCGCGCAGCCGTGGAACAAGACCCTACCTCGCCGCGCACCTGGGGCCAGCTGGGCGAGGTCTTCGATGCGCACCATCTGTTCGACGACGCCGCGATCTGCTACCGCGAAGCCTGCCGACTTTCCCGGGGGTCTGCACCCGACGAGTTTCGCTGGAGCTACCTCCTCGCCACGGTCTTGAATTCGGCCGGCGGTTCGAGCGCCGAGGAGATTTTCGCACTATTCGCCAGGGCCATGGCGCTCGAACCCGACTATCCGCCCGGCCACGTGCGGCAGGGTGACGCGTTTGTGCGCCAGGGCAAGAACGCCCAGGCCCGGAGCGCTTTCGAACGCGCCATCGCCCTGGATCCGGACTTCGCGATGGCCCATCGCAACCTGGGGCAGGTGCTCCTGGCGGACGGTGAGATCGAAGCGGCGATCTCGCACCTCGAGGCGGCCGCGCGCTACGACACGTCCGATTCGGTGGTGCATGCGTCCCTGGCACGCGCCTTTCGACTGAACGGACAGGAGGCCAGGGCGCAGGAAGCCGCGGACAAGGCGAGTTCGTTCGCTCCGGTCTTCGGCGTACCCGACCCGATCCGATTCTCGGTCGAAGCGCTTGCGGTCGACCCCTTGACCTTGAACGATCGCATCGATGAAAGAATGGGCGGCGGAGACATTGCAGGCGCTCTAGGCGACCTCGAGCTACTCGAGGAGAGCTTTCCCGACGACGCGAACGTCCTGGAGCGCATCGGCGTGATGCGCTTCAAGGCGGGAAGCAAGGACGCGGCTCTCACGACATTCGAACGCGCTTTGAAACTCGATGAGCACCTGCACGAGAGCCACCTCCATCTCGCCGCTATCTACGACGAGAAAAAGAACTTCGACAAAGCCCTGGAACACTACTCCCACGTCGCAGAAGAGGAGCCTAAAAACCCATCTCTGCACGTACGCATCGCCTATCTCCTTCTGGCGCAAGACAAGATCGAACTGGCCGTCGAGTCCTTCGAACGCGCCTTCCAACACGGGCTGGACGACGCGGAGCTACACCACAACTGGGGCGCGGCGCTCGACCGAATCGACCGCACCGAAGAAGCCGTGGGGCACTTCGAAAAGGTCCTGGAAGTCGAACCGGAGAACGGGGGCACACACTTCAATCTGGGCATGGCGCTCGAGCGGCTGGGTCGAAACGCCAGGGCGATCGAGCACTACGACAAGGCCGCGGCCCTCGCCCCCAATCTCCCGGCTGCCCGGCGCGCCGCAGCGCTGCGCGCTGGGGGGTGATGCAACGGAAACAGGCTCATCGGCGCACAGCCCTACGATGCCGAACGCAACTCGGCGGATTCATCCAATCGGAGCGTACGGCGTCAGAAAAACGTCCACCGGTTGCCAGGCACCGGGTTGCCCGTTGTCCCCGTACGGTGTGCTCCTAGAGGAAACGTAGGACGAGGGCGCGGCCGAGGGCGACGGCGAGAAGGCCCAGCGTGACGTTGGCGATGATGCTCGCTCCGGCCTGGACGAGGTGGTCGTTGCGAAGCAGGTAGAGCGACTCGAGGCCGAAGGTCGAAAAGGTCGTGAACGAGCCCAGGAAGCCCACCGCAAGGAAAGCCTGAACGTTCGGCGAGAACTCCTCGCGCTCGCGGGCGAGCGCCCAGAGCATTCCGATCGCGAAACAACCCAGAACGTTGACCGCGAGCGTTCCAAAGGGAAAGGACCCCAGACGCTGAACCCATGTAGAAAGGAGGTAGCGCGAAACGGCTCCCAGGAAACCGCCGAGGCCGATGGCGAGGAGGTAGTACATGCTCGAACGACAACCGTACTCGCCGACACCCCACCGACTCCATAGCGTCGTTCAGGAACTCCAACAGCTTCTGCAAGACCGCTCGTAACCCCTTCGCACCCCGACCCCCTCGAACCGCCTTCCGCGGGCCCCGTCAGGCGAAATATCTCGCACCAGCAAACCGTGGGCAAGAACCGGACAGAGCGAATCCGCGGCCCCCGCGGAGAGCCAGCTTGCGAGCCACGGCCCGTAGAAATCGCTGCCAATCGAAGGCCGGGCCCGGATCGCGCTTGCTCTTGGAAAGGTGCTGGTGGCCGATAATGCCCTGGAAGCGCTGAAACTCCGCATCCGTGAGCGTATCGGTACGTATACGGCCGCGTGCATCGCGCGGCGCTCGAAGCCGGATCTGAGGAAACACATCCATCAGGGCCGCGGTCAAGGCGATGAGCGAACGGTACTGTTCGGGCGTGAAGTCGTACTGTTCATAGACAGCACCGTGCACCTCGCCGCGGATACGGTTCGCGCGCGCGGGACGGGCGACAAAATCCTCGGTACGCACGCCGCCTTCGCCCAGAACCCCAGGCAAGCTCATGACCACCCCGTCGGTCCCCTCCCGGTACCACTCGCCGAGCGGGCTCATTGCGCCGGGCTCGTAGGCGCCGATGTTAGCGATCTCGACACCGATCGAGCGCGGGTTGGCTTGACGCGCGTGCCACGCCTGTTCCTTGAGGTCGAGCGTCTGATAGATGGTGCCGTCGACATCGAGCAGAAAGTGAACCGAGAGCCCGCGGCGATCGTGAAGGATCTTGAAGCAACTCTGGGAGGTGCCGGCCGCGTCGTAATGCAAGACGAAGAGATCGACTTGCCGCCGCAGATGCTCCAGGGACCATCCGTCGCCTTCGACCTGTGCGGCTAGCTCCGGATCGCGGGCCTTGCGACCGGGATGGTAGCGCAGCTCTCCGGGGTCATCGGAGGCGGCTGCCCCGAAGCGCGGTCCCCTGCGGGAAGCGTCGTAGTAGGGCGGCTCGGTCCACAGGACCACCGGAACGTCGATCGGAAACCGCTGCCCGCAAACGACGATGGCGTTCGCCGCGGACGCGCTCCGGTGGGATTCGTTCGGCCCTGTCTCCGCCGGCCCTCGACAGGCGGCACCGACCAGGAAAGCGACGACGAGGAAGCGCTGGGCGGAGGCGAGCAAATCGCCTACCCCTCGAGGCTGCCGCCGCAGGAGGACCCTGCACCGGCCGTGCAGCCGAAGCAGTGGCGGCCGGTCACGATACGCCGCTGCGAGAGCTCCTGGAAATCGAACTCCGAAATGTGGCGCGGCGCGCCGAACGCCAACCCCAGCTCCAGCATCTGGTTGAAGTCGCAATCGTAGAGCTCGCCCCCCCACCCGATCGAAAGGGTGTTGCGGCACATGACACCCGCAGCAGCGCCCGGGTTGAAGGCCGACACCAACTCCTGCATGTAGCGCTCGAGGTTGCCGGAGGCCGACAACCATTCGAGGTAGCGGCTGATAGGCAGGTTCGTGATCGTATAGAGCGCATCGAAATCGACGTCGTGCAGGCGCTTCATCTCGCGCTTCCATTCCTCTTCGAGTGAAGCTTGATTCGCAGGGAGGTACGCGCCGACCGGATTCGTCACGAGCACGAGCCGCAGCTCGGGATCGCGACCGTAGCCCTTCGAGTTCAGCAGTTTCAATCCCTCGATCGAACTCTCGAACACGCCGTCGCCGCGCTGGCGGTCCGTGTTGAACCGCCTGTAGTGCGGCAACGAAGCGATGACCTCGACCCTGTGATCCGCCAGGAATCCGGAGAGATCCCCATAGCGTGGGACCAGAAGAATCGTCAGGTTGCACCGGTCCATCACGTGGCGACCCAGGCGGCGGGATTCCTCGACGATATAGCGAAAGGAGCCAGACATCTCCGGCGCCCCTCCGGTGATGTCCACGGTCGGGATTTCGGTTTGCGCCAGAACAGCCATGCACCGGCGCGCCGTTTCGAGCGACATATCCTCCTTTCGATCCGGCCCGGCATCGACGTGACAGTGGACGCAGGTTTGGTTGCAGACGCGCCCCAGGTTGAGCTGAAAGATCTCGATGTCTTTCGCTCGCAGGGGGAAGATCCCGGCTCGCTTCAGATGGCGATCGAAATCGCCGCCGAGCGGATCCTGCACATCGATCCCATCCAGCAGTGCAAGCTGGGCCTCGGGGGAGGCCAGCTCTGCCCCGCGCCGCTTCAAAGTGGGAAGGACTTTCAGACGCTTCGAGCTCTCCTTGAGGCGTTCGGTCATATCGGATGTTCGCTGGATGGGGAACGAGCATCGCCGCAGAGTCCGTGCGAAGCAAGCGCGCAGGCCGCGGCCTTGACGCGCAAGCCGCGCAACACGGAACAAAGGGCACTTTGGGACGAGATGGGGCCTCGGCTACATTCCCCGCTCCTCGATCACGTTCTTCATCTGCACCCCGTGCACAAGGGCCGCGCCACCCTTGATGGCCGCCGCAACGTGCACGACCTCGGTCAGCTGTTCGGGGTCGCACCCCTTGGCGAGACCGTCACGCGTGTAGGCGTCGATGCAATAGGCGCACTGCACGGCATGGGCAACGCCCAGGGCGATCAACGATTTTTCACGCGCCGTCAAGGCGCCGTCCTGGAAGACCGATCCGTACCAGTCGAAGAACTTCGCACCCAGGTCCGGGGCGTGCTCGGCGATCTGGGGGAACTTGTCGAGATCCTTCGGATTGTAATAGGTGTCCATGGACGGAGATTATCCAGCTTTGGGCGCAACCTGCGAGGGGGATGTGGGGTCTAGCGTTCGTGCGCACGGTGCGGGTGTTCGGAGTGTCGCTGGTCGGGACCGAAGCAGATCTCGTCTCGGTCGAAGCCCGTTTCGAACCGGTCCAGCGGATGCGGACCCAGCTCCAGCTCTCCGGGCTTCCCGATGCCGTGATTCGCGAAAGCCGCAGTCGGCTGATGGCCGCACTCGAGGAAAACCAGCTGCACGTCCCGAACGGGAAACTGGTCCTGAACCTCGCCCCCGCCGGCTTGAAGAAGGGCGGAGAAGGCCTGGATCTGCCCCTCGCCCTCGGTGCCGCAGCAGCCTGCGGACACATGAGCCCGCGCATGCTCAACGGAACCCTGTTTCTCGGCGAGCTGGGCATCGATGGGCGGGTGCACGCCGTGCCGGGGGGCTTCGCCGCCGCCGAAGCCGCCAAGCGCGCCGGCATCAAGCGCATCGTGTGTGCACCTGCGACGGCCGCCGAGGCGGTTTGTCTCCCCGGCATCGAGGTGCTGGCCGGCGACGACTTGAAACAGATCGTCCACTGGGTGGTCAACAAACAGGGACTCGAACGCGTCCGAACACCGCGAGCCGACGAAGCAGATGCGCAAGGGAAGCCGGCGTCCGTGCGAACGTCCAGAGCCCTGGCAGGGATCCGGGGACAGGCTGCGGGAAAACACGCCCTGGCGGTGGCGGCCACCGGTGGACACGCGCTCTTCTTCATGGGGCCGCCGGGGATCGGCAAGTCGCTTCTCGCGGGAGCTCTGATCGAACTCCTCGCACCGCCGAACCTGGATGAGCGTCTGGACATCACGCGCGTCCTCTCCGCCCTGGGACGCTGGCCGGGGGGGCTCGCCACCGAGCGCCCCTATCGAGCACCCCATCACACGACGAGCCACGCGGGACTGATCGGCGGCGGCTCGCCGCCGCATGCCGGGGAGATCACCCTGGCACATTGCGGGGTCCTGTTTCTGGATGAGCTGCCCGAGTTCCGACGCGAGGTGCTGGAGGCCCTGCGCCAACCCCTCGAAACCGGCAGCGTGCTCATCGCCCGCGCTTCGCGCACGGTCGAGTTCCCCGCAAACTTCCACCTCGTCTGCGCCGCCAATCCCTGCCCGTGCGGTTATCGAGGACACCCAAAGCTGACCTGCAAGTGTTCTCCCAGTGAGGTGTGGCGCTATCGCCGTCGCATCTCGGGACCGCTCCTGGACCGCATGGACCTGCGCGTCGAACTCGCCCCACCCGGTATCGAAGAACTCGCACAATCCAGCTCAGAAAAACAGTCGACGCCCATTAACAAGACGATCGAAGGGAGAATCCGCGAAGCTCGATCCAGGATGCAGCGACGTCAAGACGGTATCTGCAACGCGCAACTCGACACGGACGGACTCGACGAACACGTACCCCTCCATCCAGCGTCCCGCACCTTCTTTGCAAAGGTCGCCGAGACACGCGACCTGTCCGCTCGCGGCGTGCAAAGTCTGCGCCGTGTCGCACGCACACTGGCCGACCTGCAAGGGCGCAAAGAGGTCCACGAAATCCATCTGGCAGAAGCTCTTGCCCTGCGCGCGCCGCTCTTTGACCAGTAGCTACTCGTGCCGTAGTGCTTCGACGGGATCCATGTCCGCCGCACGCCAGGCCGGATAGATCCCGAAAAGCACCCCGACGCCGGCCGAGATGCCGAAGGCCAGAATTGGCGCTGTGGGCGTCACGATCGTGGGCATGTCGGCGGCCTCTTGAACGATGTAGGGAATCAGGAGGCCGACGGCGACGCCGACCAGTCCTCCACCGACCGACAGGCAAACCGTCTCGACCAAAAATTGCATGACGATGTGGCGGCGCTTGGCGCCGAGGGCGCGGCGGATGCCGATCTCGCGCGTTCGTTCGGTCACCGTGGCCAGCATGACGTTCATGATTCCGATGCCGCCGACCAGTAGGCTGATGCCGGCGATCGACCCGAGCACAATGTTGAAGATCTCCTTGGTGCGTTCGGCCCGCAGCAAGAGTTCGAGCGGCACGACGACCTCGTAATCCTTCTTTTGATGGAAACGAGAGAGCATCTCGCGCGCAGCTGACGCCACGACGGTCACATTTTCGGGATGGTCGACCTCGATGATGATCTCGTGCAGATCGACCTCTTCCATGTCGCGGCCGCCGGCGCGGCGTTTGACCTGCAACTTGCCGTACCACTTGCGCGCCGTCTCGTACGGAAGGAAGACCTCACCGGTCAAATCCTCTCCGGGCACGGCCGGATCGTCCGACAAGCGCACCCGCGGCGCGAGCGTTCCCACGACCTTGAAATAGTCACCACCGACCTTGACCCTTTTCCCCAGAGAAGTCTCCAGCGGAAAGAGATAGCGCGCCACTTCGGTTCCCAGAACGCAGACGGTGTTCAGCGTGCGCTCGTCCTCTTGCGTGATGAAGCGCCCCTCCCAGACGACGCGGCCGGTCAGTTCCTGATACAGCGGGCGCGTCGCCTGAACGCGCGCGGCCATGGCACGGTTGCGGAAACTCATCTCCTTGTGGAGCTGCCGAATCGGTACGACCTGCTTGACGGCGGGAAAGGTCTCCTCGATACGTTTCAGATCCTCATCCTTGAGCCCATATACGATGACCCGCGAGGTCCGCTCACCTTGATTGGGATCCTCGGGCGGCTTGATGCTGCGGAGGATGACATTCTGGCTGCCCAGCTGCTTGATCTGCTCTTGAGCCTCGTAGCTGGCTCCCTCACCGATGGCCAGCATCGAAATGACGCTCGCAGTGCCGAAGAGAACCCCCAGTGTCGTCAGCAGGCTACGCAACTTGTGCAGCAGCAGACTGTTGACGCCGGTCTTCAAGGCGCGCGCGAAGGAGCTCGACTTCAACAGGTCGCCTCGGTCGCCGGTCGCCCTTGGATTTCTTTTGCGCGCTCACGCACTTCGATTTCCTCGATTTGCCCGTCCCGCATCCGCAATACATGGCTGGCACGTGCCGCCACGTGCGTTTCATGGGTCACGAAGACCAACGTCTTGCCCTCGCGCCAGAGCTCGTCGAAGAGATCCAGGATCTCTTCAGCGGTTTGACTGTCGAGGTTGCCCGTTGCCTCGTCCGCCAAAATGAGCTCGGGGTCGTTCACCAGCGCACGGGCGATCGCGACGCGCTGCTGTTGACCTCCGGATAGCTCGCTGGGCTTGTGCCTCATACGGTCTGCCAGGCCGGTCCGCCGGGCCAATGACTCCGCGCGCTCAAGCCCGTCCACGGGAGGCTCGTCCTGGTAGAAGAGCGGGACCATGATGTTCTCGAGAACATCGAGCTGGGGGATCAAGTTGTAGGACTGAAAGATGAATCCCAGCTTGCGAGAACGCAGCTCGGAAAGCTCGTCATCGTCCATGACCCCCGTGTCGCGTTCGGCCAACCGATAGGACCCCTTGGTAGGGCGATCGAGACAACCCATGACGTTCAAGAGGGTCGACTTTCCACTGCCCGAGGCCCCCATGACCGACCAGTACTCCCCCCTTTCCACCCGAAAGGAAACGCGGTCGAGCGCATGGACCTTCTCAGCTCCCATGCGGTAGATACGCTCGACCTCGATCAGTTCGGCAACGGCTCGATTCACGCTACTTGCCGTCGTACTTCCCGCCCTGGAGTTGGGAACTGCGGGCCCTTTGGCCCTGCGTGCCACGGCGACGGGCTCCGGCCCCCTGGTTCTTCTGTCCGCCCGAGGGACCCTCGGGTTCGGCCGTCCGCACCTGAGGATTTTTTCCTTCCTGACCGCCGCTTGCTTCCAGAAAAGGGCCGCTCCACTCGTCGGCCTCCGCCTCTTCCTTGGCCGGCTCGAGCGAAAATCCAACCGGCTGAGCAAGGCACACGATCTCGCCCTCGTGTAATCCCGATTCCACATGAACGAAGCGCCCGTTGTTCTGACCGACCTCGATCGAACGCTTGCTCGTTCCGATGGCTTCGGACACGAAGCAAATGGTATGGCCGCCATCCAGGTACACCGACTGGAGCGGAATGTACAGGGCATCCTCGATCTGATCGACGAGGATCTCGACGCTGCACGACATCCCCGGTCGCAGGCGCGGGTCGATGTCGATCAATTGAACCTCGGCGCGATAGACCCGCATGTCCGGATTCGAGTACCACGACTGCTTGTCCGGAAGGACGGCCTTGAACTTCACGCGGCCTGTAAAGGTGAGCTCGGACAACGCGTCGACGCTGATGACGCAGGGCTGCGAAACATCGACCATTTCGAGGACGTTTTCGTGCAGACTGGTCTCCACGACAAAGCCTTCGGAGGAGGGGATCGTGATGATCTTCTGACGCTCCCGGATGTTCGCGCCCTCCTGCATGGGCTCGCCGCCGCCCCAATGGCCGCGGTCCTCGACCGCATAGACGACCATTCCGGCCACGGGGGCGACCAGCACGGCCTTTTCGATCTGAGAATCCAGCTTGTCGAATTTCTCGGCCTCGAGGTCAAAACGAGCCTTGGTGGTTCGTTTGTTGGCCTCGGAGTCGACCAGTTTCGCAGCCGCCTGCAACTTGACCCTTTCGAGTTCCCGGATCTTCTCCTCAACGTCGGCTTCGAGCTCGGCCTTCTGGCGCGGGAAGTCGTACTCCTCGAGTAGCTGCAATGCCCGACGCCTTTGATTGAGCCCGATCTCCGCGCGGGTTTCCGCCAGCTCGTCCGCGTCGAGCTGGGCCTGCTCGAGAAAACCCTTTTCGAAGAGCTTTTTCGACCATTCGAGATCTTGGCGCGCCCGGGTCAGTTCTTCGTCGGCGATGACGATGTCCTCCTCCGCCTTTTGTCTTGCCTGGGGCCAGTCCCCCTCGAGATACTTCCTCAAGTCGGCACGGGCGAAATCCTTTTCGCGTTCGGCGCGTTTGATGTCCGATTCGTTCTGACTCTTCTGTATCGCCAGGTTCTGCTGGGCCTTGATGAAGGCTGCTTCGGTGTTTTGGACGGAAATCTCCTGACTGACGCGGCGCTCGACCAGATTGGCTGTATCGAGCTCGCACACTCTGTCTCCAGGTTGCACCAGCACGCCCTCATCGATCAGCCACAAAACGGTCGTCGATCCCTCGATCTCGCTGGCCAGGTCGACGCTGTCGGTCGCCTTCAAGTTTCCCCGCTCGACGACACTGATCTTCAATGGACCGCGTCTGGCGGCCACCCCCTCGACCCCGACGCCTCTCTCAGAGCCGAAACCGCTGCCGGCAAGCCGCCAACCCCCGACGATGATGACGACGAGTCCCATCACGACGTAGCCGAACTTGTTCTGCTTCTTGCTCATGGAGATTCCTGTTCTTCCACCTCTTGAAAAGGCGCGAGGTCGATCTGTAGCCCGTTCTCGTCGACCAGGATGCACTCCATCGTGCGAAAAAGAGCGATGCTGGCCAGGATGGATACGGTGAACGCCGAAGAGGCCTCGTTTTGGGCCGCGATAAGGGCATCTTGGGACTCGAGGACATCCCGCGTGTCGGCGCGTCCGGCCTCCAGGGAGAGCTCGGTGGATTCCACCCGACGACTGGCCAGGGCGGCCGCATTCTCCTGAATTGCATAGATCTCGCGGGCAGCGCTGAGGTCGCGCATCGCCCTGCGAACTTCCGAGTGCAGGCGGTCGGTCGCTTCCTCTGCAGTGCGCTGACTGGCCTGCAGACTGATCAAGGATGCGCGGTAGGCATTACGCTCGGGCAGACGGTCGAAGGGAGCGTCAAAGCTGATGCCGAGCCCCCAGACAAAGTCGTCACCGCGGTAGCTCGCCGGTTTGTTGACCTCACTCGTGGCCGTGCCGGCCAAAGAGACATCCAGACCGGCCCGCAGTGCATCCTCCGCGACGATGGATTGACGTTCCTCGTCCGTGACGCGGTCCAGCGTGGTCTGGTAGTCCAGCCGCCGCTCCAGGGCGAGTCGTATGCCTTGTTCCTCCCCCACTTCGATCCCGGCCTGCTCCAGGCTACCTATCTGCTCGCGACTGCTCGGATCCAGCGAGATGGGTGTCTCGATCGGAAGCCCGAGAAAGAACTTGAAGTTGTCGAGCGAAGTCTCGAGCGAACGACGCGCCTCGACGAGACGGTCGCGTGCGCTCAGTTCATCCTGGCGCGCTTGGTTTACTTCAATTTCGGACTGCTGGCCCGCCTGGGCGAAAGCTTCGTTACGTTCGCGCAAGGCGATTCGCCGCGCGTAGTTCGCTTCTTCGTTTGAGAGTCGATCGTAGAGCGAGAGGATGCTGAAGAAGCGGTCGGCCACATCGACGGCCAGGTTGCGCCGAAAGGTCTCGTAGGCTCGTGCCTGGTAGAGCATGTTGCGCTCGGCCTGCGTCAGCGGCTCCTCAACGATGTGACTGCCGAAACCGCGCAATATCGGCTGGGTGATGCCCAGCGTGAGATTCGTGGTCAGGTCCCAACCATCCGCTCGGCTGAGATCGCGCACCAAGTTGAAGCCTATGTCGCTGATGATCTTCAGCCCCGAACCGAAGAGTCGATCGAAGCCCAGTACGCCCGACCCGGTCCCTTGCTGCGCTTGCCCTGCTACGCCCAGCACCGAAGCCCCCAGGAAACCGCTTTCTTGTACGGAAAAGTCCCAGCGCTCCAAAGTGAGGTCGAGGGCTTCCAGGTACAGCGCCTCGCGCTGGCTCTGGTAGTCTCGGTTGCCTTCGGCTGCAATCTCCAGGGCCTGAATGAGGGTCAGTGGTGGAACCTCACTCTCCTGTCCCGACAAGATCCTCAGGCGCAGCGTGTCGATTGGAGGTGCGACCAGAAACTCCCCGTTGACACCCAGCTCGGCACGCCGCTCGCGAATGATCTCGTAGACCTCGCGATCGGCGTCCGCAACCAGTTCATCGGCGCTCTGACACGCTGCCAGGATCCATCCGAACACCGGCAGAAGCAGCACGGGCGACGGAACGAGAAGGGGCTGAAGCTTCGGCATTTTCGTACCGGATAGGATAGCTGGCAACCCCCGTAGTTTGCTCCAGGGTCAGGTGTAAGCTTTGTCAAAATGGGCCGTTGCCTCGCCTACAGAGCAGCGAAGCCATTCCAAGGGCCGGACGACAAGAGCCCGGGCAAGCCCGACATGCCCCGTCGGTCCGAGGGCAGCCTCGCTAGCGCCTGGGGGAGTTGGGTCCCTCGACCGTGGGTGTCGAAGATGACCTGTGGGATCGTTCGGACGCATCGTCCTTCGGATCCTGCGGAGGGGCGAAGAGTGCCTGCCAGTGCGCGTGTTCCGTTGCCGAAATCCTCCTCGCCCGCGGTCCGTCGGCGCGCCAGCCAAACTCGACCAGCTCTCCCCGCCGGAAACGGTAGTCCGCCCGCAGCGTTCCGTCGTCTTCGGACAGTCGTAATTCCACCACCGCATAACCGTTCTCGTCACGGCTATCCGCAGTGAAAACTTGCAGCTCTTCGAAGCGCCCACCCAGCGGTTGGAAAATCGGAAAGGTCCCCATGTAGGTCTGACCCCTGCGCACCGACTCGACGAGCTCGAGCGGCAATAGACCGCGCGCCCCTCCCAGCGAGGATCGATGAACCCCACCTTGGGTGCTATCGACCACGGTAAACCCCGAGGAAGCAGCACCCGAAAGCATGAGCGTACGGCCCCCCTGCGGGCGCACCTCGCGCCAGAGCAGCTTGCGTGTCCCGGGCAACATCGTCTCGACGTGGCTCAGGCGCGTCTCGGCCTCGAAGAACTGCAACTCCACCTCGGAGCGATGCTCGCCGAAGCCGCGCCCCGGCGTGCGGATCCAGCGCCCCAACCCCAGGGGCGCTTCGCGCGGTGAGGCTTCGCCGACCGTGCCGCGATCGAGTCGAAAATAGACCACCTGCGCCCCGGAAGCACGCCCGATGAAGAGCTCGGTGACCGACCCGGAGGCAAACGAATCCCTGGTAGAGCTCGAATCGGTCTTCTGCGCCAAGAGCGGCGCGAGAATGAAGAACGAGAGAGCGATCGACATGGCTTTCCAGGTGGCTATCGGCCGCTCTCTTCGATCCCTTGAGAAACCCACGCCGGAAGCTCCGCTTCGATGCCCAGGAGTGGCCGCACCCACCAGTGAAAAGTCGCCGTCACGAGCACGATCAGGAGCAGATTCATCCACAGACCCACCCTTGCCATGGTGGTGGCCGGCACGAGCCCCGAGGAAAAGACCACCGCATTGGGGGGGGTCGCGACGGGCAACATGAACGCCACCGAGGCGGCGATCGTCGCCGGCATCATCGTGAAGAGCGGTGACATTCCCGCCGAGACGGCGGCCTCGCCCAGAACCGGCAGCAAGACGGCGGTCGTCGCCGTGTTGGAGGTGATCTCGGTCAACCCGGCCATGAGTGCCACGACCAGGGCCACCACCAGGATCTCGGGCAGGGTCGCCAGATAGGGGCCCAGGGCTTCCCCCACCAGGCGGTCCAGTCCGCAAGCCGCGAAGGCGCCGGCAATGCAAAAGCCACCGCCGATCAAGAGCAGGATCTCCCACGGCAACCGGCGCGCGGTCTCCCAGTCCATCAAGCGCCGGCCCTTTCCGACGGGGAGGAGGAAGCACAGAATGGCCATCGCAATCGCGACGGTGGCATCGGACACGTTGCTGCGGCCCTCGCTGCTGCTGAAGAGGTCGCCCCATCCCGGAACCTTCAGGACCCCGAGGTCGAGGTCCACGCGCGTGATCCACAGGAAGGCCGTGAGCACGAAGACCGCTGACATCCACTTCTCCGGGCCCCGCATGGGGCCGAGCTCTTCGCGCTCCTTCGCGATGGTGTCCGAACGGGCTCCCGATCCTGCGGGGATGCGAAAAGCGAAGCGTGTCAGGAGCAACCAACCCAGCGGCAGGTAAAGGATGACCAACGGGATCCACGCGAGCGCCCACTGACTGAACGAGAGCTCGGGGGCATCGGGATACTTGCCCCTGAACTGCCCCAGGAAAACCTGGTTGGGCGTCGTCCCCACGGGCGTCGCCACCCCTCCCACCGAGGCCGAGTACGCCATGCCCAGGAGCAACGCCATGGCGAAAGGCCCGCCCTCCTTCCCGTCCTTGCCAGTCAGGCTTGCGATGCACGCCATTCCGATGGGAAGCATCAGGAGCGTCGTCGAGGTGTTGTTGATGAAGAACGAGAGCAGCGCCGAGGCCACCATGAACCCCAGAATCAACTGGCGCGGCCCCGTTCCAACGCGAGCGATGATCGCCAGCGCCATTCGGCGATGCACTCCCCAACGCTCCAGTCCCAGGGCCACGATGAAGGCGCCCACAAACAGGAGCACGAGATTGTTCATGTACAGCGGAGCGACCGCGGTCGAACTCATGACCCCCAGAAGCGGCAGCAACACCGCCGGAAGCAGCGAAGTCACGCCGAT
Source organism: Planctomycetota bacterium (assembly GCA_002683825.1). Taxonomy (GTDB): domain Bacteria; phylum Planctomycetota; class UBA1135; order UBA1135. The sequence continues at coordinate 124,370 of NYUD01000090.1, forward strand.
GGGCAAGGCGGCGGTGACCCACCAGAGCGCGGTCCAGGCCGTGACCGCCGCGACCCGACGTTGGGGCCCATCGAGCGGAAGATCGGGCCACAGAAGAAGAGCCATGAAGAGCCCGGGACCCAGGAATCCTCCTATCCGGCGGATGCGGGGGCTGGCGGCCTCGTCGCTCACGGTCGTTTCTGGACCTCGCGGGTGAGCCACGCGCGGTAGGACGCGGCGACGTGCTCGGGTTCGAGCACGATGCACTCGGGCACATCGCAGGGGTGGTGGTCGTTCAGAATTTCCTCGAGCTCAGGAAGGTGCTCGACCACGGTCTTGACGGTCAGGAGGATCTCCCCCTCTTCGTGCACCTCACCCTCCCAGCGATAAATACTGGTCACGGCGCCCAGGTTGCAGCAGGCGGCGACGCGACGCTCGATCAGCAGCCGGGCGAAATCCCTCGCCCCCTCCTGGGGATGGGTGATGAAGACAATTCTGGGGTTCATGCTCACCTATGGTATAGCGGGAGAAGGTTAGAATCCCCCGCCTGATGGGCGTCCTCGATCGCATCGCACTCGCAGCCCTTCCTGTCGTGCCGACGCGCCTGATGCGGATGATGTCCTTGCGCTACATCGCGGGCGAAAGGCTCGAGCAGGCTGTCGAACGACTGGCCGGGTTGACGAGCGAGGGTTTTCGGGGCGCACTCGACATCCTCGGCGAGGACGTCGCCAGCGAGACCGAAGCCCGCGGGATCGCAGGGGAATACGCCGCAGCGGCCGACGCCCTGCGGGAGCGGAAGATCGACGCCTACATCTCGGTCAAACCGACCCATCTGGGCCTGCGGCTCTCCGAGGAACTGGCCCATGAGCTCTATTCCCAGCTCGTACAGCACGTCGACACGCTGAATTCGTTCGTGAGGATCGAAATGGAAGACCACACGACGACCGATGCAACGCTGCGCATCTTTGAACGCATACGCGAATCGTCCCCACAACGCCTCGGCGTGGCACTGCAATCCCGGCTGTTACGCACCAGCCAAGATATCGACGCCCTCTTGGAGGGACCGTTGAACGTGCGCATGGTCAAGGGTGTCTACCTCGAACCAGCGAGGATCGCCTACACCGACCCGACGCCGATCCGCGAGGCCTACCTGGAAGGTACTCGCCGGTTATGGGAGCGCGGAGCTTTCGTCGCCCTCGCGACGCACGACGAGTTGATGGCCGAAGAGCTGGTGGCTCTTGCAAAGTCCATGGGCATCGGCCAGGACCAATACGAATTCCAGGTCCTCCTAGGCGTTCGTACCCCACTCTGGAGGGCCTGGCGGGACGCGGGACACCCGGTACGGGTCTACGTGCCCTACGGCCCGAACTGGCGCGCCTACAGCACACGTCGACTCAAGAAGAACCCCGAGGTCTTCCGCCACGTCTTGAAGGATCTCGTACGACGCTAGGTCGCTCACTTCCCCATGGCCAACCGCCGTGCGAGGAGCTCGTTCAGCACGCCGGTCTTCAGAATCTTCTCTTGTGTGATGCGAAAATCGTAGGGCACGCGGTACCAGCTCACACGGTCTTCTTCCAGCACCGCGTAGCAAGCACGTGCATCGCCGTCGCGCGGCTGACCGATAGATCCGACGTTGACAAAGTACTTGTGACCCTTTTCGAATCCGATGGTCAGCCGCTGCTCGCCGTTCAAGCCATGAAAGCGCATGGACTCGTCGTGAATGCCAGGCTGGTGGGTGTGTCCGGCGACGGCAATGCGTTCGAAGGAGGAGAAGATCGAGCGTAGCTTTTCGGGATTGAGGATTCCGTCGGTCGACAGCACGTACTCGCGCACGGGATCGCGGGGCGAGCCATGCACGAACAGGAACCGGCCTTCGGTCATTCGCAACGGCAGAGACTTCAACCACTTCCAACGTACGCGTTTCTCGGCGGAACTCCACCAGCGGGGGTTCAGCCGGCGGCGAGTAAACTCGACTGCGCCCCGCGCGTACGGATTGAAGTCGGAGGCGTCCCGAAACAGCGCATCGTCATGGTTGCCCATGAGGCACCAGCGGGCTTTCTTGCGTACGACATCGACGCAAAACTCAGGTTCGGGTCCGTAACCGACGACATCTCCGAGGCAGAGCAAGTCATCCACATTACGCCTTCCGATATCCGCGAGGACCGCCTCCAGGGCCTCGCGGTTGGAATGTAAGTCGGAGATGATCGCGGTCTTCACGTCTGCTCCATCATCTCGATGGTGGCGCGAACGAGGTCGTCACGCACCTCGGAAAGCCTACCCTTGATCGTCGCGCCGGAGGCTTTGGCGTGGCCTCCACCACCGAACTGGCGTGCGAGTTGATTCACATCGAACACGGTCTTGCTTCGCGCCGAAAGCTTGCACAGTCCCGGCTCGAGTTCACGAACGTACAGCACGACCTCAACGGTCTCCACGGCGCGCAGAAGGTCCAGCACGGGATCGCCGTCCTTGAGCGCCGTCTCATTGTCGGAAAGCGGTTGGTCGATCACCGCGAGATGACCATGGGCATGGTACTCCACACGACCCAACAGACGCCCCATGGCCTGCGGCTCGGTCTGTTCGTTGCGCTGGTAGATTTTCTGGAAGAGACTCGCCGGGTTCGCCCCCAGACCGACCATTTCCGCTGCGACACCCATCGTCTCGGCATCGGTGTTGCTGTAGCGAAACCAACCGGTGTCAGTGACGAGGGAGGTGAAGACGGCTTCCGCCGCAAAACGATTCAGCTGGACACCCAGTTGCTTGAGGATCCGCCAAACGAGAAGGCCGGTCGCGGAGGCGGAGGGATCCATGTAAGCCGCATCCCACCAGGGCTCACCCGCGTAAGGGTGGTGATCGATCACGAGCTTCTTGGAAGAAGCCTCGCGCAAGTGCCGGGCGAGCCCACCACAGCGCGAGAGTTCGTTGATGTCCATGAGGCAACAAACATCGTGCTCGGGAACCGACCGGGAATCGAAGACCTGAAAAGGAGCTCCCTCGTACAGGTAGTCAAAACGTCTCCCGGGACAGTCTGGATTGACAATCACGACCTCTTTGCCCAGAGCCCGCAAACCGTAGGCCAGTGCGGCTTGCCCGCCGACGCAATCCCCATCGGGACGGACGTGACCCGCGAGGAGAAAGCGCTTTTCCGCCCGCAGGAGATCGAGTGCTCTTTGCTGAGCTGTTTCGGGCATGTGGGGAGGAACACACATCGAAGGTTTGAGCGGCTTTGGCACGAGGACGGACCAGGTCAGCTGTGAGCAGGGCGACATTCTAGCGAGGCATTACGCCGGACCTACGGCGCATGTCGGGATTGTCCTTCAACGCGTCGATCAGGACCTTTCGGGGTCGCGGCTCGCCTTCGTCGAGCGGCACGAGGCCCGTACGTGATCCACCGGCCGAGATCCCCGCAGGCCCAGGCACCCGGCTCGAGCACTCAAGCGTCTGCGTTCGTCCGGACTTCGCTTCCCGCCACCCAGCTCTTCAGGGCGCGGGCCGGTCCCATCAAAGCCAGGACCGCCTCACGGGCGTCCGCCGGCTCGTGGGGGTGCTGAACAAAATCGGCCTCGAAGCCCGCTTCGAGGCGGCCGAGCCGATCGCCCAGGCCCAGTGCGCGGGCTCCCCCCTCGGTCGCCCAGCGGAAAATCTCCCGGGGCTCGACCTCGGGAAAGCTCTGACTCGCGAGCTCCATTTCCCTCCCCATATCCAGATCCTCGTTGCTGGCGAGGGAGTCCGTTCCGAGCGCGATCGGGATTCCGGCCCTCTGGTAATCGCGGAGTGGAAACGCACTGCGATCGAAGAATCGGTGCGTTCCGGGACAATGAACGACGCTGGCTCCAGCCCGTGCGATCCGCTCGAAGTCCTCCCGCGCGGGGTGGTTTCCATGGATGAGCAAGAGCCGTCCATCGAGAAGGCCTGAACGCTTCAGGAGCTCCAGTCCACGCTGCCCCAAGGGGGTTGAAGGTGGCCGGAGCAGCTCGCCCAGCGGCCCCTCACCCCGCAAGAGCCAGGGCTCCTCCTCGGCGATCTCCGCCCAGTGCACTGCAACCGGCAGGGGGCGACGCCGGAGGATCTTGGCGCACCCCGCGAGAAGCTCCGGACTCGTCGTATACGGCGCATGCGGCGAAAGCCCCTCCTGGAACAGACGCTTCTTCGGCAGAGCTCGCTGAATCCGACGCAAGGCCGAGGGCACTCGCACCGGATCACCGGCGTCGAGTACTTCGCGAAAGCAAACGATGCGCAGCGGCGCTGCTCTTTCTTCACAGACGCCGGAGGAATCGATGTCCCCGACACACGTCGTTCCGGTCGCAAGCAAGCGTTGAACGCCGCCTTCAAAGGCGCGGGCGAAGTCCGCCTTGCCCTGCGACTTTCGCGCCTCGACCAGCTCCCGAACCCATCCGACGAATCCGGTGGCCGTGAGCCGTCCGGCAAGACCTCCCAGTTCGAGGTGAGCATGGGCGTTGACGAAGCCGGGGCAAACGAAGCCCTGGTCGAGATCCACCGTCTTCCCTTGAATTCGCCCCGGTTTCTCGAGAACCTCGACGACGCGGCCGCACTCGACACGCAACGCCGCGTCCGTCAAAAAGCGGTCGCTACGAAGCAGGAGTCTCCGGACTCGGAACAGCAATACTCAAAATCGGTGGATCGAGATCAGTCGGGGATGAGCGTGACCGCCAAGTCCGTGGCACCTTCCAGCCGACCAGCAAGCCCCTCGAAGTTGGGGTCGCTGCGATCCCAGAGGATCACGAATCGGAAGATGTTGGGCGATTGCGTCGGGTTGCCATCGCCCGAATTCAATTCAGCAGGATGGGACACCCAATCCGTGAGCGATCCACCGACCATGGGGCTGGACACCCCCGTCTCGGGAACACTGCAAGGATCGAGCAGGGATCCGACGGCGCGCGCGCCCTGGAAGCGCACGATTACCGCGCCCGATCCAAAGTCGTTGCCCATGAAGGACTCGAGGTCGCCCTCCATGATGTCGTTCGCACCCCGGAAGGACTGTAAATCTTCCTGATCCGCAAAACGCAGCTTGATGTCCCAACCGAGGTCCCCCTCGGCCGGATCATCCTCCTTGAACTGCAGACGGAAGAAGTTGCCTTCGGGTTGGATCCAGCAGGACTGGGCTCCGCTGAAACCAGACGGGCCCTCAGCGATCGGTGTCCACACGCCGGTGGACAAGACCTCCTGGAACAACAGCTCGCCGTCCGAATCGTAGAGGTCCTCGAGCTCGCCTGGGGTCGGAACGATCTTGGCCTTTTCGCCTTCGAAGTCGGGAACCGTCTCGGCCTCGAGACGGACGAGGCCGGGTCCACCGGCGCCACCGATCGAATCGAACGGGCCGACGCCCCCGATGCCACCACGGACATCGATACGGGAAGGGATCGCCTGCAGCTGGAGCTGCCGTGATTGCAACAACACGGCCCCGCCCGCGCCGGCGCCGCCGGCCTGGCCGAGGGCCGGAGGATCTTGGAGGAGCCCCGAGGAGTCAAAGCTACCGCCGTCGCCTCCGTGGATCGAGAGCACCCCCGTCAAGACGGTTCTTCGACCGGAGGTGATCTGTATGCCGCCGCCGCCGCCGCCGCCGCCGGCACCCGAATGCGAGCGGTAGAACTCGACCGACGTGGCATCCCCGCTGATGTCGACGCTGCAATGGGTCGCAGGGTCGAGGGGAATCCCGTTCACCTTGGTCAGCTGGACGTGGCTGCCGCCACCGCCTCCGCCGGACCCGCCGCGCAGATACCCCTGGTCGGGGTCGAGGGAGCGCTCGGGGTCGCCCAGCATCAGGGTCTCGCTGTCGCCGCCAAATCCCGGCGGGGGCTCGGTGGTCGAAATGGAACCATCGATGATGTTCCCCATCCCGGTGAGGCCGGAAAGCGCATAGCCGCCGCCGCCGCCAGGGGCACCCGGAGTTGCAACGATGCAATTGTAGAGGTACTCGAGCTCGAGACCGAACACGTCGCCGACGCTTCTGGGCATGTTGAGAGACGGATTCGACGCCGTCGGTTGGGGCCAGGCCAGGCCTCCTTCCCCACCGGCACGTCGTTCTCCCCCGGGGCCGACACTGGTGTCGGGGAAGAGCAGGCCAAGGCCATGTTCGCCGTTCAGAAGCGAGTAGTCCGGACCCGTAACGAAGTGTGGACCCGCGCCGGGATTGGGGACGCCCTGCACAGAGACGAAATCGGTCCCATCGGGACGCAGGCCACCCGACCCGCCGCTCCCGCCACCGGGTCCCCCCTGACCTCCTATGCCGCCCAGTCCGTTGGGCTCGGTGCCGGTGTGGATCAACCCCGAGCTTCCCGAGAGATCGATCTGGCCCTGGATCGAGGCTTCGCCACGCACGTAGAGTCGCACCGGATTCGAGCCGGTAAAGCGCAGGGTCCCACCGGGGTCAACGCGCAGACGGGCGAATTCGAAAAGGCCTCCCTCAACGACGAAGGGCTCGGGCCGATCGATCACGTTGGTGGGATTGAAGATCTCGAGCGACCCGACACCGGAGAAGTCCTCGCTGTCGGTGCTGAGCTCGACCACCTCCCCCGAAGACACCGTGAGATCACCGAGACGGCCGGAACCGCCGCCCGGACCCGACAGGAGCATACCTCCATCCCATGTGTTCCCGGTTCGCAGCTGGTCTTCCCGCTGGGGGCTCATGAAGTCTTCGAGAACGACGATCGGCTCGAAGATGACCGTCTGTGGTACGAATGAAATGTCCTCGCCGTTGATCAGGAAGTTGCCCCCGAGGTCCGCGATCAGGGGCGAAAAATGGACGAAGACCCGGCGGGAGCCACTATCGCCGGAGGGGTACCCAGTCCCCGCCGGCACGAAGGTCACCGTCGTACGCAACGCATCCTGGTCGAGCACGAGCAGGAAGATACCGTCGACCGGAGACTGGTCGGAAGGATTGGACGGATCGCCGCCCTCGGCTACTACGTAGACTTCGATGAAGTCCGAGGTCTGGGTCACCGGGTTCACAAGAACGCCCGGGTTCATGACGTCGTTGAACAGGAGGGTGATCGGGCTCGTGGACGCAACGTCGACCGCGTTGGCCGCGGGCAAACCAGCCAGGAATACGTCGTCTTCGGTTCCGATCACGCCGTCTTCACCAGGAAAGACCTGAGTGACCGTGGGCGTGACCAGAGGCGAACCGGGATTCGTGTCGAACACCCCTAACGTGGCGTTCAGGCTGCATTGCAGACGCGAGCTGTTGTTCGCCCCGTTTTTTCCCTTCACATAGGGCCCGAGAGTATCGAGGATCGTCCCGGGGATATCCAGGATGTAGGACGTACCGTCGGTCAGGCCGAAGATCGGGTTGCCCGAGGAGTCGAACGTGATCATCGGGCGATAGACCAGCACCGTGGGATCGTTGGGATCGATGGAAAACTCGCCGGGGGGAGTCATCCCCCCCGGTTGGCCGCTCGTGCCTTGGCTGGTGACCTGGAAGGTGTTGTTCGTCACCGACAGGATGTCGACCTCGGAGGAGAATTGAACCCGGATGTCCTGATTGACGTAGACCTCGGTGATGTTGCAGTTGAACGCGGCCCCCGGGCTAATCGCCGATTCGGAACACGAAAGCGAGCAGCTGACGATGGACATGGACGAACTCGATCCCCCGCCGCTGCTACAGGAGGCGGTCAGGAAGACCCCCAGGAGGGTGACCGGGAGAGAGACGCGGGTCAGAAAAGCGGGCCGAAAGGCACGACGAAGTTGGTTTCGCAGGCTCATCTAGAAAAGGGGTCGCTGTCGTGGAAACTCGTGCTCACCGAAAGGGCGGAAAGGGCGGCCCCGGAAGCTCCATCCACGCCCGAAGAGGCCAAGAATGGTACGAGCGAGACAGGGCGAGGGGCGGCGGGTCACTATAGGAGCCGCTCTGGACACGACGCCAGGCTTTTCCAACGGGACCCGTCACCCCTAACTATACAAACGCCACCCCCTGGCAACGGAAAGAACCGGAGAGCAGGGGGCGCGAGCCTGATTTCGTGGCCTGGACCGTCCGGGGCACGGAAGAAACGTGCGCTCCCGCACACATTTCTTTCCTGGTGCAAAGGAACCGCGTACGGAATGGCATTCGGCCTGGCACACTGCTCGCAGCGTTCCGGGGCTCTCCGGCCTCGGAAACCCGGTTTCGGAAGCCTCCGCGCCACGAACACTCCCTACTAAGATGATGGAATCCTCTCCCCTTCCCTCACCCGGGAAACGCGCCGAGAAGCTCTTCGGGCTCTTCCTGCCCTGCCTCTCCCTCGCACTCTCTCCCGGGTGCGCCGGGGACGCCGATGCCGGGTCGACCTCGGCCGGCCCTCCGACCCGGGAAGTGAACGGTGCGAGTGCAGCGACGGTGGGCAGTGACGTTCGCGACCTGATCGCGGCCCTGACCCCCATGGCGGCGGATGCCCCGCCGGTCGAGTTGAACGAGTGGTACCTGCGACGCAGGCGATTGCTCGAACGGGTACGCGACATGGGCCCGGCCTGGGGCGAGGAAGCCCTGCGCGTCTACCACGATCGTCCCAGCACCTACCCCGAGGTGCTCTCCGGTCTCCTGGACGTCGCAGCCCACACCTGTCCGGAGAAGACCGTCGAGCTCCTGGTCCCCCTGATCACGGAATACGGCGCCGATCTCCACATCCGCACCAAGGCCTGCTCCTTCCTCGCCACGGCCGCACCCGAGCTGGCGCTTCAAGTCCTGGAGCCCTTGATCAAGGACCCGCCGAAAGGGCAAACCTACCCCCCACGCGAACGGATGTTGAGCGCGTGGGACGAAGCGGCTCGTAAAACGGACAAGGACCGCTCGAACCTGCTCTGCCTCGTGGCGACGGACGCTACGAACGAGATGGATCTTCGTCACCTGGCGACGCGCCTGCTGGGAACCTTCGAAAGCCGACAAGGGCGCCAGGCACTCGAACTCCTGATGGTCGAGTCGGGCAGCAACACCTACGTGCGACGGCTGGCAACGCAATCCCTGATCAAGACCCTCCCCGAGGACGAGTTGTGCGCTCTGGTCCGCAAGGTGATCGAACGGGAGGCCGACGTCACCTTCCAGATCTTCCTGGACAACGTGCTGCAAGAAAACTGTCGATGATCACCGACAGTCACGCGCATCTTTACTGGAAGAGCTTCGACGACGACCGCGAGGAGGTGCTGGCCCGCTCGCGCAAGGCCGGCGTCGATCGCATGATCATCGTCGGCACCGACGTGATCTCCTCACAGGCGGCGTTCGATCTGTGCGCTGGCGAACCGGATCTCTTTCCCACGGCGGGCATCCACCCCCACGATGCCGCCCACGACGACGAGGGCCGGCGTCGAGAAGCCCGTTGCACGATCGAGCAGATGTGCAGGCGTCCCGAGTGCGTCGCCGTGGGCGAGACAGGACTGGACTGGTTCAAGGAATACTCGCCGCGCAAGGACCAGCTGGAGAATTTCTACTGGCAGCTCGATCTGGCCCGCCGGCTCGACAAGCCCGTCGTCATTCACTGCCGGGACGCCCACACCGACACCTCCAAGGTCATCGCCGAGTTTCCAGGTGTGCGCGGCGTGATGCACTGCTACACCTTCGGTCCCGACGAGCTCGCCCCCTATCTCGAGGCCGGCCTTTACATCTCGTTCTCCGGCGTCGTGACCTACCCCAAGAACGACTTCAACCGCGCGGCGGCAGCCCGTGTCCCACGGGAACGCCTGCTGGTGGAGACCGACTGCCCCTACCTCGCCCCCCAGGGTTGGCGCGGCAAGAGAAACGAACCCGCCTATGTCGCGGAGGTCCTGCGCACGGTGTGCGAGGTGCGCGGCGACGATTTCGATTCGCTGGCGGAACAGACGAGCGCGAACGCGAACGCTCTCTTCGGACTGCCCTAGGTGCAAACGCAAGACGGGGCGTCTCCGGCCACAGCCGGAGACGCCCCGTCTTTCGTGTGCGATGAACGCTCAGGCGCTAGTTGCCGACCACCGTCCATATCTGAAGGTCGGTCGGAGTCTCGCCCTGGGCGGTGATGCCGAGACGGGCCATCATGCCTGTGGCGTTCGTATCGGCAGTGCTGTAGGCCGCGCCGAAGGCCGGAGCGGCGGAGGCGCCGTCGTAGGTATTGGTTGCAGTCTCGGGGTTGAGCGTCTGGAGCAGATCGCCTTCTTGGTTGATGAAGAAGGCGCGATTGCCCGTCGTGTCCTTCGTTGAGGGCCAGGCATAGCAGCACCAAAGCACCTCACAGTTGTCAGAGTTGGGGAGCGTCCCTCCTGCGCCGCCTGCGGCGGCCTCGGCAAGACCTGGAACGTTGACGCCGGTGAGGGCGTCGGGCAGGAATATCTGGAACAAATAGCCGGCACGCTCCACCTGGCTGGCGGCGATGTTGCCGAAAGCCGTCGGAAGGATGGCGGGCCGAAGTAGGTTGGCCGCAGCACCGACGGCGGGGCCTCCACTGGTCCAGACACGGATCGCGTCCGTACCGGCGAGCTCGCCGAAGTAGCCGTACTCACCGCCGCCGTCGGCGTCGGTATCGATCGCCGAAGAGGCCTGGAGCTGGGCTTGCGCCGATGCGATGGAGCGCAGGGTCGCGATCGCGGCGTTCTCGTTGGCGGAGATGCGCGCGCTCAGGAGCTTGGGAATGGCGATCGATGCGATGATCGCGATGATGGCCACGACGATCATGAGCTCGATCAGCGTGAAGCCGGAGTTTTTTTTGGTGTTCATCCTTACCTCGGTTGTCTAGTCCTGCGATGCCCGCCGACCCATCCTTTGAAATCAGGGTTTTGGACGGATCCGGAGATTCATGGACCGGGTTGGCGGAGCCGGAGCCCGGTGGAACGGAACAGCCAAGACAGCTGCCCGGCTCCGCTCGCCGGAGGGGTTTCCCCGTCCCCTGCGATCGCAGCGCCGGTTTCTATCGACGAACGCGTTTCGGCATCTTGAGCGACGCGGTCGGATTTCCTGACGCTTTCGAAACATTGCGTCGAGCACGAAGAAATTCGCACCCAGTCCACTTCGCGCTCGAATCCAGACGGATCCTTGCTCGCTCAGGTGTTGCCTATCTCGCCGATGAGGTTCATGAGCGGAAGGAACACGGAAAGAATGACCAGACCGACGATACCGCCCATGAAGCAGATCAACATCGGTTCGATCAGACTGGTCAGCGACTTGATCATGGCCTTGACCTGTGAGTCGTAGAACTCGGCGATTTTTTCGAGCAGCGTTTCGAGGGCTCCCGAACGCTCGCCGATCGCGATCATGCGGGTCACCATCGGAGGGAAGACCTTGGACCTGTTCAAGGGCTCGGAAAGCATGTTTCCGTTGCGCACGCTCTCGCGCGCATCGCGCACGGTGTTGGCGATGACCTGGTTGCCCGCGGTCTCGGCGACGATGTCGAGCGTGCCCATGATGGGAACGCCCGAACGCACGAGCGTCGCGAAGGTGCGCGAGAAACGGGCCAAACAGACCTTCCTTGCGAGCGGGCCGAAGACCGGCACCTTGAGGGTCGCGTGATCGACGAGAAGCCTGCCCTGCCCGGTCTTCTTGAAGAAGGAGAAGGCAAGCATCGCCCCGGCCCCCCCGATGAGCACCAGGTACCCCTTCGCCTGCAGCCACTCCGATAGGGCCAGAACGTTCTTGGTCAAGGCGGGCAGTGGGGCTTCCAGCTCCGCAAACATGTCCTTGAAGCTGGGTACGACACCGATCATCAAGAAGGCCGTGATCGCGAGTACGAGGATCAGGGAGATGACCGGATAGGTCATGGCCGACTTGATCTCGCGCTTCAGCTCTTCCGTCGATTCGACGTAGTCGGCCAGGCGGGCCAGAATGACGTCCATCTGTCCGGAGACTTCACCGGCCCTCACCATGCTGACGTACAGGTGGTTGAAGACCTTCGGGCAGGTCGCCAGAGAACTCGAAAAATCACTGCCCCCGCGAAGCTCGCTAGCCACGCGCTGGCAGGTGAATTTCATGCCCGCAGTCTCAGCCTGTTCGGCCAGGACCTCGATCGACTCCAGAAGCGAGATACCGGCGGAAATCATGGTCGCCAGCTGCCGGGTAAAGATGACCAACTCGGCCTTCTGGCACACCGCCTTGGGCCCGAACAATCCACCGCCGACTTTCGCCCGCTTAGTCCCGGACCTGCCCTTCTTGTTCTTCTTCGAACCGGGCTCGACGCTGAGAACGACCAGCGCTTTTCCACGCAGGTGAGCAACGGCTTCCGATTTGTCGTTCGCCTGAATCGTTCCCTGGACGGTCCTGCCCGAGGGGTCCTTGGCCGCATATTGAAACATCGCCACAGTATTGTCGTCTCCCGAATGTCTTCTCTCGTTGTTTCTCAGTCAGCCAGCGTCACGCGCAGGACTTCTTCGAGGGAGGTCTTGCCGCGCATCGCGTTCAACAACCCGACGCGACGCAAAGTCAACATCCCCTCCTTTATCGCTTGCTTCTTCAAGTCCTGTACGGATCGTCCTTCGACGATCATGCGCTTGAGGGCCTCTGACAAGGACAGGGTCTCCACCACGGCCAGGCGACCGCGGTAACCGCTCATGCAACGCGGACAACCGCGCTTGTGCGGTCCGTAGAGCTGCAAGTCGTCGAGTTCGGTTTCGATAAAACCCACCGATAGAAGTTCCTTCTTGGGCAGTTCGATGGATTCACGGCAGTGCGAGCACAACTTCCGGACGAGGCGTTGGGCGGCCACACAGAGAAGCGAGCTCGAGACCAGGAAGGGATCGATGCCCATGTCCATCAGCCTGGTGAGGGCCTGCACCGCATCGTTGGTGTGCAAGGTCGAAAGGACCAGGTGCCCGGTCAGGGCCGCCTTGATCGCAATTTCAGCCGTCTCTCGGTCTCGGATCTCACCGATCAGGACAACGTCGGGGTCCTGGCGCAGGATCGAGCGCAGTGCGCCGGCAAAGGTGAGACCGCGCTTGGGGTTGACCGGAACCTGGTTGATGCCGTTCATGCGGTATTCGACCGGGTCCTCGACCGTGACCACGTTGATCTCGGACGAGTCGATCTCCTTGACGGCGGCGTACAAGGTGGTCGACTTGCCCGAACCGGTCGGCCCGGTGACCAGCACCATGCCGTAGGCCGCGCTGGCGGCTCCCGCGAAGTCTCCGAGGCATCTGGGCTCGAAGCCGAGCCCTTCGAGACTGGGGCTGACGTTGCTGCCGTCGAGGATACGCAGGACCGCCTTCTCCCCGCCGACCACCGGAAGCGTCGAGAGGCGAAAGTCGATCCTGCGGCCTTCGTACTTGATCTGGAACTTGCCGTCCTGGGGCTCGAAGTGGACCGAGATGTCCAGGTTCGCAAGAATCTTGAGGCGCGAGATCACCGCGCCGAGAAGGGACTTGGGCGGCGTCATCGCCTCGATCAATCGACCGTCGATCCGGTGGCGAATCCGGAGACTCTTGTCCATCGGCTCGATGTGTATGTCGCTCGCCTTTTCGCGCAACGCGCGCAGGATCATGAGGTTGACCAGCTTGACCGCCGGCACATCATCTCGATCTTCACCCGCGATCGAGAGATCGTCCGTCTCCCTGTCCTCGGAGACGGTCAGGTCCGTATCGCCGACCCCGTCGAGCAGCTCTTCAACTTCGCGCTTGTCGCGCTCGTAGACGGTCACGATCGACTGGCGGATGGCGCCGGGAAGGGCTACCACGGGGCGCACGCGGCAGGAAGACAAGATGTTCAGGTCGTCCAGGAGCAGGACATCGAAGGGATCGGACACCGCCACGGTGAGGTTCTCGCCGTTGCGCGCGATCGGAAGGACGCAGTGCTCCTGACAGATCTCCTGGGGCAGAGCCTCGAGCGCCTGGGGATCCGCCCGGAAGCGCGTCAAGTCGACAGGCGGCATCCCGGAGGCGCGGCCGAGGATCTCGAAGAGACGATCCTCGAAGAGAATCCCCCGCTCGAGAAGGACCTCGACGACCGGTTGGCCGGTCTGTCTGGCGTCCGCCCACTCTTCCTGAGTCACGAGGCCCGCATCGATGAGCAGCCGACGGATTTTTCCGGATACCTTGACCATCAAGCCACCGATCGGATGAGGATTTGAAGTTCACTGGGGTCGGAGAGCGAGCGTTGAGCGTCTTCCATGCGCACCTTGCCGGCCCGCACGAGATCGGCTAACCAAGACGCCATCGTCCGCATACCGACGCGCCCCCCGGTCTGGATCTGGGAGTAGATCTGGTGCCCCTTGCCCTCGCGAATCTGGGCGCGAATGGCCGAATTGGCTAGCATGACTTCCGCTCCCAGGTGGCGACCGCGGCCGGTAGCCGACGGCAGAAGCTGCTGACAAAAGACGGCTTCCAATGTGAAGGAAAGCTGTGTACGCACCTGCTGCTGGGCGTGGGCCGGGAACACGTCGATCACCCGGTTGACCGTTTGCACGGCGTCCGCCGTATGCAGCGTGCCGAAGGTGAGGTGTCCGGTCTCCGCAAGCGTGAGCGCAGCCTCGATGGTCTCGAGGTCACGCAGCTCGCCTACCAGAACGAAGTCCGGATCCTGACGCAACACGCTGCGCAGCGCATTCTTGAACTCGTGGGAGTCCGAACCGATCTCGCGCTGCGTTACCATGCAGCCCTGGCTCTTGTGGGTGAATTCGATCGGATCCTCGATCGTGACGATGTGCCCTTGCCGCTGATGATTGATGTAGTCGATCATCGACGCGAGCGTGGTCGTCTTTCCCGATCCGGTGGCTCCCGTAACGAGAACAAGGCCCGAGCGCATGCTGCAGATGCGCTCGCATACCCCCCGGGGCAACCCCAATGCCTCAAAATTGTCGATCTCGTGCGGAACAAGCCGCAGGACGCAGGCGACGGTACCGCGCTGATAGAAGACGTTGGCCCGGAAGCGTCCCTGCCCTTCGAGTTCGAAGGAACAGTCCAGTTCATGCTCCCGGTCCAGCTTTGCGATCTGATCGGAGGTCAAGACGCTGGTTGCCAGACGCCGCGTGTCATCTCCCGTCAACATGGGACACTCGACAGGGACAAGCAGACCGTCGATCCTCAAACGAGGCGGTGAATTTGTCGAGATGTGAAGGTCGGAGCCGCCCTTGCGAACCAGGAGGGCGAGCAGGTCTTCCATCGTGATCATCGGATCGCCGTTCCTTGGCGTCTGGATGGTGGAGGCAGAGAAAAGGGAGTCCAAAGGGACTCGGTGCCTTTCGGAGACGGGGAACGACGAACTGGAGGGGGATTGGAGAGGATCGAGGGGAAGTTGTTTCCTCCGGAAAGGTTTGTACCGGGGCTTGCCCCTACTGTGCGTGCACGCGCAAACGAAACGCTACCTCATCGCCGTCTACCTGCACACCGGCCCCACCAGCCGGCTACCCCTTCCCCATCTCCCGACCTGCCCTACTCTTCCTCCGCCTTCTTCCCCAACTCCTTGATGATCCGCGCCTGTTCCCCACCGGGAACCCGGGCATAGTGATCGAGCTTCACCGAATACATCCCTTCACCCGCCGTCTGCGATTTCAGGTCTCGGTGATAGGTCTGCAGGGTCGCTAAAGGCACGTGCGCGGTGATGACCGTTACCGCGCCCCCCGATGCGGAGGTCTGGTCCCGCACCGTCCCGCGCCGCTGACTCGTGATGTCCGAGAAGATCGTGCCCGCATCGTCGGAGGGCACCTGAATCTCGATGTTCATGATGGGCTCCAGCAGAACCGGGCTGGCTTTACCGAAGCCATCCTTGAAGGCGAAGGAACCGGCCTTCTTGAAGCTGGCCTCATCCGAATCGACCGCGTGGAACTTCCCGTCGTATAGCTCGACCTCGATGTCCACCACCTCCGAGTGCGTCAGAATGCCCTGGTTCACGAGCTCGCGAATCCCCTTCTCGACCGCGGGGATCAGATTGCGCGGAATCGAGCCGCCGACGACCTTGTCGCTGAAAACGACGCCGCTGTCCTCTTCACCGGGCTTCATGCGGATGTAGCACTCGCCGAACTGACCGCGACCGCCGGACTGCTTCTTGTGGCGGTGGTGCCCATCGGCCGCCTTGGTGATCGTCTCGCGGTAGGCGATGCGCGGGAGCGACGTCTCGATCTCGACGCCGTAGCGACGCTTCAAGCGCGCCTCTACGACCTGCAGGTGCAGGTCGCTCATCCCGGAAATCACCAGCTCGTGCGTCGTCGGATCGGGCGTGACGAGGAACGTCGGATCCTCGGCGGTCAGCTTGCCGAGGGCCTGTCCGATCTTCTGCTCGTCGCTGCGGCTCTTCGGGCGCACCGCCAGGGCCACGGTCGGCGTCTGCAGCTGGGGCCTGGTGATCTCCGCGGGGTCGGAACCGGCGAGAGTGAAGGATTGACCCCAACCGATGTGCTCCACCTTCGAGAAGGCGGCGATCTCGCCGGCGGAAACCGAGTCCACGCTCTCGCGGTTCTTGCCCCCGAGCGCGTGGAAAAGCCCACCGATCTTCTCCCCCTTGGCCTCGCCGATAACGTCCGAGGCGTTCAGGGTTCCGCTGAGGACGCGCGCCAGACAGATCTTGCCGACGTGGGGATCGCTCTTGACATTGAACACCACGCCCAGGAAATCGCCGGAGGCATCGCAGGGCACATCCTCACCCCCCCCCTGGAAGGCCACCTTCGTGGTCGGGTTCGGGGTGAAGGCCGCCAGCCAGGAGACGACCTCGTCGATGCCGACGCCGCTGTCCGGATTGCAGACCAGAACCGGGATCACCGCACCCGTCGCGATAGCGTTCGGCAGATGAGCTTTGAGCTGATCGTCGGAGAGCTTCTCGGACTCGAGGTACTCCATGACGACCTCCTCGTCCTCGCAGGCATCCATCACGCGATCGAACAGGCGCTTGCGCCAGTCGCCGTCGGTCACTAAGGAAACGCTGGAGAATCCCGATCCACTCTGGTCGGGCAACATCACGGGAACGCAGATCTCTCCTACCGAACTGCGCAATGCGCCGATCAGCTGGTCGAAGTCAGCGTTCTCCCCATCGACGTGGGTAACGATGAGAATGCGCCCCCGCCCGAGCGCGGCGGCCTGCTCCAGTTTCTGACGCAGGTTGAAGCTGACCGCTCCGGCGCAATTCACGACACCGACAACCGTCTCCACCGCCCACATGCCCGACATGGCATCGGCGCCGAACTCCGGATAGCCCGGGGTGTCGATCAGGTTCCACGTGCAGCCCTCCGCCTCGGCATGGACGGCGGCCAGTTGAAGCGTGTGCTGCTTCTCCTGCTCCTCCGGTTCGGTGTCGAAGATCGAGGTCTTGTCACCGACCGATCCCTTGCGATCCGAAGCCCCCAGGCGCTGGGCCAGGGCGTCGAGGAGGGTGGTTTTCCCGGAAGAGGGGTGACCGACGAATGCGAGATTACGAAGGGAGCGGGGATCTGAACTCATCAGGGCAGTGCCGGGGCATTATCAAGACCAAAGGGATCGCATTCTAACCCCCAAGCCCCCAGAGCTCCACGCCCTCCCGAAAGTCAGTCCCCGGGAGCGTGTACGACGATCTCCACCCGCCGGTTCTTCGCCCTGTCGGCCTTGCTCTTGTTCGAAGCCGCGGGAGCGTACTGGCCGTGCCCTGCGACGACGCATTGATCGTCGCTGATCCCGCACTCCTCGACGAGGAAGTGCAGAACGGCCATGGCCCGACCTACGCTCAAAGCGCGATTCGAATCCCAGCTGGACTTCTTGATGGGATCCGAATCCGTATGCCCTTCGATCCAGTAGTCGCCCGCACCGTGGTCGGCACGCAGCACCCCGGCCACGGTTTGCAGGGTCTTCTTGCCTTCCTTGGTCAACGTGGCCTTGCCCGAAGAAAAACTCACGGACGACTCGATCGAGATCACCAGGTTTCCATTCTGGCGGAAGACGTCGACCCCTCCGAGGGCATCGAGTTCGGGGTATTCCTCCCCGGACTCCGGCTGGCCAGTGATGACGACGTTGGCCTCGGCGAGCTGGGTCTCCCAGGAGTCCCTTTGGCGCACCAAGGAGGCGCGCTCGCTCTTGAGGTCGCTGACCTGTTCGCGGAGGTCGCGCAGCTCTTTCTGATAGCCCTTGAGGGTCGTCGGAGAAGCGCAGGCGCTGAAAAGGGGGAGGAGGGCGATAGAAGGGATGGCGATCTTGTGCGCGTTCATGGGTCGTGGTTCGGTTCCGTCGGTGCTTGTCACTTGGCGTTTTGCCGGGTCAAAAGACGAATCGCTCGAGGAGCTGTACGACATCTTTCCAATCGACGAGGACGATTCCAACGCCCAGTGAGAGATACGGGCCAAACGGCAGATACCGACCCGCTATGCGAGCCGCCTGGAGGGTCCTGAGGGCGTTTTTTCTTGCTTTGCGAACCCGCGCCCGCAAGCGAATCAGACAAAAAAAACGGGCGATGTTCAGGACCCCGCTCACCGAGGCCAAGAGCGAGCCGATGAAGAGCGCCATCAGGACCCCACCCGGACCGATGAAACCTCCCGCAGCCGCGAGAAGCTTGACGTCACCGAGCCCCATCGCGTCTCGACCGAAGAGCTTCTTGCCCAGCCAGCCGATCCACAGGAGGACCCCTCCCCCCGCGGCCATACCGGTCAGGGAGGCCAGAAACGCCCCACCCGCGTCGACAGTCCCTCCCTCGGCCGGGGTGGAGAGCTGGCTCGCAATCCACGTCTCTGCGTGAATCTCGGGCAGCAGGAACGAGAGCAGGGGCGCCACGACCATCCCCCCGATCGAGACCTCATCGGGAATCTCGAAACAGTCAAGATCCACGAAGGTCGCCACGATCAGACCGGAGAGGATCAGGACGTGGACCAGTGCCAGGGACACGCTGGGCGCCATCCAAGCCGCCAAGGCCCAGAGCGCCCCTGTGAGGAGCTCGACGAGCGGATAGCGGGCGGAGATCGTCCCCCTGCACGAGCGGCAGCGGGCGCCCTGGATCACCCAGGAGAGCACGGGGACGTTCTCGTACCAGGCGAGCTCGTGGGCGCACCTGGGACAGTGCGAGCGCAGGGGACGCCAGACGCTCATCCCCTCCTTGGGGAGGCGATAGATGGCGACATTGAGAAAGGAGCCGACCACGAGCCCGAACACGCCGAAGAAGAGCGCTGCGACGAGAGGGGTGGCTTCGGTCTCGATGAGGGGAAAGGCGATCACGAGCGCCTGATTTCTAATCCACGGGCCGGGGAAGTCCAAGAACTCCAGGGAAAGCTCCGGTCCTGTTCACTTACCGCAGGCCCGAGTTCCGCGCCGGCTCGGACCAGCTGAGCGTGAGACTATCGAGCCGCGGCGGGTTCCACGGCTCGTCAGGTGCCGGGCGCACCTCCAGGTCGACGCGGAAACAAACCTCGCGACAGTTGCCCAGGGACGTCAGGTTCGCCACGCGGCCAAAACTCTCGAGTACGCCGTCCCGAAGCCGTTTTCCGAAGAACCATACCTGCCAGTCCCCCTGTCCCTCTGAGCCTTCGAAGCTCGCCGATCCCCACGAACTGACGCCGCCCGGGATCCCGAAGAACTTCGATTGCACGCTGTAGCGCACGGGCGCGACCAGGAGGTTCTTGCGCGGCGGATCGATTCGCAATGGCAGGGGCTTCACCCCCTCGCGAAGGGGAAGCGCGGTGGAATTGTGGCTCTGCCATTTGTGGTCGGCCTGGACCGAGCCGTGCAAGCGGACTTCCCCTCCTGCGATCATGACCAGGGAACCTTCCACTTCGACCGTTCCAAAGACCTCGAGCTCTCCCCCGGCGATCAAGACGGTCCACGGCTCCCGAGAGTCTCGCGCGGCGGCTTTCAGCCAATCGGAGAGGGCCGGCCATTCCTCGGGGGGCCTTCTCGAAAGCCCTTGGAGCTCTTCGTTCGGCCGCACACCGGCGGCGTCGCGCTCCTCCGGGGGTCGTCCCCCATCGTTCTTGCGCGCCAGGCGGCCACGGATCACCAGGGTCCCCTGGGACCGCAGGAACACCCAGCCCCCGGCCCCCACCAGGTTGACGGTCGTGCCGTCAGGAACGCTGAGCCGGGAGGCATGTACGTCGAGATCCCGGGAGGAGAGATCGATCACGGCTCCCCCGTCCCCGACGGATCCGGACGCCCCGGGACGCGGTCTGCCCTGCCACCGGTGTGGCTTGCGCCCGAACTCGACGATCCCTTCGCTCCCGTCGCCGGCGACCCCGGGGTAGCGAATCGAAACCCCACCCGACGCCCCACCCCAACAGGCGGTGGCGTCGCTCTCCTCGGGGCGACCCGACCAAAACAGGTCCTTCTGGGTGAAATCGATGCGCCGCTGACCCAACTGATCGCGAACCCGCAGGGTGCGATGTTTCGGATGCCAGAGAGCCACCACCGGCGCGCCACCCAGGGTCTTCAAGCGGATGTCCCCACCGTCTTCCCCCTCACAGACGAGCAGGTAGTCGCCGGGTTCCAGTGCCGAGCGCCCCCCCACTCCCGGGGCATCGCTGATGGGCCGCAACTCGATCACGGCGCGATCCCGCCGATTCTCGACGATCTCGACATCCAGCTCGATCTCCCGATACGCCTCGGTGCTCAAGTGGAAGTCTTCGGTGTGCAACGTAGAGGGATCGATCGCTTCCTTGACGGCCAAGCGGATGGGATCCAGCGTGCCCAGCTCGGAGCGATGTCCGTGCGCCTCGAAATCGAGGTCGAACCTCGGCTGACCTCCGGGAAAGCCAAGGAAGAGCGCTTCGCCCTCGCGCGGTGACGCGGTCTCGAACCAGAAGACCAGACTCTGGGAGAGAATCTCACCGGTGCTCGAGCGCAGGCCATCGACGCGGGGAAAACCGGCCAGGGAAACCTGATAGCGGGTCGCGGGCCGAAAGCCCCCGTCCGAAAGATCCCGGGCGGTCGGAAGGTCGGGAACGAAGATCACCATCTCCGGATCCTGGGTCAGGAACTCGCCCTGGACTTGCGTTCCGCCGAGGTCCGTGATCCTCACGGTCGAGTGATTGACCGAAGCCCGGTCGAGGGGTGCCGAAAAATGGAAGTAGAGCTCCTCGTTCAACCCGACCCCCTGACGTTCGGCCTCGCTGAAGCCCAGAAGCCAAAGGGGGGGCCCCTGTCCCCCTCCAGGTCCGCAGGACACCGGAAGGAGCAGGAGGATCCCGCCGCAGTAGATCCGCCGAAACACGGCGAGAGACCCTAGAACAGGTACGGAATGCGGAGGAAGTCCAGCGTGACCGGCTTGGTGTCCGCGTCCAGCGTGCCGCCGCCACCGGTGAGGTCGAACTCGACCTCGAAGCGGAAGAACTGTATCTCACCGGGCATCGCCATGTTGGCCGTGTTGAACTGGGAGATGTCGCCGGTGAAGTCCACGACCGGATCGTCTTCGTCGGGGTTGCCCATCCCGTCGACGCGCGCGGCCTGGAAGCGAATGTTCACGAACGCTTCCGTCGGCAGGGCGTCCGGCTGGCCGTCGGTCACCACGCGGAAGAAGCGCGGGATCAGGAGGACCTGGATCGTGCCGCTCATCGCCGGAGTGAAGTCCAACAGGGTGGACATACCGTCCGGCTGGACCGCGACGTTGATGGTCAACACCTCGTCACTGGGGAAAGGATTACCCTCGTCGTAGGTGGCGGAGGTCACGACCGAATCCATGTGGTTGGCCGTGTTGCCTTCTTCCTGCAACCTCAGGATGAAATTCTTGAGCAGCGCGGGAGTGCGCAGGTAGATGTCGTTGGAAACGGAGTCCGTCTCCCCGAAAAGCAGGTTATTGAGCGCTGAACCTCGAAAGATCATCGCGAGTCCGCTGGACTGAATCGGAGCCGTCTCATCGTCGACGCTTATTGGGTCCCCATTAGGGGCAAGAAGTATGTTCGAGAGCTCGTCGACGACGCCGTCCGCAGGGTCTTCGTCTAGAACGCGACCGTCGGAGCCGGTGCCTTGGAAGAGGAAACTCACGAGATCGGGGGTCATCATCGGGTCGTCGGGATCGACAGAGGCCCCACCCAGGGAAATCCACTTGGATCGCGCCCGGGACCGTGCACCGAAGGTAGGAATCAGGATTTTGCCGATGGGCGACATGATGTTGTCGAGCGTCTCATCCACCGTGTTGCCCACGTCGAGCGTGGGGACCCGAATGTCGCTGGGGTTCGGCTCCGTTAAGTCACTGGTCCCCACGGGATCCAGTGCATTGGGAACGTGCAGCTGTATCACGCCGGCCCCGCCGCTACCGCCGAAGCTATTACAGGCCGGAATATCCGCCATCGGACCGACCACCTTGGGACCGCCGATGGCGGTGATGAAGTCACTCGAGGCGCTGTTGCTGTTGAAGAAGATGCGCGCTGCCGATTCTAAAATGATGTGTCCACCGGAGCCCGAGCCGCCGGTACCGCCGACGTGATCGAGGAACAACGTATTCTCGCCCGTCGCCCCCCTGCCGCCTTTGGCGAAAATCTCGCCAGACGGACCGAATTCGATCTCCCCGAGCGCACGGATGTGAACGGCACCGCCTCCGCCGCCACCCGGACCGCCTTTTTCGTCGCTGCCGGGGTTCCAGTTGGGGGCGGGAAAGACAGCGAAGGGGACGGCATCACCGCCGCCGCCACCGCCGTAGCCGGCGAGCATGCGGGTGAGCTCGCCGCGCACGAGGGACTGGACTCCGCCCGTGAAAGGGACGCCAATAACGATCGGGCCGTCGGGCACCGCGAGCACCCCCAGGAAATCGTTGGTGTCGTCTTTGTCCACAAACGGGCCGGATCCGGGCTGTCCGCCCTTGGCGGGCGATTGCCCGGTCAAGGCGCCCCGCGACCCCGCATTCCCATCGTTACCGGCGTGATCAAAGCTATTGCAAGCCGTAGAAAGTGTGTCGTCAGCATTGGCGAAGCGCCCGCCTCCGCCACCGCCGGGCCGACGCGCGTCCTTGCCATCGCCCTTCGGCGCGTAGCCACTCTCACCACCCAATCCGCCGGCGTTCAATATGCCGAAGGGCCCCTGGCCGACGCCGCCACGCGGCGTCGAGTTGGTGATCACCGCGCTGGCGTTACCGCCGCGCCCGCCACCGGCGACCCCGCTTCCACCAACCTCTACCTGATTGCCCGTGTTGAGCGTCGCCACATTCCGCGCGTTGAAGCCGCTGACCTCGAGACGGCCACTGATTTCAACCGTTCCGGTCGCGAAAACCTGGAAGGCGTTGGGGCCCTGTACCCGAATCTCACCGCCTTCCTCGATGACCAGATTGCGTACGTCGACGATCCCGTTGACCGCGTTCTGCTGGGTTTCAGGATTTCCATCGGGACCGCCGATGATGACGGTGGCGGTCGTGTCGAAGAAGAAGATCTCGCCGGACCCCACGTGCCAATCGAAGTTACTTCCCGGACCCCCCGTACCCTGGAAATCGAATGCTGCGGAAAGACGACCCTCACTCCAGTCGGCGGCGGGAACGTCGAAGGCCGCGTCGAGATCCTGCAGCGAATCGGGATCGGTACCCCCAAACAGAAAGCCCTCGAAGATCTCGTCGCTGACCTCGTCCTCGGGTTGGACGGGGGGCGAGAACAGGATCTCGTCGGTCATCGCCACATCGGCAAAGTTGTCGATGTTCAGGTTGTTGGTCTGGCCGGTCAGATCCTCGAACCCGGGGCGCACGACCGCCCGCAAGAGGCTATTGGCGGGGAGCACACCGATCGGCTCGAGCCGTACGCGGGCCCCCGCTGAGGTGCAGTTCTGAACCAGCTCGACGCGAGTCTCCAGAGAAATCCAGACACCACCCGCATCCTGGTACTGCAGGCTAAGCAAATCAGGGGTCAGGTTGGACCCGGCGGGGTTTACGGGTTGGTTGAACTCGATCACGACCGCAACCTGCGTCGTGGCGTCGCTGTAGAGGTTCAACGGCACCCGAAAGTCCGGGGCCGAAAGGACCAGGGTTTGGTCGGGTCTGCGCTCGAAGTACACGCGGTTGTTAGGATCGCCGCCGAATTCAATGTAGGTGGCGTCCATATCCGAGGAATTGAGGCTTCGGACCAAGGGCACCGGCGGGCCGAGCGTGGTATCGAAGAACGCATCGTCCGGAGTGACCTCCACCGGCGTACGGAAGTGGCGGATCTGCGTGATATTCAGCAGATCGTTGGCCGTCGACCGAACCGTGTTGACCGAATTGCTGCTTGCCCCGGGGACCGTGAGCACGTACTGGACGCCGCCGGGCCGCAGGCCCGCGTCCGAAAGATCCTCTCGGGTCGGGCAGTTGGGCTGAAACAGCACCGTATCCGGCTCGCTGGGACGCATGAAGAACGTTCCCGTCGCCGGTTCGCCCGAGGTCGTCTGAATGTTGATCGTGTTGTTGCTGACCGTCGAGAAATCCACGTCTTCGCTGAAGGTGAATCGAATCTCCTGGTTGATCTTCCAGACCGCGTTTTCTTGGACGGAGATTATGACCAGTTGGAAGCCGATGCCTGGGTCTTCGCTGCTACCGCTTCCGGAAGAGCAGGAAGCCAACAGACCGATGGTCAAGAAGCCGAAAAGGGGGACCGGGTGAAATCGCATGCTTGAGGACGGGCCGGATTTGGGGAGGTAGTGGGGCAGGGTTGACGATCCTGGCAGGTGCTAGAGACTGGGCATAAAAGCAAATCCGAGAGCGGACAGCTCGGGGTTGCGTCCGGTCTCAATGTTGTTCACGAAGCTGATTCGAACCTGGAAAAAACGAGACTGGTCAATGACGTTGATGTCATCGGTCCAGGTGCCGTCCGTACCGACGAAACTGATCTCGCCGATGAGAGAAATCTCGCCGTCGACAGCGGTGGAAAACATCTCGCCGTAGGGATTGAGTTGTCGAGCGTCGAAGGGGGCATTGTCGTCGTCGCCATCCGAGAGGCTGATGTTCGCCGCTCCTCGATACTCGAGGATCACATCGGTTCCGGGAGGCCTATCCGACCCCCCCGGTAGCACGACTGGCGTGAAAAAATCCGCCGCGGGTAATTCCGTGTTGATCCAGGCGGTGTGCACGCGGCTGATTCGGCTGACGATGTCCAGCTGGCCGATGTAGACCGAGTTGTCATCGGCCCTACGCGTGCGCTTTCCGGGAGGGTTCGAGTTCGGGTTGAAGCCGCCCTTGGGGGTGAGTTCTGTATCGGGATCGACGCGAACGGCTTCCGAACTCGTGTTGAAGCCACCTGTCGAGTAGGCCCGGAAAGCGGGAAGGGCCGAGGAATTGATTGCGAGCGAAATATCCAGCGCGTTGAGTCCGAACCCCTGATCGGAGGGGAACATGCGGTACTCCACGAGCAGTGGCAACCCGAAGGAGGGCACCTGGTTCGCGGAAGCGATGCGGCCCGGATCAGGGTCTTCGAGGGCCAGCGGCTGGCCGACTTCCCGGTCCAGGGGAATACCGACACCGCCGGGACCGGCCTTCGAGAGAACCGCCGTATCCCTCCAGGTGTAGGTCACGGGCTCGAGCTGGGGATCGCGGTTCAACGGGTAGGGCATCATGACGACGCCGGAGGACGACAGGAACAGGTCGGTCGAGTCCACGCGGTAGCCGAGGACCCGTGGGTGCACGACCTTCTGGGGCGACAGGGGGTCGATCAGGATGTTGTCCGTGAAGAGGTTGTTCCGACCCCGAAGGCCTGAATTTTCGTGCTTCGGGAGCAGGTTCCCATCGACGTCTTCGTCGGGCAGGCGTCTCGAGTGGGCGAGGGCAATCTCGAACTCTTCGAAGAAGTCGGAGATGACCTGACCGCCGATCGGTGCCCAGCTCAAACCGAGCACATCTACGTTGTAGTGCGTCTCGTCCTGGACCTGCCACCCGAATTCGACGTAGCGCCACACGGCCTGTAGCTTGCTGCCCAGGGGCGACAGGGGGGTCTGCACGCCCGGCGGGAAGGGGACCATGATCGAAGGAACCGGGTGGGAGCGGTCAGCCGGCACGGCCGTGAACGTAACCGGGCGGGGCGTGATGACTCCCCGCTCGAAATTGAAGAAGAGCTGGCCGCGCAGATCGTCGTGACCGAACGGCGCCACCTCGTCCGTCGACTGGAAGCGCATGACAACACCGGCGTTGTTGACCGACGGCTCGTCGGAATCCAGGTTGAAGTCGACGAAGGGCAACGCCGTCTCAAGGGAGTTGCCGGCGAGGTCGGTGACACCCTCCAGACGCACGGTGTAGGCGTCGCCGGAACCCTCCTGATGTTGCAGTGGAAGCTGAGGCGAGAGGGTAAAAACCCGCAGGTCTTCGGATGCGTTGACGCGGCCGACGACGATGTTCCCCGAGCCTGCGGGCAAGGAGGAGTTGCCACGCACGAGCATGAAGCTCTGGAACGGGGTCAGCGACTTCGGCTGCATGGGTTCGCTGAAGCGAACCTGTACCCGAGCTTCTGTGGAGACGCCTGCGGCCGGGAAGGACAGGGGCTGGGGCAAGAAGTTGAGCCAACAGCCGAGGGGGACCGGCGCGCTGAGCGACAAGGTCGAGAGAAACAGCCCCGGAGCCAGCAGTTCGAAAGGACTGGCGATCCGGTCCTCGAGGATCGAACGCACCGAAACCGAGACCAGCTCGCCTGCCCCGTTCGGGGATGAAGTGTCTTCACGAACCTCGAGGAAAATGCGTTCGCCGACCTGGATGACGTCTCCGATACGGACCGCCGATTGACAGATCGTCGCGAACCTCATCGCGATCAAAAAATCGAACCCGGGGAGTCCGGCGGGGTCTTCCTCAGCGTTGAGAATCTGCATCGGCCAGGCGCCGAGCACCTGGGGTTCGTTGAGGTCGAGTACAAACCCACCGTTGAGGTCCGAGACGTTGCCGGAGCGCATGGCCCGCACCACGTCCCCGGTGACGCTAAAGGGATCCGTCGGCTCGCCGACCTCGGCGCCCAAGGAAAAACCCGAAAGGGACTCGAGAACCGTGAATTGACCGCTGCCGAAATCCACCCGGACCGGAATACGGACGGAGACGTTCGGTTGGACTTCGTTCTCGACACTGGCCGGTAGACCGATCGAGTTCAACGCGAGCGAGACCTGGGCACTCGCCGCCTCGGCCTCGGAGACGGTCAGGTCGACCAGCACGCGGGTGGAGTGGAAACGGTCGCCCACCACGCCGCCGTGGCCGCGGTCGAAGAAGACGCGACCCATGAAGGGTGTCTCGGGCGGATAGCCCGTCTTGACGATCACGTTCGAAGCCAGGTTGCTCTCCGCCTCGGCGTCATCCTGCAGGAGGTCGTTGAAGCGAAGTACCAACGTGGCGTTGCGCGCCACAAAGGAAAAGGGAGGCGACGAACTGCCGTTGTCGTTGCGAGGTGCAATGGGTGACAGGGGCTCGGAAGCTTCGGTCACGAGCGCATCGAAACCGGCGCGATCCGACTCGCGCGAACGCATGATGACAAGGCGCGTCTTCTGGGTGACCGGGTTGGTCACGAGGCGGAAGTTGGTCCCGTCGGGAAACAGATTCTCACGTATAACGAAATCGCGATACACCGGCTGGGAGCCGACCTCGCCGTTCCCATCGAGGTCGTAGACATCGACCAGAAGTCCCCAGAACGTCTCGACCAGTCGCAACTCGGTGGTGGTGCCACCCAGGTGGGGATCCACGACGAACGGTCCCGACGAACCGGAACCACTGTCCCCCACGTCGTCGTTCGGCCCGGAAATCGGTCCCCCACCGCAGCCGGCCATGACGAGGGGCGCGACCAGGAGAAGAAATCCGCCGGCCCGTGAAGGGGGCGTCCTAGGTGTGCGACGGGAGGTTGCTTTCATCGGTTGTACAGGCACGGGATCGCCGCCTGCGGATTTTCGGCTGGAAACGTCGGCAGGTCAAGCGCAGCGACTCTATCGGATCTATCGGGGCCACCAGGAGTTACCCGGCCTTTTTCGTGAGTTACGCGCATCATCCTGGTGGGAGCCCCTTTCCCTACAAACGCCATGCCGACGAATCGGTGGGCGGAATTGCCAAAAACGGGTTCCCACGGCCAAGCACGAGCGATTCCGCCCCAATGGGCCCGTTCTCGGGCGCCGAAGCGCACGACCCCGGCCCCGCCGGCCGAGCGAGCCCGCACGATGGGCGTCTCCCGACCCAAGCCTACCCCCCCCGGCGGACCCGGGACGGCCCTCCTCGAGGAGCCGGGAAGCCGCGGCCCTAGAGGGTGAAAGAAATTCCGACTGCGTCCAGGTCGGCCGTCACGCCCTTCACGATGTTGTTGATGAAGGTGAAGCGAATCTGGAAGAGCGCCGCCCCATCGATCTCGGAAATCGCCGTCTTCCAGGTGTCGTCCCCGTCAAGGAAGATCACCTGAGCCTGACCGGGGGCGATGTCTCCGTAGGCATCGAGGTTGTCGGCGTTTTGTGCGGCGGCCAATTGTCCGGCATCGGTGATGGGCTCCGCACCCCGGTACTCCAGAACGACCGAGGTGCCCTCGGGGAAGCTGTCGGGACTCGGCAGGAGGATGGGGAGCCGGTAATCGGCCGGGCCATTGTCGGGGTGGACACTGCTGACGGGTTTCAGCCAGATGGAGTGGGCACGGCTGACCCGGATCACCGTATCGATCTGACCGAGGTACCACTGGTTGTCGGCGCTGAACAAGCTCGGCATGTTCGGGGGTAGCGAGTTGGGATTGAGCCCTCCGCGGGGGAAGGGCTCCAAGTTGGGGTTTATGCTTTGCGGCGTGCCCGTGTTGCCCACACCCCCCGAGGTGTAGGCCCGAAAGGCCGGTCCGCCATTGATCCCGGAGAGCACGGTGGCCAGGGGGAGGGCCCCAAGTGAGACGTCCAGCGTATTCAGACCGAGGCCGTTGTTGGAAGGGAAGCAGCGCACCTCGACGAGGAGCGGCAGCCCGTAGGAGGGAACCTGATTCGTACGCGCGATCTCCCCTGGTGCAAGGTTGGGCAGGCTGGGGTCGTCAGGGTTGGGATACACGATGCCCGCGTCTGCAATCTCGACAAACTGGGGAATCCCCACACCAAACGGGCCCCCCAGGGCCTGAACGGAGGTGTCGCGCCACGTGAAGGTTTCAGGAATCCCGCCGACCCCGATGTTCGAGAACGGGTCGTAGGGGTAGGGCATCATCACCGTATTGGAAGGAGTGACGAACAGATTCGCCGGCTCGATGCGATACCCGAGCGAACTCGGGTGCACCAACAGCTGGGGGCTTCTGGGATCAGCGAGAACGTTGTTCTCGAAGGGACACGGCCCAGGGGGGAGCCCCGTGATAAGGATGTTCCCATTTGAGGGAGCCGGCGGGGGCCCGGCCGGAAGGATTCCGTCGTCGGGCAGGAACAGCGAATGTGCAAGTCGCATCTCGAAGGACTCGAAGAAGTCACTATCCGCCAATCCCCCCAGCGGCGCCCAGTTGAGCCCGACGATGTCCAGGTCGTACTTGGTCTCATCGGTGGCCTTCCAGCCGAAGTCCGCGTAACGCCAGACGTACTGCAGCTTGCTGCCCAGGGGCCTGAGCGGATCCTGCACACCCAGCGGACTGGCGGTCTGCTGCATCGGTACCGGTTGGTTGCGATCCGCCACGTAGGAAGCAAAAACCGGCTGGCGCGGTACGATCCTCCCGCCGTTGGTCCCGAACTGATAGATCACCTGGCCGCGGATGTCGGGGCCCGTGTCTCCCATCTCATCGGTCGAGTCGAATCGGAACGAGATGCCGCCGCTGAGGGCGGTGGGAGCTGTAGAATCCAGAACGAAGTTCACGAACGGAAGCTGGGAGTCGAGAGCGTTCCCGGCGAGATCGGTCGCTCCACGCAGGCGGATGTGATAGGTCTCCGCCTGCGGGTTGATGTGGCTCAGGGGCTGGATCGGATCTAGGAAGAACTGGTCGAGGCCGGGGGACCGCAGGAGCGGACTGACCACGATTTTATCGGCCTCGGGGGGCTCATCGTTCGAGGGCCCCGCCCCCCCTACGATCATGAACCCGGAGAAGGGCGAGAGCGTGTCCGGATCCATGGGCTCGGAGAAGCGCAAGGTCGCCTGGGCGCCCGGTCCGACCCCGAGAGCGGGCGGGGTTACCGGAGCCGGCGAGAACCCGACCCAGCAGGCAGGGGTGACGGCGCCCATCACTAACAGCGGATCGTACGCGGTGATGAACTGGGCATCACCGGTGAGGTCTACCCCGCTCGGCACTTCTACGGACGCCCGGCAGTTGACCGTGTACGGTCCCCCCGGCGGGACGTCGTTCGCCATTACGGTGACCTCCAGCACCACCCCGTTGACCCGGATGACGTCACCTTGGTCGGGAACCTTAGTGCAAGCCGTGTCGAAACCGAGGCTGAGGATCCAAGTGAGCCTGTCCATGCTAGGGTTGATCGGCGAGCTGACGGTGCTCTGGAAGAAGCCCAGGAGGTCGGGTGTCGTCTCGTCCCGCAGGAAGCCGTTGTGCACATCGTCCGCACTGCCGGAACGCAAGGCCCGCACGATGTCCCGCGTCGGCGAACCGAAGTCGCGCGGACCACCCGAATCGAAGTCCAGGGGATTGCCACGTAGGTTGCGAAGGACCTCGAACTGCGTGGCGCTGGGAGCGGTCTGGGTTGGAATGCGCACCGAGACGCTCGGCTGGCCGGCGCTATTCAGACTGGACGAGAAGCCGAGGGCATTGGGCGCAACGCCGCCCATCAACGCCGCTTCGTCCACCGAGACCGTGGCGCTGATGAGGACACGTGTGGGACGGAACACACCGTTGACCAGACCGCCGTGGTTGGGATCGAACAGGATCCGCGAATCGAAGGGGCTCGTCGGTGGAATGCCGTTGAAAACCTTGACCGTGTCCGCCAGCTCGCCGAAGGGTGTCACATCGTCGTCCAAACAGTCGTTGAAGCGGATGACCATGCACGCGTTGCGCGGGATGAAGGAGAAGGGCGTGGGAGAGGACCCGTCATCGTTCTTCGGGAGAACGAACGGGAAGTTCTGCTGCGTAAGACGGAGACGCGCTTCGAACCGCAACCGTTCTGCAACGTCCGGGTTCCCCTCCGGACAGGTGGCAGAGGGTTCCACAGCGTCCCTCCGCGCAAGAATGATCAGACGCGTCACCTGCGTGATAGGGTTGGCCTCGAGGATCCAATTGACGTTGTCCGTCAAGATGTTCTGGTTGATCACGAAGTCGACGAAGACGGGATCGGGATCGACGGCCTGGGGTATCGCTGGATCCTTCGGGTCCGGATCGAAATTGGCGGCCAGCTGGTGTACGTTGACGCGACGACCCCAGAAAATCTCGGCGATCCGAAGAGAGAGCGCCTGCCCGCTTTGGTTTTCGTCGACGATGAACGGCATCCCCGTCGCCGGGTTGCAGAACTCGGCGCCGACCGGCTGCGACTGCCCTCCAGCCTTCTCCCCGGTGCCGCAGCCGGCGAGGGAAAGGAGGACGGCCAGCGAAGCGGCCAGGGAAAGGCGAGGGGAAGGGTCGTGGGAGAGCGTAAAACGGGGCATTGCGGAGTGAGTCTCGATCGAACCCGGAGGAAAAGTCAACCTGAAGGGGGCGGACAAGATACAAAGACCGTGCCGATCAGGCCCGTCCGAGCTGGAAGCTTCTTGGACCCCGGGCGCGACACTGCCACAGGCGCATCCGGCGCCATCTCCTGGCGATTCCGCTCCCCTGGCCCTTGCCGAACGTGCGAAAACACACAAACGGCGCCCGGAAGGAGGGTCAGCGGGTGGCGGAGAAGCCGAGGGCCGTCGCCTGGGCCTCGTCGCGGAAGAACACCAGGTGATCGGGACGAATGCGACGGGCCGAGGCCGAATCCCGCGGGTGGTAATGGCGCGTGGTCGAGCAACCCACGAGGCGAATGGGAATTTCCTGAGAGCAATACCCGCAGGCGGCTCGCAGGGGGTCACGGGAGGTCAGCTTGAACGCCAGACGCTGATGGCGTTTCTCGGTGTTCGTGATGCAGCTGGAGTTCGGACAGGGATTGTGGCCGACCTCGATCGGGAAGAGCCGGGTCCGTACGTCGGGGGGCGAAGCCTGCAGCTCGAGACAGCCCAAGAGGTGTGCCAGAATCGCCATGCGAATCGGCACGCCGCGCGCCGCCTGCTTGAAGTAGAGGCTGCGCGGGTCGTCGTCCAGATCGGCCGAGATCTCATCCCGTCGCGGAAGCGGATGCATGACGATCGCCTCGCGCAGGGGCTTGGCCGACATGGCGTTCTGGCCCAGCTGGAAATAGCTCTCGATCTCGTCCGACTCTCCGTGGCGTTCCGTCTGGGGACGCGTCATGTAGACCGCATCGACGCGATCGACGCGCAGGCGTCGCGAGTCGGTGAAAAGCGAGAGCTGGTGCGGCTTGGCGGGGGTCAGGTAAACCGCATCGGATTCGCGGGAGATCTCACCCAGCTCGCTGGCATCGGCGCGTACCGGTTCGGCACCGTACTCCTCGCGCAGGCGACGTAAAACGTAATCGGGCAACTCGAGACCGCGGTGTGGAACGCACACGATGTTGGCGCAAAACCGCGCCAGGGCATAGATGAACGAATGGATCGTCCGGCTGTAGCGCAGATCGCCGGCCAGAACGACATCGAGCCCTTCGAGCTCGCCCTTCTCGATCCACAGCGTGTAGAGATCGCACAGGGTCTGGGTAGGATGCTCGTGACTTCCATCCCCCGCGTTGATCACGGGCACCTGTGAAAACTCGGCCGCAAGCCGGGCCGCTCCCTCGCTCGGATGCCGCAGCACGATCAGGTCCGCATAGGCCCCGCTGACCACGCGAACCGTGTCCGCCAGGGACTCCCCCTTCGCCGCGCTGGACGTTCTCATCTCGGCGGCCGTGAGTACGCCGCCGCCCAGGCGCTGCATCGACGACTCAAACGACAGTCGTGTGCGTGTCGATGCCTCGTAGAAGAGGCTCGCGGAGATCCGACCGGGACACAGATGGGACCAGGAACGAAGGTCCTTGGAGAAGTCCTTGGCCTTATTGAAAAGCTCCTGGATCTCCGAGATCGAGAGATCGTCGACCGATACGAGATGACGGATCCGGGGCATGTGGAGAGCAGCGTGACTCGCGCTGCCGACAACGCGAGCGCGGATCCTATCAGTATATCGGGCCTATTCGGCCATCAAGAGCAGATCAAGCCCGTGAGGATCTCTCGTCCCGCGGCGTCGGCCCCCTCCGACCAGGCCTCGTGGGCGCGACCGAGGGCTCGCCGCAGGGTAGCGGTGAAGGGCACTCCCTGGCCCTGCGTCCAGGCTCTTTGGGGCAACGAGAACACCTCCAGAAAGCTGCGTTGGAAGAGAGCGCAGGCGGCCTGCGGATCCGACAGGACGGAGAGGGGCCTGGCACAGCCGGCGAGGAGCTCGGGGGGCTTCTCGTCGGAACGCGATGTGAAGAGCGTCCACACCACCCCCTCATCCGCGCTCTTGCAGGCGGGTGTGGCCTCCGGATCGGGGTCGAGCCAGCAGATCCAATCCGCGCCCGCGCGCAGGTGTCGCCCGATGTCCTGGCCCTCCCGTTCGACGGCGGCCGCTCCGCCCTTCTCCCCCGACAGCCGGCGCTCTCCTGCCGTATCGATCAGCTCGACCGCCCAGTCGCCCAGATGGGCCTGTCCCCGCAGAGCATCGCGGGTCGTCCCCGCGAGCGAATACACGAGCGCGCGCTCCTCCCCGAGAAGCAGGTTGAACAGGGTCGACTTGCCCGCGTTGGGAGGGCCTGCGAGAACGACGCGCGGTGGACGCTCCAGAACGAGGGCCCGGCGAGCGCGTTCCAGAAGGCGTTCGAGGCGTAGAGCCACCTCGTCCGCCGGGATGGAGAGAAGTTCCTCCAGCTCGCGGCGCAGCGCCCCCTCGGATTGATCCAGGAGCATGCGGGCACAGGCCTGTGAGGGTGCCGCGAGCATGCGCTCCCGGGCCTCCTCTTCGATCGTCCTCGGCCTTGCGAGCTCGGTGGGCTCCCCTCCCAGCTCGGCGATCAGGCGCCTCACCAGGGGTGGGCAACCGTGCAGGTGCAACTCGCAGGCCTCCTCCCCTTCGACGAAGACCAGAGCCTGGTCCAGAAGTTCACCGGCTCCACCCCCCCCACGCAGTTCGGTCAGGACCAGGCGATGGGGCACGAGTCGGCCCGGATCGGGAACCAGCGCGCGCACCCGAGCGAGCGCCCCGGCCCCTGCGACCGACAGGACCGCTACGCCACCGGGGGCGGTGGCGGTGAGTTCGCGTACGACAAGGCTCACGTCGCCTCGAAGGAGGTCTGCGCCGCCTCGAGAAGACCGCGATGGACGAGTTCGGGCAGGGGATGGAGGTTTCGCTCGAGGAACGGCTGCGGTTCGAGGAGGAAGCGCGCCGCACCGCCGGTCAAGGCCACGGGCGCACCCACGAGATCGGCCTCCCGCGCGACCCCCTCGACCAGCGCCCGCGCGGCGCCGCGAATCCCGACGGCACAACCCGCCGCGATGGCTTCCTCGGTGTCCCGCCCGAGGGCCCGGGCGCCGGGAGTCGGTGTGACCCGCGGCAGCCGGGCCGTCCGCTCTTCCAGGACGCGCGCGCAGAGCTCGGGCCCGGGGGCGATCGCGCCCCCCAGGAAGTCCCCCCCGGCCCCCGAAGCATCGGGCGATCGGGGGCTCTGGAAGACCGCATCGACGGT
This sequence comes from Planctomycetota bacterium, assembly GCA_002683825.1. Lineage (GTDB taxonomy): Bacteria > Planctomycetota > UBA1135 > UBA1135. The sequence continues at coordinate 158,714 of NYUD01000090.1, forward strand.
CAAGGCCGTTCCCAGGTCACACACGATCGCTGAGGAGCCGAGCTCCGCCAGGGCACCGCGCGCAGCGTAGAGACGATCCAATCCCACCCTCTCCGGCCGTCTCGTCCGATTGACCAACCCCGAATCAGGGGCGAGGACAAAGCGGATGGCGAGGTCCTTCAAGAGGTGTCCCACCGCATCGGTACGCTCCCCGTCGGCGACGCTCGAGAGGGCCACGCAGGCGACCGGATTGCGTTCGAGCCAGCGCGCCAGGCCTTCCACATCGCCCGTCTCGAATTCGGCCCTGACGCAGAGTTCCCGGCCCCGCCAAAGACGTGCCTTGGTTCGCGAGTTTCCCAGGTCGACCGTGAGCATCGCGTCCAGCATGCCCGACTCGTACCCCCTACTCCGGCGGCGAGTGGTAGATCTTGGTGATTTCCTCGCCCTGCCGCTCAATGACCACGACCCACTTGGAGGTGGTGTCGGAGTTGGACTTCACGTAGTTGATCGCAGCGTTCACCGAGGTCACTTTGTGACCGTTGATGCTCTTGATCACGTCCCCTTTGTTGACCCCGTGGTCGGAGGGGATCGAACCGGAAGTGACGTGGGTGACCTGAACGCCGTCGACCTGCCCCGAGTCGTCCCGGTGCGAGCGATACCGGAGATCGCGCGAAAGGATCTCGCCGTAGTTCTGATCGACAAACGCCGCGGTCTGGGTGCCCAGCTGATACTCGTTGCGCCCGATCGGCTGCGTCTCCGCCGGTCGCCAGCGGGCAGCGTCGGCGAGGCGTCGGATACCGGATTGGCGAGTCGGCGATCGAGGCAGCTCGCCCTCAGCGACATCCACGATTCTCGTCCGCCCCGCGCTATCGTATTTCAGCGAGGAGAGCACTTCTTCCTCGCGATCCTCTCCGACGAACTTGAAGACCACTCCCTCGGGGGTGATGGCCTTGACCTCGATCGAAACCTCTGGCTCGGGCAACCGATCCCCCACGTGGAGCATGCGATTTCCAATCGTGTCATTCGCACTACCGAGCACGCCGAAATAGCTGACCCAGGCACGCGAACCGTTGTGGGTCGGATCGGTGTCGTGGGCAAAGATGTAGAGCACCTTGAGCATGTCGGCCACGGCGATCTTGGGGGCCTCCTGCTTCTCCTCTTTCTTCGTGATGACCTTCGGAGGCGGCGGCGGGGGCTTGCCGGTCCAGTCGAAATCCTTCCCGAAGACCTCCTTCACCCGGGCCATGGCGACCAGATCCCTCTCACCCTCCTCGAAGACCTGAACGTCCTCCAGCACCTTTTTCTGGAGTTCTTCCGAAAGGGGCTTTTGCAGCTCGGGCCGCTGCTTCAGGAAGTCGTAGATGAAGAAACCCAGATACCCGGCCACACCGAGGGCCGCGACCCAGAATAGTCCCTTGAGAGCATTGACGTTCATCGATGAAGACTGGTCAGAAGGCTGACATGCTAGCCGCTCGCAGGCCTCAGACGCCCCCGCAGCCGTCTTCTTCCCCGATCATTCGCCATTCCCTGCCAAACGCAGGCGCCCGGGGGTGTTGGCGGAGGTATTTTTCGGCCGCCCCTTGCTGTAGCCCCGCAGGGCCAGGAGGAGCTCTTCCGGGCGGTCACTGGCCGCCAGGGCGACCTCGAGTTCGACCAGGTCCTTCTGGATCAACTGGCGCAGTGAGGTGTTGAAGGACACGAGTCCCTCTTCATAGCCCTGCTCGACGACCCGGGAAAGCTCGGTCACTTGGCCCTCGTACAGCAGTTCGCGGACCCGCGGGGTCGAGAGCAGTAGCTCCACCGCGGGGACCATCCCACGCCCCGACTTGCGCGGCAGGAGGCGCAGGGACAGGGCCGCCGCCAGATTTTCAGCCAGACGCTGGCGGATCTGGCCGTGACGGCGCGCGGGGAAGAACGAGAGGATGCGATCGACCGTCTGGGGTGCGTTGACGGTGTGCAGCGTGCTTATCACGAGGTGCCCGGTCTCGGTGGCGTCGAGGGCGGCCGCGACGGTTTCGGCGTCGCGCATCTCACCGATGAGGATGACATCCGGGCTCTGGCGCAGGGCATGGCGCAGCCCCTCGGCAAAGTTCGGCGTATCGGTTCCCACCTCGCGCTGCGAGATCACGCAGCGGTCCTCGCGGAAAAGCACCTCGACGGGATCCTCGAGCGTGATGATGTGACGCTCGGCGTTCATGTTCATGTGCTGGATGATGCCCGCCAGCGCGGTCGTCTTGCCGGAACCGGCGATGCCGGTGACGAGCACGATGCCTCGCTTGCGCATCGCGAGGCGCTCGAGCTGCTGAACCGGCAGCCCCAGGTTCGCGAGCAGCGGAGCCGTATTCGAAACGCGGCGCAAGACGACCGCCGGTTCGCCCATTTGCTTGTACGCGTTCATGCGGAAACGCCCGAGGCCATCGAGCTGAAGCGCGGTGTCGACCGAGCCCTGGCTCTCCCAGTGGCGCATCTTCTCCGCCCCGCAAACCCCGACCAGCACCTCGAGCAAAGCCCCCGGCGCGGGCACACGACCGGGAAGGAAGTGAATCCTTCCGTCGATACGGCAGGAGGGTCGCCCGCCCGCGCGCAGGATGAGGTCGCTCGCGTTGAGGCGTACCATTTCACCGAGCCACGCCTCCACCTTGTGACGCGGAGAGATGGAGTTCGGAGCGACGGCAGGCGCGTCGCCGGCCCGGCTGGCGGAAATCTCCGCGGAATTGGGCTCGGGCATCGGATTGGGTCGACTCACGAAAAGCTCCCGGAGGTGGGCCTGGACTTGAGGAGGCGGAACCCGGCTGGCATCGGACCTTGAAAGCCCCCAGCTTGAGCCCTGTGGCGACCCTCCTCGAAACGGTGGGTCAGGACGAAAGTCTTTCCCGACGGCGCTCAGGTGGGACGGGTCAGGGACCCGTGTGCGCGCGCTTCCTTCACGAGCTTGAGGGCTGCCGTCAGGAGCTCGTCCAGCCCCTCGCGTTGAACGGAGGAGATCGGGAAGACGCGCTCGCCCAGTGCTTTTTCGAGCGCACGGGCCCGCTCCGCCGAGACCTCGTCCTCGACCTTCGTGGCGACGAAGAGCCGCGGCCTGCTGGCCAGATCCTCGGAGTATTCACGCAGCTCGCGCGCGATAACCTCGATCTCCTCCCCCGGATCGTCGGCGGCGCTGGCCGAGCAATCCACCAGGTGCATCAGGACCCGACAACGCTCGACGTGGCGCAAGAAGCGATGTCCAAGCCCCGCGCCGGAAGCCGCGCCCTCGATCAAACCCGGCAGATCGGCCAGCACCAGGGTCTCGAGATGGCTGACGCTGCAGATGCCGACCTGCGGATGCAGCGTCGTGAAGGGATAGTCCGCAATCTTCGGCTCGGCAGCACTCACCACCGAGAGGAGGGTCGACTTGCCCGCGTTGGGCAGACCGATGAGGCCGACCTCGGCGAAGAGCTTGAGCTCGAGCCGCAGCTCTCGCACCTCCCCCTCCCGACCCGATTCCGCCTGACGCGGTGATTGGCGCATCGAGTTCGCGAAGGAAGCGTTGCCGCGCCCGCCGCGTCCCCCCGCCGCGACGACGACGCGATCTCCCTCCTCGACAAGATCGCGCAATAGATGGCCGCGCACGGCGTCCCGCACCTCGGTTCCAAGCGGCACCTGGAGCATGCACTCCTCCCCGTTCGCTCCGCTACGATTGCGCGGCCCCCCGGGCCCCCCGTTCTTGGCGCGATAGTACGGCTTGCGTCCGACGGACAGCAGCGATGTGATCTCGCCGGTCGCCACGAGAATGACGTCGCCGCCCTTGCCCCCGTTCCCGCCGTCGGGTCCTCCCTTGGGAACGTACTTCTCACGCCGAAAGGAAGAGGCCCCGTCCCCGCCCTTTCCCGCAAGAACCTCGAGCTCGCATTCGTCGCGAAACACGGGCGGCTCCTTGATTGGCGCGGCTTCGCCTCGGACCGACGAGGCGGCCTAGGCGAGGGGCTCGATGTGGACGCGCCGGTTTTCCTGGAAACGCACGTTGCCCTCGACCTTGGCGAAGAGCGTGTAGTCGTTCCCCATCCCGACGTTGCGACCCGGATGGAAGCGCGTTCCGCACTGACGCACGATGATCGTTCCAGGCGTGACATGCTGTCCGCCGAAGCGCTTCACGCCCCGAAACTGGGGGTTGGAATCGCGACCGTTGCGAGTGGAACCCTGTCCCTTCTTGTGTGCCATTGGCTAGCTCGCCGACCCTTCAATGCCCGTGATCCGCACGCGCGTGTGGTCCTGTCGATGACCGCGCTTGGAACGCACGTTCTTCCGACGCTTGAAGCGAAAAACGACTTCTTTCTCGCCCTTGAAGTGCCCGAGCACCTCGCCGGTCACCTGGGCCCCGGCAACGGTGGGCTGGCCGACGGAGACCTCACCCTCGTTCCCCATGAGTAGAACCTGGTCGAAGGTGACGGCGTCACCGGACTTCCAGCCGGAGCGGTAGTCGCAGACAACGACATCCCCCAGGTGGACGGTGGCTTGTCTTCCGCGGTCGGAGATGACGGCAAACATGACTAGGGGAGGGTGGAGAGGCCATGCCCGCTCGGAGGACCGAATGGATCTTCCGGCAGGCCTGGGGCTGGAAAAGGGGCGGGAAGTCTAGCGGGGGCACCGACGCCGGGCAAGGGAAAGAATCCCCCCCGGTCCCCCCCGAGCCTACTTCTTCCTGCGGCCCCCGGGCCGCACCTCGCGGCCGTCCGCCCGCAGGTAGTGCAGCACGCTGTCCTCCACCTGATCCGGCGCAGCCACCAGCACCAGCTTGCGACCGCTCTTCTCCTCGAGCCGCCCCATCTCGGCGTTCAACTCGATGTCGAGGTAGTCCACCACCTCCGGGTGGCCCCGCACCTCGACCGTCGAGAAGCCCTTCAGGGTGAGCGAAGCACCCAGGCGTCTCAGGATCGCCTGGGCCCTGGAGGCCGCGTTTCTCCTTCTTCCCGATCCCCGGCAGCGGATGCAGGTGTCATAGACCAGCTTGTTCAGGCCGGGGCCCAGGCGCTGGCGCGTCAGCTCCAGGAGGCCGAACTGCGAGATCCGCCCGATCTTGCTACGGGCCCGATCCGAGCGCACGCACTCCCGCGTCGCTCGCTCCACCGCCCGTCGCGACGACGAGCGCATCATGTCGATGTAGTCGAGCACGATGATCCCTCCCAGATCACGCAGGCGGATCTGGCGCGCGATCTCGGGCACCGCCTCCAGGTTGGTCTTCAGCGCGATGTCTTCGAACTCAGCTCCCGCTGCGCGGGTGCGGCCGGAGTTCACATCGATGGCCACCAGGGCTTCGGTTTGATCGATGACGATCGAACCGCCCGAAGGCAGCTCCACGCGGCGGGCGAAGATCTTCTCGAAGTCCTGCTCGATTGCGTGGGTGTGGAAGATCGGCCGCAGGCCCTCGTGCAGCACGATGCGGTCGATGTGCTCGGGCATGAGCTTCTTGGTGAAGTCCCCCATCCGCCGGAAGACCTCCTCGTCATCGACGATGACCGACTCGGTGGTCTCCGCCGTGAAGAGGTCGCGCATCGTAAGGATCGCAACGTCGGACTCCTGGTAGAGCGGCAGCGGATTGCGACCGGACACCAGACGCTTGGAGAAGTCCTCCCAGGCCAGAAGCAGATACTCGAGGTCGCGACGCAATTCGATCTTCGTGCGCCCCACACCGGCGGTACGCACGATCACCCCCATTCCTTCGGGGATCTTCATGGAGGAGAGAATGCGTTTGAGGCGCCGGCGCTCGCGCTCATCCTCGATCTTGCGGCTCACTCCGGTGCGTTCGAGGGAAGGCATCAAGACCAGGTAGCGACCCGGAATCGAGATGTAGGTTGTGAGCGTGGGGCCCTTGTCCCCGATGGCATCCTTGGTGATCTGCACGCAGACCATCTGTCCCTTCTTGATGAGCCTGTCGATGGGCAAACGCACGCGTTTCGGCCGCCCCTTCGAGCCGGACGAACGGGAGTGTGAAGAACGCGTGCGCTTTCCTCGCTCTTGACGCCGTTCACGGGGAGCTTCCTCCTCCTCGCCGCCTTCTCCGTCCTCCCCGCCCTGCGCGGCGGGCTTCCCGTCGTCGGACCACTCCTCGCTCGCGGTGGGCGTCGAAAGGAGCTTTTCGAGGCTCCAATCATCATCTCCGTAGCAAGAGAGGACATCCGAGGCGTGCAAGAAACCGTTGCGGCCCTGTCCAAAGTCGACGAAAGCCGCACCGATTGCCGGCTCGAGATTGACGACCCGACCGCGGTAGATGTCGCTGACGTAGGAAACGTGCTTCTTGACCGACATCTGCAGATCGACGATGCGGCCCTCCTCGACGACCGCTACGCGCGTCTCCTCCGGATCCGCGGCGTTGACGATGATCTTCCTCTTCTTCAGCGGGGCCGCGGCGCTGGTCTTGCTCCCGCGGACCCGCACACCCTTGGCGGGTTCCGAGGCCTGGGTCTTCCTCGCCTTGCGCTGTGTCTGGTGCCCCGCCGTCTTCTTGGAGCGGCTGCGGGTGGACTCGCGCTTCCCACCATCGGGGGACTTCGCAACGAGCTCGGCCTGGTCGGCAGGGGCATGCAGGTCCGGAAAGTCATCCACTTCCCCGGGGATCGCTTCGATCTCAACGGCGGCGATGCCCTCGTGCCTTGTCTCGACGCTCTCCCGGTGACGTCGGCGGCCACCACGCGATCCGCGCTTGCGGCGCTTGGACTTGGCCTCGGATGTGGAGAGGGATTGCTCCGGCGCGGAATCCCGTACCTGTGTGGCCTTCGGCTCGGCCGCCACCTTCGTACCCGCCAGCGTCCTCTTGTGGGGTCGTCTGCGGGTAGACGACTTCCTCGAACGTCCCGCGGGCTTCGCTCCTTCCTCGGGAGCCGAAACGGCGAGCGCCTTCTCGGGAGAATCGACCGCGGCCCCATCGTGGGAGGATCCCCGCGAGCGGCGCTTCGAACCCGAGGGCTTGCGGCGAGAACCCGCCCGGCTCGTTTTCTTCCTGGACGTGCGGGCAGCAGCCCCCTCCGCCGACTCACCGCCCCCGCCTTCGTTCCCCGTCGATTTCGGGTCTACGTCGGGCTTCGCGGCGGTCTTCTTGGAGGAGCGCCTTCGCGTTCTTTTTCGCCGCGAGGGCTTCTTCTCTGAAAGAGCCTTCTCCGGGGTCGAAACTCGGTCGGATTTGGCGCGTTGGGTTCGGGATTCGAGGCTGAGTTCCCGCCTGGAACCGGATCCCGAACTCGAGCTCGAAAGGGGTTTGTCTTCCGAGAGCGGGTGTTCGCTCATCAGGTCTCTATTCGCTCTAGAAAAGATCGATGGCGGCGCTCCGCCCGCGCCCACACCCCGCGCAAATCACGGGGAGCGGTGGACGTCAGGGGGCAGCCGTCCGGTGACGCGCCGTCGCACTCGCTTTCCCGAGGAAGGGAAGGGAGCGCCGAGGCGTCTTGTTCGACGTTGTCAGGGAGGGATGCGGGAGCGATCGAAGCTCCCGTCACCCGGGAAGGCCCCATGGTCCAGAATCGGAGTCCGGGTGTCACGGGTAGGTCCGAGAAATGACGCGGGGATCGGGCATTTCTGGCCGCGAGCCGGCGAAGAAGGCCAGGAGGGGAGAATCGAAACGGGGTCCTCCGGGGGTCGGTTCGCGACCCCGAAGGGCTCGGAATAGGGGCTCAGAGGGGTTTTTGGGGCGATTGTTCGATGGTGTCGATGACCGCCTGGTCGGCGGGATCGGTGGTCTGTACGAAGCTGGCAAAGGAGCCGATGCCCGCGGTGGCGGGGTCGATCGCAACGGCCGGGGGAGCCGTCCTGGATCCTGCCCGGGCGGTGCCGGATCCGGCGGGAGCCGAGGCCGGATCGACCGTGGTGTGCCCGAGGGCGGCATCGGGGTCGTCGCCGTAGAGGATCTGGTTAAGTCGCTCGCCGTAGGCGCCCTGGCGCAGGCGCAGCTCACGTTCCAGGACCCTCTGATGGTCGCTCGAGGTCCGAACGATGGTGGGCGTCACGAAAATCCACAGGGAGTCCTTGTCCACGGAGCGCTCCTCGTGCTCGAAGAACCAACCGAGTAGTGGAATGTGGGAGAGGAAGGGCACCTGGGAGATGGTCTCGATGTCGGACTCGGTCGTCAAACCGCCGATCACGGCCGTTTGGCCGCTGTCGATCAGCATGGTTGTCACGATGGTGGACGACCGCTCGCGCGGGAGCGCGATGGTTCCCTCCATACCCGCCGAGCCTACGGTGAAGACATCGAAACCGGCCGGGGCGAGGGTGGGGTCCCCCTTTCCCGTGAGACTCGTCTCGTTGGGAATGACGTCCATCTCGACCTTGTTCGATCCGGGGATCACGTGCGGGATCACCAGCAGCTGGAAGCCCGTCGAAACGGGAGAGTTGGTCGCTTCCTTGACGGAAAGCGAGAGACCGCCGGCCTGTCCCTGTTCTGTCTTGGCCTCGGCGTAGCGAATGGTCTCGCCGACGAAGATGGTGGCCTCACGACCGTCGAGGGCCAGTAGCTTCGGAGCCTGGATGACCTCGGCCGTGGTGTCGCGCTGGAGCATGCGCAGCGTACCGAGCCACTGCGTGAAGGAAAGCGCACCGAAGATCGTGTCGGGGATCTGGATGGCGCTTGAAGAGGAGACCGCATCGGCGAATGGACCGATACCGCCCGTGTTCGCGATGATCCCATCCTCGAAACCACCGGCCCCCAGATCGAAGGGGATCGTGATCGGGATCTGCCCCCCACCGTAGGAAGCGCTGGGACCGAGGTCGCCGTAGTCGACGCCCAGGCTGAAGAGGTCGTTGTTGGACGTGCTGACGAACTTCACGTCGATGAAAATTTGCGCCGGTTCGGTGTCGAGGCGCTCCAGAATCGATTCGATCTGGCTATGCACCTGGGCGGTGTCGCGCACGATGATCGTGTTCTTCGAGGGGATGTAGTCCAGACCGCCGTTGCCGGAGAGAGCCTTACGCAACGCCGGTAGAACGGGGAAGATCGTGTCGAAATCGGCACTGCCGCCGGCACTCGTCGTGTGGGTCGATGCCAGATACTCCGAGGTGATCTTCGGGATGTACTTGGCGGGCGGGCGAATGTAGCGCAACTGATAGCTGTGGGTCTCCAGCTGACTCTCGAGGGTCAGGGGATCGACGACGCGCAAAATGCCGCGATTCTCCTCGACGACGACGAAGTTGAGCGTCTTCGCGACGACCTCCAGAGCATCGCGCCAGGGCACCTCGGTCAGTCGCAACGTGAGCGTGCCTCCAACCTCGGGGGCGATGACGATGTTGGCGCCGGAGAGTTTTGCGATTGTATCGATGATCTCCGTGATCTCCGCATTGTCGAAGGAGAAGGTCGTGCGCACGGGTCGATCGACCACGAGAATGCCGGCTGCCTTCTCCTGAACGACACAACCCGCCAGCTCGGCCGCCAGGTCGAGCGCCTCGCGCCAGTGAACGTTCACAAGATCCAAAGAGACCGGCGAGTCAGCACCCTCCATTACCACGATGTTGAAGCCCGATCGATCGCGGAGGTGTTGAACGACTTCGGCGAGCTGTCGGCCTTCGACGCGCAACGATACGCGCGCTTCGGGACTGGTCACCTGAGCATGTGTGGGCGCGACGACAAGACAAAGTCCGAGCGCAACCAGGATGCGCGAGAGTGTTTTCATTGGGGAACCTGAGTGTGACTCTAGAAGCTGTTGGACTACTGGGGGGTTACCTGGGGATCAGGATCGAGAAACCGAGCGAGGATCATGCCCCGGAACGCAAACTCGATCTGATCGGTGCGGATGTGATGAACGATGAGCTCGGTTCCGACGAGCTCGCCTTCGGTAACGGAACGCCCGTTGATCAGGGCGACAGGGCGCAGATCCTCCTGAATGGCGACCCCGCCGATGTCGAGAGCGATCGCTTCGAAGGCGATCACGGCATCGGCCACATCGCGCAACGAACGAAGTTTTTCGGCCAATTCACTCTTCTTGGGATCGTGCTCGGCGATGGCCAGCTTGCTTTCAACGGTGCTGAAGGCCTGAAGAGCCAGCTCGTATTCCCGTACATCGAGATGCCTCTCCATCACTTCGACGGTCTCGCGCAGGAGCGCGATCGCGGGACCGAGACCACCGCCCTGTCCGTTCATCTCTTCGCGGACTCCGGTCACGACCTCGACCACCTCCTTGTCGAAGCGTCGTTCCGCATTGAGATAGGTGAGCTGCGCCTCCGCCTGGATCCGGCGAATCTCCTCTTCGATCAGAGCGAGTTTCTCTTCCAGCACCGTCCTCGAACGCATCGCCTCGATCACGTTGTCCGCTTCGCGCGCCGTCTCCCACGCCGCACGGACGTCCAGGGCCTGTGCGGCAAGCCTTTCGACGATGGCGAGTTGAACGGGAATCGGCACGTTTTCGCCGTCCTGGGAAGCCGGAACCCGGGGGTCGATCCAGGGATCACGACGACCGCGTCGGCCGAGATAGGTGTATTCGGGAACGCGCAGTTTGCTCGTCTTCTCCGAGATCTGCCCGATGAGCAGGTCGCGCTTGTGCTCGTAGCGGTCGATACGAGCCTCCTTCGCCACGGCCCTGGGCTTATCGACGTAGGTCTCCAGATTCATGGTGACACTGTGGCGCGCAACCTCCCCGTCACCCAACGTCATGCGACCGGCGGCGCGCATCTTGAAGTTTGTGATGCTGATGAAACGGGCGAAGCTCTCGAGCCTGTGCATGAACGCCAGGAACTGAAAGACATCCGCCTCGAAGACGAGGGTGTAGCCCACCCTCCCGAATTCTTCCTTCCCGCCGCGGTTGTTGCGCTGGCGCTTGGCGGACTCCAGGGTGAAGCCCGACTCCCCGGCGAACTGGTCCAGGGTACGGACGAAGTTGGAGATATCTTTGGTGTCCGACAGGATCTCCTTGATCACGGTGTCCGTTTCGCGCTGGACGATGACGGCCTTGACCAGGTCCGGCGTCCCTTTGACGAGATTGCGATCCTCGGAGATGGACTTATCCAACAGATCCGCTTCCACACGGCTCTTTGCGATCTCTTTGTGTTGCTGGTAGATCATGAACCAGATGCCGGAGGCCAAAGCCACCGAAACCAGGCCCAACACGATCCACTGTTTCTTTTCAGCGGTCTGTTCCATCAGACCCCTCCCCCCCTCACGGCTCTGCGCTCTTTGGGCGACTTGAGGTCGAGCTCGAGCGGAAACGTCCAGATCTTCGAGGGAACAAGCCCCTCGTCGGTTTCACTGGCGCTGCCCTCTGGGGCGCGGGGCGGGCCGAAAACATCGCTGAATTTCGATTCCGCAACGTCCTCCAGGAAGTTGGCGACGTGGGTGAAGCTCTCGGCTGTGTGCCCCTCGGCCTTCAAGCGACCGAAGGCTTTGTTGCGGGTGTTTTCCTGGACCTCAACATTCAAGTCGTCGAACCAGACGAGGTATTTTTCCTCCCCGCCGCTGTTCACGAGTCCGACCAGCTCATCCAGTTTGCGTGTCCAGTTGACGCGCGTCGAGGTGATGCGATCGAGCAATTTCTCGCGAGCCTCGAAGATCCCGCTCTCCTTCTTGAGCTCCTGGTGGTAGACCACCTGCGGTTCGAGGCCTGCCTTGGTGTCCTTCAACACGGTCAGCTCGGACTTCACTTCGGCGGCGACCCCGAAGGCGGTCCATGCCCAGAAGGCCAGGAGAGTACCGTTCACGGCCACCGCACTGGAGACGGCCACCATGAACTTGATCGGGGTCTTGTTCCTCTCGCGGTACCCCTCCGGAAGCAGGTTGATGAGTATCATGCTGCACACACTCGGGCTGCTAGACCAATGGCGACCGCCAGGGACGGAGCACACGCTTCGAGTTGCTCGACGTCCACACGATCGACCGAAACGCGCAGCCCCTCGAGCGGATTCCACGTGCGCGCCGTGCGGCCCGTGGCCTGTTCGATGAACGAAATGGCGCCGGGAGCCATGACCCCGCCACCTGAGAGGAGAACCTCCTCAACGCGCAGGCCTTCGCGGTTCTCGACGTAGTCGAGACTCAGAGAAAGTTCGCTGGCCAGGTCTTCGAGAACCGGCAAGATCGCACGGCCGACCTCGGCCTCTCGCTCTTCCGATTCTCGCTTTATCATCTCAGCTTCGGCCGCATCGACACCGAGCCGGCGTGCCGTCGCCTGGGTCATGTCCTGGCCGCCGATCCCGATCTCCCGGCTGAAACAGGTTTCGCCTTCGCAGAGCACATTGATCGAAGTGCAGGAAGCACCGACGTCCGCCAGAGCGATGGCGTTCGAGTCGTTGTCTGTAAGTTCGGCCTCGGAGAGTCCACACAACTCCCACGCGTTGGCGAGAGCGAAGACGTCGACGTCTACCGCGATGGGCGTCAAGCCGTGACGCGAGATCTCAGCGATCTGATCTTCGACGACCGCGGCACGACAGGCGGCCAGAACGACCCCTATCTGCTCATCCGTTCTCCCGCCCTCGGATTGGATCGGAGGTGTGCGCATGAGCCTCTGGCAATCGATCTGCACCTCGTCGTTGTCGAAGGGCAGATACTTGTCCGATTCGAAGCGAATCGCCTGAGCCAGCTCGCTGTCGCTCATCTGAGGCATCGTGATGTAGCGCACAACAACCGCCTGCCCGGAGACCGAGGTCACCACATTTTTGGCTCGAAAACGTCCTTTGCTGAAGACCTGCGCAATCGCTTCCGAGCGGTCACCGCCCTCCAGCACCTCGGCCACGGCAAAGCCCGAAATGACAGGCTCCGATCCGTCCAGGGAAATTTCGACGGCCTTGACCAGCTGGGACCCCAGGTCGAGACCAACGATACTCTTGGTTTTTCTGAACACCTTCTACCTCACTTGATCCGGTGGCCGCCGACGGCGGGATGCCTTGCCGGCGTCCCCTGTTTGAGCCTTGTCGGCGCAAATCCGGAAAAAGCTGGAGGGTGCAATCGCGATTAGGACAGGTGGAAGAGCGAACCGGGTCGGGAAGTTTTTTCCCTACGGTCGAATCTAGCTTTCCAGTTCCCCGAATCCCCCCCGAAACAACTCCTCGAGCGCATCCATCAACCCCACGGCGTCTCCGCCGCACGCTCTCACCTCGAGCTCCACCCCCTTCGCAGCATTCAGGGTCATCAGCTCCAAGATGCTCTTCCCGTTGACCTCCCTCGTTCCGGAACGGATGGTCAGCTCGCTGGAAAAGCCCCGGGCTGCGGACACGATGGAGTGGCACGGCCGCGCGTGCAGGCCCTGCGAATTCATGACTCGTAAAGTCCTTCGAACGTCTTCGATGGGCAACGGGCTCTCAGGCGGAAGACATCTCTTTCAGGAGATCCACCAAGGCCTTCTTCGTCGGACACTTCATGGCAAAACGACGGAAGTCTCCCAGACGACCCAGGTTCGAAATCCAGCGCATCATCTCGAGGTGACGTTCGGGATCGTGACGTTCGCTCCTACCCTCGGGTCGCAGCACGGTGAAGAGAATCTTCACCGGCTCGCCATCGAGAGATTTCCAATCGACGCCCTCAGGGTGAAGGGCAAGGCCGAAGACGGCCTCCTCCAACCCGGAAAGCTTGACGTGCGGAATGGCCACGTTCTGACCGACCCCGGTAGATGCCAGTTCTTCACGCCCGTTCAGAACTCGCAGCGCCGTCTCGCGGTGTTCCTCGGAAAGCACCTTGGCTCTGATGAAGTTGGAGACAATCTCCTCAAAGACCTGACTCTTGTCGGTGCCCTTCAGGTTCAGATGGCAGGCGGAGGGACGAAAGAGCTTCCAGTAAGCATCGGCCTTTGTTCGCATGTAAAATCTATCGGGATCCCCGTGGGGGAGAGAACCGCCGCTTCTCGACGAGGACTAGGGAAAAGACAGCTGCCCAGGGTATCAGATTGTCGCCCCCTGGGCTGGGTTGAGCAGGCACGAGAATGCCCGTTTCAGGCCCGGGCACGAATGTTTCGCTTCAGCTTGTCCTTGTGGCGGGCCAGAACCCTGCCCATCCGTTCGATGGCATTGTCCAGGGCGGCGGACATGGAATCGGCGTGGGCGTCGATGACGAGGACGATACCGCGGCGGACGTTGGCAACCAGTTCGATCCTGTGCTCGGAGTGCTGGCGTTCGAGCACGGCCCTGACGGAAACCGTGCCCTCAAAAAATCGCTCTAGAGTCTCCAGTTTGGCGACAACGTGGTCGCGAACGTGAATCGGGTACTCGTTGTGGGGCATGACCACTTCCGTCTTCATCTGGTACCTCCATGGCGTAGCGTGCTGCATTCGGGACAGCCCAAATTCCCCACGGGCAGAAGGATGGGGAGGATGGGAGGGATGCGTGAGACCCGCTGGAATGACGCGCCTAGGCGGTCCATCGCCAGGCCGCGGCGGGTCGGAGTCGCCAGTACAGGGGGTGCGCCCCCTCCGATCGGGTCCGAACCCCACACCCCGAATCCACCGACCCGGGCGTCCGATTCTCGTGTAGTTGAGGCCGAAACCAGCGAAGCGACTCGCTCTTGCATAACTGGATAACCTAATCTCGCCTGGAATCTCCGTTTGGTCAAGGGTGCGCTAAACGAACACGCCCGGACGACCCCGCGGACCGTGGGTCTGGTTCCAAAAACAGGACTCGCCGTAAAACACGCGCAGGAGATAGAGTCCGCTCGCCGGCGCCGTCGGACCCGCCATGGAGCGGTCCCCCGACCGGAGAATATCGGGGATGGAATCGGCCGAAATGCGCCCTCGCCCGACCTCGATGAGTGTCCCGGCGACCGTACGCACCATGTTGTAGAGAAACCCATTGCCCGTCACGAGCATCGCCAGGCGGTCGCGCCGAGCCGCGATCCGCAGCTGACGCACGCGACGCACGCTGGAGCGTCGAGACGAACCGGCGCTCGCAAGGGCGGAAAAGTCGTGCTCGCCGACGAGATGGCCGGCAGCACGGCGCATCGCGCCCAGGTCCAGGGCATCGCTCACCCAGTGGTGATGGTCGTGCCCGAAGGGCGGGCGAAAACGGGTGGTGAGCACGAGGTAGAGGTAGCGCTTGCCCAGGGCGCTCGCCTGGGCGTGAAAGCCCTCCTCACAGGACTCCAGGGCCGTAACGACAACCGACCTGGGCAAGTGAGCGTTCAGGGCGTGAAGCAGGCGGTGGTCGGGCAGGGGCGTGTCCACGTGGAAGCTCGCCACCTGGCCCAGGGCGTGAACCCCGGTATCGGTCCGTCCCGAACCAAAGACCGTGAGGTGCTCCCCGATCAGATCCTTCAGGGCGGTCTCCAGGGCCTCCTGCACGGTTGCGAAGCCTGCCTGGCGCTGCCAGCCGTAGAAGGGCTTCCCGTCGTAGGCCACCTTGATCCGTACGTTGCGCACGGCCCCTACCCTAAGGCCCCGGGCTTCGTAAGGAAGCTGGCAAACGGGTCGGGTTTCTTGACGCGCGCTCGGCCGGTGTCCTGCGAGGCGAAGCCCCGGCAGGCCTCAGGAGGCGTAGCGACGACGCCGGTAGGAACTCGGAATCGAGAGCTCCTTTCTGTACTTGGCCACGGTGCGACGCGCGACCTTGAAGCCGCGCTCCCCCATCGCCTTCACGATCACGTCGTCGGAAAAAGGCTGCCCGGGATCCTCGCCTGCCACGATGGCGCGTACGGCCTCGCGGGCATCGTCGCGCACCGCCCCCGCCACGCTGCCGGCGGCCGCTACCGGAAAGAAATCGCGCAGCGGGAAGACGCCGTAGGGCGTCTCCGTGTACTTGCCGGCGACGGCGCGACTCACCGTCGAGGGATGGATGGAAAGCGCATCGGCCACCTCCCCCATCGAAAGCGGCACCAGGGCGCCCGGGCCGTTATCGAGAAAGCGCTGCTGGCGGCCGAAGACGTGGGTGGCGACACGCTGGAGCGTGCGCTTGCGTTGCTCCAGGGCCTCGACGATCCAGCGGGCGCGATCGAGCTTGTTGCGCATGTAGCGCTGGACCTCGTCGGGCTTCGCCCCATGGGCCCCCTTTGTCTTCGCCAGCGCTCGAAAGTCGGGATCGATCGAAACCGTAGGGAGGCCCGAATTGTCGATGCGGACGCGAAAGCCCTCCTCGCTGCGCTCGACGATCACCTCGGGGGTGATCGGCGGCGGCGCCGCCCCTCCCATGCCCGCAGCGGGCGCAGGATGGAGCTGTCGCAGGCGCCGCATGAGTGCGTCGAGCCGCTCCATGCTCACCCCCAGGGACCTGGCGACGGCGGGGAGCTTGTTGCGCGCCAGGTCGTCCAGGAATTCCTCCAGGAGGCGGCACAAGAGCTCGTAGTCCTCTTCCTTTGGATCCAGCTGCAGGAGCAGGGCTTCCACGAGGCTGCGCCCTCCGATGCCACGGGGCTCGAGCTTCTGCTGGACCAGAGCGATCGCACGGCCCAGCCGGGTCAGCCCCCCCTCGAGCCCACGCTCTTCGGCGTGTTCCTGGAGCGCCTCGTCGGAGAGGGAAAGGTAGCCCCTATCGTCCAGGCACTCGACCACCAGTCGAACCCAGGGGGCGTCCTCGGTGGACACGTCCAGCCACGAGAGCTGTTCCTGGAGGGCCTCCAGGAGCCCCCGCCCAGGGGCCTCCTGTCTCTCGAGCCAGGCATTCTTGCGTTCGCTCGCCTCGGGCGAGTAGGTGCCGTGCAGGAGCCCCCCTCCGCCCTCGAGCCGCAGCGCCCCGTTCTCCTCTGCCTGCTTCATGAGGAAGGTCTCGAGCTCGGTCCCCGGTAGCTGCAGAATCTCGATGGATTGCAGCATGCGGGGGAGCATCGCCATCTCCTGCCGCACCGTCTGGCGCAGCGATTGTTCATGGCCCGGTCCCACGGGTCCAACATCGGACGGCGGGCTGCGACAATTGACCGATCCCTAGGGATTGGTCGTTTCTTTCCGCAATGCGACCCGCGCCGCGAGGGCGTCCTCGATCACGCCGCGGTGCAGGTACTCCAGGGCGCTCCCCGCCGGAACGCCCCTGGCGAGGCGCGATACACCGACCCTGGCGCCGGCGGCGTCGAGCGCTTGAAGGACGGCCAGCGCGGTGGCCTCGCCTTCGGAATCGGGATCGGTTCCGAGGATCACCTCGCGGATCTCGCCCCGTTGAACCCTCTTCACCAACCCGGCGATCGTGAGGTGGGCCGACTCGGTTCCCTCGGCCGGATTCAGGGCTCCCATGAGAACGTGGTAGAGCCCCCCCCAGGCCCCCGTGCGCTCGACCGCCTCGACATCGCGCGGCTCCTCGACGACGAAGACGCCGTCCCTCTTGCGCGCCGGATCGGAACAGATGCCACAGGGATCGGCTTCGGCGACGTTATAGCACTCGCTGCAGCGGCGAGTGCGCGCCAGGGCGTCCTCGATGACCGAAGCGAGGGTCGCGGCTTCGGGATCTCGCAACAGGTGAAAGGCCAGACGCTCCGCGCTCCGCCGCCCGATTCCGGGAAAGCACTCGAAGACCTTGATCAGCCGTTCAAGCGGAGCAGGGTAGGCCATGGGCTCCTAGAAAAGGCCCGGCAGTTGCATGCCGCCTGTCACGCGACCGATCTCTTCCTTCTCGATCTCCTTGGACCGACGAAGGGCATCCCCGAGGGCGGATCGAATCCGCTCCTCGAGTTCGCCCCTGTCCACGCCCTGCAGAAACTCGGGGGCCACGTGAACCGAACGTACTTCGTGGCGGTCGGCGGTCATTTCGATGCGAACATCTCCGGCGGAGGAACTCCCGGTGACGATGCGTGCTCGCAATTCGGCCCGCACCCGATCCACCTGTCGCTGCATCTCCTGGGCCTGTTTCAGGAGGTTGCCCATGTCGCCCAAACCGCTCATTAGAGATCCTCGATAGTCCCGCCGAATA
Source organism: Planctomycetota bacterium (assembly GCA_002683825.1). Classification (GTDB taxonomy): domain Bacteria; phylum Planctomycetota; class UBA1135; order UBA1135. The sequence goes on from NYUD01000090.1 coordinate 176,447, forward strand.
GGTCGGACACCCGGTGGGTGAATGCGTCTTTCTTGGGGGCGGCCGCGGCGGCCTTCCCGGAGGTCTTCCGCGAACCCGCCGCCTCGGAAACGAGCCGAAAGTCGAGCGCCCGTCCCGCCAGTCTCGAGAGTACCCGGGCGCAGGTCCTCTGGTTGCTCCGATCGCCGGTGAGTTTGTCCTCATCCGGTTGAAGGTCCTCGAGCTCCATGTGCACGACCCCGGATTCGACCTCGCGCCAGGAAGCCGCGCCGCCACGGGAACGCAGGACGTTCGCGAGGGCGCCGTGTTTGCGGGAGAGTTCGGACAGGAAAGGCTCCCAGAGGGAGGCCAGGGGTGAGGGAGCCGGGGTCGGAGGGGGTTGGGGGAGGATTTCAGCGCGGTCTTCGGCCGGCGGTGCCGGAGCCCCGGCCGGGGGCAGCGGTGAAACCGCAGGAGCCTCCGCGGTCCGGGGTTTCGGTCGCGGACGCGCCGGGGTGGGCGTGCCCGGAGGGGTCGGAGCGGGCCTGGCCGGAGCGAAGCCTCCGTCGTCGGAGCGGGGGCCATCGGGGTGGGCGGCGAAGCTCTCGAGCGCCCGCAGCCGCTCGACCAGCTCCGAGAGGGGCATCGTGGTTTCCGAGCGGGAAAGGTCGAGGAGACAGAGCTCGAGGAGAGTGCGCTCCTGGGACGGCAAGACGCGCATGCGTTCGCGGGCGCGAACGAGCTCGCTCATCCATAGCTCGAGGCGTTCGGGCCCGAGCCGCTCGCCCCGCGCCAGGGCGCTTTGGCGTTCCTCGCCGGCGAGCGAAACGAGCGGGGTCTCGGCGCCGCAGTGGGCGAGAACCGTCGCGATGCGCAGCACCTCGAGCAGGCGATCGACGAGCTCATTCTCGTCGCCATGGAAAGCCGCGAGTCCTCGCAGAAGCGCGGCACGGTCTGCGTTCTCGACGTGATCCAAGAGCTCCTGCGCCTCGCGCGCCCCCCCCTCGCCGCCGAGGCGGCGCAGGTCCGCCAGAGTGGGCTCGTCACCGGCCAGGGCGAGCAGCTTGTCCGCCTGGGAAAGCGCATCGCGCATGCCGCCGCGGGCGGCGTACGCCAGCTCGGTGGTGACGCCGGCTTCCGCACTCACGCCCTCGGAGGCGAAGACCTCGTCGAGCCGCGCGACGATGCACTCGAGCGACAGCGGGGAGAGTCGCAGGATCTGACAGCGGGAGAGAATCGTGTCGAGCACCTTGTGGGGCTCCGTCGTCGCGAAGAGGAAACAGACGTGGGCGGGCGGCTCCTCGAGGATCTTCAAGAGGGCGTTGAAGGCGCCCTTCGAGAGCATGTGCACCTCGTCGATGATGTAGACCTTCGTGCGCGCCCGCATGGGGGCGTAGATGGCCTCATCGCGCAGTTCTCGGATGGTGTCGATGCCGGTGTGGGAGGCCGCGTCGAGCTCGATCACGTCGACCTCGGACGAGGCCTCGGCCCCCAGGCAACGTTCGCACGTCCCGCAGGGGGACGCCGTCGGCCCCTTCTCGCAGTTCAAACACTTGGCGAAGATGCGGGCGAGGGTGGTCTTGCCCGTTCCGCGAGGCCCGCAAAAAAGGTAGGCGTGGCCCAATCGGCCTTCCCTCAGGGCACCCTCGAGAACCCCGGTGACGACATCCTGCCCGATGACCTCGGGGAAGGTCCGGGGACGGTACTTGCGGGCGAGAACGAGATAGCTCGACATGGCTCTTAGGGGTACGTGCGAGCGCGCCAGAGGGCTCGGTGCGCCAGCACAGGGTCGCATGATCTTAGGGCTGCTCCGTCTCCGGCCTGACCCGATTCGAACCGCTTCCCTTGCAACGCACCGAACCCGCTGCCGCGCTCGCTGGAGGTGGCGGAGAGGGCGGGATTCGAACCCGCGGTGCCGAAACCGACACACACGCTTTCCAAGCGTGCTCCTTCAGCCACTCGGACACCTCTCCTTCGGGAATACGTGGACAACGAATTGAGAATGGCGGAGAGGGTGGGATTCGAACCCACGGTGCCCGTGAGAGCACACTGGTTTTCGAAACCAGCCCATTCAGCCGCTCTGGCACCTCTCCTTTTCGGCGGGGTCTTTCGTCCGCCTCTTCTTGCGAAAGAACTCCCGCATGAGCTGCCCGGCCTCCTCCGCGCCAACCCCCTCGATGAAGGGGACGCGGTGGTTTAGACCGGGATGATCGAGAACGGAGCCCAGTGAACACGCCCCACCGAACTTCGGATCGCGAACGCCGAAGCAAACGCGCTCGACGCGAGCCAGGATGAGGGCACCGGAGCACATGAAACAGGGCTCGACGGTGGCATAGACCGTGCAGCCCTCGAGCCGCTCGTACCCCCTCACCCGGGCGGCGGCGCGCAGGGCGAGGATCTCGGCGTGGGCTGTGGGATCGGCGTGGGTCCGCGTGAGGTTGTGTGCGCAGGCGAGAATCCTGGGTTCACCTGATCTGGATGGGGCCGAACCGCCTGCAACGACCACCGCACCGATAGGCACCTCGTCGGCGCGAAACGCCGCACGCGCCTCCTTCAGCGCGAACTCCATGAATTCCCGGTCTTCGGGAGAGGCTTCGGCACTCGCCGCCTCCGCTCGAGGTTGCATTTTCAAAGGTCGAGATCCCGGATGAGGAGAGGGGTACACCCATGAGGGTTCGAACCTCAAACCTCCTGATCCGTAGTCAGGTGCTCTATCCAGTTGAGCTATGGGTGCATTCCGCTGAAAACGAGGGGTGGAGGTTGTAGCGACGAGGCGCCCGCCCTGTCAAGCGGGAGTCAGCCGTGGAATCGGTCGCTCGGGGAGGTAATCTGGCACCACGATGGCCGACACAGAACTGCAGCACGTCTCCCGGCTCCGGGACCTCGATGACGACGCACTCAATCAGGTGCTCGAGCTCTCGGGCCGTCTCAAGGGCCGCCACAGCCGCGGCGACCTCGTCGGGCGAACGGTGGGATTGCTATTCTTTCGAGGGTCCCTGCGAACCCGCGCCTCGTTCGAAACCGCGGTCCACCAGCTCGGCGGTCACGCCCTCAACCTGACGGCCATGAGCGATTTCTGGGAGCTGGAAGAGAACGAGGGCGTCGTGATGGACGGGCGGGCGCCCGAACACATCAAGGATGCAGCGACGGTCCTGTCGAGATACTGCCATGCGCTGGCGATTCGCCCGGCCCTGGGAGGCTCCCATTGGGACAGCGACAGGAACGATCGGCACATCAAGGGTTGGACGCGCCATGCGAGCGTGCCCGTGATCAACATGGAGAGCGCACTGTGGCATCCGTTGCAGGCCCTGGCAGACCTGCTCACGTTGCGCGAACACCTCGGACGCCTCAAGAAGAAGCGCGTCGCTATCGTGTGGGTTCATTCGCCCACACCGGCCTCGCCGGCGGTCGTTCACTCGCTCTTGCATGCGGTGCTGCGCTCCGGGATGAACGTCAGCCTCTCCCATCCCTCCGGATACGAGCTCGACGACGAGGTCATGGACGAAGCCCATGCGCTTTCAAAGGAATACGGATCCGAGATCGACCTCGGCACTCCCCCGGAAAAGGCGGTGCGAGATGCACACGTCGTCTACGCACGTTCGTGGCAGTCGATCGAGTCGTATGGCAACCCCACGCTACAGGCCAGCCAGCGCTCGAAACACACGAACTGGCGCATCGATGAAAAGCTCCTCGCCTCCTCTCCCGACGCCCGCTTGATGCATGCGATGCCTGTTCGCCGCAACGTGGAAATCACCGATTCGGTACTCGATGGACCCCGCAGTTTGCTCTATGAGCAGGCCGCGAATCGGCTCTGGTCACAGATGGCACTCCTGATTCACCTGCTGCGCTAGTTGAAGAAGCCAACAACCTGATGTCACATCCGGATTTCGCACATCTGCACGTCCATTCCGAATACAGCCTATTGGATGGCGCCAACCGCATAGACTCTCTGGTCGAGGCGTGCGAACGTGACGGTCAACGCGCGCTCGCCTTGACCGATCACGGCAATATGTTCGGGGCCCTGGAGCTCTATCAGAAGTGCAATGCGGCGGACATCACTCCGATCCTGGGCTGCGAGGTGTATGTCGCGCGCGACAGCAGGCTGAAACCCCACAGCCGGACGCAGAACCCCTACAGCCACCTGACGTTGCTCGCCAAGGACCGCACCGGGTATCAGAACCTCCTGCAGCTGGCTTCGATTTCGTACCTGGAGGGCTTCCATTTTCGCCCGCGCATCGACCGCGGTGTCCTCGCCCGGCACGGCGAGGGCCTGCTCTGCCTTTCGGGATGCTTGTCAGGCGAGATCAACCAGCTCTTCCGCAACGGCAAGCAGGCTGAGGCGGAGAATGTCGCCGCCGAGCTGAGGGACATCTTTGGAGCGAACGGCTTCTGGATCGAGCTGCAGCGCAACGGGATGCAGATCCAGGACGACGTCAACACCCACCTGGTAGATCTGTCGAAGCGCACCGGCATCCCTCTGATCGCAACCAATGACATCCACTATCTGCGCCACGAGGACTGCCAGACACAGGACGTGCTCCTTTGCATCAACACCGGGGCGAAGCGTGATGACGAGAAACGCTTCAAGATGGACACGGACTCGCTATTCTTCCGCACGCGTGAAGAGATGGCGCACCTGTTCCGCGATGTGCCTGAGGCGGTCACGGCGACGATGGACGCCGTCGAGCAGGTAGATCTCAAGCTCGAGTTCGGCAAGTATCACCTCCCGGTGTTTACCCCGGACAACGGTGAATCCCCCGACGCACTGTTCGACCGGCTTTGCGATGAGGGCATGGTGCAACGCTATGGCTCCGACCAGACGAAGGCCCGCGAACGTCTGGCCTACGAGAAGACGGTCATCCGCGAGATGGACTTCGTCTCGTACTTCCTGATCGTGTGGGACCTGATCAAGTGGGCGCGTGACCACGACATCCCCGTCGGTCCGGGTCGCGGTTCAGCCGCCGGCTCGATCGTTTCATACGTCCTGGACATCACTCGGATCGACCCGCTCAAGTACGACCTCCTGTTCGAACGCTTCCTCAACAGCGCGCGGATTTCGATGCCCGACATCGACATCGACTTCTGCAAAGAGGGGCGTGAACGCGTCCTGGAATACACGCGCGAGCGTTACGGAAACGACAAGGTCGCACAGATCGGCACGTTCGCGACCATGGCTTCGCGCTCGGTCGTGCGCGACGTCGGTCGCGTACTCGATCTGCCTCTGGGCGAAATCGACCGCCTGGCGAAGATGATCCCCCAGGGACCGTCCGCGCCGCCCCTGAGCAAGGCGCTGGAACAGGACAAGGGACTGAGGGAGATCCGCTCGAACGAGCGCTACAAGGAGCTCTTTGACCTCTCGGTGCAGCTGGACGGCATGACGCGCCACATTTCGACGCACGCTGCCGGCGTCGTCATCGCGGACCGCCCCATCACCGAGTACACGCCCCTTTGCAAGCCTGGCGATGACATCGTGACCCAGTGGCCCGGCCCCCAGATCGAAGAGCTGGGGCTCCTGAAGATGGACTACCTGGGCCTGCGCACGCTCACGATCCTCGACAAGGCCATGAAGAATATCGAGCGCTGCGGCGGAACCGCTCCGAACCTCGAGACCCTCTCCCTGGAGGACGGAGAAGCTTTCCGGCTCTTGAACAGCGGTGACACGCTCGGTGTGTTCCAGCTCGAATCCGAGGGGATGCGAAAGCTCCTGGCGCGTCTCCGTCCCGACTGTTTCGAGGACATCGTCGCTGTGCTCGCGCTGTATCGCCCGGGCCCGCTCGAATCCGGCATGGACGACATGTTCATCCGCCGCAAGCACGGGCTCGAGGAGATCGATTATCCCCACGACAGCCTCGAGCAGATCCTCAAAGACACCTACGGATGCCTCGTCTACCAGGAACAGGTGATGCTCATCTCGAACACGCTGGGCGACTTCTCACTGAACGAAGCCGACAACCTGCGCAAGGCGATGGGAAAGAAGAAGCCCGAGATCATGGCGCAATTCGCCGAGCAGTTCATCGAGGGCGCGGTCAAGAACGGCTGTCGTAAGAAAATTGCGTGCGAGATCTGGGAGAACATCGTCAAGTTCGGTGGTTACGGCTTCAACAAGTCACACTCGACCGCCTATGCCATGATCACGTGGCATACGGCCTACATGAAAGCCCACCACCGGATCGAGTTCATCGCGGCCAACATGTCGTGCGAGATGAGCGATTCCGACAAGATCAAGGAGTTCGTTGACGATGCGCGTCAGGCCGAGATTCCGGTCCTGCCGCCCGATATCGAGCGCTCCGGCTGGGAGTTTCTGCCGGAGGACAAGGCGATTCGTTTCGGAATCGGGGCGATCAAAGGGACGGGTAAGAAAGCGATCGAAGCGATGCTCGCCGGGCGGGACCGGCTCTTGAAGGCCGACAAGCACATCGATTTGCACACGCTTTGCTCCGAGACGAATCCGCAGCAGGTCACCAAGCTCGCCTGGGAAGCGGTCATCAAAGCCGGCAGCTTCGATTCCGGTGGACACAACCGCGGTTCGGTCCTGGCAGCGCTGGGTGGCGCGGTGGTCGAAGGCGCGCGCGCCGCGGAGGACCGCAGGTCCGGCCAGGGGGCGCTCTTCGGTTCCGATGGCCCCACAGAGGAGCATTCCGAGGAATCCGATGGCGCCGGATTTGACGCGGAGCAGGCCTTCACGCGCGAAGACACGCTGGGTGCCGAATACGAGGTTCTGGGCTTTTACATTTCGGGACACCCGCTGGAGGACAGGGCCGGGCTCTTCAGCATGCTGTCGACGACCGACACGCGCAGCATCCAGTCCTCCCCGAACGGCGGCTCGATGGTGACCCTGGCCGGCCTCGTGGTAAATTTCGCGGAGCGCACCACGCGTGCGGGCAAGAAGATGGCGCACTTTCGCCTCGAGGATCTTCTGGGCGGCGTCGCGGTGACGTGCTTCTCACGCTCCCTCGAACAGTACAAGGAGCTTCTGATCGACGGCGAAGTCATCATCTGCCGCGGGAAAATCGAAGAACGCTCGGACGACGATACGACGTCGAAGGTGGGGCTCCTGCTCGACGAGGTGCTTGGATTCGAAGAGGCCCTGGCCAAGTTCAGCGGGGCTTTGATCGTGCGGTTGCGAGAGGACGACAAGGACAAGCTCGAACCGGTCGCCCGGATCCTGGGCGAGCACCGCGGTGGCAACCGGCTTTTTGTCGAGGTGGAAGGCGCGGATGGCCGGCTACGGCGCGTGCGCGCCGATGAGCGCTACAACGTAAAGCTCAGCACGGCCCTGGCGCAGGGAATCGAAGCCGTCCTCGGTAGAGGGCGAGCCAAGCTCTCGCGGCTCTGACCCGGTCGAATTTTTCGCGGAAGCGTGTGAAACCGTGGACGAGCGGAGGGGGTCATGACGGACACGGAGTTCGTCCCCATGAACCACTCTGCCGTTCTTCTGGCCCTCGTTCCACATACCTCGAATGCGCAGGAGGAATCGGTGCAGGTACTTCTAACGCTGCACTCCTCCGCCCCCGGTGATCGATACGGCACGGCCCTGGCCGATGCGGGGGATCTCGATGGAGACGGCTGTTCGGACTTCCTGGTGGGAGCACCGCGATATTCCGTCGACGGATCGCCCGCCGGCAGGGTTGTGGTGCACGCCGGAGGCGGCGGGCAGGTGCTCTTCGAGTTTCAGGGTAGGCCCGGCACGCAGTTCGGCTCCGCCGTGGCCGGCCCCGGGGACATTGACGGAGACTCCTATCCTGACCTTTTCGTGGGCGCACCCCTGGGTGCGGGCGGTGCGACGCTCTATTCGGGCAAGGACGGAACCATCCTCTTCACCTTCGCCGGTGATTTCGGTAGCCGCTTCGGCCAGAGCATCGACGGCTGCGGCGATGTTGACGGGGACGGGGTCCTCGACCTCGTGATCGGTGAGCCCCAAAACGATCTCGCGGCACGCAATGCGGGCCGCGTACAAATCTACTCGGGCACAGACGGAAGCCTGCTCGGCGAACGGACCGGTTCCTCAGCATTCGACCTATTCGGGACCCAGGTCAGTGGCGCGTCGGATATGGACTTCGACGGACAAGCGAACTACATCGTAGGCGTCCCCTTTGACGATCAGGGCGCCTTCAACGCCGGCGCGGCGATGCTTTTTTCGGGAGTGAGCAACGAGGCGTTGCTCACGGTATGCGGCGACAAACCGGGCGACCAACTAGGAACCTGGATGCGTTGGGGATGCGATCTCGATGGTGGTGGGGCCCCTTATTTCGCCGTGGGTGTCCCCGGAGCCGACGTTCCCAAGGGCTCTTTCGACGTCGGGGCAGCCCAGGTTCGGTCGGGCTCCCAAGGTGGTCTGCTCGTCACTGGCTTTGGTTTCGGTCCCGGCGAATTCGCGGGGACGGTGGGCGCCCCCACCGATTGGAACGGCGACGGCATCGTGGACCTGGCTCTCGGCGCGCCCTCTTCCCTGGGAGGTGTGGGGCGCGTGCGGCTCGTTTCCGGATTCGATGGAGCCCAGCTCGCGGATCTCGACGGCGCGCTGACGAACGACTGGTTCGGGGCGGCGCTTTCCAGGTTGGCCGACATCGATGGCGACGGTCATCCTGACCTCGCCATCGGATCCCCCGGACATGAGGACCTACAGGGTCACCCGGGGTCCGTTTGCGTCCTATCGCTTGTCCGGAGCACCCCCGGCCGCAGGCACAGGATCCCAGAGGCGCCGGTCCCCACCAGGGACAGATAGAATCGGACGGCGCCCGCTGCTGTCCTCACTCGCGAAGGAAAGCAACGGGCGCCGTTCTTGACTGGAAGGCCGGAAGGGCCGACTACTCTGCGACAACCTCCGCGGTCTCTTCGACTTCCTCGGGGGTTCGCTCAACGAATTCGAGGATCGCTCGCTCGCCGTTGTCCCCGAGCCGCGGCTTCGAGAGCCGCAGGACGCGGCAATAGCCACCCGGGCGTTCCTGGAAACGCGGTCCCAGAACGTCGAAAAGCTTCTGCACAGCCTCCTTGCTACGCACCTTGGCGAAAGCGCGTCGGCGGTTGTGCATCGTGGCCTCTTTGCTAAGGGTTACGAGCTTCTCAACGAAAGGCTTGACGGCCTTGGCTTTTTGGATCGTGGTGACGATCCGCTCATGCTCGATCAGGGAAGCCGTCATGTTCCTCATCATCGCCTGGCGATGGGAGGTCGTACGGCCCAGCTTTTTTCCGGCTACGCGATGTCGCATCGGGGTATCTCGTGGGTTTGGAGCGATGTCCGGAGTCAGACCATCATCCCCAGGGACAGACCCTTTTCGGTCAGTCGGGTCTTGATCTCCGTAAGCGAGGTCTTGCCGAGGTTCTTCAGCTTCATGACCTCGGGCTCGGAGAGGGTGACGAGGTCACGTAGTGTCGCCAGGCTGGCGCTGTCGAGACAGTTGCGTGCACGGACCGAGAGCTCGAGATCCGAGATCGGGCGGTCCAGAAGACGACGCATTTCGTCGTCTTCGCGGTTTTTCTGGTTGAACTCCGAACGGGTCGGGTCGCCGGCCATCGGCATCTCGCCAGAATCCGGATCAAAAAGTACGAAGGGATTCAGGTGCTTGCGATAGACCTTGGCGGCCTCGGTCAGCGCCATCTGCGGGCTGATCGTGCCATCCGTCCAGATCTCAAGAACCAGACGATCGAAGTTCGTGAACTTTCCGACTCGGGTCGCTTCCACGGAGTAGCGGACGCGGTGCACCGGGGAGTAGATCGAGTCGATCGGAATCGTGCCCAACTCCTCGGTTTCCTCACGGTTTTCTTCGGAAGGGACATAGCCCCTGCCCTTGGCAACGTCCATTTCGACCTTGAATTCCCGATCCAAGGTCAAATTGGCAATGACGAGGTCCTTGTTGACAACCTCGGCATCGCCTTCGCATTCGACATCAGCTCCCGTGACCGGGCCCTTTCCGCTCTTCTTGATGCGGCAGGTGATCGGGTTCTTGCCGGGATGGCGAATGCGTAAACGCTTGGTATTCAGAATGATGTCGGTGACGTCCTCGTATGTACCTTCGAGTGACGCGAACTCATGGTCCGCGCCCTCGATCCTGACGGCTGTAACGGCGGTACCTTCGATCGAGGACAAAAGCACCCGACGTAGGCCGTTGCCTATCGTGTGCCCGAATCCGCGTTGGAAGGGCTCGACGAGAAAGCGACCGAATTCGTCCGTCAGAGATTCTGCGTCTGGAACGACCTTGCTGGGAAGCTCGAACTTGCGCCAACGAATCCTCATGGATGTCTCCCTTTGGGGCGTGTGGGGTTCGTGTGGTTGGGTGGTTTTTGGAAGGTCCCGGTGGGGACTACTTGGAGCAAAGCTCGATGATGAGCTGCTCCTGAATCGGGTGCGGCACGTGTTCGCGACGCGGAAGGGCTACGACCTCGGAGAGGAAACCCTCGCCCGTAACGCTGAGCCAGTCAGGAACCACTTGTGCCTTGTTCACTTCGACGGCCTCAAGAATCATTTTCTTGGTCTTTTCGCCTTCACGCACGGACAGCTTGTCGCCAGGGCGTACACGATAGGAGGCGATGTCAACGAGACGGTCGTTCACGCGGAAGTGACCGTGATTGATCATTTGCCGAGCGTGATTGCGCGAGAGCGCAAAACCGCTGGCGAGAACTACGTTGTCCAGGCGGCGCTCAAGGAGCGATAGAAGGTTCTCACCTGTATTTCCCCTTAGCCGCTCGGCCTCCTTGAAATACAGGCGGAACTGCCGCTCGAGCAAACCGTAGATTCGCTTGAGCTTCTGCTTCTCACGCAGGTGCAGTCCGTAGTCGGTAACCTTGGACCGCTTCTGGGCGTGCACTCCGGGCGGATAGTCCCGGCGAGACAGCGCACACTTATCCGTAAAGCAGCGTTGCCCCTTCAGGAAGAGCTTCATGCCCTCCCGGCGGCAGAGCTTGCACTTGTTGTCGACGTATCGTGCCATGGATTGCCTTCGAGAATCAGACGCGCCGGCGCTTACGCGCGCGGCAACCATTGTGCGGGAGCGGGGTTACATCGGTGATCAAGACCACCTTCAGTCCGGAAGAAGCCAGGGCGCGAACGGCCGACTCACGGCCGGAACCGACACCTTTCACGCGTACCTCGACCTCCTTCATGCCGTGGCGCATCGCACCATTGGCGGCCCGCTCGGAAGCGCGCTGCGCGGCGTAGGGCGTGCTCTTCCGCGTGCCCTTGAATCCAACGCACCCAGCGGCGCCCCAGGAAACCGTGTCTCCGTTGGGCCCGGTGATCGTGATGTGCGTGTTGTTGAACGTCGCCTTGATGTGAACGATGCCCTTGGCGATGTTCTTCTTCGGCTTGCGTTTGGTCGACTTTGCCATGGTTTTCCTTGGAGGGTCCCTGGGAGGGACGTCTCTACTTCATTCCCTTCACTGACTTCTTGCCCGCGACGGTCTTCTTGGGCCCCTTGCGGGACCGCGCGTTGGTCCGAGTGCGCTGCCCCCTGGCCGGAAGGCCGCGGCGGTGACGCATCCCGCGATAGCACCCGATGTCGCGCAGACGGCTGATGTTGCCGGCAATGACCCGACGCAGGGCACCCTCAACGGGATAGTTCTTCTGAATGTGGGTCGCCAGGTTGGTGATCTGCTCCTCGGTCAGGTCGCTGGCCTTCAGACCACGATCCAACTTGAGGACGTCACAAATCTTGTGCGACGTGGAAAGCCCGACCCCGAAGATGTAGGTCAGGGAGATCTCCAAACGCTTGTGGTTGGGAATATCGACTCCGATTACGCGCGGCATGGAACTACTTACCCTGGCGTTGCTTGTGGGTGGGGTCCGCCTTGCAGATCACGTGAACGACTCCACGCCTCCGGACAATTTTGCACCGCATGCACATGCGGCGGACGCTGCTTCGAACTTTCATCGGTCTTTCCTTTTCCGATCGCCTCGATAGACGATGCGGCCTTTTGTTAGGTCATAGGGGGACATCTCGATGGTGATCTTGTCCCCGGGCAGGATCCGGATGTAGTGCATCCGCATCTTGCCGCTGACATGAGCGAGGATCACGTGACCCGATTCCAGCTTGGCCCGAAAGCGGGCATTGGGAAGCGATTCGGTCACGATGGCCTCAACGGTGATCGGTTCTTCCTTAGCCAAGGTCCACCCCCCTCTCCGCAATCACGGACCGCAACCCCTCGAAGATTTCGCCGGGAGCTCGCTCCCCATCGACCCTCGTCAGTACATCCAGCTGGTCGTAGAACTCGACGAGCGGAGCGGTTTGGTTGCGGTAGACGGCGATGCGTTCCCGAACGACCTCAGGGGCGTCGTCCGGGCGTCGGTAGAGTTCGCCTCCACAGGAGTCACAAATGCCCCCGCGGGCGGGCGGCTTGAAGTCGAGGTGTTGGATGTTCTCGCAAGAGCGGCAAAGGAGCCTACCGGAGGCCCGACGAATGAGGGTCTCTTCACTCACATCGAGGGCGAGTACGACGACCTGATCGTCCGGGCTCAGACGAGAGCCCAGGGACTCGGCCTGCGCCAGCGTGCGCGGGAATCCATCCAGCAGATACCCCTTCTCACAATCCGGCTGGCCAACGCGTTCGGCGAGCATGTCGAGCACGACCTCGTCGGGCACCAGCGCTCCTGCATCCATGTATTCCTTGGCCTTCAGCCCAAAGCTCGAACCCTGGCCGAGATGGAGGCGGAAAAGATCCCCGGTCGACACATGGGTCAACCTATAGGCTTCCGCCAGACGAACCGCCTGGGTGCCCTTACCTGCGCCGGGAGCCCCGAGGAGGATCAAGATACAGGCCATGAACTTCAACCTCGCTTCGCCCATCCTGCGCCGCCCATGCCGCCGCCCATGCCGCCGCCCTTGCCCTTCATGAAGCCTTCGTAGTTGCGCATGACCAGCTGAGCGTTCATGCGATCGACGACATCGAGTGCGACACCGACAACGATCAGCACCGAAGTGCCGCCGAGGAAGTAAGCCAGGTTGCCGGAAAGTCCTGGGATGTTGCCCGTGATGAAGTTCGGCAGAACCGCGATCATCGCCAGGAAGATGGCGCCCGCCAGGGTGATGCGGGTCAGGACTTCCTTGAGGTAGGCCGCAGTTTTGGCGCCGGGTCGAATGCCGGGGATGAATGAGCCGTGCTCGCGAAGGTTGTCTGCGATCTCCTCGGGACGGAACATCAGGTTGTTCCAGAAGAAGCTGAATCCCATGACCATGCCCATGGAGAGCGTGACGTAAATGAACCCGTCCGTGTCCGTAAAGATCGCCGCAAGTCGACTCCAAAAGCCCCAACCCGTTTGCGAGGCCAAGAAGCCCAGAAGTACGCCCGGAATGATGAAAACGGCGGAGGCGAAAATGATGGGCATCACACCCGCCATGTTGATCTTCAAGGGCAGGTAATGGCGCTGCCCGCCGTAGACGCGCCTCCCGCGGGTCAGCTTGGCGTACTGGATCGGAATCCGCCGCTCGGCCTTCTGGATGGCCACGATGACCAAGACGATCGCGATCCAGATACCAATCAGCGTGAGGATCGTGTTGTAAGCATCGTCCTGCTGCTTGATCACGTTGCTGAGGCTGGCCGGCATGGTGGAGATGATTCCAGCCATGATGATCAGCGAGGCGCCGTTGCCGATCCCGTGCTCGGTGATGAGCTCGCCCACCCACATGACGAATAACGAGCCCGCCATCAAGCCGAGCACCACGACCGCCATCAAGCCGAGGGTGGGTTCGCGGTTCTCGAGAAAGACGGGGTTCTTCGCAAAGAAGCCGAACCAGATCATGGTGGCCTGCAGGAAGCTGATCGGCACAACGGCCAAGCGCGTCCACTGGTTGATCTTCTTCTGCCCGGCTGCGCCTTCCTTTTGTATGGCTTCGATCTGCGGCGATACCTTGCCAAGGATCGAGAAAATAATCGAAGCCGAGATGTAGGGCATGATGCCCAGCGAGAAGAGCACGGTCTGACCGAGCTGGCCTCCGGAGAACGCCGACAACAAGCCAAACGCGGTTCCCCCATGGGCCTGTTCGCGCAGAAAACTTGCGGACAGCCCGGGAATCGGCACGTGGAACCCGACCCGGTACGCAAGCAAGAGACCCATCGTCGCGATGATCTTGTTACGCGTCTCGGGTATCTTCAGGAGCTGTAATGCGACGTGACTCACGATAAGACCTTGCTCAAGAGGACTTCTCGGGGGTTGACTTGGCGTTCAAGGCATCGGAGGCCTTCTTCATCTCGAGCGTGACGACCTCTCCTCCCGCCGAACGGATCTTTTCTTCGGCCGAACGCGAAAATTTGTGCGCGCGCACGGTCAGCTTGCGGCTGAGTGATCCGTTGCCGAGGACCTTCAGTAGTCGCGTATTCAGGCTGGTTAGACCGTGCGCAAGGACCGCGTCCAGATCGACCACATCGCCGTCGGCGAAGGCTTCAAGGACATCGACGTTGATGATCGTGTACTCGGTGCGGAAACGGGCGTTCGTGAAGCCGCGCTTGGGCACCCGGCGATAGATGGGCATCTGACCGCCTTCGTAGCCCGGGCGGCGGGAGGAACCCGAGCGCGCACCCCAACCCTTGTGGCCGCGACCACAGGTCTTGCCCTTGCCGCTGCCTATCCCACGACCGACACGCGTACGCGTGGTGTAAGCGGTGCCTTTGCTGGTGACCGTTTTGAGATCCATAATCGTTGCCTAGGAAAGTTCCACCCCGCGCAGCTTGGTGACCTCTTCGACCGTGCGCAGGAGGTAGAGGGCGTGGAAGGTCGCCTTGATCAGGTTGATGGGGGTCGTCGAACCGTAGGCCTTGCTGAGGATGTTCTTGATACCGGCCATCTCGCACACGGCGCGGACGGAGGCACCTGCGATAATTCCCGTACCGGCCGAGGCGGGCAGCAGGCGGATCGTCGAGCCACAGAAGCGCCCGGTCACCTCGTGGGGGATCGAACCGGCCGCGTTCAAGGGAACACGAATCATGTGCTTGCGCGCATCCTTCGCTGCCTTCTCTATGGCGGGCGGAACCTGGCGCGCTTTCCCGAAGCCGTGGCCGACCAGACCTCCACGGTCGCCGGCGATGGTCAGGGCCGAGAACGAGAAACGACGCCCCCCCTTCACCACGGCGGCCGATCGGTTGATCTTGATCAGGATCTCGGTGATGCCCTCGAGCTGAGCGGACTCGCCGGTGTCGAGATAGGTGAGCTTGGTTTTCATCTGATTATGGATCCTAGAACTTCAGTCCGCCTTCGCGGGCTGCATCGGCCAAGGCCTTGATGCGTCCGTGGTACTTGCTGCTGCCACGGTCGAAAACGACCTTCTCAACGCCCTTCTCCAGCGCCAGCCTCGCAATCTCCTTGCCGACGAACGTCGCTTTCTCAGACTTGGATTTGTCGTTGAGGTCAGCGACACATTTCTTGCTGGCGGAACCGATGCTCGCCACCGTACGCCCGGTGCTCCCGTCGAGAATCTGGGCGTAGATGTGTTTGGCCGAGCGGTGAATCGAGAGGCGCACCACCGGTCCGGAACGGGAGAGGCGCCTGCGAACGGATAACTTTCTCCGCCTGCGGCGCACGTCGACGAGGGTAGATCGTTTCATCGGTCAGCTCCCAAAGCTCTTGCCTTGCTTGCGGCGGACGTATTCGCCGCGGTAACGGATGCCCTTGCCCTTGTAGGGCTCGGGCGGGCGCACAGCACGCACGGTAGCGGCGAACTGACCGACGGCGTACTTGTCCGCACCGCGGATAACGATGTTGACCGGCTTGGGCGTTTCGACCTCGACCCCTTCGGGGATGTCGAAAATGACCGGGTGGCAAAAGCCGATGTTCAGGGTGAGCTTCTTGCCTTGGCCCTGGGCATTCCAGCCGATGCCGATGATGTCGAGCTGCTTTTCATAGCCCTTGTGGACACCCTGAACCATGTTGGCGAGGAGCGCTCGGGTCAAGCCGTGAAAGGCGCGGGCCTGGCGAGCGGCGCCCGAACCGTTCGGCGTGACGGTCACGACCGAGCCGTCGATGGCGATGTCGATTTCGGGACGCAGATTGAGGCTGAGCGTGCCCTTCGGCCCCTTGACGGTGACCGAGCGGCTCTTCTCCTCGACGCTGACGCCGGAGGGAACCGGGATGGGGAGTTTTCCGATGCGAGACATGGCTTAGCAGACGCGACAGATGATCTCACCACCGACGTTGTCCCTGCGGGCAGTGCGGTCGGAGATCAGGCCTTTGGGGGTCGAGAGAATCAGCGCACCCATGCCGCCGAGGACGGTGGGTAGGTTTCTGGGGCCGGCATACACACGCTTGCCGGGCTTACTGACGCGCTGGATGTCGCGCAGGACGTTCTCACCGTCGGGGCCAAACTTGAGCTCGACGTGCAAGCAACTCTGAGGCTTGGCGGACTCGACCTCGTAGCCTTCGATGAAGCCCTCCTCTTTGAGAACCTGGGCAATCCCCACCTTGATTTTCGAGGCGGGCATCGAAAGCTTCTTCTTGTGCACGGCGTTGCTGTTCCGGATCCGGGTCAGCATGTCGGCAATGGGATCGGTCATCATGCTAGAGAATCTCCTACCAGGAAGCCTTACGCATGCCGGGGACCTCCCCGAGTAGCGCCTTCTGGCGCAGGCAGATACGGCAGATGCCGAACTTGCGATATACGGCGCGTGGGCGGCCGCAAAGGTTGCAGCGCCGTATCACGCGCGATTTGAACTTCGGCTTCGCGTCGGCCTTGTTGATCAGTGCGGTCTTCGCCATGGCATCGGGAGGGGGCTAGTCGTTCTGTTCTTTGTTGCGGAAGGGCATACCGAGCTGCTTCAGCAAGGCGTAGCCCTGATCGTCGGTCGGAGCCGAAGTAACGAAGGTGACGTCCATCCCCTGCTGAAACTCGAGCTTGTCGAACTCGATCTCAGGGAAGACGGATTGTTCGGAGAGTCCGAGGGAGTAGTTTCCGCGGCCGTCCAACTTGGTTTTTACTCCACGGAAGTCGCGGATACGAGGAAGGACGATCGAAATCAGGCGGTCGGCAAACTCCCACATGCGGTCGCGGCGCAGGGTTACGGCAACGCCGATGGGCATCCCCTCCCTCAGCTTGAAGCCGGCGATCGAATTGCGAGCCTTGCGTACGGTGGGACGCTGACCGGCGATGGTCGTCAGATCCCGCACGGCGGAGTCGATGCGGTTCTTGTTCTCAACCGCCCCCTTGCAGCCCATGTTGACCACGATCTTTTCCAGACGCGGAGCAGCCATGACGTTCTTGATGGAGAACTTCTTCATCAAGCCGTCGCGGATTTCGTTGTCGTATTTCTCTTTTAGACGCGGAGCCATCTTCGTTAGTTCTCGCTAGGGAGCTTGCGCACGCCCCGTCCGGCATCGGCATCGAACAACATGACGTTCGATGCGTGGATCGAGCACTCTTCCTCGACCCGCTCGCCCTTGGGTGCTTGCTGGGAGGGGCGCTTATGCTTCCAGCGCTTGTTGACGCCGCTCACGATGACGCGCCCCTTTTTGCGGTTGACCTCCGTAATGTCACCGGTACGACCCTTGTCGTTGCCGGAGATCACGATCACGGTGTCGCCTTTCTTGACGTGCATAACTCAGGAACTCCTACACGACCTCTTGGGCGAGAGAGATGATTTTCATGAAGCTGCGTTCGCGCAGTTCGCGCGCCACGGCCCCGAAGATGCGAGTCCCGCGGGGATTGCCGTCGGTATCGACGATCACCATGGCATTCTTGTCGAAACGCACATAAGAGCCGTCTCCACGACGGGTGCTCTTGGATGTCCGGACGATCACTCCGCGCACCACGGTGCCGGGCTTGACGTCCGAACCGGGCATGGCCTTCTGGACCGAAGCCACGATCACGTCCCCTAGCCCTGCGTAGCGGCGGTGCGTTCCGCCCAGAACCTTGATGCACCGGGCTCGCTTGGCGCCGGTGTTGTCGGCGACGTCCAGCATCGTCTGCATCTGGATCACTCCTCGCCTCCTTCCGTCGCTTCGGGGGGCGCCTCTTCCGCCACCTTCTTGGGAGCGGTGACTTCAAGGGTCTCCAGAGCGGTTTTCTCCGCCAACTCGGCCCCGACGGGCTGAGACGCGCCAAAGTCGCTCGAGTCCAGGACACTGCCCAGGCGCCAGCGCTTGTGCTTGGAAATCGGGCGGGTCGCCACGATCTCAACCGAATCCCCGATCTGCGCCTTGTCGGCCTCGTCGTGGACCACGTACTTCTTTTGGCGGCGCACGAACTTGCCGTAGCGCGTGTGGCGGAACGTCCGCTCGACGACGACGGTGATCGTCTTCGAAGCAGCGTTCGCGGTGACGACACCCTGCAGCGTCCTCCGTGAATTCCTCGTAGCGGTCATGGCTTAGCGCGGCTCCTGTCCGCGAATTCCTTTGGCCCGTTCGTGCAGCACAGTCGTGAGTCGAGAAATCGTCCGGCGCAGGGTGCGGATTCGCTTGGTGTTGGAGGTGGACTCCGTGGACTGGCGGAAACCCAGGTCGAACACCTCCTTGCGCATCGCGCCCAGCTCGTAATCGAGCTCGGTGTCCGTCTTGCTTCTTACCTCTTCGATCTTCATCGCTAGTACCTAGGTAGTCGGAAGGCGCCGAACCAACTTCACTTTGATGGGCATCTTGTGAGCGACACGCTTGAAGGCCAACTTGGCCTTTTCCTCAGGAACGCCACCGAGTTCGAAGAGAACCGTGCCCGGCTTGACCGGCGCAGCCCAGAATTCCACGTCGCCCTTGCCCTTGCCCATGCGGGTTTCGGCCGGCTTGGAGGAGATGGGCTTGTGCGGGAAGACTCGGATCCAGATCTTCGCCTGCCCCCCGGTCGCCCGGTTGGCTGCAATCCGTCCCGCCTCGATCTGGCGGCCGGTGATCCATCCCCAGTCCAGCGCCTGGAGGCCGAAGTCACCGAAGGAAACCCGGTTGCCACGGGTGGCCAGGCCTTTCAGCTTGCCCCGGTGTTGCTTTCTGTACTTCGTTCTCTTGGGCATCAACGCCATAGATCTGTCTCCTTGTGCACCTCTCTAGCTGCGCCTGTCGCCGGAACGGCCGCCGCGGCGAGGACGTCCGCCACCGCTGGGGGGAAGCGGATCCGCCATCCCCTGGTTGAAACGCCAGTCGATCCTCTTGCCCACCTCGATGTCGCCCTTGTAGATCCAGACCTTCACGCCGATGATCCCGTAGGTCGTGCGGCCCTCGGCCGTACCGTAGTCGACGTGCGAGCGCAGGGTGGAAAGGGGCACGCGCCCCTCGCGCTCCTTCGCGGTCCGCGCCATTTCCGCCCCGCCTAGCCGACCGTTGATCTCGATCTTGATGCCCTTTGCGCCGGCCTGAATCGTCGTCTGGATCGCTTTCTTCATCGCGCGACGGAAAGCCATCCGCTTTTCGAGCGCCTCGGCCACCACCTCGGCCACGAGCGCCGCCTCTAGCTCCGGACGCTTGATCTCGCGCACCGTCAGGTGGCAGACCATGCCTGTGATTTCCTGAAGGCTTTTCTTGAGCTGATCGACGCGCACGCCCTTGCGACCGACGAGAACGCCGGGACGAGCGGTGTGGACGATGATGTTGACCGCTTCACCGGTACGTTCGATCTCGATCCGCGGAACACCGGCGGAGCGATACTCCTTGTAGATGTGTCTACGGATGCGATCGTCCTCAAAGAGCAGGCGTGCATAGTCCTTCTTGTTGGCATACCAACGCGAACGCCACGGCTCGATGACTGCGATGCGATACCCGGTGGGGTGTACCTTTTGGCCCATAACTTGGCTTTGACTCGCTTCCTATTCCTCGCGCTCGCGGACGGTGATGGTTAGGTGACTCATCCGCTTGCGGAACGGCATCGCACGGCCCTGGGGGCCGGGACGCCAACGGAGACGGCCGTTGAGAAGCGGCCCATCGTCGGCGCGCGAGTCGCAAACGTAAAGCCGATTGACGTTGATGTTCTCGTCCTGGGAAGCGTTGGCCACCGCAGACTTGAGAACCTTGAGGTAGAAAGCGGACGCTCGGCGAGGAGAGAACTCGAGGATCTCCATGGCCTGGTTCACGTCCATCCCACGGATCGAATCGGCCACCAGACGCGCCTTGCGGGCGGTCAGGCGAGCGAAACGATGCTTCGCACGGAATTCGGGGGTTGCGGTCGAGGTAGACATGACGACTTATGGGCGTTTTGGCCGGGTCACTTGCCGGGCTTCTTGCCTTCCTTCTTGTTCGTGTGCCCTCGGAAGTGGCGCGTGGCCGAAAACTCGCCCAACTTGTGGCCCACCATGTCTTCGGTGACGAAGACCTTGATGTGCTGGCGTCCGTTGTGGACGGCGAAGCTGCGCCCGATGAAGTCGGGCGGAATCGTCGAACGGCGCGCCCAGGTCTTGATCGGCTGGTTCTTACCTGCGCCGTTCTCGACCAGCCGGGATAGCTTGTCATCGACGTAGGGACCCTTTTTGATGCTGCGGCCCATTGTCTTATGTCCTCGTGTTCATGGAGGGGATCACCTACTTCCTACGCTTGCGACGGCGTAGGATGAACTTATCGGTCGGGTTGTTGGACTTGCGGGTCCGGCCACCCTTGGCCAGAACCGCGGTCGGCGAACAGGGGTGACGCCCACCCTTGGTGCGGCCCTCCCCCCCACCGAGCGGGTGGTCGACGGGATTCATCGCCGTGCCGCGAACCTTGGGACGCCTGCCCATGTGGCGGCGACGGCCGGCCTTGCCGAGCTTGACGTTCTGGTGGTCGGTGTTGCCGACGCGGCCGATCGTCGCCCGGCAACTGATGTGGATCCGGCGCAGCTCGCCGGAGGGCAACGCGACCACCGCGTGCTTGCCCTCTCGCGCCTGCAGCTGGGCGTAGGAACCGGCCGAGCGGCAGAGCTGGCCGCCACGCCCCGGCAGGAGCTCGATGTTGTGGACCATGAGCCCCACGGGGATCTCGCTCAAGAGCATCGAATTGCCCGGCAGCGGGTCGGCTTCCTTGCCCGAGAGAATCGTCTGGCCAACCTCGAGACCGAGGGGCGCGATGATGTAGCGCTTCTCGCCATCGGCGTAGAAGATCAGCGCGATATTCGCCGAGCGGTTCGGGTCGTACTGGATCGAGTTGACCTTGCCCGGAACGCTCGCCTTGTCCCGCTTGAAGTCGATCACCCGATAGCGACGCTTGTTCCCGCCACCGCGGTGACGACAGGTAATCCGCCCGCGGTTGTTGCGACCGCCGGTCTTTTTGAGGGGACGCAAGAGCGAACGCTCGGGCTTCTTCGCCGTCAGTTCGGCAAAGTCGAGAACGCTGCCGTGGCGGCGCCCAGGGGAGGTCGGCTTGTATGTCTTGATGCCCATTAGATTCGCTGCTCAGCTCGGCTAGGAGGCCTCGATGGTGTTTCCCGCGGCCAGGATGACCATGGCCTTCTTCCACTTCTGGGTGCGACCGATCGTCCGGCCGCGAATCTTCCACTTGCCCTTCACCTGGAGGGTGTTGACGCTCTTCACCTTGACCTCGAAGAGCTTCTCCACGGCGTTACGAATCTCGATCTTGTTGGCCCTGCGCGGTACACGGAAGGTGTAGGAGTTGCGGTTGGCCATGTCGTCCGAGGACTTCTCGGTAACAACCGGCTTTTCGATGACCCTGTAGTGGCGTTCGGTGGCGGTCACGCTTCGCTACCCCCTTCGTCGTCTTGCTTGTCTTCCTCGATTTTCTCGGTCCCGTCCTCGCTGAAGATGGGGAAGTCGGTCTTCGCTTCGGGAGCCTCCTCCTTGAATACGGGATACTCCTCCTCGGACCTGGTCTCGGGGGTGGGCGGCGTCTTCGGAGTGGGCGCCGGACGATCGGACCTGGCGATGTGACCCAGGCGCGCTGAGAGGGCTTCCATCGCAGCGGCTTCGGCAATGATCAAGCCGCCTGTGACGACTTCGTAGGCGCACAGCTCGGAGGCCGTGCGGACCTGGACGCCGGGGAAGTTCCGGAAGGACTTCCACACGTTCACGTCCCCCTGGGCGAGCACGATCAGCGCGCGGCGCGGATGGCCGAGGTCGGCCAGGATCTTGCGCGCCACCTTGGCCGAGGGCGAGGAAAACTCGCCCAGGTCGGCGACGATCAATTCGCCGTCCTGCAACTTGCCGAAGAGGGCCGAGCGCGTCGCAACGCGGCGGGCCTTCTTGGGCATGTGGTAGGAGAAGTCCCGCGGCAGAGGGCCGAAGACCGCTCCACCCCCGCGCCAGATGGGCGACTTGCGGTCGCCGGCGCGGGCGCGGCCGGTGTGTTTTTGACGGTAAGGCTTGGCGTTCGTGCCCCGGACCTTGGAGCGACCGCGGGTGGAGGCGTTGCCCTGGCGTTGGTTCGCCTGGTACATCACCACCGCGTCCTTGAGCGTGCGATAGAGGATCCGGTCGGTGCCCTTCTTGTCCTGGAAGGGTTTCTCGTCGAATTCGACCTCTCCGACGTTCCCGGCGTTGTAACTCTTGACCTGCATGGCTACTTGCCACCGCCTTTCGTCTTGACGCCGGTCTTCGCACCCTGGACCTGTACGAAACTTCCCCGTGCTCCGGGCACGGCGCCCTTGATGAAGAGCAGGTTGCGATCGGTGTCGATACGGACGATCTCGAGGTTCTTGATGGTCTGACGCTTGGCGCCGAGGTGACCGGCCATGCGCTTGCCCTTGAAGACGCGCGCGGGGTAGGCCGAGGCGCCGATGGACCCGGGGGCGCGATAGTTCATGCAGCCGTGGGTCTTCAAACCGCGCGAGAAGCCGTGTCGCTTGATCGTGCCGGCGAAACCACGCCCCTTGCTGGTCCCGATGACATCGACCAGCTGGCCTAGCTCGAAAGCCTGGACGGTCACCTGGTCGCCGATGGAAAGCTCTGCAGGCTTGCTCAAGCGCTCCTCACGCAGGAGGCGTTTCGGCAAGCTGCCGGCCTTCTTGAAGTGCCCGCCCTGGGGCTTGTTGACCCGCTTTTCAGGGACGTCGAAGAAGCCTAGCTGGACGGCGTCGTAGCCGTCCTTGTCCGACGTACGGACCTGGGTGACCGTACACGGACCGGCGGCGACGACGGTCACACCCACATGGGAGCCATCTTCGCGAAAGAGCTGGGTCATGCCCTCTTTGCGTCCGAGGATCAGCGTCATGAGTCCTTGAAGGCTGGAAATCGCTCGCCGGTTCGACCCGTTCCTGCCCCGAAGAAGACGGGGACGAAAACGCCGGGCCACGCGGATGGATGAGCGGTGTGTCGAATGGATGCGGAAAAGCCGGAAGCCACGGAGAACTTCGGGCCGGTGGTGAGAACGCCAAGGTGCAGGCGCGCCGGTCGCGGGATTCGGTCGCCCGAATCCATCCCACGCGGTCTCCCTCCCGCTCAGGGAAGAGCAACCGCGCTCAAAGCGTCACGCTTTGATGCGGATATCTACGCCGGCGGGCATGTTGAGGCTGCTGAGTGCGTCCACCGTTTGAGAGGTGGGTTCGGAAATGTAGATCAACCGCTTGTGCGTGCGGATCTCGAATTGCTCACGCGACTTCTTGTCGATGAACGGCGAACGGAGAACGGTGTAGCGCTCGATCCGTGTCGGCAAGGGGATCGGACCGGCCACGCGGGCCCCGGTCCTCTTGGCCGTTTCCACGATGTCCACGGCCGATTGGTCGAGGGCCTCGTGATCGTAGGCCTCCATGCGGATCTGGATTTTGTCGCTCAAGCGGTCTCGCTCTTCGGATGTTGCACGCACCGGCCACAGACGACCCGCCCGAGCGCTTCTCGAAGCGCCAAACCGGCCCGCCTACGTTGACCTCCCCCCCTCCAGGTGGCGAAAGGGGCAGGGACAGTAGCAGGGAGATCCCCACTCTTCAACGCTCATCAGGAGTGTTTTTGGGAAACCTGGAAAGGCCCGAAAAGGGCCCTCCTGACCGATCCGAGCGCCCCTTCAACTCCACACCAGACCCCGGGCCTCGAGCTCCGTCTCGGGAACACGGGCAAATCCAGCGGGCTCCAGGGAGAAGCTCGCGCGTCCCTGGGAGAGCGACCGCAGGGTCGTGGCGTAACCGAACATGTGAAAGAGCGCCACCCGCCCCGAAACGCTGCGGCTCTCGCCCTCCGCACCGAGCTCCCGTATGTCGGCCTTCTTGGCGTTCATCTCACCGATGATTCCGCTCATGAATTCGGACGGGGCTTCGATAGAAAAGGCCATCAGGGGCTCGAGAAGCGCGATTTTTGTCGATCCGAAGGCTTCCCGCAGGGCCATGCTCGCGGCCTGGGTAAAGCCTGCCTCCGCGTCGGAGTCGGGATGGCTCTCACCCCCCGTGAGGGTGACCTGGACCCCGCCCAGCGGGAAACCGAAACGCGGGCCGACGTCCAGTTCGAGGGCCAGGGACTCCTCGACCGCGGGCCGAAACGATTCGGGGACCTGACAGTCCTCGGCCCACCGAATCGTCGCTCTCTGGAAATCCTCCCCCTCGCTATCGGAGGCGCATGGGGCCGGCGGAGCGACCTCGAGGCCCACGGCGCCGAAAACCTTCGAGCCGGCCATAACGCGCTCGACCCGCCCCTTCCCCACTCCGCGGGCGACGGTCGCTTCGCGGTAGGCCACCCGGGGCTTGCCGACGCGAACCCGCAGCTGAAAGTCGGAGGCCAGCCGGTGCTCCTTGATTTCGAGATGAAGCTCGCCCATCCCCTCGATCAGCCACTGACCGGTTTCCTCGTCCTCCCGCACCCGGAAGGTGGGGTCCTCGAAGACCAGTCGATCGAGGGCGGCACGCAACTTGTCCCGATCGGAGGTGGATTCGGGTTCGACCACCCGCGTGATGACGGGTTCGGGAAAGACGAGCGGCTCGAGAACGATGGGCTCGTCGTACTCGCACAGGGTGTCCCCCGTGGCGGTGAACTTGAAGCCCGAAAGCACCACGATCTCGCCGGCACAGGCCTCTTCGAGTTGTTTTTTTGAATCGGCATGCATCTGCAACACGCGGGCGATGCGCTCCATGCGGCCAACGCGCGGGTTGAAGACCTTCTGGCCCGCGCGCAGCCTGCCGGAGTAGAGACGCACGAAGAGCAGGTCCTCGTTGGGGTCGACGGCCAGCTTGAAGGCGAGGGCGCAGAGCGCTCCGTCCGGATCGTGGGGCCGTTCGAGCTCCTCGCCGGTCTTCGGGTGCACGCCGCGGATCGGAGGAACCTCGGCGGGTGATGGTAGATAGGCGAGCACCGCGTCCATGAGCAGCTGAACACCGACGTTGCGCAGCGCCGAACCCACGAGCACAGGCACCAATGTGCCCGCAATCGTGCGCCGGCGAAGCTCCTTGGTGAGCAACTCCGGATCGGGTTCCTGGTCCTCCAGGAAGGCTGTGAGGATTTCCTCATTCTCCTCTGCGAGCAGCTCGATCAGCTCGTAGCGCAATACGGCAACCTCGTCAGCGACATCCCCGGGGATGTCGCCTTCGCGCGGGTCTCGACCGAGCTTCTCCTCGGAGAATTCGAACGTCCTTCTGCTGATCAGGTCGACGACGCTGCGAAAATCGCGCCCCTCGCCGATGGGGTACTGGATCGGCACGGCAGGCGCATTGAGCTTCTTGCGCATGTCGTTGATGCAGCGAAGGAAGTCGGCTCCGGAACGATCGAGTTGATTCACAAAACCGACGCAGCAAACCCCATGGCGCGCCATCTGACGCCACACCGTCTCCGATTGCGCCTGGACACCGGCAACACCATTGACGACCAGCACCGCCCCATCGAGCACGCGCATCGAACGCTCCACCTCGACGGTGAAATCCACGTGCCCCGGCGTGTCTATCAAGTTGATCGTGTGTCCGCGCCATGGAACGCTTGTCGCCGCGGCAGTGATGGTGATGCCGCGCTTGCGTTCCTCCTCCATCCAGTCCATCGTCGCATTGCCCTCATGGACCTCTCCCATGCGGCGCTCGACTCCTGAATAGAAGAGGACGCGTTCGGAGACCGTGGTCTTGCCGGCATCGATGTGGGCGACAATGCCGATGTTGCGTGTTTTCGCCAACGACATGGCGCCGACATGTTACGTCCCTGGCGGCACGGACGTCGGCTTCTTATCCAGGAGCCGGCCCGGCGCAGGCTCACTGCCCCGGGCCAGTCGGAGATTCGCCTGAAGAAACTGGTCCCTCCAGCGATATCCCGCAAGGAGCTCGGGGCGCGGGCACCTCAGGATGACACTGGCCGCATAGAGCGCCTCGACCGACGCGAGGCCGGAGGACGGATCCTCGAAGCTCTTGCTGCGCCGCGGATAGGCGGTGACGAGTTCGGGCAGACGACGGACACGCAACGAACCGTCGACGGTCGCCAGGAGCTTCGGAACCCGTCGCCAGGAACAATCGATCAGAAGCAGGTCGAAGCCACGGTCGGCCTCGCTCAGCTCATCGCCATCGGGGTGAAGAAGCACCCTCCCCCCCGCGTCGAGCCGCTGCTCGTGATGGTAGTCAACAAACCGAACCCCCTCGGTTCCGCGCAGCGGGGTCAGTGAACACTTTGCCTTCGATTCGCGCGGATCCCGAAGGATGAGGATGTTCACGCCTACCGGGAGTAGTGCGCGTAGGCCTTGTTGGCCTCGGCCATCTTGTGCACGTTTTCTTTCCAGGAAACCGAGGCTCCCTGACCGTTGTAGGCATCGATCAACTCTTCCGCGAAGCGCTGAGCCATGGGCTTGCCCTTCTTCTTGCGGGAGTTGTCGACGACCCAGCGGATGGCGAGGCTTTGCTGGCGGGCGCGCTTGACTTCGCGGGGCACCTGGTAGTTGGCACCTCCCACACGCTTGGAGCGAACCTCGACCGAAGGGCGCGCGTTTTCGATCGCCTTGGTGAAGATCTCGACCTGATCTTCGGCATCGGGAAGCTTCTTGGAAGCGAGGTCGAGGGCGTCGTAGAAGATCTTCTGCGCGGTGGTCTTCTTACCATCGAGCATGATCTTGTTGATGATCTTCGTCGCCAGCATCGATCCGAACTTCGGATCGGGTTGTTGCAGCTGGGAGGTGGACTTGAAGTTACGCGGCATGCCAATTCCTCAGGTATGGGGAGCGCTATTTCTTGGGGCGCTTGACGCCGTACTTGGAACGACCCTGCGAACGCTCGTCGACAGGGCCCGTATCGTGGGTGCCGCGCAGGATGTGGTAGCGGACACCGGGGAGGTCGCGCACCCGTCCACCGCGCACGAGCACGATGGAGTGCTCCTGCAGGTTGTGGCCTTCCCCCGGAATGTAAGCGGTGACTTCCTTGCCGTTCGAGAGACGGACCCGAGCCACCTTCCGCAGGGCGGAGTTAGGCTTCTTGGGTGTCTGGGTCTTCACCTGCAGACAGACGCCGCGCTTCTGCGGGCAAGACTCGAGTACGGGCGACTTCGAGCGCTTCTTGGACTTTTTGCGCCCCTTGCGAACCAGTTGGTTGATCGTCGGCATAGAGAGTTCCGGAAAAAAGCTGAGGGAGTCTAATCTCTCCGAGGTGGCCGTCAAGGTGGTGAGCCCCACCCATCGGACCGCCTTACATCTTCTTGGGTGGGCTATAGATCCGTTACGGGCTCTTCGGGCTCGGGCGGTGAGGAATCGGGAACGGGGTCCGGGAGAGGGGTCGCTTCCGGGGCAGGAGCCGCCGGTTCGATGAGGGAGGAGGGCTCGGGCGCCACATCCAGCTGGGTTTTGACCGCAGATTCGGTTTCGGTGCCGGTCGGAGCCAGGGCAACGGGCGTTCCGGAGCCGCTCATGGGATCGAAGTTGCCTGAGAGCAGGGCTTCCATCTGAGCGTCCATCGCGGCTGCGCCGATGCTCCCCCCCTTGCCGATCTCGCCGAAGTCGATGTTCTTCTTCACTCGCGTGCGGTAGTGATCGCGGAAGCCGGTTCCGGTCGGAACCATGTGACCGAGGATCACGTTTTCCTTGAGACCGACCAGGAAGTCGCGACGACCGGCGATGGCAGCCTCCGTCAAGACCTTGGTGGTTTCCTGAAAGCTCGCGGCGGAGATGAAGGACTCCGAGGAGAGCGAGGCCTTGGTGATGCCGAGCAAGAGCGTTTGGCCGGTAGCCGGCTTCTTGCGCTCTTTGCGAAGGCGATCGTTCTCGCGGCGGAAGCGGAACTTGTCCACCACGGCGCCGGGCAGGAACTCGCTGTCTCCGGGATCGACAACCTGAACCTTGCGCATCATCTGCGAGAGGATGATCTCGATGTGCTTGTCATCGATCGTCACCCCCTGCGAGCGATACACGTTTTGGACCTCGCGCAGCAGATAGACCTGCACGTCGTCGTCGCCCTTGATGCGTAGAATATCGTGCGGGACGAGCGGGCCGTCGACCAGCGGATCGCCGGCCTTGACGTCGTCTCCCTTGTGGACACGCATGTGCTTGCCCTGGGGTACGGAGTGTTCTTGCTCCTCGATGACTTCCCCGTTGACGCCGAGGGCTCGGACGATGATCGTGCGCTTGCCGCGCTTCTTGTCGCCCAGTTCCACGACGCCATCGATCTCCGAAAGGACGGACGGGTCCTTCGGACGGCGAGCTTCGAAAAGCTCGGTCACTCGCGGCAGACCCCCGGTGATATCCTGAGTACCGCCGATGGCGCGCGAACTCTTCGCCAGCAGGTCGCCGGCCCGAATATCCTGGCCGTCTTCCACCTCGATGTAGGCGCGTTCCGGAATCGGGTAGAGCGCGAGTGCTTGCCCCTTCGAATCCTCGAGGACCAATTGCGGGTGCAGGTCGCCCTTGTGCTCGATGACTTGCTTGCGCGCGGCGCCGCGCGAGTCCCGCTCGACCCTGATGGTCTTGCCTTCGATCAAGTCCTCGAAACGGACGCGCCCGTCGAACTCGCCCAGAATCGGCACGTTGTGCGGGTCCCAGCGGCACAGCGTCACGCGGGCCTCGATCTGAGCCCCATCCTCGACCCCGAGGATCGAGCCCATCGGTGCGGCATAGCGATCCAGCTCGCGACCTCGGTCATCAGACAGAATCAGTTCCGCCGTTCGGTTCAGAACCACCGTCTGCTTGTCGCGGTTGACGACCGAACGCATGTTACTGAAGCTGATCATGCCATCGCGCTTGGCACGGACTTCCGTATCCTCGACGGAGCGGCTGGCCGTGCCGCCGATGTGGAAAGTCCGCATGGTGAGCTGGGTGCCCGGCTCACCGATCGATTGGGCGCCGATGATGCCGACGGCCAGGCCGCGCTCGGCGAGCGTGCCGCGCGAGAGGTCCGTACCGTAGCACTTGGCGCACACGCCAAGTCCTGCTTCGCAGAGCAGCGGGGCGCGCACGCGAATCTTTTCGTAGCCGAGAGCTTCGATCCGGCGGGCCGCTTGCTCGTTGATCTGCTCGTTTTCGCGCACGATGATTTCATCAGAGACGACGTCCATGATCGTGTCGCGGGCGATGCGACCTCGAACCGCTTGGGCCAGCGTCAGGACGACCTTCTCTCCCTTGAAGACGGCGGCCTTGTAGATACCGTTCGGCGTACCGCAGTCGTCCTGAGTGACAACGACGTTTTGCGCGACATCGGTGAGTTTTCGCGTCAGGTAACCGGCATCGGCCGTCTTGAGGGCCGTGTCCGCCAGCCCCTTCCGCGCCCCGTGGGTGGACGAGAAGTACTCGAGCACTTTGAGTCCTTCGCGAAAGTTGGCCTTGATGGGGGTCTCGATGATTTCGCCCGAGGGCTTGGCCATCAAGCCGCGCATGCCGGCCAGCTGACGAATTTGGTCGATCGAACCCCGCGCACCGGAGGACACCATGCAGTAGATGGGGTTGACGTAGCTATCCCCTTCGCGCACGTCCTCCCGCAGGACCTTGATCAGGTCCTGACCCAGGGATTCCCGCGCGTGGGTCCAGAGGTCGATGATCTTGAGGTAGCGCTCGCCTTCGGTGATAACCCCTTTACCGAAGGCCTTCTCGATCTTGTCGATCGTCCCCTGGGTCTCGTCGATGATGTCGCTCTTCGACTTGGGCACACGCATGTCGTCCTTCGCAAACGAAAGACCGGCGCGCGTCGCCGACTTGAAGCCGAGATCCTTGAGGTCGTCGAGCAGTCGCAGCGTGGCGTCCCTTCCGAGCAGGCGGTGGCAGTCACTGATCAGTGCAGCGACGCGCTTCTTGTCCAGCTCGTAGTTGTAGAAGGGCATACCCGGGGGAAGAATGTCGTTGAAGATCGCCCGCCCGATGGTCGTCGCGAGGAAATCGCGCTCCCCTCCGGCCACTTCTGTTCGACCGCGCTCGTCCACCTCGGTGGGATCGGCATTGCGATCCGACTTGACCAGGGTCCCGGCCTGCATCCGCACGCGGACGGGTCGGTGCGTCTCGGTGAAGCCGTGGCCGTAGGCGAGAAACAACTCGTCGAGAGAACTGAAGAGTTTGGGTTCTTCCTTGTCCCACGTGCCCAGGTGGTCCTTGGTCAGGTAGTAGAGACCGAGAACCATGTCCTGCGACGGCGTGATGATGGGCTGGCCGTTGGCAGGCGAGAAAATGTTGTTCGTCGCCAGCATCAGCGTGGCGGCCTCGATCTGCGCCTCGTAGCTGAGTGGCAGGTGAACCGCCATCTGGTCGCCGTCGAAGTCCGCGTTGAAACCACCGCAAACCAGCGGGTGCAGGCGAATGGCGTTGCCCTCGATGAGAACCGGTTCGAAGGCCTGAATACCCATGCGGTGCAGCGTAGGAGCCCGGTTCAGCATGACCGGGTGATCGCGAATCACCTCTTCGAGGATGTCCCATACCTCTTCATCGCGGCGCTCGAGCATGCGCTTGGCCGACTTGATCGTATCGGCGAGCCCAAGTTCCTTCAGGCGGCGAATGATGAACGGCTGGAACAGCTCGAGGGCGATCTTCTTCGGCAGACCACACTGGTGCAGTCGCAGTTCGGGGCCGACGACGATGACCGAACGGGCCGAATAATCGACTCGCTTGCCAAGCAGGTTTTCACGGAAACGACCCTGCTTGCCCTTGATCATGTCCGTCAGGGACTTGAGCGGCCGGTTCGAGGAGCCGAGCACCGGACGGCGGCAACGGCCGTTGTCGAACAGCGCATCGACCGACTGCTGGAGCATCCGCTTTTCGTTGCGAATGATGACCTCGGGAGCGTTGAGGTCGAGCAGCTTCTTGAGCCGGTTATTCCGGTTGATCAGGCGACGGTACAGGTCGTTGAGATCGGAAGTGGCGAAGTTGCCGGAGTCCAGGAGGACCAGCGGACGCAGGTCCGGGGGAATGACGGGGATGACCTCGAACACAAGCCACGACGGATCGTTCGCGGAATCGCGCAGCATCTCGATGTTGCGCAGGCGCTTGATGATGTCCTTCTGTCGCTGCTTGGATCGTGTGGAGAGCAGTTCCTCGCGGAGCTCTTCCGAGACCTTTTGCAGGTCCAGACGGCGGAGCATTTTCTTGATCGCTTCCGCACCCATATCCGCCTCGAATTCCGATCCGTACTTGGCGTGGGCCTGGCGGAATTCGTCCTCGGTCAACAGCTGCTTTTCTTCCAGGGGCGTGTCACCGGGATCGATGACGACGTAGTCCTGGAAGTAGACGATCCGCTCGATATTCGACGTCTTGAGGTCGAGCAACGTACCCAGCCGCGAGGGCATCGCCTTGAAGAACCAGATGTGCGCGACCGGAGCGGCCAGGTTGATGTGGCCCATGCGCTTGCGACGCACGCGCGAGTGCGTGATCATCACGCCGCACTTGTCACAAACGATACCCTTGTGCTTGATACCCTTGTACTTGCCGCAGAAGCACTCCCAGTCCTTTTCAGGGCCGAAAATGCGTTCGCAGAAGAGGCCGTCACGCTCGGGGCGATACGTTCGGTAGTTGATCGTCTCGGGTTTCTTGACCTCACCGTAGGACCAGGACCGAATGTCTTCGGGCGAGGCCAGGCTTATCTTGACGCTACCGTAGTCGTTGATCCGGTTGTCTTGCTGTGTAGTGACCACCATCTTTGAGCCTCCCTAGGACTTAAAGCGTTGCCTTTTTCTGGAGCTCGATGTTCAGCCCGAGACCTTTGATCTCGTTGCACAAGACCTCGAAGGAAACGGGTGTTCCCGGCTCGAGGATATTGAGACCCTTCACCATCGATTCGTAGATCTTGGTGCGGCCGTCCACGTCATCGGACTTGACCGTGAGTTGCTCCTGGAGAATGGCGGCGGCGCCGTAGGCCTCGAGGGCCCAGACTTCCATTTCTCCGAAGCGTTGTCCGCCGAAGCGTGCCTTGCCGCCCAGGGGCTGCTGGGTGATGAGGCTGTAGGGGCCGGTTGCGCGGGCGTGTACCTTCTCGTCGACAAGGTGGTGCAGTTTCAGCATGTACATGATGCCGACCGTGACCTCCTGTTCGAAGGCTTGGCCTGTCCGACCGTCAAAGAGTGTAAATTTGCCCGTCGTGGGCAAGCCCGCCTCCGCGAGCGCATTCTCGATCTCTTCCTCCCTCGCGCCATCGAAAGCCGGTGTGCTGTAGCGGGTCCCGAGGTGTTTGGCGGCTAGCCCCAGGTGGGTTTCCAGAATCTGGCCCACGTTCATACGACTGGGCACGCCCAGGGGGTTGAGGACGATGTCGACGGTCTGGCCGTCTTCGAGGTAGGGCATGTCTTCGATCGGCATGATCTTGGAGACGACGCCCTTGTTTCCGTGGCGGCCGGCCATCTTGTCACCGACCGAAAGTGTGCGCTTGGTGGCGACGTAGACCTTGACCATCTCCAGCACACCGGTCGGAAGCTCGTCCCCGCGGGACAGGCGGTTGACCACCTTGTTCTTGTCGCTCTCGCGTCGCTCGATGCGTAGCTGGTGGTCGTTGACGCAGTTCAACGCCGCTTCTCGCCTGGCCGGGCTTGCATCCTCGGAGGCAGCCATGCACAGGAGCTTGACCCGGCGCAGGGTGTCGAAGGTGGCCGTATCGTCCAGGGAGACCTTTTCGCCGGTGATGTCATCGGTGATCTTGGTGCCGAGGGCCTTCTGGACCTCTTCGAGCATACTGGCAGTGAGCTCCCGGAAGGCCTTGAGGAAGTCCTTTTCGGCATCGCGAATCTGCGTGAGAACCCGCTGGCGTTCCGCATCGGTCAAGTTGACCCGGCGCGAGAACTTCTGGGCGTCGATCACCACCCCGCGCGTGCCCGGGGGCATGTTCAGCGAGGCGTTCTTGACGTCGACACCGGCGCGACCAAAGATCGCGTGCAACAGTTTCTCCTCCGGTGTCAGCTCGCTCTTTGATTTCGGAGCGACCTTGCCGACGAGAATATCGCCGTTCTCGACAGGCGTTCCGATGCGAACGATTCCGCCTTCGTCGAGCTGGCCCAGGGCCTTCTCGCCGACGTTCGGGATGTCCCGTGTGAACTCTTCCTTACCGAGCTTGGTTTCGCGGATCTCGACCTCGTATTCCTCGATATGGATCGAGGTGAAGACGTCGTCGCGCACAAGCCGTTGGGAAACGAGGATCGCGTCCTCGAAGTTCAGGCCCTCCCAGGGCATGAACGCCACCAGGATGTTGCGCCCGAGGGCGAGCTCGCCATCGCGCGTTGCGGCGCCGTCAGCCAAGAGCTGTCCCTCTTTGACGACGTCCCCCTCCACCACGACCGGTTTGTGGTTCTGGCAGGTGCGCTCGTTCAGGCCCCGGTATTTCGTCAGCCGGAACTCCTCGTCGTCGACCAGGATCACCTGAGAATCAGCGTAGCTGACCGTCCCCGCCTTCTCGGCGCGCAGGCAAAGGTCGGTGTTGTCGGCAACGATCCTCTCCATCCCCGTTCCCACGAGGGGCGGCTCGGTGATGAGCAGCGGAACCGCCT
Organism: Planctomycetota bacterium; assembly: GCA_002683825.1. Lineage (GTDB taxonomy): Bacteria > Planctomycetota > UBA1135 > UBA1135. The sequence goes on from NYUD01000090.1 coordinate 210,041, forward strand.
GGCGTTGCATGTTGGAGCCCATCAACGCCCGGTTGGCGTCGTCGTGCTCGAGGAACGGAATGAGAGCCGCGGAAACACCGATGATCTGTTTGGGCGAAACGTCGACGTAGTCCACGTTCGCGGGGGGAACCTCGACGTTATCGCCGTCGCGGCGTGCCAGCACTCGGAGTCCGAGGAGCTTGAGATTATCGTCGATCCCCGTGTCGGCGGGGGCGATCACCTTGCCTTGCTCCTCATCTGCACGCAGGTAGACGACTTCATCGGTAACCTTGCCGCCTTTGTCGACCTCGCGATAGGGCGCCACGAGGAAGCCGTAGGCATCGAGTTTCGAATAGAGAGCAAGGGAAGAGATCAGACCGATGTTCGACCCCTCCGGCGTCTCGATCGGGCAGAGGCGGCCATAGTGCGACAGGTGCACGTCGCGAACGTCGAAACCGGCGCGCTTGCGGTTGAGGCCGCCGGGGCCGAGGGCCGAGAGACGACGCTCGTGGGTCAGCTGGCTGAGGGGGTTCGTTTGATCGACGACCTGGCTCAACTCGCCGCGACCGAAGAAGTAATCGACAGCGCTGGAGAAGGTCTTGGAGTTGATCAGGTTGCGGGGCGAGACCGTCTCCGGGTTCTCGAGGTTCATCCGCTCCTGGGCGGTGCGGCGCAGTTTGAGGAGCCCCTTGCGAAACTCTTCGCTGGCCAACTCGGCGATGGTACGCACGCGCCGGTTGCCCAGGTTGTCGATGTCGTCGACGAATCCTTTGCCGTTACGCAGCCCGATCAGGTACTTGACCGAATTGACGATATCGTCGGGTTGCAGAACCTGGATCTCCTCGGCGATGACCTGGTTGTACTTGCGGTTCAGGCGGAAGCGCCCGACGCGACCGAGACGATAGCGCTGGGGATCGAAGAACTTCTCGTGGAAGAGCTCGCGCGCCTTCTCGAGCTGCGGCGGGTTTCCCGGGCGCAGGCGACCGTAAATCTTCAAAAGAGCTTCCGAGTGGCTCTTGCACGGGTCCTCGTGCAACGAGTTGATGATCAACATGTCGAGGTCGGCGGGATCGGCATCGATCACTTCGACTTCGGCCAGATCACCGGCCGTGATCTCCTGGGCCGCGGCCTCCGAGATCGGCGTGGCCGAAGGCACCAACACTTCGCCGGTCTTGAGCACCACGATGTCCCCCACCGCGATCTTGCCCGTGATCGACTTGGCGAAGGCGTTGTCCGTCTGGGTCTTGCCCTTCTTGACGGTCGTGGTCGTGTAGAACTCGTTCAGGATGTCGCGGTCGGTCGAGTAGCGCTCGTCCAGCGCGCGCAACAACGTCACCGCGGAGAACTTGCCCGACTGGTCTATACGGACCGTCAGGATCTCCTTCTTGGTCACGTTCAGCTCGATCCAGGAACCACGTTCCGGAATGATCCAGCAGCTGTGCAGCTTGCGATCCGCGCTGGCCGTGTCGACCGAAAAGTCGACGCCGGGGGAGCGGTGAAGCTGGCTGACGATCACCCGCTCCGAACCGTTGATGATGAACTCTCCACCGCCGATCATCAGCGGGATCTCCCCCAGATAGACCTCTTCCTCGACCGGCTCGGGCTTGACCAGCCGCAGCCTCACCTTGAAGGGATATCCAAAGGTCAGGCGGAGCTTTCGACATTCCTCGATGGTGTAGCGCGGACGACCCAGTTCGTAGCCCACGTACTCCAGACACATGGTCTTGTCGTAGGAATAGATCGGGAAAACCTCGCGCAGAAGCTCCTCCAAACCATGGGTCGGACGACTCGCCTGGGGCGTGTTGACCATCAGGAATTCCTTGTAGGCCTTACGCTGGATCTCCGTCAGGTCGGGGACGTCAATGATGTGGCTGTAGCGCCCGAAAACGATGGGAGTGGCGGTCGCAGTCATGGTGCCTCGGAGCGATGAGGAAGGGGCGAATGAAAGAGGGGTTGGAAAGCGACCGGAAGGGGCCAGCGAATTTCAGAGGGCAGGACACGCCGGTTGTGTCCGATGGAGGCCCCCGGAAAGAACGGCGCGCGGGAACGAGCCCAGGCCCCAGCCCTTTCCGGAAATCCTCAGGCGCAGCATGGGCCTACGCGAGGGGAGGTCCGGAAGGACAGAGGCGCTCGGAAAAATATTGAAGGGGAGAAAATCAGTCGACCTTGACGGAACCGCCGGCACCGTCGATCTTGGCCTTGATTTCTTCGGCTTCTTCTTTGGAGACCCCTTCTTTGATGGCCTTGGGGGCGCCATCGACGAGCTCCTTGGCTTCCTTGAGACCAAGGCCGGTGATCGCGCGGACCTCCTTGATGACCTGGATCTTCTTTTCGCCGGCAGACTCGAGAATGACGTCGAAGGATGTTTTCTCCTCCACTTCACCCTCCCCACCGCCCGAGGCGGCGGCGACGGCGACAGGTGCGGCGGCACTGACGCCCCACTTGCCTTCGAGATGCTTGACGAGTTGGGATGCCTGGAGCAGGGTCAGACCGTCCAACTTGGTCGCCAGCTCCTCCAGAGCGGGCTCGAGTTCGGCGACTGCTGCTTCTTCCGACATGGCTACCTTTTCCTCTTCTTGTTGGTGTGAGTTCTGTGAGAGATGATCGGTGAGATCTCCGGAGGGAACTCCGGAGTGGACTTGTAAGCGGCCGCTTTCCGGCCGCCGGGTGGGTGCTGGCCGCTACGGCCAGCATTCTTCTTACGCATCGACATGCGCCTGTACGACACGGACGAGGGAACTGCCAGGGGCGGAGAGTAGACGGACGAGGCTGCGAGCTGGGCCCGAGAGGAGACTGACCATCTGGCCGTGCAACTCGTCCCTGCCGGGGAGCTGTGCGAGGCCCGTGGCTTCCTTCGCGTCGAGCAATTCGCCTTCGAAGAGCCCGCCCTTGAATTGGATCTTGCCCACTTTGTGGGCCGGCGACCTGTGCAACACCTTGGCCGCGTTGATCGTGTCGTCGGGACTGCCCCAGGCGCAGACGATGTTGCCGACCAACATGTCGTCGGGCACTTCGATACCGGTCTCGGCCAGGGCGCGCTTGGCGAGTCGATTGCGAACCATACGCAGACCTATGCCATGTTCGGCGAGGGAGTCGCGCAGACCCTCCGTCTCGGACGCGCTCAACCCTCTGACGGAGCAAATGACCATGCCTTCGGCACTTCCGAAGGCGTCGGACAGCTCCTTCGTGATGAGCTTGTTAATGAGGTTCGCCATGTCTTAGCTCTCGTAGGAGATCCAGGCTCCGGGGCCCATGGTCGTGCTGACCGAGATCTTGCGGAAGAACGGGCCCTTGACAGCTGAAGGGCGCATGCCCGTCAGATGGTTGAGGAAGGCCGTGAGGTTCTCACTCAGGTCGTCGACGGAGAAGGAACGCTTGCCGAGTGGCGCGTGCACGTTGCCGCCTGCGTCCGTGCGGAATTCTACTTTGCCCGCCTTGAATTCTTGAACGGCGGTGGCGACGTCGGGCGTCACCGTGCCGGACTTCGGGCTGGGCATCTTGCCCTGGGGACCGAGGACCTTACCCAGCTTGCCTACGTGCCTCATCATGTCGGGGCTGGCGATCACGACGTCAAAGTCCATCCAACCGCCCTGGATCTTCGCGGCGAGCTCCTGGCTGCCGACCTCGTCGGCGCCGGCCGACTTCGCAGCGTCAGCCTTGTCACCTTCGGCAAACACGACCACCTTGACGGCCCTGCCGAGCCCCTTCGGCAGGGAAACGGCACCGCGGACCAGTTGATCGGTCTTCCGCGGATCGATGCCCAGCTTGACGACGATGTCGACGGTCTCGTCGAACTTCGGCGCCGGAAGCTCCTTGAGGATCCCGAGGGCCTCCTTGGGCTCGTATTGGCGTGTGCGATCGATCTTGTCGGTCGCGCCTGAGTATCTCTTGCTCCGCTTTCGCATCTCGTGACTCTAGTCGACGACCCGGATGCCCGCCGAACGGGCCGTTCCTTCGATGATCCTGGAAGCGTGCTCGACGCTGCGAGCGTTGAGATCCTTCATCTTGATCTCAACGATCTCCGCGATCTGAGCGCGCGTAACTTCTCCGACGGTTTCGTGACCGACGTTGCCCGTCCCCTTTTCAAGGTTGGCGTACTTCTTGAGCAGCACGGCAGCCGGGGGCGACTTGAGGATGAAGTCGAAACTCCTGTCCTGATAGACGGAAATCTCGACTGGAATGATCATACCCGGCTGCTCGCGAGTCCGATCGTTGAACTCCTTCACGAACTGCGCGATGTTCACTCCGTGGGCTCCGAGCGCGGGGCCGACAGGGGGGGCAGGCGTGGCCTTCCCCGCGGGACATTGCAACTTGATCTTGGCTGTAACTTCCTTCGCCATGGTGTTAGACCGATTCGACTTCCCAGTATTCGAGTTCGACCGGTGTCGGACGACCGAAGATAGTTACCGTGACCTTGACCATGCCCTTTTCAGGATTGACCTCGTCAACGACCCCGTCGAAGCCCTCGAAGGCTCCGGACTTGATCTTGACCATGTCGCCCTTCTTGACGCTCATCGCGACCGTCGGTCGCTCTTCGGAGTCGGACATGCGGGCGAGAATGCCCGATACCTGTGATTCGGTGAGGGGGGTCGGATCACCCCGTGTGCCCAGGAAATCGCCGAAGCCCGGCGTCTCGCGCAGCGTGGAGCGGGCTTCGATCGCCCGGTTGTCCTCCGGGTCGGCGAAGTCCGCCTGTACCATCAGATAGCCCGGGTAGAGCTTTTTGGACACGACCTTGCGCTTACCGCTCTTGAGTTCGGTGACGCGCTCGAAGGGAACGAGCACCTGGGGAATCACATCCTGCAACCCCTTGACGTTGATGCGTGTCTCGAGTTGCTTTCGGATGGAGTCCTCGCGTCCTGACTGGCAGCGGACGAAATACCACTTGTAGGCCATCATTGTCATTTCTACTCCGCTACCCGGCGACCTCTCCGAACAGGAGGTACTGCATGACGCGGGTCAGGAACCAGTCCGCAAACGCGAGGTAAAACCCGATGAGAAGGACGCTGACCCCGACGACTATCGAGGAGTTGACGATCTCCTGGAGGCTGGGCCAGGCGACTCGGCGCAACTCGCTCTCCGTGTCGATCAAGAGATCGGCGACCTTCGGGCGCCGTTGCCAGCGGTGAACCAGAATCACGCCCACGAAGAAGATGGACGCCGAAAGCAAAAACGCCGGGGTTAGCTCGACACCCACGATGGGTATGGAATCTCCCACCCACGGCACCTGAAGCGCAGCGCGCGTCGCCTCGAAGTTGCCGACCAGAACCGCGTGGAAGAAACTGCAACCAAAAAGGAGGAGTAACACGACGGCCCAGTACGCAGCCATGCGCGCATACCGGCCCTGATCGGGCCTGTATCCGGCCGCAGCGTCCGATCCTTGCGGGACGGATGTCTCAGGAGGATTGGCTTGGGGTTCCGCAGTCATTTTCATGCGGGGTCTTCAAGTCCGTTCAGCTGCCCCTGCGGGCGGCTAGAGCTTGCGCTCCTTGTGCGAGGTATGGTTCCGGCAGAATCGGCAGTACTTCTTCTTCTCGAGCTTGTAGGCAGCCTTGAGCCGCTTGTGCGTCGTGTAGTTGCGGTTCGAACACTTGGTGCACACCAAGTAGACGTAGCGCTCTTTGATCTTCATGGCCGACTACTCCGAGGGAGAAAAGAGCGGAGCGGAACAGGCCGCTCCGCCGACACTCTGCTGTGCTATTCGATGATCTTGGTGACGACACCGGCGCCGACCGTGCGACCGCCCTCGCGGATGGCGAAGCGCAGCTGCTCGTCCATGGCGATGGGCGTGATGAGCTTTCCTTCGACACGGATGTTGTCCCCGGGCATGCACATCTCCGCATCCGAACCGTCCATGGCCGTCAACGTCAAGACGGCCCCGGTCACATCCGTGGTGCGGAAGTAGAACTGCGGGCGATAGCCCTTGAAGAAGGGCGTGTGACGCCCGCCCTCGTCCTTCGAGAGGATGTAAACCTCGCTCTCGAAATGGGTATGCGGGGTGATCGTACCGGGCTTGGCGAGGACCATGCCGCGCTGGACTTCATCCTTCTTGACGCCCCGCAGCAGGCAGCCCACGTTGTCGCCGGCCTGGCCCGAATCGAGGATCTTCTGAAACATCTCGACGCCGGTGCAGGTGGTCTTGCGCGTGTCTTCGATACCGACGATCTCGACCTCCTCGCCCTGCTTGACGACCCCCTGCTCGATACGACCGGTCACGACGGTGCCGCGCCCCTCGATCGAGAAGACGTCCTCGACGGGCATCAGGAAGGTTCGATCGACCAGGCGTTCGGGCTGGGGGATGAAGCTGTCGACCGCATCCATCAGCTCCCGGATCGGATTGAAGATGTCGTCGTCCCCCGCGACGCCTTCGTCCAGGGCATTCTGACACTTGAGAGCCGAGCCCTGAATGATCGGAGTGTCGTCACCCGGGAAGTCGTACTTCGAGAGAAGTTCGCGGATCTCCATGTCGACGAGCTCGAGCAGCTCGTCATCGTCGACCTGGTCGACCTTGTTCATGAAGACGACGATGGCGGGCACGTTGACCTGGCGGGCGAGCAGGATGTGCTCGCGCGTCTGGGGCATCGGGCCGTCCGAGGCCGACACGACCAGGATGGCGCCGTCCATCTGAGCTGCGCCGGTGATCATGTTCTTGACGTAGTCAGCGTGCCCCGGGCAGTCGACGTGGGCGTAGTGACGCTGTTCGGTCTCGTACTCGACGTGGGCCGTGGAGATCGTGATCCCCCGGGCCTTCTCCTCCGGAGCCTTGTCGATGTCGTCGAAGGCCATCTCCTTGGCCATACCACGGGTGGCCAGTAGGCGGCAAATCACCGACGTCAGGGTCGTCTTGCCGTGGTCGACGTGTCCGATGGTGCCGACGTTGCAGTGCGGCTTGGTCCGCTGGAAGACTTCCTTTGCCATTTTTCGGTTTTCGAAGGGGCCCTAGGCCCGAAAAAAGGAGTTCTGGTGGAACGGGACGGCCCCCGTCGGAGCGACGCGGACCATGTATGAGGAACGAGGAATGCCGTTCGAGGCGAAGCGCGCCTCGGACGGTGATGGGACGGGTTGTTGGAAAGAGCCGGTAGCCGAAATCGGAAGGGCCCGGTGGATCAGGCGGCCAGGAGCAGGGATGGAGCTGCTGATGGGGCTCGAACCCATGACCTCTTCCTTACCAAGGAAGTGCTCTACCACTGAGCTACAGCAGCTCGCGTTGTGCGGTGGAGCGGGCGATGGGAATCGAACCCACGCGTTCAGCTTGGAAGGCTGACGTTCTACCATTGAACTACGCCCGCTGTGGGGGCCCCCGATGTACCAGAGGCAACAGGGGTAAAACGCGAGAACGCGGGTTTTCGCTCGACGAGACAGGTGCTTGGTGGTGGGGGGAACAGGATTCGAACCTGTGAAGGCTGTGCCATCAGATTTACAGTCTGACCCCTTTGGCCGCTCGGGAATCCCCCCGACGTTACCGCGGTGACCCCTGGGGGGCAGCGCAGGCGCCCCGTGGAGGGCAGCGCAGCCGCCTGCGGGATGTCCGGTGCATGCGCGCAGCCATGAACCACGCTCCCGTCTCATCGTTGATCCAGTCTCGTTGTGAGTGAACAGGTCTCCGACCGCAGAGCTGTGGAGCCAGCGGTGGGACTCGAACCCACAACCTCTTGATTACAAATCAAGAGCTCTGCCAATTGAGCTACGCTGGCGTGCCCTCGAGCGAGTCCGATCCCCGTCGGCATGGGAAAGCGGAGGCTCTCGGCCCAGTTTTGTCCAACGGCTGGAAGCGGGTTGGCCCTCCGGCGGGCGGAGCGAGCGGAAAGCTTACGGATCGCACCCCCCCAAGCAAGACTCGGGCCAAAAAAAAATCGGGCTGGGTTCGAAAAGCCCGCCCCGCGAAACCCGGTCCGTTTCGAGGAGAGGTCCCGCTAGAGCGCCCGGATCCGCCGCGTGAAGGCCTCGAAACCCTCCCGGACCTCGGCCAGCGAGTCGCCGCCGAACTTCTCGAGGAAGGCGGCGGTAAGAGTCAGGCAAACCATCGCCTCCCCCACCACCCCGGCGGCGGGAACCGAGGTCACATCCGAGCGCTGATAGGTGGCCCGGACCGATTCGCCGCTCTCAAAATCGACCGTGGGTACGCCCTTTTTCAGCGAGGGGATCGGCTTCATGGCCACCCGGCAGACGAGCTCTTCGCCGCTGGTCATACCGCCCTCCAGCCCCCCCGCGCGGTTGCTCGTACGCCCGAAGCGCCCCCAGGGGCCGGGGGGATCGAGGGGCACGATGGGATCGTGAAACCGCGAACCGGGTGTCCGGGCGGACTCGAAACCGAGGCCGAACTCGACGCCCTTCATGGCCGGAATCGATAGGAGCGCCCCCCCCAGGCGGGCCGTCAGGCGTTCGGCGCCGCTGGTGAAACTGCCCAGCCCCGGGGGCAGGCCCAGGGCGCGGATCTCGAACAGGCCTCCGAGGGAGTCGCGCTCGTCGCGGGCCCGGTCGACCCGCTCGCGCATGCGAGCGTCGGCCTCGGGATCGAGGGATAGGAAGTTGCTTTTATCTCGAAGCTCGCTTCGGCGGCCCCCCGCCGCCTCGAAGGCATCCGCGCGCACGGCGACGCCGCCCAGCTCGATCGTGTGGGCGAAGACCTCGATGCCGAAGGCCTCGAGCAGCTGGCGCGCCATGGCGCCCAGGGCCACCCGGGCCGCCGTCTCTCGCGCGCTGGCGCGCTCGAGGATGGCGCGCACGTCCCGGTGGCCGAACTTCTGGCAACCGGCCAGGTCCGCATGGCCGGGCCGGGGGTTGGTAGGAACGGGCAGCTTCTCGATCACCGCGTCCTTGTTGACGATCTGGAAAGCGATCGGCCCCCCGAGGGTCAAACCGGTCTTGGTTCCTCCCAGGAGCTCGATGCGATCGGTCTCGATCTTCATTCGCCCGCCCCGCCCGTAGCCCCGCTGGCGACGGGCCAGTTCGAGATCGACCCGCTCGACACTCAGCTCGAGCCCCGCCGGCATTCCCTCGAGGATCCCGACCAAGGCCTTGCCGTGCGACTCCCCCGCCGTGCTCCACGAAAGCGTGCGACCCATGACCGCAGGATACGTTCCGGCGGGTCGGAAATCCCTTCCGATATGACCGTGCCGTGGGAAGACATCCCGGCTCAAGACCCGTGGGGTAGGAAAGCCGAGGAAGAGCTGGGAGTCCCGCTCCCCGCACCGCCGCTCCCCGATGCTCTTCAACTCCCTGATCTTCCTCCTTTTCGCAGGGACCTTCTTCGCGATCTGGCCCCGGGTCCGCGCCAACCCACGCGCGCGCTGGGCGTGGCTCTTCGGGGCGTCGATGCTCTTCTACGGCTTCTGGGATTGGCGCTTCCTGGGGCTGATTCTCTTCAGCGGCCTCATCGACTACTTCGCGGCCCTGGGAATGGCGTCGCGCCCGCGGTGGAAGAAGGCGCTTCTGTGGCTATCGATCACGGCGAACATCGGAACCCTGGCGCTGTTCAAGTACGCCGGCTTCTTCCTGAGCGCCATCAACGACGTCGCGGGAGCGTTCGGAGGCGATGCGGTCGTACCGGTCATCCGGCTCGCGCTGCCGGTCGGTATCAGCTTCTACACCTTCCAGAGCATGAGCTACACGATCGACGTGTACCGGGGGCAGTTGAAGCCCGTACGCTCGGTCCTGCACTTCTTCGCCTACCTCTCGATGTTCCCGCAGCTCGTCGCGGGACCGATCATCCGCGCCTCCGACCTGCTCCACCAGCTGGAGGGGTACAAGAAAACCAGCGCGGAGGATCGCATCGAAGGCCTGCGCCTGATCACCTTCGGCTTCTTCAAGAAGATGGTCATCGCGGACAACATGGCACCCGCCATCCAGGACGCCTTCGCACGCGCGCACGTGATCGACTCCACGCCCTACTGGTGGATCATCATCACGATGTTCGCGGTGCAGGTGTACTGCGACTTCGCGGGCTACAGCGACATCGCCCGGGGCCTGGCGCGCTGGATGGGCTATCACTTCAAAGTCAACTTCGATCACCCGTTCGCAGCCAAGAGCCTGCGTGAGTTCTGGGCGCGGTGGCATATCTCCTTGACCACGTGGTTCCGCGACTACGTTTACATGCCCCTGGGAGGACCGATGAAGGGGTTGCGCGGGCACGTGAACACCTGGGTGACGATGGCGCTCTCGGGGTTCTGGCACGGAGCCAACTGGACCTTCCTCCTCTGGGGCTTCAGTCAGGGCGTACTGCTTTCCGTCGAAAAGCTCCTGGGAACACCGAAGCGCCTGATCAAGCTGCCCTCCGGGCGCTGGATTTGCACGGCCCTGGTGATCGCCCAGATCTGGAGCGCCTTCGCGCTGTTCGGCTCGCGCGACCTGACCCAGGCCTTCGCGATCATGAACAGCATGTACATCCCGACCGAGTGGAACTGGCTCCCGGTCCAACGCTTGCTCGAATATCAAAAGCAAGGACTTCTGGTGCTCGCACTCTTCATCGCCCGCGAGCTCTGGTACTACCTCGGTCTCGACGAGAAGCGCGTGGGCGACCTGTTACGCACACCGGCGACCCAGACGGTGGGCCTCGCCTGCGCGATGGTCCTGTGCGTCTACTTCCGCGGCCCGGGCATGGCCTTCATCTACTTTCAGTTCTAGGACGAGCCATGACCATCGACCGTACGACGATCACCCTGTGCCTCGGCTTCGCGGCCATCTTCTGCGTGGGGTTGTTGCGTCCGAGCCAACCACAGGGTTCGTGGGATCGCAGTCACCCGAAACGCTTCTGGGCGCAAAAACTCGAATGGGAACGGCAGTTCGACATCGTGTTCGCAGGTGATTCACGGGTCGTGTTCGGAATCGCCCCGGAGGTCGCCACGGAGACCATGGGGGGCGCGCGCGCCGCAAACTTCGGCTTCCTCGGTGGCGGCTACAGCGCCGCGTACCTGGAGGCCCTCGAGGGCACCCTGGACCCGGCGAGTCCGGCTCCGATCCTGGTGCTGGGTTTCAGTCCGCGCTCGATCGTACCCACCCTGACCTGGCTGAACGAGTTCACCGAGGCCCGGGACATGGGGTTGTGCGATCGCCTGACACAACGGTACTTCTCGGAGTTGCTCTGGAACCACCGGCGTCTGGATCTCGTTCAGCTGGAGGATTGGTTCCGCGGCTCATCGGAGTTCGAGGAGGTCATCTACAACTTCCGCGACGACGGCTGGATCGAGACGCAGGTCGTCGATACCGAGCGCCTGTCGCGCACGGATCGGATGAACCCGATCACCGAACCGGTCGATCCCTACCCGCCCACGATGATCGAAGCCGTCATGGACCACGTCGAGCGCTGGAGCTCGGCCGGAATCCGGGTCTTCGGCTATCGCTCACCGACGCCGGGAAGACGTGCCCGGAACGAGGACGAGCTCTATCGCTTCGACGAGCCTTTTTTCGTCGCGTCCTTCGAACGATCCGGCGGAACGTGGCTCGAGCTGCCCGGTGACGAGTACACCTTTTGGGATTCGAGCCACATGGATGACGAGTCCGCGCGCGCCTTCACGGCGGAAGTGATGCGGGCGATGCGGACCACCTCCAGGCCGTAAGCCGCGAGGGGTCCGGGGGATCCGAAGATGCCCGCGTGACTCCCCCGGCACTCGCTGGAAACGTCTTGGCTCTAGGTATCGGCCGCCACCTGGGTCATCTTCCAGGTCCCGCGCCGGAAGAGGACGACGGCGACTCCCGCGAGAACGGCCTCGGCCAGACACACGGACCAAAACACTCCTGCCGGGCCGCAGCCCAGCGGGCCGGAAAGTCCCCACGCCAGCGGAATCTGGAAACACCAGAAACAGAAGAAGTTGATGCGCGTGGGGGTCATGGTGTCGCCCGCACCGTTGAAGGCCTGGGTCATGACCATGCCCCAGGCGTAGAACGGATAACCGTAGGAGATGATCCTCAGAGCATCGATACCCACGCGCAGTGATTCGGACTCCTCAGTGAAGATCCCCACTATCAGGGGAGCCGCGATGATGAACAGAATCATCACCAGCCCCAGAAAGATCATGTTGTAGCAACCGGTCAACCAGACGGAACGTTCGGCACGATTCGGTTTCTGAGCCCCCAGGTTCTGGCCCACGAGCGTCGCCACCGCGTTGCTCAACCCCCAGGCGGGCAGGAAGGCGAACAGGACGACACGAATCGCGATGGTGTAGCCGGCGAGCGCGGCTCCCCCGAAGGGCGCTACCAGGCGCACGAGCACGACCCAGCTGGAAGTCGCGATGAGCAGCTGGCCGATACTGCCGAGGGAAAGCCGCAGGATCTCCCCCACCAGCCGCAGACGCAGACGCACAACCGGGCCGCGCAAGACGATGCGACCGTTGCTCGAGCGCAAGACGTGGAGCTGGTACAAGACGCCGATGCCGCGCCCGGTGGTCGTCGCGATCGCCGCGCCGGTCATCCCGAGTTCGGGGAACGGTCCGAGACCGAAGATCAGGATCGGATCGAGGATGATGTTGATCAGGTTTGCCAACCCGAGACTCTTCATCGCCAGGCTCGGGTCTCCGGCCCCGCGGAACACGGCGTTTTGCAGGTGGATCAACATCACCACGATGTTGAAGCCCAGGATGATGCGCGTGTAGTCGGTGCCGGTTGCCACGACACCCGCCGGCGCATCCATCAGGCGCAACAGGTCCTCGGCGAAGAGGAAGCCCGGAATGCCGATCACCAGCCCGCCGATCACACCGACAAAAATCGCAGCGGTCGCCACCCGCACGGCCCCGTCGACGTTCTTCTCACCGATGCGGCGCGCCACGAGGGCGGTCGTGGCCATCGCCAGCCCGATGGCCAGGGCGTAGACGATCGTCAGCATCGCTTCGGTCACGCCGACCGCCGCCACGGCATCGGTGCCGAGCCTTCCGACGAAGTAGATATCGCAAATCGCAAAGATCGACTCCATCGACAGCTCGAGAACCATCGGCACCGCCAGCAACCAGATCGCGCGCGGCAGGCTGCCCTCGGTGTAGTCGTGCTGTTTCCCGCGCAGGGCTTCGCGAATCTCGCGAAAAACGCTCGCGATCCGGCTAAAGGCTCTCATAGAACGTCACGTCATCGAAGGCCACGCGCATGACGTGCTTGCCCATACGCACATCGAGCTCGCGATTGGCCTTGTAGACGCGCGTCACCTCGCAGCGTTTCTTGAAACGAGGCAGGAACACCGTCGCCCCCTTCTTCAAACCAGCCACGAAAGCACGGCGCTTGTCGCTGAGGGATGCGTCCGTGAGGGACTCTTCCAGCCCCCGGAGCGCGGGCTCCAGCAGGCCCCGTTTGTCCGGGGGCAACTGGGACAAGAGGGCGCGCAGTCGCTCGAGCCACCTGCGCGCGTTCGACAGGCGCTCCTCGATGTTACGCTGGGCCTCCGCTTCGAGCTGGTCGCTCTTGCGATCGACTTCGTCGCGGCGCTCGTCCAGCTCGACCAGCCCGCGCTCGGCGTCGATGAGCTTTTCCTCGGCCATTGCACGCTGCCGCTCGGCACCCAATCTCACCTCGCGCAACTGCTCCATGAGCGCTCCCGTTTCCCCGTCGGTCCGCTCCAGACGCTCGGTCCCGCGAGACACGAGTTCTTCGGGGAATCCCAGCCGACGCGCGATGGCGAGCGCACGGGATTCACCGGGTGCGCCGATCACCAGGCGATAGCGGGGCGCGAGGGTCTCCAGGTCGAACTCCACGTGGGCGTTCTCCGCCCGCTGGAAGCGAAAGGCGAACTCCTTCAGCTTTCCGAGATGGGTGCTGGCGATGGCGGGAATCCCCGCCTCCAGAAGGTGTTCGAGGATCGCCTCGCCCAGGGCGGCGCCTTCGGAGGGATCGGTCCCCCCCCCTAGCTCGTCCAGGAGAAAGAGCGTCCGCGGTGTCGCTCGTACGAGGCCCTGGTGGATGCGTTTGAGGTGCGATGAGAAGGTCGAGAGGTTCTGGCGGATCTCTTGCTCGTCGCCGATGTCTGCGACGATACCGTCAAAGAGCGGTATCGTCGTCCCGGGCTCGCAGGGCAGCGCCAACCCCATCGACCCCATCAGACATGCGAGCCCGGCGCTCTTGATCGCCAGGGTCTTGCCGCCGGTGTTGGGACCCGTGATGAGCAGCAGGTTGAATTCCTCGCCCAGGCGCAGATCGATCGGTACGACCTGATCGATATGGCCGAGCTCCTGCTCGCGCAAAAGGAGCGGGTGGCGGAACCCGCGCAGCAAGAGCCCCTTCGCCGCACCGGGTTCCCCCGGCAGCCTCGGTGGCGCGCCTCCGACCGCACGCGCATAGCGGGCCCCGATCAGGGCCAATTCCAGTTCCGCCACGCGCTCGAGCAGGAAGAGGATCGGCCCGCGCTGCAAAAGGACCGAGCGCGTCAGCTCCATCAGGATCCGGCTCTCCTCACGCTGTCGATCCGCCCGGACGGTATTGAGCTCGTTGGCGATCTGCACGACCTCGCGGGGCTCGACAAACAGGGTCTCGCCGGTTTTCGAACGGTCGTGCACGATGCCCGGAATGCGACCGACGTGACGCTGGCGCACGGCCAGAACACGCCGCCCCCCACGCCGATGCACACGGCCGAAGTGCCCCTCGGCGATCGAGACCTTCCAGGCAGGGTTCGCCGCGAGCTCGCGCATGCGCACATCGATCGCGCGGTCGAGGTGCGCACAGCGCTGGGCGAGCTTCTTCAGGAGCGGCGATGCGTCGTCGACCAGGCGCCCCTTGTCGTCCAGGGCACGCTCCAGCTCCCCCCGCATCCCCCTCAGATTGGGCAAACCCACCCACAGGGCCGCAGACTCCGGCAGGTGGCCGCGACGACCCGCGAGCCAGTGCCCCAGATCCTCCACGACGCGCAGCAGCCGCGAGATTCCGAGCAGCCCCTCGCCGTCCAGCGTTCTCGAGTAGCGCTGCGCCTCTTCCAGCGCCGCCCACGGATCCTGGAGCCCGCCGAGGGGCGGCATGTCGTCCGGATTCGCCTCGAACATCTCGCGGGTGCGCAAGAGAGCCTCACGCGCCTCGGCCTCCCCTCGCGGGGTCAGCTCCATGAGGGCGCGTTCACCGATCGCGGAAACGGCGTGGGGCACGATCAGGCTGCGCACGATCGGCCAGTCCAGCGCCTTCGAAGCGAAGTTCTCGAGGACGAGAGCCCGCTCCACGGCCGCAGGATCCTCACCAGGCCCCTGCACTTCGAACCGGGATCGCAAAGCCACTGGCGAGATTCTACTCAGGACGGGGGCGCTACACTCATGCGTGTCCAGGCCGACACAGCTAGTCTCTACCCCTTCCCTCCGAAGAACCCGATGACACGAGCCACCAACCACCGCTTTGAAACGCGTGCGATCCACGCCGGCCAGGAATCCGACCCCCAGAACGGGGCGGTGATGACGCCCATCTATTTCAGCTCCACCTTCGAGCAGGACGCCCCCGCAAAACCCCGCGGCGGCTACGAGTACTCGCGCACATCGAACCCCACCCGCACGGCGCTTCAGGACAACCTGGCGTCATTGGAGGGAGCCTCCTGGGGCCTGGCCTATGCATCGGGACTGGCAGCCACCAACGCACTCTTGGATCGACTGGTGCCGGGGGATCACGTAGTGGCGGCCAACGACCTGTATGGCGGCAGCTATCGCATCTTCATGAGCGTTTTTCACCGTTACGGGATCGAATTCGATTTCGTCGATGCGACCGACCCGGCAACCGTCGAAGCAAAGATGCGTCCCCGGACACGCTACGTCTTCCTCGAGACGCCCTCCAACCCGCTGCTCTCGATCTGCAACATCCGCGAGCTGGCCACCATCGCCAAGAAGAACGGTGCGCTGACCATCGTCGACAACACGTTCGCCACACCGTACCTCCAGACTCCACTGGAGCTCGGTGCCGACCTGGTGATGCACTCGCTGACGAAGTACATCGGCGGCCACTCGGATGTTGTCGGTGGCGCCGTCATGGGCAACGATCCGGCGTTGTTGGAGGATCTCGCCTTCTATCAAAACGCGGTGGGCGCCCAGATGGGGCCGATGGAAGCCTTCCTCTTCCTGCGCGGGATCAAGACCCTTCCGGTGCGCATGGATCGCCATTGTGCGAACGCGCAACGCATCGCGGAGTCGCTCGAAGGCCACGATCGGGTCGAACGCGTGCTATATCCGGGATTGCCGAGCCACGCCCAGCACGCCCTGGCCGGTCGTCAGATGCGCAACTTCGGCGGCATGGTTTCGTTCGAGCTCGCGGGTACGGTCGAAACGGCCAACCATGTGGCGACGGAGACGCAGCTGTTCACGTTGGCCGAGTCTCTGGGGGGCGTAGAGTCGCTGATCGAGGTGCCGGCGAGTATGACGCACGCGAGTATTCCGGCAGCGGAGCGTGAGAAGGCCGGGTTGAGGGATGGGCTCGTGCGGTTGTCGGTCGGGATCGAGAACGTGGAGGATCTTCTGGAAGATCTCGAACGAACGATCGCCGCGGCGCCGTAGCGGGTGTGATGGAGCGCGTTACGTCGCTCGTCCCGTCCTAGAACGGCGAGTTGTTCGTCGGCCGCGGAGGCCGGCGCGGCTTCATGCTCTGCTCCGTCGGGGCAACCAAACCCGCCACCTCAGGATCCGGCGTAGCCTGATTGCAAACCAGCCTACGCATACGCCGCCCGACTTTGAACTTGACCACGCGACGAGCAGGCACGGCAACTTTCTCGAGCGTGCGCGGGTTCTGCGCCTGGCGCGGTTGACGTTCCTTGACCTCGAAGACGCCGAAGTCGCGAAACTCCAGACGCTTTCCGGTTGCTAGTTCCTGAACGATCTCGTCCAAAAACATCTGCAAGACTTCCTTGACGACAACCTTCGTCTGGCCCGTACGCTCCGCGATCCGGCCGACGAGCTCCTTTTTCGTCGTGGTGTGTAGGTCCTCTGTGCTCATCCCTGTGGAGGCCCGCTCACGGGGGGAGAAGCACCGCTGTCGGAAACCGCAGCACACCCCGGCGGATGGCCCATCTTGAACGGCATTATCCCTGTGTCAAGAAAGAACTTGCGACGATGGAACAACGCATCTTTTACGTTTCCGAGCGGGGGGTCGAAGCGGGGACCTCCTCCAGGAGAAAAGTCACGGGCCCGGAGTTCACCAGTTCGACCTCCATGCGTGCGCCGAAGACCCCTTCCTCCATCCCCACGCCGCGCTCGCGCAACGCTTGCACGAACCTGTGGCAGAGCTCGCGGGCCGTTTCCGGCTCCGCCGCACGTTCGAACGAGGGGCGGTTTCCCGAACCGCCATCCCAGGCGAGCGTGATCTGACTGACGACCAGGCACCGCGCCCCCACTTCCGTCGCCGCGTGGCGCATGCGGTCGCTTTCATCCTCGAACAGGCGCAGCTTGGAAACCCGCTCCGCCAACCGCAGCGCGCAGGACGCGTCATCCCCCTTCAGCACCCCGAGAAGCACGACCATCCCGCGCTCGATTCCCGAAACACGGGCTCCGTCGACCCGGACCTCGGCCCGGGTCACGCGCTGGATATGGGCCTTCACGGCCGAGGAACGGCCTCGCCGCCCTCGGCCAGGGTCCCGGCCTCCGCCGCCCGTTGCAAACGGGTGATCGCCTGAAGTTTAAAGAGCAGGGCCGAAAAACCATCGCTCTCGTGTTCGCCGAGGTGATCGAGGAGCCTTTGCCAGGACAGGAGCTCGTCCTCCTCATCGCCCTGGCGCGCGTGCAGCATCGCCTCGTGAACGATCGGGAGCGGGTCCTCCGGCGCGTAGTCCTCGGCACGACGTACCTCTTCGAAAGCCAGGTCGAAGCGGTTGCGTCCCTCGTAGGCTGCCGCTCGCACCTGGTCGAGCCGGGCCAGGTTTTCGAAGACCCGCGGATCCACATCGTCCAGGTGGCGCAGGGCCTCCTTCGGCTTCCCCACCAGCACCTTGAGGGATGCGAGGTCCAGGAGCGCCTCGCCACGCTCCTCCGGAGAGACCAGGGGATCGTTTCGCGAGCGCTTCCACCAGATCTTGAGCACCTTGATCGCTCCGGCCGTCTCACCCGCCGCGGTCAACACGATCGCGTGAAGCCGCATCGTCGGCAGGTGGCCGCTGTCGAGCCGAAAGGCATCGCGCACCGCGTTCTCCGCCGGCGTGAAGCGATAGTCGACGAAGTTCCACCAGGCGCGCGCATAGGGGATCCAGACGCACTTCGGATCCAGGGCCTCGGCCTGATCGAGAAACGCGAGCGCCCTCGCCGGATCGGTTGCGGGAACGAGCCGTGCGGCGAGGACATACGCCTCGGTCGTCGGATTCGCTTCCGCCTGGGTGAGATAATGGTCTCCCAACCACATCAGGGAGCGATCGGGCGAGGGAACACTCAGGTTCCCGGCGCGCAGGCCCTCCTTGAGGAGTTGGAGCTCGACCTCCTGGAGCAGGATCCGTACCGGGAGGATGCGCGGGTTCTCGGTCGTCAGCTCGACCAGAATCCGATGGGCACGAACCGGTTCGTCCTGCTCGAGATGTCGGCGAGCCTCGACCAGGGGAGCCTCCCACCCTTCGGGAATGCGGTCGTAGGGGCCCGGTTTGGACGAGTAGAGCCTCGGCCCCCGGCACGCGCCCAGGACGAGCACGACGAACAGCGCCGGGATGCGTATGGCTCGCATGGAAACGTCGCGTGGACCCCTATCGCTCATAGCGGAACGAAAGCCGCGGCTCGCGCCGTTCGGGCGAGCCTCCCGCGGGTATGTACACGGCTTCTCCATCGGCGATGACGGTCACGGGAACTTCTCCCGGTCGCTGTAGAACAACGAGCTTTTCAAGCGCTGCAATCTGCCAGTTGTCCAGCTGGCAGCGAATCTCTCCGCCCTCCGCCCCCGGCTTGCGTCGCACGACCTGAAGCAAGCCCCTCTCGGTGGTCGACACCCGGTAGTCGAAGTATTCGGAATCGGGGCGGATCGCAACGTGCTCGAGCAAGTCCATCGGCCCTTCGATCGAAATCCGATCGGCCACGAGAATCGTCTGTTCCTGAAAAGCCGCCGGAAAGGGGCGCGGCAGCAGGCGGTGTGCTCCGAGGGCCGTGGGATCGGGGGGCCGCCCTTCGTCGGCGCTGACGGACCGGGCCGTCGACCCGCAGCCGGCCAGGAAAAGGGCCAGCGTGAGGGGAGGGAGACAGGCGTGGAATCGAACCAGGTGGGACATCATCATCGGAGAATACAGCTACCGGAGACCGCAGGCGCGGTAACAACGATCGACCGTTGCGCGCGCGCGCGCGCGCGCCTTTTCGGCCCCGCGCGCAAGAATTCGCTCCACCTCGCCGAGATCGGCCAGAAGCTCCTCTCTCCGTGCGCGCGCCGGTGCGAAGGCTTCATCGATCGCCTCGATCAGTCGCATCTTCATGTGCCCGTAGCCCGGTGCATCCTCCCCCCCCTTGCGGACCCGTTCCCTCCACTCCTCCGAGTCCGCCGGGGCGAGAAACAGCCGCAAGAAGCTCATCAGGAGGACCCCCTCGGGATCCTTCGGCTCGGAGGGTTCACGCGAATCGGTGACGATCTGCCCGATGGCCTTCTTCAGTTTCTTGCCGGACTCGAAGATCCAGATCGAGTTGCCGTAGCTCTTGCTCATCTTCTCACCGTCCGTACCCGGCACCTTGGCCGTCAGTTCGTCGCTGGGAACCTGGGGTTCCGGAAGGACGAGACAATCGACGCCGAAGAGGTGGTTGAAGGTGCCGGCCATGTCACGCGCCATCTCGACGTGCTGTTTCTGATCCTTGCCCACCGGGACGATGTCGGAGTCGTAGGCGAGGATGTCCGAAGCCATCAGCACCGGGTAAGTGAAAAGTCCTACATTCGCCTGTAGTCCTTTGGCTAGCTTGTCCTTATAGGAGTGCGCCCGCTCCAGGAGCCCCATGGGCGAAACGCACGACAGGAGCCAGGTCAACTCACAGACCTCGGGAACCTCGCTCTGGCGAAAGAGAACGACCTTTTCGGCGTCCATCCCCAGGGCCAGATAGGTGATTGCAACCTCCAGGACGTTTTCTCGCAACTCGTCCGGATTGCGGCAGGTTGTCAGGGCGTGGTAGTCGGCGATGAAGTAGAAGTACTCGCCGGCCTGGTCTTGGGATTCCAGGTGCTGGCGAATCGCGCCGAAGTAGTTGCCGAGGTGCAGGCGCCCGGAGGATTGGATGCCGGATAGAAAGGTCTTCATTGAAACGGTCGGGACCGTAGCAGCACCCTCCGGAGCGAACAAGCGTCGCCCCTCGCGATCGGGCTCCCCCCTTCGCGAGCCTCCCGGGCCGGGGCTTTGGCTGGCACTCTTCGGATGCCTCGGGGGGTGCGCGGCGACGGGGTCCGAGATCCATCTCGAGCCGCTATACGCGCGGATACACACGGCCGACGGCGGCACGGCCCACGAGGCGGCAGGCGGGCTGTACCGCAGCTGGACGAGTGCGGAGGACGGTTTCACCGAATGGCGAACCGTCGCGCCCCTGTGGGGCATCGATCGCGAACGCAACGGAGACTACGCCGCCTATCACCCCTTCCCCCTGGGGTTGACGAACAAGCGCCACGACGAGCGCTTCTCCATGTTCGTGCCGCTCTACCTCTGGTCGCGCAAGATCGATCGCTTCAGCGGCACGATGGGTTGGAAGCTGGCGATGCTACCCGGACTTCTGATGCAACAAACGGAAGCCGCAGGCTTCCAGATGGGGCTCTTCCCCCTGATCGGGCGGTTTCGCGACTTCCTGACCTTTGACCAGTTGATCTTCATCCTGTGGCCGCTTTTCGTGTATTCGGAGCGCGCGGGTCGTATCTCCTACAACATTCCCTGGCCCATCCTCGGCTGGACCTATGGCAACGGAGAGCGCAGCCACCATCTTTGGCCGATCTACATGAAGGCCACGATCGAGGGCAGCTACGACCGCACGACGTTTCTGTGGCCGCTCTTCCACTTCAACAAGAACTACACCGTCGGAAACACGGACGTCCCCGAGGAGACGTGGATGCTGTGGCCGCTCATCGGGCGAAAGAAACGCGGCAGCTATAGATCGACGACGTTGCTCTGGCCGCTCTTCGGATACGCGAGCGACCCCGAGGAGCAGTACTGGGCCCTCGACGCTCCCTTCCCCCTGGTTCGCTTCGAGCGCGGCGAGGAGGTCCACCGCTCGCGCATCTGGCCCTTCTGGTCCTTCACCGATGCCGACGGGTTGAAGACGACCTCGTTCCTGTGGCCCCTGATGCAGTTTCGCCAGGAAGACTCGCCGACCTACGAGCGGGGCTCGACCCGGCTCTTGCC
>NYUD01000112.1 GCA_002683825.1 Planctomycetota bacterium
ATCCTGACCTCGAACCTGGGCAGCCAGTACCTTGCCAATATGGACGACGGGCAAAAGGTTGCCGATGTCGAGCCGCAGGTGATGGACGTGGTGCGCGGGCATTTCCGCCCCGAGTTCCTCAACCGGCTGGACGAGATCATCCTGTTCCACCGACTTGCCGCCGAGCACATGGCGCCGATCGTCGAGATCCAGGTCAAGCGCGTGCAGAAGCTGCTGAAGGACCGCAAGATCGTACTGGACCTGACCGATGCGGCGAAGCGCTGGCTGGGGCGGGTCGGGTACGATCCGGTCTATGGCGCGCGTCCGCTCAAGCGTGCGGTCCAGCGTTACCTGCAGGATCCGCTGGCCGATATGCTGCTGGGCGGACAGATCCCCGACGGATCGACGGTGAAGATCGACGAGGGGGACGGAGCGCTCAACATCGTCGTGGCCTGACGTTCAGCGCCGGAAAAGAGAAGGGCGGCAAATTGCATTGCCGCCCTTCTTGTGAATTTACTGATTGGAGAACTGAGGGCCGATCAGGTGCCCGTGCATTCGCCGCCGGTGCATACGCCATTGCCGATAATCGCGGCGCCCTTGTTCTGGTGCGCCTCGTCATACAGTTCCCATTCGTGGGCCGTCATGCACATTTTCTCGCGCTTTACGCGCGATCCGGTGACCCGGTGCGTGCGGCAGATCTTCTCGTTGCTGGCCAGCTTCTCACCCTGCTCAGTTTTTTCCTGGGCAGGTGGCGTGGCAGGTGCGGGCGCAGGCTGCGCGGCGCTTTGAAGTAGTGCTGCTGCGAAAAGTGATACAATCATAACGACCCCGTTAAGTGATTTCAGTTCGTCTGCAAGTTACCTGAAGAATGCGCAAAAAAAAAGAGGGCAGCGTTTCCGCTGCCCTCTCCGGTTCTACTGACTTCGATCAGAAGGTCAGCTTGGCGGTGATGCCATAACGGCGGCCAAGCGGATCGTAGGTCGAAGGATAGGTGTTACCGCTGTTGTAGGCGGTGGAACCGATCGTGCTGCCGACGATCTTCGGCTTGTTGTCCAGAATGTTCTGGACGGTCGCGATCAGCGTCAGGTTGTCGGTCGCCTGGAAGCGAGTGCTGAGATCGAAGTAGTGCTCTGCACCGATCTCATCGAAGCCCTCAAGAAACGGACGGCAAAGCCCGTCTTCATAGAGATTTCCGCTATCGCATTCACCGGTCTCCAGCGGCTCTTCGGCCGGATTGGCAAGCGGCTCAACATCTACGCCGTCAACGAAGCGCCAAAGCAGCGACACGTCGATGTTGCCAAAGCCCAGCGTGGTGCGCTGGTTGAACGAGAACTCCGGCTGAATCGACGAGCAGTTGATGCTGTAATAGCCAACGCACTCGCGGTTCAGACCTTCCGGATCGTCCTGGTTGGCCTTGAACTCGCTGTTCATCGTCCAGTTGCCCTGGAAGTTGAAGCCGAGGTCGATGCCCGAGAACGATGTCTGGTAGTTCATGACCAGATCGATACCATCGGTGAAGATCCGGCCCTGGTTGGTCGAAACCAGCGGGAGGCCCGCAGTCGTCGCGACCGAGCCGAACAGGTTGCCGGTGGCCGGGTTACGACGGATCGCGGTACAGGCCGGATCGCTTGCGTCGCCAGCACCGCCGTTCTGGTCGAAACAGGCCCCGAACACGTCGCCGATGTTCGGCTCGGTGATCGCGTCCTTAACGGTGATGTTGTAGTAGTCGACCGTTGCGCTGAAGCCCGGCAGGAAGTCGGGCTGCAGAACGAGACCGACGGTCCAGGTCTTGGCCGTTTCGGCGTCGAGGTTCGGGTTACCACCGGTGGTTACGTTAACCTGACCGGCCGGATCGACGATGATGTTGCCGATCGAGTTGGCCGGAGCGCCCTGTGCAAGACAGGTGGCGCGCAGGGTCGCGTTGTTCAACGGAGCAGCGCCCGAGCAGGGATCGGTATCGAAGTTGTCGAGACCGGTAACCTGCGGGTTGAACAGCTCGCCGATGTTCGGAGCGCGCGTCACGCTCTGATAACCGCCACGCAGCTGGAAGCCGAAGACGGGGGTATAGGTACCGCCGGCCTTCCAGGTGAATTCGCCGCCCGTCGACGAGTAGTCCGAATAACGGGCACCGAGGTCGAGCGTGAGCTCTTCGGCGAACGCCATGTCGGTGAGCAGCGGAACGACGAGTTCGCCGAACACTTCCTTGACGTCGTATTCGCCCTGCGCGTCGGGGTTGGCCGCACCGTTACCAAGGACTTCGCCCGGGGTCTGCGTCAGCAGGTCCGAACGGGTCTCGGCGGTGTACTTGCGGTATTCAACACCGGCCGCGATGCCGATCGGATCGGCTGCGGACGGAAGGCCGAAGCCGAGGTCGCCGCTGATGAACGCCTGCGCCTGGGTCAGCGAGGTGCTTTCCGAACCGCTGTTGCCGACGTCGAGGAAGCGCTGCACTTCCGGGGTCAGGCTGCCGAGCGGACCGAACAGGTCGATCGGAACGCAGTCGTTGGTGGTGTCGAGGCAGGTGTCGGGGTTCGTCGAGAGAACCGACTGCTGCAGACGCGAAAGCGTACCGTTACCCGACTGGCGCGAGCTGTTCTTGCTCTCGCCATAGGCACCGAGGATTTCCCAGTCCAGCGACGAGGTCAGGGCACCGCGAGCGCCGCCCTTCATCTGGAAGAGCTGGGTCTGGTATTCGTTGTCGCGGGTGCCGAACTCGACGAAACGGCGACCATAGTCGATGTCGACCGTCTGGTAGTTCGGATCGTTGGGGTCGGTGGCCACGGCTGCCGCGTCGCACTGGGCCTGGGTGAGCAGGCGCTGCACGCCGAGCGTGGTCGGATCTTCCTCGTCGTCGGCGACGGTGTCGAGACCGCAAATCTGGTTGCGGATGCCCGCATTCAGGAACGGGTTCGACAGCGGCGTGGTCAGCACGTTGCGGAAGGTGCCCGAGGGCGCGATCTTGGTCGTGACCGTGCTCTGGACGAACAGGCCTTCGCCGTAGAGTTCGATGTTGTCGGCTACTTCGTACCGGGCCGCACCATACATGCGGTACTGCTCAAGCGGCAGCTGGTAGAGGTTGAACGGGTTGAAGTTGAACGGCGAATAGAACGGCTGCAGCGAGTTGCCGTCAGGCGAAACCTGCAGCGTGCCGCTGGTGGTGCCGGGAACGGTGATGACCGAGGGAACGGTCGTCGACGAACCGCCGGGGTTGCCGGTGGCCGAGCTGATGTTCTGTGCACCGAAGGCGCGGTCGCCCTGGAACACTTCGTCGCGGCTGGTGTAGCCGAGGCTGAGGACCGCGTTGCCGCGGCCGTCGTCGAAGTTCGCGCCAAGCGTTCCGTCGATGCGGAAGATCTTGCCGTCGCCTTCTTCGGTCAGCTGCTGGGTGGCCGAGATTTCGGCGCCCGAGAAATCGGTCTTGGTGATGAAGTTCACCACGCCCGAAACCGCGTCCGCACCATAGGTGGCGCCGGCGCCGCCGGTCAGGACGTCGGTACGCTCAAGCAGGGCGACCGGAATGACGTCGACGTTGGTGAGGCCTTCGAGGTTGGCCGGAACGATACGCACGCCGTTGAGCAGCGTCAGGTTACGCTGTTCGCCGATGCCGCGAAGGTTCAGATAGGTGTTGCCGCCGTTGCCGTTGTTGACCTGCGCGCCAACGCTGGGGACGACGCCCGGGATCTGGCGAAGCACGTCTTCGACGACGGTCGCCTGGCGCAGTTCCAGTTCCTCTTCGGAAACGACCGCGACAGGGCTGGCCTGTTCAAGGTTGGGGTTGCTGATGCGCGAACCGGTGACGACGATGGTCTCGACCGGTGCGGCGGCGGCTTCTGCCTCGGCTTCGGCTTGCGGCTCGACCTGTGCGAATGCGGTGGTGGAGCCGAGAAGCGCCACGACCCCGAGGGCCGTGCCGGCGCGAAGCGCGGGCTTCCGGATGTGAGTGAGTTTCATAAAAGCAGTCCCTATAAGATGGCCCCGGGGCTTCGGCTGCTGTCGGCCCCAGTATTCCAACTCCAACCCGCCCGTGTGCGACCTGAAGTTACGCGTTGATTGACCATTCGCTTTGTGATTGCAAAAGCGATGGTATCAGGAGTAACGTTTTTGAAATACAGCGTTGCACATTCGCAACATCGGGTGTGGCAGGCGGATTTTGGGACCCGCCAGCCTTTTTGTTCGAAGGCCGGACAATAGCCGCGTGGCCATTGACGGTGGGCTGATGAGCATTGAGGACGCGGCGGGCAAGCGGGAATGGGGTCTTGATGACGATGACGGGTCAGAGACGTGACGATTTGTCTAGGGGCGGCTTTGCCCCGAACCTGCCGGGCAGGCGGGAGCCGCTTTATGGCAGGTGAGAAATCGCGTCTTGCGGCCTTTCTGCCCTATCGGCTCTCGATCACTTCGAATGCGGTAAGCCAGCGTATTGCGGTCGAATATCGTGCCCATTTCGATCTCAAGCAGACCGAATGGCGCGTCATGGCGGTGCTCGGCGATGTCGGCCCGCTGACCCAGCGGCAGCTGGTCGGGGCGACGTTCATGGACAAGGTGGCGGTCAACCGCGCGTGCAAGGTGCTGGTCGATGGCGGCCTGATCATGCGCAATCGCAACACCGACGACGGGCGCTCCCATCTGCTGGAGCTGACCGAGAAGGGCGAAGAGGTTCACGCGCGGGTCATGCCGCTTGCGCTGCAGATGGAATCCGAGATCCTCAGCTGCCTTTCCGTAAAGGAGCGCAAGGAATTCAGCAGAACGCTCGACAAGCTGTTTGCGCAGGTGCGGGACATGGACGCCGAATCGTGCCCTGAAGGTTGAAGCATGCGATGCCGTGCGGGCAATCGTCCCGTTCGGTATGCGCAAAGGAAAAGGGCGGCCCCGGAAATCCGGCGCCGCCCTTTCTTGTGTCGGTCCTTCGCCTGCTAAAGCAGCGCGTCCGAGATCGAGCAGGCCGCAGGGCCCAGGATCACGATGAACAGCACCGGCAGGATGAACAGGATCAGCGGAACGGTCATGATGGCGGGCAGGCGCGCGGCCTTTTCCTCGGCGCGCATCATACGCTCGTTGCGGAACTCGGCCGACAGCACGCGCAGCGCCGAGGCGAGCGGGGTGCCGTAGCGTTCGGTCTGCACCATGGTCGTGGTGACGCCCTTCATCGCTTCCAGATCGACGCGATAGGTCAGGTTCTCGAACGCCATGCGGCGCTCGGTCAGGAAGGACAGCTCGATCGAGGTGAGCGCGAATTCATCGGCCAGTTCGGGATAGGCGCGGCCCAGTTCCTTGGCGACGCGGCCAAAGGCGGCATCGACGGTCAGGCCCGCCTCGGCGCATATGACCAGCAGGTCGAGCGCGTCGGGAAGTCCCTTGCGGATCGCGTCGGTGCGCTTGCCGACCTTGTTCTTCAGATAGGTGCCCGGACCGTAATAGCCCGCGGCAAGGCTGCCCGCGAATACCGCGAGGCGCTTCATCGGGCCCCACTCGGGATAGGTGTCGGTCCAGTAAACCAGCACCGCGGCGATAAAGCCGAACAAGATCGGCAGCACCACGCGCGCCGCGACCACCACATAGGCCAGTTCCTTGCGGCGGATGCCCGCCTGCATCAGCTTCTGCTCGATCTCCTTGATCTGGCTGTCCTGCAGCATCGAGAACTTGGACAGATAGTCGCGGACCTTGTCAGTCAGATCGGTCTTGCGGCGCAGGGTGCGGCGCTTGACCTGCGCCTCGGTCATCAGGCCAAGTTTCAGCTCTTCGCGCCGGGCGTTCAGCGACTTGACGCGCTTGGCCATCGGATCGCGCACGGTCAGCGCGGCATAGATCGCCATCAGCGTGGCAAGCGCCGCGATCCCGGCAAGGATCGATCCGACGAGAATGACGTCAACGCCAAGAAGGGTGGGGCCGGTTGTCTGCATGATAGTTCTCGTGCCTTTCCCCGATCAGATCTCGA
>NYUD01000113.1 GCA_002683825.1 Planctomycetota bacterium
AACGCGCTACGCCCGCAGATCTAACCCCAGGTGGTCCCGAATCAGAGTGACAGACCGGTCCCAGATCAGGTTGACATTCCCAGACCATGAGCATGATCGTCAAGGCCACCAGTGCAGGCGCGTTTCTGAGCATGATTCCGGGAGTGCTGGGGTACGCGCCCGTGCGGTCGCTGGTGCTGGTGCCGTTCGTTCAGGGCCGCACCGTTGGAGCGATGCGCGCGGACATGCCGCCGGTCGATGCCCTACGCCGTACTCAGCCGCGCACGGGATGAGGCCCCCACAATCAGCACGACCTGTCGTGGAAGTTCCGCTTGCCTCGTCCGCTCGACAGCGGTTTGCGCTCCTCTGCCGGTTGCGCGGTTCGTGGGCAGACTGGTGCGTCGGTGTGATGGCCGAGCCCCCGTTTCAGGCCCACGCCTGGGCCGAAGCCGAAGGACGAATCGTCGACGAAGCAGGTGAACGCGACGAGCTCAGGGAACTCTTCCGTGTCGAGATTCCGACCAGACCCCGTCCGACGAGAGCTGAAGGGAGGTGAGAGAAGATGCAAACAACGTATGTCGCTCCGACTGTGACGCCGATGGGTAGCTTCCAGCAGGAGACCGGTGTGTTCCTGGCCTGGAGTCTCGAGGTGATCCCACCGATCGGTGACTGGACGCCTTGAGTCCCGATCACCACCACGCAATTATCAGGTGTCGCCTGCTGTTCGAATGACAGAACCGACAGCAGGCGACCTCTCAGCAATCGAAGCGTTGATCTGCAAGAAGCGCGTACAGGGGAAGGTGACGGGGTGATCAGCGAACAGCGTCCGATAGCCGCGACCGTCTGCCGCGATCTCGAAGACAGGATCCTCTCCGAGACTCTGAGCGCCGGAGAGCAAGTGCCATCGTGGGGGGCGTTGTCGACGGAATACGGCATCTCATCTTCAACAGCCGCTGCAGCAACGAACAGACTCACGCGCAGAGGACTACTCGAAAGGCGGAGAGGCATCGGGCTCTTCGTGTCCCCGGCAGCGCGGGAGGAGATCGTCCGGGAACGGAGCGCCTCATTCGACGAGAAGTACGTGGCACCACTGCTGGAGGAGGCGCGCCGGCTGGGCTACAGCGTGGACGACCTTCTCGCGCTGCTGGACGGGCGAGCCTGGGAGGCCGGTTCGCCGCCTGAAACGGCGGGCGAGCCGAGCGGCCATCGTTACGGTCGTTAGGGCATCGATGTAGCGATTTCGAGAACGATCGTTTCCGGGAGGAGCGCAGTGCGACCGGATCTCGGTGCTCAGAAACGTGTGCCAGATCGAAAACCGCCAACGGCACAAACGGTTTCGGTACGGAGTTTCGAGACGTCGTTCAGTGAGCGGTAGTAGCGCGCGCGGGTCGGATGCGAAGTCGCGCGTCGCGCCCGACTCGGCAAGTCTGTCGCTGGCGGCGTTCGTTCCCTTGAGACGAATCACGTTCGCTGGCGCCACCGTGCGACGACTAGCCCGACGAGAGTAATAGCGACACCGATTAGCAGAACGGGCGACTCGAACGCCAGGGCCGCCGCGGCGCCTGCAAACGCTATGAGCAACACGGCATCCAGAGCCCAGATCATCCGCACCGCTGCGCCGAGGTCGCCAACCGGCGTCGGGATCGGCGCCAATAGCGTCGGCGGGAGTGGGCCTTTCAGTGCATTGCCAACGCGAGCCATCAGGGTGAGTACTCCAAGCGCCAGCGAACTGAGAATCGGCGCGAAGGCGCTCATCCCGGTGACAAACGAGCACACGACAACAACCGTAAGGAGCACGACGACCGTCACAGCCAAGGGAAAGAGTGCATGGTTGGCGAGCAGATGCTCGTCGCTGATCCCGTACAGCGGGAAGTCTGCCGCGACACTCGCGGCGTGCCGGATGCCGTCCGTGAATGGGCCGAGGCCGCCGAACAAGGTCAGGCCGGCTGCGGCCCCAAGCGCCCAGCCTGGCATCGCGGGTGCGAAAGCGAGCGTGATGAGCGTCCCGGCGGTGGCGAGGGCGATGACGCCGACGACGAGCCGACCCGGTGTGCGGACAGCCCCGATCGCGTCACGGATCAGGAACACCGCCGACCGACGCCGGATCGCTCGGACGGCGCGGAGGCGGCGGCCCGCGTGGGGCTCCCCCTGGTAGATCGTTACGGCAGAGCTAAACTCCATGCCGGTCGCATAGGTGGCCGCGGACTCCCACCGCGCGGCCTGCGCCATCAGCTCGGCGAGACCGAGCCGATTCAGCAGCACCGGCACCGCGGCGACGAGGGCGGCCGTCAGCGCCGTCAGCGCGACGAGGGTGTGGGGCGAGCCGCTGCCGGGATATGCGAGCCCAACCCACCCCCAAGGGGTGAACGGCTGCATGAACGGGACGGCAGCGGTGAACGCGGCAAGCGCGAGGACACCGAGTGCAACCGGCACCGCAGCGCGCGGGAACACTTGTCCGGCGAGCCAGGCAACGGTGGCGACGATGCCAACGAGCGCGCCGACCGCGGCAAACATCGCCGTGCTGAGCGGATCGGCCAGGCCATTACTCGTCAGACTGCCGCCGACCAGCCCGGCAGCGAACGTGGCCAGTCCGGTCACGAGTGCGCCAGCGCGCAGCACAGGCCCGCGGAACGTGTCAGATCTCGGTAGGTCGCTGGTAGCGAGAGCGTGGGTCGGAAACGGGGGCAATACGGCGGGGCCACGGTCTCGGCCCAGGATGAGCGCTCCCGCCCACAGGCCCGCAGCGGTGAGCACCGTGACTCCCGGAGCGGCGGTCGAGGCGAGCACCGCGATCCCTTCCGCGCTCGTCAGGCTCAACCACACGGCGCGCGCGATCGGCGTCACCGCCACCACGGCGACCATGAAGACCATGTAGGCGGCGTATGCGCGATCGGTGCCAGTGCGGACGTTACGCGAACGCCACACCCGTATCGCTGCTGTTGCGCGGCCGGTCATGCCGCCCCATTCAAGTCGAGCGTGTGATCGGCCAGCCCGTCCGCGATGACCTGACTGTGTGTGGCGATCACCAATGTCGCGCCCTGGCCGCGCCTCGCGTCCAGTACGTCAATCACCGACTGCACATGCTCCGGATCCAGACGCTGTTCCGGCTCATCGAGAATCAGCACCTCAAATGGTCGGGCCAGCACCAGCGCGATGCCAAACAACTGCGCCTGCCCAGACGACAGCTCGTGAGGGAACCGCTCCCCGAGCGCGGCCAAACCCAACTCTGCGACCACCCCACGTGCAAGCTCTGACGCCGAAGCCGGCTCATCCAGCCACGTCGTGGCAACCAATAGGACGTGATCGAACACGGTGAGGTCGGGAGCCATCGGCGGCAGACCGATCATCGACGCGACGCGCCGACGGAACCCACTGTCACGCTGCACGACGGCAGCTCCACCAATCCGCACCACCCCGCTCGACGGTTTACGCGCACCGGCCAGCACTCGCAGCAACGTCGACTTGCCGGTCCCGTTCCTTCCGCGCACCACCAGCGCCTCGCCCCGATTCGCCACTACCGAGACGGGAGCGAGGAGCGTCACGTCACCCGCCGTAACGCCGACCTCATATACCTCGATCATGTATCCATCCTCTCCAACCCGAAGAAGCTCTACAGAGCGATTCGCGCTGGGCGAGTGCGCGATGGCCGGCGGCGGAGCTGGCTTGCAGCGTCCTAGTGAAATCGTCTGCCGGCGTCGCCAGCGATGTCCTAGGCATGACCGCTGCCGAGTCTCCGTCCGGTTGTAGGTTTCCGCAATCGCTCGAAACTGATCGTCTACGGCACAGTCATCGCTCGCGTCGCGGGAGCTGTGAGCGGCTTCGCTCAATGTAGTCCTCTCTCGCAGCGGTCAGTATCGTGACCCGCGTTCCCGCAACCGATCTGTTTACGGATGGTGGTGGGCGCCGCAGAAGGTGCACGCGCAGGTGAACCCGCGCGGCTGAGGTGTGCTCACAGGCGAGTGTGTGAAGACTGGTCAGAGAGCGTCGGCGGCGACGAACGTGAACGGGCCGGCGTCATCGAGCGGGCGGTGCCGGAACTGCTCGACGTGCTCGTCGAGCTCAGCCGCAATCCGGGAGACCTGCGACTTCGACAGGGAGTGGATCCCGAGGGTCTTGACGAGCTTGTCCATCCGACGCGTGCTCACACCGGCGAGGTAGCAGTCGGCGACGACGGTGATCATCGCTGTCTCGGCGCGCTTGCGGCGCTCGAGCAGCCAGTCCGGGAAATACGTCCCCTGCCGGAGCTTCGGGATCTGGACGTCGATCGTGCCGACACGGGTGTCCAGATCACGGTGCCGATACCCGTTGCGCTGGGTCATGCGGTCGGGGCTGCGCTGCCCCCATTCGGCGCCGATGACGGCATCCGCGTCAGCAGACAGCAGCGCGTTGATCATGGTCTGCAGCAAACTGCGCATCAGATCTGGCGACGCGTCGGACAGGGCTTCAGCGAGCACGCTCGCAGGGTCGACAATATGAGGTGCGGTCATCGTGATGATTCCGTTCGAGTGGGATGTGAGAGTTTCCTCGAAGGATCACACGGTGACCGCGCTCACGTCATGAACGACGAGCTTGGCCACCGCGCGCTACACCACTATGCGGGACTCAACTGAACCGAGGCGAAGTTGCCACGGACGACTTGCCCGATCTACGGGTCGGGGGAGCGGCCGTCTGTGCATAGTTTGTGTATCCTTCGTCCGGTCGTTCGGATGTTCAGGCGCTAGCGCAGCTGACTGAAGAATCCTTGCGTTGATTTGCCGGGCGCGTCCGAACGCCGGTCCCTTGCCGCGCGTGAGCCGGTTGTTGTAGGGACGGTCGACTCCGCGGCACCGATCTCGCATCGCGCAGTTCGGATTGCGAGGTCGCGCTATCGTCGCCTCATGACCTCGCGCAGGCTCGGCATCGTGTTGATCATCCTCGCGTCTGCGGCGTTCTTGGCGGGGGCGTACTGCTGGCTCATACCGGACGACTTCTGGTGGCGACTCGCGGGGGTGATTCTGGTCCCGATCGCGATCCCCGGGTTCATCAGCGGAGGGCGGCTGCTCAAGAGACCCGACCGGCCGGATGCGACGGGCTGAGAAAACGCCGTTCTGTCACGGGGCGACATAGTCTCCTACGGCCGAGGAGCGATGCGGCAGCTCCGCGACGAGCTTGCCCGAGTGACGGTCGGTCAGTGCAACATACGCCCGCCCGCGGCGCGGCCGGAGTCACGCATGGCTACTACGGTGAGCGGCGTGCGAGACTCCCCTCATGAAGCGCACGCTCGCCGCGTCCGTCGGACTGGTTGCGGTCTCGCTGGCGGTTGTTGGCTGCTCCGGTGCCGGTGCCGGTGCCGGCGCCGTGCAGGAGGCTCGGGGAACCACTGCGATGGTCGCGAGCGAGCCGTCGAGCGTAGCCATGGAGGCGCTGATTTCAGGAACCCTGACGCTGACCGACGCGGGTTGCTTCGCGGTGGCGTCTGGTGGAATGACCTACCCACTGCAATTCCCGTTCGGCAGCCAGATCGGCGACGACGGCACCGAGGTCACGGTTCCCGGGTTGCTGCCCCTTCACGTTGGCGATGAGATCTCGGGCGGCGGTGGGTACCTGCATCTCACGGAAGTGGATCCCGCATGCATCGCCGACAACGAGTACGACGAGTACGCGGTCTGGCAGACCTTGGACGAATAGCGCGGATGCCGGTCACTCACCGCTCAACGTGGCCGATCTTGCGGTTCGATGTTCTTCTTCGCGATGTGGTGATTGATCAGGAGTTGGACCGCGACGGTGGGGAGGTACGCAGCCACGATCAGGAAGCCCGCAATCCATCCCGACCCAGTTGCTGACCCCCACATGATGGCACCAAGTGTGATCGTCGCCGTGCCTGCACCGGTCAGCGCACGCGTCGGCAGGGGCACCTGTTTCCAGGCGAAGTAGGGAAGGCGAACCGTCGGACGCCGATGGTGCCACACGAGGACGCCGGCGACCCACGCCACCGACCCGGCGATCACCATTGCCAGCCACAGTCCGGAGAGATCCATCGGTTCACCCTAGAGCGTTCACCGCCCGATAGCACCCAAGAATCCCTATCCGGGCGCTGTCATGCGCGGACCTCGGTGACGAGCGAGAGCATGTCGCGTAGTGCGCCTCGGAGGATGGGCAGTCGGGCCAGCGGCAGCGCGGTTCCCAACAGCTTGAGACCGCGCTCGAGCAGCGTCCGTGTGCGGCGCTGGTTTTCGGAGGTGTCGTATACCCAGAAGAGTGCGAGCAGCAGGTGTGCGAGCACGAGTGCGCGGGGGAGGAGTGCACGGATGTCGTCGGGCAGTCCTGAGGGTGTGGCGCCTTCGACTGCCTGTGCGAACAGTCCCTCGACGACCTCGAGGGAGTCAGCGGACTCGGCCGACAACGGGTTGATCGGTGATCGTGGCGAGACCGCGGCCGAGAGGAACTCGCCGGCGTGAGCGTGATACGGCGTCAGCTGGTCGATTCCGGTTGCGTAGACGATGGCTAGCCGGTCGACGAGTCGAGTCTCGGTTTTCAGCAGGCGTTCGGCGGCGGCGCGGTGCGCGTGCTGCACATCGAGGTACAGCTCCTGAATGAGGTGGTTCTTCGAGGGGAAGTGGTAGTTCGTGGCTCCCACAGACATCCCGAGTTCGTCCGCGATCTTCCGGATCGTCGTTGCGTCATACCCGTTCTCACGGAAGGACGCGAGCGCGGCGGTGCGGATACGCTCCCGGGTGCGCTCGCCCTTGGTTCCAGGTTCGGCGCTACGCGGCATGGCTCGTGGTCTTCTCTGTCCTGGCCGCCCCGGTGGTCGTCGTGTTGGCCCGGCCCCGGCGGGTGTGGACGTCGGTGAGCGCCTCTTCCAGGTTGGGGTGCGAGAAGGTGAATCCGGCGTCGGTGAGCGCCTTCGGGATGACCCACCGGCTCTTGAGGACGAGTTCGGGCTCGGTGGGGATCACCCACATCGCGAGTTCCAGCATCCATCGAAGACTCGGCAGGCCGACCCGGCGGCCGACGGCCCGCCGGAGCGTTCGCATGAGCGCACTGTTCTCGGACGGCTGCGGCGACGCGATGTTGATCGGGCCGGAGAGATTTTCCACATCCCGGATGAAGCGAACGGCGGCGACGACATCGTCGATATGGACCCAGCTGAACTTCTGGCGTCCGTGAGTGCGGTGCCATGGTGCACGGTCGCTGCCGGTGGGGTGGTCGCCGATTCCGCGGTAGCGGCGATGCGGCGGGCACCAGCCGTCGAACTGGGTTCCACCGAGACCCCACCGCGTGAGCGTGAACAGCATGCGTGTGGCCGGTCCGTCGCCGACGACAATCGCCATCCGAAGCGACACCCGGCGCGTCTTGGGGAGCGAGCCCTCGAACAGCTCGCGTTCCCAAGACGTCGCGACATCGACGGAGAACCCTGAGCCGATTTCGCCGCTGTCCTCGGTGTTCGCACGGTCCATCGCGTGCCGATAGATCGTCGCCGTCGACGCGTTCATCCAGACCCGCGGGGGATGGTCCGCGCGTGCGACCGCCACCCGCAACGCACGGGTGGTCTGCACGCGCGAGGCGAGAATCTCGTCGCGATTTCGGTCGGTGTAGCGGCAGTTCACGGACTTCCCCGCGAAGTTCACGACCACGTCGGCCCCCTCCACCGCCCGGCCGAGAGCATCGGGATCATCCCAACGGACAGGCGCGTTGCGGCCGACGAGTCTCACCTCGTACCCGTCCCCGACGAACGCGTCAGCAACCGCGCTCCCGATGAACCCGCTCGCACCAGCAAGGACGACCACTGGCACCTGATCCTTGGTCATGCGGCCACTGTACATCGTTACTGAACATGTTCAGTAATCGAGGGTGCGCCGTCGATCAGCCAGCCTCGCGGCCTCGAGGCTGGGTGACGTCACCCTCGATGAAGAGGGAACCAATGCGGCGGGCGATCCTGGGCGAGGAGAGCGGCGTCCGTCGATTGAGCTCCGAATCCGCCTAGGCAGTTTGCTGAAGTGGCGCTTAGCCCAGCTTCCTCACCGCTCCGCTTCGCACCTTCCGTCGGAGCGAATCCCGCGTCTCCTTTTCTGCTCCGCAGTCACAACCTGTGGGTCGCGGCGCGGCGGATCCGCAGAAGGTGACTGCGGAGCAGGTCGACTCATCGTCATCGTCGGTGGCCGCATCCGAAGCGACGACCGAGCCCGAGAACTCGTGGTTATCGTCGCGATCGGTCTCGATCGACGTGACCGTGCCCGCGCCTCCGACCGCAGCGATCGCGGCGGCGACGATGTCGGCAATGAGCGAGGTGGCCAGCGCCGGATCGGCGTCATCACGTCGAGCACCAAAACGTCGTAGTCCTGCTCGCGGGCGCGCCACAACGCGTCTACGCGGATGCGGGCGACGTCGACGGTCATCGCTTCCGCCTCGAGGCCGCGCCGGATGCCCTCTGCTCACCTCACCTCGTCGTCGACGAGCAGCACGCGCATGGGTCGAATCTGCCGGGTGCGCGCTGTCGCCGTGCTGAACGGATGGTGGCGTCTATGCTCCAGCCATGGAATTCCTCGTCATCTACATCCTCGTGCCTCTTCTGCTCACCGCCGCCGGCTTCGTGATCACCTACTTCATCATCAAAGCCGCCGTGATCAATGGGCAGCGGCACGCACGCCGCGAAGCGTACGTCGAGGACTTCCTGCCCGAGCAGGCCACCTGGCTATCTGGGCGCCAGCGCGAGGAGCTCAAAGCGCATGCGGCCCGTCTCGGCCGCGTCTGACGAGGGCTCGTGCCCGACCTGTGACCGCGTGTCCTGCGCGACGCCCCGGCGAAGTCGCTCCACCCTGTCGCATCCGAGCAATCGGTGAGCGGTAGCCTGCCGTTCAGCGGCGCCGCTCGTGGATAAGAGCGGCAGCCGCGACAGCAAATGAACCGATCGAGAAGACAACACAACACCAAGGAAGGGGTGAGTCCCATAGCGTGGTGTCACTTCCCGCGGGGTCCTCGTCGTCGTAGACGTTGATGGGCCATCGTGGGAGCC
>NYUD01000006.1 GCA_002683825.1 Planctomycetota bacterium
ACGCGTGGCTTGCCGACCTTCGTCGGGAGGATGACGAGATTGTCACGCTCGTTCGTGAGCGGACAGCGGCCGGCGAGAGTCGGCCTCTCGCGGAGCTCGCAGCGAAGTTCGGTGTCGATCTCGCGGCGCTCCACGACCCCGCGCATTCCCTCGGCCAGAGCTTTGACGTCGAGGGAACTTCAGAGCGGTGACGGTACTCCGTGCTTGTTCTGCGAGCGGCAGTGCGGGCAGCGAACCCCTCTCGATCGGCTCGCGACGGTTGCCTCCCACGAGTGCCCTTGAGCGCACAGCCACTTGACCTTTCGTTTCGTGAATGGCTTCACAGCTGTTGGCTTCAGCGCGTTGTCGGGGCTCCACTCCTTGGCGATCTCTGGGCTGACGGAAGCCAAGTCCGTCTCGCCTGCGATGACCCGGTTGCCCGCGCAGTAGGGGCAGCCTCGGCCGTTCGATCGCTTGTGAGGTGTCGTTTCCCAGGTGTGGCCTCTCGCGCACCGCCACGTCGCCCTGCTTCCCGATTTCGGGAGCACCTGATCCGGGCGAAGCTGATTGCTCACGTCCCACTCGGCGGCGAGATCGGGGCGTACCGTGGCGAGATCGTTGTCGCCTGGCAACACGCGCTTTCGTGAGCAGTAGGGGCAGTTCTGTCCGGCCAAGGCGCGCTTGCTGACCATCGCTTGCCAACCGTGACCGCACGACGCGGTCCACCATGCCTTCTTGCTTGAGCCGATCCCGACCATCGTTGCGGCCAGGTCGCCGTTGCGTTCCTTATCCCACTCGGCGGCGAGATCCGGTCGGAGGGTGACCAGGTCCGTCTCGCCGGCGATCGCGAAGTACCCAGAGCAGTATGGACATCCCGCACCGAGTCTCGTCCGGTTCCTAATGGTCGCCGTCCACTGGTGGCCTCTTGTGCATCTCCAGGTCGCTCGGCGGGCGGACTGAGCGCCGACGTGGTCGGGGTCTCCCGCGTTGGCGCCAGGGGTGTCGTCCCATTCGGCGGCGACGGCAGGATGGTGCGTGCGGAGATCGTTGTGCCCGGGCCAGACGGATTGGCCCGCGCAATAGGGGCAGCCTGCCTGTGCGCGGGTCGCGATGACGGCTTCCCAGGAATGGCCAATGTCGCAGACCCACCAAGCTCGCTTGGACGAGCTCGACGCCTCCCAGGGGTCCGAGCTCGGGTCGTTGCGAACCCAGTCCCATTCGGCGACGGCCTGTGGGCGGCGCTGTATCCACCTCGGATACTGCGCGGCGGAGTCAACGATCCTGGGCGTGTCTACGAGATCCATTGGCACATCCAGTGGTTCGCGGCGAGTTTCGCGGAGCACACGGCGCATCGGCCTGAGCCACAGGACAACCCGCTCTACGAGGACCTCACAACTCCCGATGTCGGCGGGGAGGGATCGGGCGATCTCGCGCCGAAGAGTTGCTGGGGATTCGGATCGCCAGCCGTCGATGGAGGCTTTGTCGGACAAGGCCGTCATGAGGGCGACAGTTCGCGGGTACTGCTCCGCACGTGCTCGGACCTCAAGGGCATCGACGTCAGTTGCGCCGCAATCCTGGTGGTGCCCATCGGATACGAGCCGACTACTGTCGCGCACCATCTCCCACACACGGGAGTGCAACCGGGCGTTCACGCGACCCGAGGCAACCATGCGCCGAAACGCGCGCTCAGCTCTTGCTTGGATGCCGTCGTAAGCGACCACGAGCTGGGATTCCGGAGTACTGCCCGGCCCTGTCCACACCATCTGCCCGGGGTGCCGCAGGCACCAGTTCTCGCGGTCGTGGGGAATCTGCTCGACTCGATCACCAGCGGCGCAGAGTCGACAGAGGAACCGCGGGCGATACTTCACGGCCTGGTCGGGCTGGGCGATGCGCCGGAGCCGAAGATAGTGGCCTGGGGCGCGTCCAGCGGCAGCCTCTATGGTGACCGCTGCTGCGGCCTCGTCCTTCCACACCCGATAGATGTACGGCTGCGCCGGGGAGGTGAGACCTCGTTCGACGTCCTCGAACGGAACGCCCGCGGCTCGACATTGGCGTTGGGCGTATGAGCGCGGTGACTCTAGGCGATGCCACTTGGGCCGGATCGGCCACGCTCTGGTGTCGGTCACGCGGCGTCGACCAGGTCTTCGAGTCTCACCTTGTGGCGGATCGGAGTGGTGTGCCGAATTCCATCCAAGACAGCGAACAGCTGCTGCTTGGTGACGTCTTCGTGTTGACGGAAATCGTCGTCGAGGATCGATGCGACCAGGCGCTCGACCACCATTGCAAGCACCGCGAGTCGCCCTCGAGTCGCTTTATGGAGCGAGAGGGCGTTGCGGGTGAGCATGCCGGGGGTGTGACCACAGAGAGGGAGGTTTCTGTCGAAGGTTGCCACCCAGAGAGTCCAGAGCGCGAGTCCCGCGTCGTTCTCGATGTTCACTTCACGCAGCTCGACCATGTCGCATCTCATGGTGACCTGCATCCCGTGACCCGATCCGAATGCCGTGCCACTGCCGAG
Source organism: Planctomycetota bacterium (assembly GCA_002683825.1). Classification (GTDB taxonomy): domain Bacteria; phylum Planctomycetota; class UBA1135; order UBA1135. The sequence goes on from NYUD01000006.1 coordinate 2,495, forward strand.
GTCGATTCCTACCAGGGCGACTGTCGTCGTCGACTCGTTCTGCAGTGCCTTGATGACGCTGGACGGCTCTTTTCCTCCCAAGTGGTGCGCCTCATCGATCACAAGCAGCTTGGTTCGATGGGCGCGGAGAAGGTTCACCGCGAGCACTCGGAGTACATCTGTGTTGCTCGATGCGGCCACGGTCGCCGTCGGCGCCAGGAACCGGATGATCTGCGTCAGCAGCGACTTCCCCGTTGCGTTCTCCGTCATCTCCACCCAGACAACCGGTACTTCACCGTCAACGCGGTAGTTCGGGGCGTGCCTTGCGTGATCATTCTCAACGGATCGGGCGAGGAGGAGGGCGAGCTCGGTCTTCCCGTAGAACAGCGGCGCTGAGATCATCAGGCCGCGGCGTGAGTTCTTGCGTCGCGGGTTCGATCGGATGAGTCGCGCCAGGATGCGCGTACTGAGATCCTGCTCCGGGGTTGGCACCCTTAAGGTGAGGCGCACGAAGTCATCCCGCGCCTGATCGTGGAGCTCGCGTTGATCCGCAGGCAGTGCTTGATAGTCCGTGAACGAGATCGAGGGGGGCGCTGCTGGCAACGCGAAGAGCGCCTCGCGCAGACCGGGGAGTGTGGTCTTGCTCGCGTGCTCAAGCACCAGGGCGTCGAGAGTCACGGGCGCAGATCCTTGACCGTGACGATGTCGTAGCGCGCGGAGCTCCAGTCGATGTCGTCGATGCTGATTGGAACGGTCCCCTCCGCGAGCTTGAACGCGACAGGTTCCACGGGCGAAGGTGCAGTCTCTTCGAGTTCAGCTGAACCGCCCTTGAGCTGGCGGCTTCGAGCCCGCTTGTCGTTGCGAGCACGCCGTTCGATCTCGTCGAGGAGCTCAGCCGTCATCGGCCTCTCGCTCGGCGCGCCGGTTCCAAAGCGCTCGACCAGCCGGACCTCGGTCTCGGCCGCCATCCACGCGCCCCGATCGTCGATTCCTTTGTCCCAGCACTCGATCCATTCCTCCGTTTCGGGGTGCTGGACCCAGACGGCATTGTCGTTGCAGGGATCGAAGCGGATAGCGAACGTGCGTGCCTGCCGCGAGCCGGCGGGAGCACCTGAGAGAGAGCGATTTCGAAGGTCCGCCAACAGCGGCGAGTCGTACTTCCGATTCCGGAACTCGATCCCTTCGTCACTGATGATCCGACCTTCGGAGGGAAGAAGAGCAAGGAAGTCCTCCGCTCGGAACGGAAGCTGAACTCCGGGGCCGACTTCGAACAATGCCGCGTACATCTGGCTCGGCGTCCACTCGCGACCTGGGAACAGCGGAGAGCGCAGTCCGCCGTGCTGCTTGTTCAAGAAGACCGTCGTAATCCAGGCATCGAAGGCGAGCCGTACCGAATCCAGCGTGAGAGTCGGATTGTCGCGCTTCCCCCGGTTAGCAACTGAGTTGCCCGTCGAGCCGACCAACCACTGTGCGAAGTCCGTCGACGTCGTGCCGAAGTTTCGTTCGACGTGGGGCTTTGTGGCCGCGGCGTTCGGCGGGGCGAGGACGAGCGTGATTCCGTAGGCCCGACAGGCGGCCTCGAAGGTTGCTGACCGAAAGTCGGCGCCGCCGTCGACGGTGATCGCGTGCGGAAAGATCCATGGCACGGCGAGCGATTCGTCGTCGAGGTAGGGATTGATCCTCTTCATCAGCTCCACTGGGAGCGTCGCGGAACCCGAGAGCGCAGCTGCCGATGAGCCGGGCAAAGCCCTGCGTCCGACAATCGCTCTGGCCAGGAGCAGCGCGTGATCGAACCCGTTCGGCCGATTGGCGTGGATTGCCCACGCCAACGGAACTCTGCTTGCGACGCAGAAGAGCGCGGTCACGACGGGGCGAAACTCGTTGCCCTTCTCATCCCACACCAAGACGTCCAGCGTCGTCGAGTCGATCTCGCACACCTGTCCGAGACGATGAGTGTTGCCGGAGAAGTACTCCCGATCCGGACTGTTGGATGTGTTGCGACGCGTCGTCGCTTTCGCGAAGCTGTATCGGCCGGCATCCCGCTCGTTGATGTATCCCTGGAGGGTTGTGGCCTTCACGTCGCAGATCGCGTCGCCTGGGTACATCGCCTCTAGCGTGCGCCGCACGAGGGCGGCGCAGTGACGGCGGCTGCTCGTGTGCAGGTTGGTTCGACGGTCGAGCTCGCGATCGATGACGGCGACGAGGCGAGGATCCGCCTTGCTGATCACCAACCGTTTCTGACCCTTCGGGTGCAACCGAGCATCCACCCCGGCGACGCCCTCCGACTCGTAGACCTTCCAGTAGTTGAACAGCGCTTTGCGGCTGCGCGCAAGCGAGGTCCCAGCCAACTCAGCGACCTTCGCAGTGATGCGCTGCTCCTGCGTCGTTTGGGTGAGGTCGTACCCCGGACGCGCCCCGACCGCGTTCGGGTCCATTGGCACGCCGCGGAAGACCTCGAGCAGGTGCTTTTCCATGTCGAGCACGTCAGCTGGCCAGTCCCCTGCGGTGGGGCGAAGCGGCGTGCTCGACTGTCGACGGGCGGTGCCAGCGAAGCCTATGAGTTCGGGCATCGAGATGACCAGCCAATCGTCCTCGGCGCCGTCGCGTCGAAGTGTTGCCTCCACGCCTCGGCGCACCCGCTCCCATACCCAAAGATCCCCACCTATCTCGACCTTGTCGCCGAGCTTGAGCTTGTACTCCTCGCTGGTCATGCCGCCGCTCCTGTCGATGCCGCTTCGGTTGTCGTATAGACCGTCTCGCTACTGAACACACCACCGAGATCGACGTGAAGTAGTCGGCGCCATGCAAGGTTGTCTACCCACGCGCACGCGAGTGGCGGGCAATCGGGAGAGGCGATCTGACAGAGATCGCCGCGGCTTCGCCCTCCGCGCGCTGCGCTCAGGATGAGCGTTTCCGTCTGGTGGCCAGGTCGGCAGCGGTCGTGGCGAGACGCCGACAAGCTGTCGAGGTTGCCGGTCGCTCGTTTGTCGTGGCCTGTCAGCACCCGGTAGCGCCACCCGAGCGCATCGCAAACGGCCGCGGTCTCACCGAACTGAACGCGCGCCGCGTCGTCGATCAGATCGGCGGGACGCACGTCGAGCAGGCCGTACGAGCCATCTGTGAAGAACGCCATCAGATCAGGAAAGTGCGAGTACCCCGATAGCC
>NYUD01000091.1 GCA_002683825.1 Planctomycetota bacterium
CCACCCCCCGTTTCCTTGTCAGGAGGGAAGCCCATGTCCTTCACCCCTCGGAACTTCCGTTCCAAGCTGGTTCTCTTCGCGTCCGTCCTCGGATTGGCTGCCGTTTCAAGTGCTCAGGCGCCCACGGCTGAATTCTCTGCAACTCCTAGCCTTGGCGTTGCACCCCTCGCGGTTTCCTTCACCGATTTTAGTTCAGGGAGTGTGTCCAGCTACGCATGGGCTTTCGGAGATGCCGCAACGTCCACGATTCAGAACCCGACCCATACCTACAGTGCGGCGGGAACCTACAGCGTCGGATTGACGGCGACGGGGCCCGGGGGATCCGACAGCGAAGTGAAGCCCTCGTACATCACGGTGATCGAGCCTGCGCCGGTGGCGGACTTTGTCAGTGGTCCTACTGCTGGAGCGGCGCCGATGAGCGTGGCGTTCTCGGACGCATCGACCGGGACGGTCACAGGTTGGTCCTGGAGCTTCGGAGACGGTTCTACGTCGATCCTCCAAAACCCCTCCCACGTGTATCCGACGGCAGGAACATACACGGTCGGTTTGACGGTGTCGGGGCCCGGAGGGGTCGATACCGAGATAAAGGTCGACTACATCGCCGTGAGCGTGCCCGCGCCCATAGCAGATTTTTCGGCGACTCCGACGAGCGGCAACGTCCCCCTCTCCGTACAGTTCACGAGTCTTGCCAGCGGTGCGGTTTCAAGTGGATCGTGGACATTCGGCGATGGCGGAACTTCGCTCTTGCAGAGTCCGGCGCACGTTTACACCGCGGCCGGTACGTACACCGTGACGTTTGACGCTACGGGGCCGGGTGGAACCGACAACGAGACGAAGGTCAACTACATCGTCGTGGCCGAGTCGCTACCCGTGGCCGCCTTTGGCGGTTCTCCCCTGACGGGTACTGCACCGCTAGCGGTGTCGTATGCGGATTCCAGTAGCGGAACCGTCACGACCTGGGCCTGGACGTTCGGCGACGGCGGAACCTCGAGTCTCCAGAATCCCGGCCACACCTACACCACCACAGGTAGTTATACCGTCATCCTCACGGCGACCGGGCCCAGTGGAAGCGACCAGCAGATCGAGGTGGACTACGTCGTGGTAACCCCGCCCGCGCCCATCGCCGATTTTTCGGGCACCCCGCTGACGGGGGTCGCCCCACTGACGGTCAATTTCACGGATGCCTCCACCGGATCGGTCACCGGTCGCTCCTGGAGCTTTGGCGATACGACGACCTCGAATTTGACGGACCCCAGTCACGTCTACAGCGATCCGGGCATCTACACGGTGTCGGTGACTACCACCGGTCCAGGTGGTCTCGACAGCGAGACCAAACTGAACTACGTCGTCGTTCTCGAGCCGCCCCCCGCGGCTGCGTTTACCGGGGATCCCTCGGCCGGAGTCGCTCCACACAGTGTTTCGTTTACGGATTTCTCGGACGGGAACATCCTGACCTACACCTGGGATTTCGGTGACAGTGCTTCCTCGACTCTGGCCAATCCAACGCATGTCTACGCCTCACCCGGCAGCTTCTCCGTTTCACTGACGGTGACGAGCGCCGGAGGAGTGGACTCCGATACGCGAGTCAACTACATCCGCGTGGCAGAACCCGTGCCAGTTGCCGATTTCGTCGGCACGCCAAGCTCGGGCGTGGGTTCATTGACGGCTTCCTTCAGCGATCTTTCCACAGGAGCTATTACGGCTTACTCCTGGAACTTCGGTGATGGCGGTCTCTCTTTTGTCGCCGCCCCGGTTCACACGTATTCGAATCCTGGCACGTACACCGTAACCTTGACGGTGGGCGGTCCGGGCGGGATCGACACGAACGCCAAGGTCGACTACATCACCGTGGTCCATCCGGTTCCTGTGGCGAATTTCACGGCCATGCCCACCACGGGCGTCCAGCCTCTGACGACCTCCTTCACGGATCTTTCGACAGGAACGGTGACCGGCTGGATCTGGGATTTTGGTGACCTCGGTACGTCCTCTCTGCAGAATCCGACGCACGTCTACGGCAGTGCCGGCACCTACACGGTGACTCTCAACGCAGCGGGGCCGGGTGGTAGCGATCCGGAGACGAAGACCGGCTACATCGTCGTGGCCGAACAGGCACCGATCGCCGATTTCGTCGGGACCCCCACCAACGGCGTGGCTCCTCTCACCGTGGCCTTCACTGACTCGAGCAGCGGCGGACCCAGGACGGCCCACGCTTGGACCTTCGGCGACGGTGGTACATCAACGTCGGTGAACCCGGTTCACTCCTACGCCACTGCAGGGACGTACACCGTTTCGCTGACCGCCACGGGGCCCGGAGGCGTCGACACCCAGACCAGATTGGACTACGTGACCGCCACGGTTCCCGCGCCGGTCGCCGCTTTCACGGGAACCCCGCTTTCGGGCATCGCTCCGTTGACGGTCGCCTTCAGCGACGCGACAACGGGCGTTGTTTCGGGGTGGTCTTGGAGTTTCGGTGACTTCGGCACCTCGGCCATGGCGAATCCGACGCACACCTACACGGACCCGGGTACCTACACAGTGGTCCTCACCGCGATCGGCCCCGGCGGTTCGGATACCGATACCCAAACCGGTGCGGTCGTCGTGACCGAGCCGCCGCCCAACGCGCAGTTCTCTGCAGTTCCGCAGACCGGTGCGGCTCCGCTGACAGTGTTCTTCACCGACCATTCGACCGGCAACGTCACGAGCTACGACTGGACCTTTGGGGACGCCGGAGTCTCGACGGCGCAGCACCCCTCCCACACCTACTCTTCGTCGGGGACGTACACGGTTTCCCTGACCGTGAACAGTTCGGGCGGTGTCGATACCGAGAACAAGCTGAACTACATCACCGTCGGTGAACCCGCACCCTTGGCAGAGTTCTCCGGAACTCCCCTGAGTGGTACGGCGCCGTTGAGCGTGGCGTTCAGCGACGCCTCGGTGGGGGTGGTGACGTCTTGGAGCTGGAACTTCGGTGATCTCACCGGTTCAAGCGCGCAGAACCCGGTCAAGATCTACACGTCGTCGGGCATCTACTCCGCAAGTTTGACCGTTACCGGTCCCGGTGGAGTCAGTACCGAAATCAAGACGGACTACGTCGTCGTCGGGACGCCGGCCCCGGCTGCAGACTTCGTCGGCACGCCGACTTCGGGAATCGCTCCCCTTTCGGTCCTATTCTCCGACACCTCGGCCGGCGTCGTTTCCAGCTGGTTCTGGAGCTTTGGAGACGGTGGAACCTCGACGGCGCAGAACCCGACGAAGTTCTACAGCTCTTCAGGTTCCTACACCGTATCCATGACGGCGACGGGGCCCGGTGGTTCCGACCTCGAGAGCAAGACGGACTACATCGTCGTCAACGAACCGGCTCCGAGTGCGGTCTTCACGGGTACGCCCACAAGCGGTCTGATACCCCTGACGGTCAATTTCACCGATGCTTCGACGGGTGTGATCTCGAGCTTCGCATGGGTGTTCGGCGACGGCGGCACTTCCACGTTGCAGAACCCCAGCCACATCTATACCTCGGCCGGCGCCTTCACCGTCTCCCTGACCGTTAGCGGTCCGGGCGGCTCGAACACTCTGACGCTGACCGACTACATTGCGGTCGGCAACCTTCCCCCGGTGGCGGACTTCAGTGGAACGCCTCTTTCGGGGGTTGCGCCCTTGACGGTGAACTTCACCAACCTCACCACGGGGGTGGCGACCGGCTTTGCCTGGACTTTTGGCGATGGAGGTTCGTCTTCCGCGGTGAATCCGTCCTACAGCTACGGGGCGGCGGGGACGTACACGGTCGAGCTGACTTCCACCGGTCCAGGTGGGGCGGACATCGAGTCCAAGCCCGGGTACGTCACCGTACTCGAGGCCCCTCCGGTAGCCGATTTCACCGCCACGCCGCTGGCCGGTTCGGCACCCCTGATCGTGAACTTCACGGACGCCTCCTCAGGTGCCGTGTCCGTCTGGTCATGGAGTTTCGGTGACGCCGGAACATCCTCGGGTCAAAATCCCGGCCACCTCTACAGCTCGCCCGGAACTTTTACCGTCTCACTGACGGTGACGAGTCCCGGTGGTGTCGACTCCGAGACGAAGGTCGACTACATCACGGTCGACCTCTCGCTGGACGATGGCAGCTTTGAAAACCAGCTGGCCGGCGGAGCGCCTTCGGCGCCGTGGAGCATCGTAGGCGGTTCGGGGCACATTATTCAGCCCGACAGCGGAACCCTCGTCGATGGTGGTTTCCCGAGCGACGCGGTGCAGTGGGCCGACCTCTCCACGGCCGGTTCCAATGCAGCGACGCCGCCGTCCAATCCGGGCGGAGTCGGTTCGTTGCCAGCGGGCGGTGTGGGGATCTCCCAGACCTTCACGTTCTCTGCGATTTCGCCGGTTCTCCTGTTCGACGCAGCCTTCATCCTGGGTGAAGCCGCGATGTCGGCCGGTTCCAACGACTTCATGAGCGTGGACGTTTCCGACGGTTCGACGCACTACAACCTCTACCACGCGGACACGTTCTCCACTTTCCCGAACGTTTCCACCCGCTACGGTTTACCCATGACCGATGCCACGCAGGTGCAGGTCAACCTGCGCTCCGTGTTCCCCGCAGCAACTTCCGCCACCGTCCTGACGCTCAGCGTTCAGATGGGCAACGGAGGCAACGCCTTGAACACGTCACACGGGTTCATCGATAACTTCCTTCTCGGTTTGGAGGCCTGTTCGATCTACCTAAACGGCAATGGCTCGAACCCGTCGATCTACGTCGGGTCGGCGCCCGTAGTGGGCGGCACCTGGACTGCGAACATCGACACCACCGCTTTCCCGACCACGGCTTTCACCTTCGTGTTCTGCTACTCGGGAGGTGCCAGCATCAATACGCCCCTGGGCCAGTTGCTCATCAACCTGAGCTCGTCTCCGTTCTTCACATCGGGCCAGGTGGCCGGTGGCCAGCACTCACTCTCGGTGCCCAACAACCTGAACTTCTTGGGAATCAGCGGTGTTTCGCAGGGCTTCCTGTTCGCCGGTGGTACCTTCTTCCAGGTAACCAACGCGGCGACCCTGAAGCTCGGGCTGGAGACCCTCGATGCTGCTCCGACGGCAGCGTTCAACGCGTCGCCCACAACCGGTGTCGCACCGCTGTCCGTGTCCTTCTTCGACCAAAGTTCTGGAAGTATCACCACCCACTTCTGGGACTTCGGGGACGGCACTACTTCGCCGCTGCAGAACCCCGTGCATACGTACACGGCCAGCGGGACGTATTCGGTCTTGCTCGTGGTGTCCGGGACCGGCGGGTTTGACACCTCCAATCGATACGACCTGATCGTGATACCCTAGGGTCCACGGTCCCGGCAACAAGAACGCGTCGCCCGGCTTCAGGCAGGGCGACGCGTTTGTCTAGCTTGGGTTTCGCCCTTGGATGTGGGGGCTAGCATTCCAGAACATCCTTGAGAAGCGTCGTGGCAAAGGCGCCGGGAGGCAGACGAAATTTCAGTTCGAGGAAGGTGCTGAGATCGTCCCCATCCATTCTGGAATCGATCTCGGTCACAGGTACCCGCATGGGACGCCTGGCGCCCATGCAGCCGAACCAGCGGCGGTTGGCGGGATCGGGGCTGGGGTCGTTCGCCAAGACGCTTTGTTCGATGACCAGGGCGTCTTCCGAGACCTCTTGCATGCGTGGGCCCACCAGTGGGCCGGTGGGGGAGAGTTCGAAGGTGGAGACTCGTCGCTTTGCTTCCCCGGCGTCGGGGATCATCAACAACCGGCCGCTCTTGTGCCTGTGCAAGAGGTCCCCCGAGCGTGCCTTGTCATAGTCCTCCCCGCGCTCTTTCAGGACGCGGTTGAAGCCGTCGGCTTGATGGGCCGACACGTAGAATCCGGCCCGCCGGCGGCCCAGGATGCGCAGTGCATCCGTTGCGCGCCCTGCCCGTAGGAGACCGCGGATGCGCTCTACCCGGGGGCCCTCCTGCAGGGCCACCCGCGTAAGGGCCCCTTCGAAGTCTCCGCAGAGCAGCAAGCGCCCGATCCGTGTGTTTTCACCTCCTTTGCCGAAGCGTTGCTCTCCGAAGGCGTTGCGCATCCCACGCAGGCCCGCCTCCCTCAGTCGAGCTTCAGCGCGCGTGCACTCCTCCGGCTTCAGATGGCGCACTCGGATCCGAAAGCGGTTGCCGAGAAACCGCCCCATGCGCAGCTTGCGCGGTAAGCGAACGGATTCGAGCACGTTCAAGCCGGGCAGATCCAGGCCCTCCAGCTGAACCTCGGATACGCCGCTGAAGCTCAGCCATTGGCGCGTGACGGCGTGCACGTCCTTGCGTCCGCAGCGTCCGACCCCCGCCGGCGCGATTCCGAAGGCCGTCGCCATGGCTCGGACTGCCTCATCTGTCGATAGCCCGCGCTTTTCGATGCGAATGTGGAGGTGTTCTCCCTCCTGCGGCGTGCGCGGCGGGACCACTTCATCGACGAAGAAATCGTCAGCTAGCGTCCGAAACGAAGGGGCCGTCATTGCGAGCGGTTTCAGAGCGAAGCGCGCCACGGGTCGAGGTACCCGGTGAAGCGGAACTTCAACAGTTGACGGAAGAACTCCCAGCACGTGCTCGCGCGAACGTGCGAAAGGCCCGTTCCACGCATGCGCGCGAAGGCGTTCATTTCAAGAACCTGTACCTTCATGTAGTAGGCCTTGATCAGGATCTCGGGGTCGAGAAACCACTGCTTCGACTCGAGCTGCATGCGCTCGAGCGTCTCCCTGTGCAGGATCTTCGGCGTACCGTTGACGTCGATCGACCCCAGTCCGGGAAAGAGAGACCAGACCAGAGCGTTATATGCGATCGAAATCAACTTGCGGCTGGGACCGTCCATCCGAAACCGTCTGCGGACCTTGCCCATGGTGTTCGACCGGCACGGTGCCAGCGCCTCGTACAGGCGGACCACGTCCTCTGCGTCGACCTGACCATCCGCGGGTAGAAAACCGATCCACGGCGCGCGCGCGTGGGGGATGCCTGACAGCAAGCCGAAGCCGTAGCCCTGGTTGACCTCGACCTTGACCGGGACGACCGGCGAGCCCTGGTCGCGGAGTTCCTGGAGTCGAGCGCCGGTCTCGTCGCTAGAGCCGTTGTCGACGCCTATCAACTCCAGGCGGTGTCCAGCTTCCCGGAACGCGTTTGCCAGCTGGGGAAAGGTATAGGGAATCGCTTCCGCTTCGTTGTAGCAGGGAAGGATCAGGGAAATCTGGGGAGAAGGCTCCGTGGCTTCCTCTCCGGGCTCCAAGCTCATGAGAGTGCGTCGCCCTCGTTTTCACGGTACCAGGCCACGGTCTTCTCGAGGCCGGCTTCCATGGTGAATTGGGGCTTCCAGCCGAGCATTTCGCCGGCCTTGGTGCAGTCGAGATACTGGGCTCGGATTTCGTTGGACACTTGGTCGAGCACCACCGCTTCGAGGTCTTGTCGCCCGGCTGCGGCCAAGACGAGCGCAACCATTTCGAGCACGTTCTTGGGCGTCGAGGTTCCGAAGTTGAAGGCCTGTCCACCCAGGTTGAGTTCATCGAACTTCTCAGCCAAGTGCAGGTAGGCGCCGACGGCGTCCTCGACGTAGAAATAGTCGCGGATCAGCTTGCCGTCGCTGCGCACGATCGGTCGTTCGCCCAGGAGGGCGGAGCGGATCGTCCCCGGAACGATGCGACTGTAGTTGAGGTCGCCTCCGCCATAGAGATTGCCGCAGCGCGTCGTCGCGACCGGCAGAGCGAAGGTCTCTGCATAGGAGAAGGCGAGGATCTCAGCGCAGGCCTTCGATGCGTCGTAGGGGTAGCGCCCGTTGAGCGGTTCGTCCTCGGAGTAAGGTAGCTTTTCGTGATCGCCGTAGGCCTTGTCGCTCGAGGCCATGACGACGCGTTTGACGATCTTGTCGCACATGCGGCAGGCTTCCAGCAGGTTCCAGGTGCCCTTGATGTTGGATTCGAAGGTCGAAAGCACCGAACGCGTTGCCGTTCCGACGATCGTCTGGGCAGCGAGATGAAAGACCGAGTCGATCTCGTACTCGTTGACCGCGCGCAGGACGACATCGAACTCCTCAAGTCCGCCGCGGACGATGTTGACCCGCTCGATGGCGCCGCCCCGGACCAGGCGGCTCATCGGGACTTGATCGCGAATCAGGCAGGTGACGTTGGCCCCGCGTTCCAGAAGGGCCTCTGTCAACCAGGACCCCAGGAGCCCAGTCGAGCCGGTGACCAGGACATTTCGGTTCTTCCAGGAAAAGCTCATGTCCACTGCTTCCAGGGAGCCTTGCCCTCGGCCCAGAGCTCGTTCAAGGCCTGGGCTTCTTTGAATGTATCCATGCACTGCCAGAAGCCCGAGTGCGTGTACAGGGCCATCTGACCGTCCTTGGCCAGCTTGTTGAAAGGATCGTGTTCGAGGATGCAGTCAGGATGGGAGTCCAGGTAGTCGAAGAGTCCTTTTTGAAAGACGAAAAAGCCGCCGCTCGTGAGATCGTTCATCAGGGGCTTTTCCTGAAAGTACGTCACGGTTCCATCGTTGTCGGTCTTGACGAGACCGTACTTCGAGTGGGGGTGAAAGCCGGTGATCGTTCCGATCTTGCCGTGGGAACGGTGGTAGGCCACCAGCTCGTCGAGGTTCACATCCGACAGCCCATCACAGTAGTTGGCCAGGAAGGTGTCGCCTTCAATCAGATGCCGGACACGCCACAATCGTCCGCCGGTTTGCGTTGCCTTTCCCGTGTCGACGAACGAAATTTCCCAATCCTCGTTGCTTTGCGAGTGGGGGACCACCTGGGGTTCGCCCTGGCCGAATTTCAGCGTGAAGTCCCCATTCATCCAGCGATAGCTGAGGAAGTACTCCTTGATCATGCCGCCGCGGTAGCCGAGGCAAAGGACGAAGCGGCGGTAGCCGAAGTGGTAGTAGTGGCGCATCAGGTGCCACAGAACGGGCTTGCCACCGATCTCGACCAAGGCCTTGGGCCGGAATTCGGTCTCCTCGCGCATTCGGGTTCCTTGGCCGCCGCACAGGATGACGACCTGTTCCTTCTTGATCTCCGTGCTCGAGCTCATGAAACGATTGGGCTTTCGAATGGGGCGGGCTAGCGATCTCCGACGACGCGGGGCTGGGGGATGGGCACGAGGAACTGCCCGCCCTTTTCCACGTAGTCCTTTTGCTGCTCGATGATCTCGGAAGCGATATTCCAGGGCAGGATCAAGGTGATCTCCGGCCGGTCCTCCAGGAGCAGGGCGACCTCTCGCACGGGAAGACGCATCCCGGGCGTGAAAGTTCCTACCTTGAACGGATTGCGATCCACAGTGTACTCCACGAGGTCGGTGCCGATCCCGCAGTAGTTCAGGAGAGTGTTGCCCTTGGCCGGAGCGCCGTAGGCGGCGATCCTTTTGCCTTTATGCTTGAGTTCGCGCAGGATCCGCCGCAGGTCCGTGCGATTCTTGGCCACCGCAGCGGCGAAGGCGCGATAAGTGGCCAGATCCTCGAGGCCTTTCTTGCGTTCCGTTTGCCGCATCCGATCGACGACCTCGGCGTGCCGGCTCCCCGCCCGGGCGAGGATGCGCAGGCTTCCCCCGTGTACCGACAATCGCTCGATGTCGAAGATCGCCAATCCGGCTCGACCGAAGGCGTCAGCCAGGGCGCGCACCGAGAAATAGCAAAGGTGCTCGTGATAGATCGTGTCGTACTCGAGTCCCTCGAGCAGGTGGACCAGGTAGGGAACCTCGATGCTGACGACACCTTCGGGCTCGGTTGCGATTCGGCAACCCTCGAGCACTCCTCCGAGATCGGGCACGTGGGCCAGGACGTTGTTGGCGCAGATGAGCGCAGCGGGGCCGCATTCTGTCCGGAGCTCCGTAGCGCACTTGCGCCCGAAGAATCGTGCGACGCTTTCGACCCCTTTTTTTTTCGGCCACCTCGACCAGATTCTGTGCAGGTTCGATGCCCAGCGTGCGCACACCCTTCGCTTTGAAGGCGGACAGCAGCGTGCCGTCGTTGCTGGCGATCTCCATGACCAGATCCGTGTCCTTCAGGCCGAAGCGCTGGACGTGCGAGCTCGCAAGGCGCCCGAAGTGCTCGACCATCGTGGTGGAGGCGCCGCTCATGTAGAGGTAGTCCGAGAACATGACCTCCGGCGGCACGATTTCGGAAAGCTGCACGAGCCCGCAGCCGGGGCAATACATGAGCTCGAGCGGGAAACTGGGTTCGGGATCGTTCAGCTTGTCGGGCTGGAGGTTTGCGTTGGCGAGCGGCGTGCTGCCCAGGTCGAGGACCAACTCGAGCCCCTTCCGGGAGCAGTTCAGGCATCCGGTGGAGCGAGTCAAGCTTCGACTCCGGCAGAGAGGTGTGCGCGCATACGTCGAAAGGCGGGAGTGGGATCTTTCGGCGGGGTCCAGCCCAGTGCCCTCTGCAGGCGGGCGATCGGAACGGCGGGGTGGAACATCTCCTCGGCCAGGCCGGGGAGATCGCCGAAGCCTAGTCTGTCTTCGCGGATGTCGAGGGCTCTTGCAAAAAGCTCGGTGAACTCGCGCACCGAACGAAGCGCTCCCGAAGCCAGGTTGATGGCAGGAGCATCGAAGGGCGGCTTTCGGGCGCGAATCTCCTTCGGCGCGATGGCCGCCAGACCGACCAACGCCCGCGCGATGTCCTCCACGTAAATCCAATCGCGCTCTTGCCTTCCGCTCGAAAGGGGAATCCTCCCCGATCGGTCTCGAGCGGCCAGGAGGGAGGGCACGAGCCGCCCCTCACGCTCCCCCAGGCCGAAAACGGTGAACGCCCGCCCGGTCAAGCACGCCAGACCCTCCTTACGCGACTCGTCCAGGGCCAGGGTGCCTGCCAGTTTGGAACGTCCGTATTCCGTGGTGGGAACGCAGTTCGACGCTTCATCGAGGGATCCGGCCTCGACGCCGTATTCCAGGGCCGAGCCCACGTGCACCAGGGTGGCATCCCTCGTTTCCGCGGTCCGCAAGAGTTCCCGCGCGACTTCCGCCGGTAGCTCGGCGTTGAGGCGGGCGTAGTCCCGGGCCAGACGTTCGCCCTTGGCCACGCCATAGCCGACCAGGCTGAAGACGACTTGGGGCTGCGCCCGCCGGATCAGATCGCGCGCCGATCCCGGGCGGCCGAGGTCACCGACCCAGACCTCCGCCGTCGCGGCGATATCCCGGGGCAGATGTCCTCGATCGCGCACCTGAGCCGTGGTATGGGCTCCTTCCGCGTGGAGAGTTCGTGCTAGCCAGCGCCCCAGGAAGCCGCTCGCACCGAGGACCAGACAGCGGCGCCCGGCCATGGACTGGAGATCGGGAGGGGCCATGGGCCGGCATTCTACAGGCCCGGGGTGGCCCAAGGCCGGTCTCCGGACCCCCAAAACGCGATCCAACTCCGTATTCTCTCCACGCCGATGACCTCCGCCCCCGCTCCCCGTGCCCGGAGAGAGACGCTCTTCGCTGGCCTCGTTGCCATCGTCCTGACAGCCGGCTTCTTTGCCCTCGTGGGGAGGGTCAACTTCAACGCCACAGAGGAGGGCTACCTCTGGTACGGCGCCCTGCGTACAGCCGCAGGAGAGGTCCCCCTGCGGGACTTCCAGTCCTACGACCCGGGCCGCTATTACTGGTGCGCGATTCTCGGTGGGGTTTTCGGGCACGGCGTTCTGGGACTGCGACTCTCCGTCGCTTGCTTTCAGGCGCTGGGCATGTTCTTCGGACTGCTGGCGGCGCGGCGCGCATTGAAGAGTTCCTGGTCGCTCATCCCGACGGGCCTTTTCTATCTGGCCTGGATGTTTCCGCGGCACAAGCTCTTCGAGTCCGCCATCGCCCTGACCGCCGTTTTCTTTGCGGTGCGACTCCTGGAACGACCGAACGCCCGGCGCCATTTCGAAGCCGGAGCCTTCGTCGGGCTGGCCGGGTTTTTCGGGCGCAACCACGCCGCCTACTGCGCCGCCGGAATCTTCTGTCTGTGGCTGGTTCTGGCCTGGCGACAGCGTTCGGCCATGCGGAGCGGTCAGGCGCCCGGATTCGCAAGGAGGTTGGCCTCGTACACGGGAGGAATCCTCGCGGGCTACTCGCCGATGCTCCTGATGCTGGTTTTCGTGCCCGGCTACGCCGCCGGGTTCTGGAACTCGATCCTCGTCCTGTTCAAGCTGGGGGTGAACATTCCCCACCCCTGGCCTTGGCCCTGGACGTACCGATGGTCCGATCTGAGCGCGATCGGATGGCTCGAGAACCTGGGCAAGGCCTTCTGGTTCACGGTGCCCGTCGTTCTCTTCCCGGCCGGGATCGTGACCCTGGTACGCACGCCGGTGGAGCGTTTCAGCAAGCGTGCGGTCTTCCTGGCCGGGAGCATCCTCGGCCTCTTCTACATCCATCACGCCTCCGTGCGCTCCGACCCGTCCCATTTCGCCCAGTCGATCGATCCACTACTCGTCGCGTTGGTCGGTCTGCCGGCGGCCTTCTCCTGGGGTCGGCCGCGCGTTCTTGTGGCCGGATGGTGTCTCGTTGCCTTGCTCACGGTGGGGAGCGTTTCCGCCACCCACCAGCTGCTTTCGCGCCAGCGCTTCAACGAGCGTCCTCAGCTGGTCGACCATTCGATCGCTGGAGACACACTGCGGATGCACGCCGGGCTGGCCGAGTACTACACGCGGATCGAGAAAGCGATCCGCACCCACGTTCCGGACGATGCGCAGGTTTTCTTCGCCCCCTCGCGTCCTGGCTTTTACGGAATCTTTGACAAGGTCTCGCCAACGTGGTGGATCTACTTCTTCGTACCGGAACTCGATGCGGAAACACAGAACAAGATCGTCGAAGACCTGGCGGACATCGAGTGGGCTTTTCTCGTCGACGTGGCCATCGCCGGCCAGGAGCGCTTCCTCTTGCGGAATACGAGCCCCTCTGTGTGGGAGCATCTGCGTAGGGACTTTCAGCGCGTCAACACCCCCGGGTTGCCCGAGAACCACATTCTCTTGAGGCGCAACCACAATCCCTTGAGACGTAAGCAAGACGACAGATGAATACGGGGCTTCTAACTGTGGTTTGTCGTGTCGTCCTGGGCGTCGCCTGTCTTGCGATACCTCTTGCGAGCTGTGCCCCAGATGTCGAGCGGCCGCCTCACTTGATTCTGATCTCGCTGGACACTCTGAATCGCTCCGCACTGCGGGCCTACGACGAGCGCGCGGTTCGCCTGCCGGCCATCGATGCGTTTTGTGATGAGAGCGTGCGTTTCGAGCGGGCCTACAGCTCCGCTTCGTGGACCCTTCCGGCCCACGGGTCGCTCTTCACCGGGCTCTACCCCGACCGACACGGCGCGACGGACCGGCGCGTTACGCTGAGTGCAGGAGCGGAAACTCTGGCCGAGGGGTTGGCGCGCCGCGGATATCAAACCGCCGGCTTCACAGGGGGGGGGTATCTCGATGCCGAGTACGGGATGGCACGGGGGTTCGAATACTACGAGAGCTTCGAGCGCGACAAATCCGGCCCTTCCGAGACCGGAGCGCAGTTGGTCCAGCGTGTGCGGAGCTTCTTGAAAGAGGGTCGTAACAGCTCGCGTCCGTTGTTTCTCTTCCTGCACAGCTACGCCGTGCACAACTACTACGACGTGCGTCCGGAAATCGCCGACTCGTTTCCCGGAGTCGATTTTCTGCCACGCAAGAACTACATCGACTGCGCCATCGGCCGGGGCCCCTGTCCGCCGGGCGCCTGGCGGCAGATGCGGCGGCTCTATCACGCCGAACTGAGGGACTTCGACCGCGCTTTCGCCGACCTGCAGAGCGAGCTGATCGCCGCCGGCATCTGGGATGAAGCGGTGGTGGTCTTCATGACCGACCACGGCGAGGGGTTCGAGCCCGAGCGGGGGCGCAAGCACCACGGCGGACGGCTGCACGGGGACCAGCTGCATATTCCCTTGCTCGTGCGGTTGCCCCATTCCGGGCCCGGCGTGATCGAGGCCCCGGTATCCATCGTCGATGTGCTTCCGACGCTGCTGGACTTTGCGGGGGGGGGCTCTGACGCGGGGATCGACGGCCGCTCCTTCGCACCGTTGCTCGGCCGCGCAGGAAATTACGAGTCCCGGCCGGTGTTCGCGATGGAGCACTACTTCGAGTGGCGCGAGGGACGGCGTTTTCTCCCGGGACGTATCAGCGAGCTTCCCGTAGCCTCGGCTGTGATCGACGAGGATGACTGGTACATCCGCAAGCGTTCCGGACCGGAGGAGCTCTACGACACAGAATCGGATCCCGGGCAGCACCGGGACGTGTTGGGACAGGGCACGGGGCTCGAGGCGTTGCGGGCGTTGGTGAGCGAGCGCCGGCGCCCGCGTACGCAAACTCCGCTGAGGGGGGAGTCGCCCGCGCTGGAAAAGAACTTGGAGGATCTGGGCTACGTCGGCGAAGAGGACGAGTGACTACTTGATGTAGCCCAGACCCCGCAGGTGCTCTTCGGTCTCCTCGGGAGAAAGGTCGTGATCGGTGTAGTGGTCGATCAGTCGGTGCTTGTAGCTCTCAAGATAGCCGAAGACCCGTTCTTGTTCCGCGTTCCCCGCCTCGTAGAGGTTGGTCGTCTCGGTGGGGTCGTTCGCAAGGTCGTACACCTCTCGCGCCCAGTGTGCTTCTCCCAGGTGGCGGATCTTGTGAAAGAGATCGCCGCGGCGTGCGGAAACCCAGATCAAATCGGGGTCGGAGCGGGGGTAGAAGCGCTTGACGTGGTCCCAGTCCTTGAAGAGCTCCATCAAGGGCCGGTTCAGCACCTTCGTGTGTGAAAGGCCCAGGAGGTCCGGCGCTTCCTCATCACCGAGGATGGCGGCGGAGAGGTCGACCCCTTGCACCTGCGTCTCCTCGGGAAGCGTCAGGTTGCACAGTCCCGCCAGCGTCGGGAAAATGTCGATCGAACGCGTCACCGCTTCGAAGCGACCCGGTGGGAAGGCTCCCTTCGGCGGGCGGATAATCAAGGGTACGGTGACCACTTCGGGGGCGAGCTGCAGCCCATGTCCCCAGAGAAAGAGCGCGTTCTTGCGCTTCAGGAGTTCGCCGTGGTCCGCCGTGACGACGATCAACGCCTCGTCATAGGCGCCGGCGGAACGCAGCGTTCTCATGAAGCGGCCGAAGAGCACGTCGAGCAAAGCCAGATCCGTGCGGTAGTAAAGATCGAGGAGAGCCGCGAGCCGTCGTTCCTGTCGCGCCGTCAAGCCCAGGGTCGCTGCGGTCTCGGCGTAGTTCCACTGCAAAGCCAGCCTGTGTTCCTCGTAAAGTGCCAGGAGGCTTTCGGCGTCCCTGGCTTTCTGAACCTGGGCCAGATCCGGGTGTCGCCTCGTGAAGTTGTCGACTTCATCGGGCATCACCTGCCGGTTATAGGCGGCGTGGGTGACCGTAAAGGCGACGAGGATGAGGGCTTTGTAGTCGGGATCCTCGCCAAGACGATTCAGGATCCCCATCAGGGCCGGGTCCCCCTCGAAGAGTCCCTCACGAACGGACTTGAGCTCGTCGATCTTGTGGATGTTTTCGGCGGGGACACCCTGAACGTAGTTCAGTTCGGACGTCGCCATCTTGTGTCCCTGCCAGTAGTGGACGTCGTAGCCCGCGTCACCAAAGGCCTCGCTGATGAGATAGAGCTGGTCGTCGAGCACCCGCGGGTGCTGGTAGACCTGATGCGCGTCCGCCTGGGCGCCTGAAAATATGGAGGCGTAGGCGATGCCCGAGACGCCGGCCTCGGTCACGTGGCGCTCGAAGACCAGAGCCTCATCGCTGAATTTCTTCAACGCGGGGGTATAGGGAATCCGCGCGTCGTAGGGCGAGATGTAGTCCTTGTTGAGCGTGCAGGTCGCGTAGAGAACGACCAATCTGGGCTGGGGGATACGGGGTGCGCGCTCGCAGCAGGATCCGGCGAGGATAGGGAGCGCCGCGAGCAGCAGCGTGAAAACCTGGTAGGGCCGTTCGATTCCCCGCGTTCTCTCTTTTAGTCGCTCCAACGGTTGGCCAGACTTTGCGTAGTTGGTCCCGGAGCGGGACGCCCCAACGATACGGGGCGCTGCGTTCCGACGCTATCCTCGAGTCATGCGAGTCCTAAACGCCCTTCTATTCTGTGCCATCGTGGTCGGATGTTCTTCAGGGAAGTCCGAGGAAGCGGTCCCCGGGAACCTGGTCGTGATCTGCGTGGATACCCTGCGGGCGGACTACCTCGGAACCTACGGAGCCGAGCCCTCCAACTCGCCGAATCTCGACGCCTTTGCCGACGGGGCCATCGTCTTCGAAAACGCTCATTCGCACGCGTCCTGGACACTGCCTTCCTTCGCCTCGGTTCTGACCTCGCTCTATTCCTCGACCCACGGTTGCTGGGACTTCCAGAGTCGGCTTTCCGAGGACTTCGAGACCTTGGTGGAGATCTTTCAGGCGGCGGGATTCGACACGCACGGGATCGCCAGTCACGTCTACTTCAATGAGACCTACGGGCTGCAGCAGGGGTTCGACACCTTCGATGACGAGCTCGCCAAGAAGCGCACCGAGGGCGGATGGACTCCTATCTCGTCACCGGCGGTGACCGACAAGGCCATCGATTGGTTGGGGGAGCGCGGTCGTGAGAAGCCTTTCCTCTTGTGGGTGCACTACTTCGAT
The DNA here is from genome assembly GCA_002683825.1 of Planctomycetota bacterium. GTDB lineage: Bacteria > Planctomycetota > UBA1135 > UBA1135. The sequence goes on from NYUD01000091.1 coordinate 16,564, forward strand.
CCCCATTTCCCCTACGTGCCCCACGGCGCTTCGAGTGCTCGGGCGGCTGAGGAGATGTCCGAGGAGGATCGATACCGGAGCGAGATCCGTTTTACCGACGGGCATGTCGGTCGGCTGCTGAGGGCGCTGGACGCGGTCGGGCATGGGGAGGATACGGCCGTGGTTTTCCTTTCGGATCATGGCGAGGCCTTCGGTGAGCACGAAGGTGTTCGCAGGCACTCGTACAGCCTTTATGGTGAGGAGGTGCGCGTCCCGTTGATGCTCCGCGTGCCCGGGATGGCGCCACGGCGGGTGCGTGAATTCGTTCGCAACGTCGACATAGGTCCGACGCTGTTGGGGCTCTTCGGGCTTGAATCCGCGAATCGGATCACGGCGGGCGTGGAATTGCTGGGGGCGCTGAAGGGGGAGGGGCACGCCGGCCCCGCGCTCTTGTGCGAGATTCGCCTGAAGGATGGGCATCATGCGAACGCGCTGATCAACGGGAAGTGGAAGCTGATCGAGAATGTGTCTCGCGGGGTCTTTGAGTTATACGACCTGGAGGAAGACCCGCTGGAGAAGTTCGATCGAGCTGCAGAGGAGCCTGCGGTGCTCGAGCGGCTGAAGGACGAGATGAAACAGCGGATCGGGGTGGCCGAGATGATGTCGGAGCGGTTTTCCCCGGGGGGGGTCGTGGAATTGAGTGACGAGGAGCTTGGGCGCTTGCGGGAGTTGGGGTACGGGAAGTAGGGGATGAGCGCCGGCCACCCGGGATGACGCCACCACGCAACAACCCGGCTAGGGGATCTCCGCCTCCGCCCACTCGAGGAAGATGCGGATTTCGGCGTCCCGGAAGCCCGCGAGGAGCACGCGCCCTTCGTTCAGAAGCTCGCGTGCCTGGTCCACCTCGCCCGCCTTCGCATGGATGCGTGCCTGGAAGAGCACACGTGTGGCTCGAACCTTGGGATTTCCGGATCCTCTGAGCGTCGTTGCGGCTTGCAGCTCCTCCATGGCCGGAGCGAGCTTGCCGGTGCGAAACAGGGCGATTCCAAGGGCGGTGCGGTACAGGCTGCTTGCAGGTTCCAGCCGCGTGGCCGTCCTTGCCAACTCCAGGGCGCGCAGGAGCTCGTCGTCATCAGCGTCTTCGCGCAGCAGGATGCGGCGGGCGTGGGAATTGGCTTCTTCGGCGGAGATGCCCAGTTCGATGTAGCGACCCTGAGTACGTAGCGCCAGGTCTCTGAGCAGGTCCGAGATCAGTCCGATCGAAACGCCGAAGAACTGGATGTTGGCGCGGCGATTCAGCTGCAGGATGCGGCGGCGGATTCCATCGACCTGAACGATCTTGCCGGCTGTCGGTTGGCCGTCGCTCAGGACGTAGATCGTGTCGCACAACTCGTCCTGCATCGCCAGTTCGATGGCATCGTACAGGTTGGTTCCGCCGTCCGGCATCTCCCTGTCAACAAAGGCCACCAGCTCCCTGCGGCTGGAGGGGGTTATGCGTTGAACGGACTTCATCCAGGCGTTGACCTCGTCATCAAAGAGGACGACGTTAATGCGATGTCCATCGGGGATGCGTTCGAGCAGGTCCTTGAGCTGGGTGCGCGCCACGCTCAAGCGTGACACCCGCGTTCCCTTGGAATAGTCGTCCAGGCCGTAGGTCTTCTTCGACATGGACCCGCTCGTATCCAAGACGATCGTTACGCGGTCGCTGAAGACGGGAAGGCCGTAGAAAGTGGCGATCGAGGCTTCCTCGATGGCTCTGGAGTCGGCGGTGCCCTCGTCCGTGTTCACCGCGGGCAGGGCGTAGCCATCCTCGTGGTCGTTCCACCATGCGATCCAGCGATCCTCGTTCGGCCCGAAACGCATGCCCGTGAGGCTCTGCAGCGAGAGCACGACATCCACCCGCATCCTACCGGTCTCTTGCCCGAGCCGGTGTACCAGGGTCTCGACCGCCCGGGGTGTGCGTAGGGCCTCCACGCTACGCAACGCGGCGATGCGAACACGCCAATCGTCATCCCCGAGCATTTCATAGAGCGTGTCGATGGCGCGTTCGCTGCGAAGTTCGAAAAGCCCGCTAGCCGCTCCGATGCGGGAAACCGGATCGCGACTCTCGCTCAACTTGAACAGGCGTTCGACCCACTGTTCATCGTCGACCAGCGATTGTCCCAGGGCCACGATTGCAGCCAGGCGCACCTCGGGCTTGCGGCTGGTCAGTTGCTTCCACAGCCTGTCCTTTGCCGCCTCCACGCCTTTGCGGCGCGCCAGGCCTTCGATCGCCGCGATCTGGACCGTCTCCTCGCCATCGCTGATCAGCCGCTGCAGCAGCAGGTCTACCTCCGCCCCCTGCATCTCTACCAGGCGCTCGGTGAGCAAGGCTCGCAGGTGGGGGTCGTTTTTCTTGTCCAGGACGGCCTCCACCATGATCGTCCGGCAGGCCGGGCTCTCGAAGCGCCTCAGATTGCCGTCCAATCGGAAAGCATCTCCGGCTGAGATGTTGTTCAAGATCACGCGCAGGGATCCGGCGTCCCTGCGGTAGAAGAGTTCGGTCAACAGCGGCTCGAGGGCGAATTCGCGCACGGCCTTGTCGCGCGAATCGACAACCAGCTCCTCCAGTTCATCCAGGGCGTCCTCTCCCCAGAGTCCGAGAGCTTTCGAAGCCTGTGTGCGGGCCGCAAGCCGGCGAGCCTGCATGGCCTGCGTCGTCAAGAACGCGATGGCGTTCCTGGACAGAGCTTCATGGTCACGGAATTCACGGAAACTCTTGTATGCCCAGTAGAGGGGCAAGGGTTCCTTCAACCACCCGCAGCAGGTCTTCAGTCCCTCGAAGGCCTTGGGCGTGCCGATCATCGCCAGGCGCTGAAACTGTATCTCGACCGTTGCGTCTTTCTTCCTGCGAATGGCCCCCAACAGCTGCCGGACCTGTTCGTCGGGATCGGTCTGGGCCGGTGGAGCGCTCGCCAAGTGGAAGAGGCAAAGACAAAGGAGCAAGGTGCGCACGAGCTATCGCAGTATAGGCCACGGGGTGAAGGCAAAGGCGATTTTACCTCTGGAGTAAACCCAACACGCGCTCGCATACCGACGTCATCGCCACCTTGCCGCCCTGGGGCTCGCCTCCGCATTGCCCCCAATCGGCCGAACAGAGAAATACCGGACCGTCATCTTCGTTCTCCACGATCCTGCCGTGCGTTCCACCCACGATCGAGGGATCCAGGGGGATCACATCCATCAAGTAGCGCATGCCCGCCATCTTCTGGGCCAACCGTCGCGCGACTCGCAACTGCGGGATGGCCAGGGCGGGATCGACGAACAACTCGCACGGGTCGTAGCCGGGCTTGCGGTGAATGTCGACGGTCGGAGCGAAGTCCGGAGCCCTCGATTCGTCGATCCAGTAGTAGTAGGTAAACCACGCACCCTCCCCTGCCACACAGACGAGGTCGCCGGCGCGAGCATGGTCCAGACCTGCCTCGCGTCGTGTGTCGCCCTCCAGGACCGCAGCCACACCGGGCAAACTCGCCACCACTTTGCGCACCTCTTCGCGCGGAAGCTCGTCACGCAGATAGACGTGGGCAACCTGATGATCCGCGACCGCGAAAGCGCGGCTTGCGAAGGTATCCAGCACCTCGCCGACCGGCGTCTGTCGTACAACAAGCCAGCCGGCCTCACGCAAGGCCCGGTTGATGTGGATGACTCCAGTGGCCTTTTCGATCCCATACTCGCTCACCACGACGAGCTCTGCGCCGGTCTTGTCCGCTTGCAGAGCGATGTCGCCGACGAGCTGATCGACCTCCGTCAAGGCATCGAGCGACCGCGGCGCGTCCGGGCCGTAGCGCTGGTGGTCGTAGTCGAGGTGGGGGAGGTAGACCAGCGTGAGGTCCGGGCGTTGCGAAGCGAGCGTTCTGATCGCCGCATCGGCGATCCAGCGGCTCGACGCCAGCCCGCTCTTCGGCCCCCAGAAATCGAAGAACGGAAACTTGCCCAGCTCCTTTTCGACCTCGTCCTCGAACCCCCGCGGCGTGCCGTAAATCGCCAGGATCTTGCGTCCATCGGCGGGGTAGAAGGGCTTGGGCGTGAGCGAGTGGGTGACCCGGGCGCCCATGTTCCACCACCAGAAGAGCTTGGCGCAGGTGAAGTTCGGGTCGATCCGGCGCGCCCGTTCGTAGAGCTTCTCTCCGCCGACCAGGGCGTTCGCCTGACGCCACAACCAGACCTCGCCCTGATCGCGATAGAACCAGCCGTTGCCGACCGCCCCGTGCTGGGAAGGTCGAAGGCCGGTCAGCATCGTGGCCTGGGCGCTGGCCGTCACCGCCGGCAGAATGGCTCCCATCGGAGCCGACACACCCCGCCGAGCGAGGGCCCGCAGGTTGGGCGTCCTCTCGCCGATCTGGCCAGGGGTCAAACCGACCACGTCCAATACGCATACGGGCTTCATCCGCGGGGGAGGATGCTAGCATTCCCCCCCCAGCACGCCGACCCACTATGTCCGATCCGCTCGATCTCCTGCGCGTTCCGGGTGTCGCGAGACTCCAGGAAGGTGAAGCAAAGAAGGTGCGCTATCCGCACGGCGGCGACACCCTGGAGATCCTCCTGTGTCGCGTGGACGGACGTTTGTATGCCCTGGATACGCTCTGTCCCCACGAGGGCGGGCGTCTGAGCGAAGGTCCCCTGTCCCAGGGGCGCTACGCCACCTGTCCCCTGCATCTGTACCGCTTCGAGCCCACGAACGGTGCCAGCGTCGGCATCGAATGTGCGCCGGCGAAGGTCTACCGCGTGGACGAGAAGGACGGCTGCGCCCTGGTCTGGATCGAGGAAGCCGTTTGAAACCGGAGTTTGAGTCTCTGGCTCAGAATCCGCCCCGCGCGAGACAAGGGATGTCGTGCCGCTTGTCTTGGTCCAGCTGGTCCCAGAAGATGCCCTTCGGACGCCGGTGTTTGCGCCGGCAGCCCACCCAGCCTTCAGCAGTCGCATAGCCATCCAGAGAAACGTCGTGCCGCAGCATCGGCACTTCGTCGTCTCGAAGAATCTGGGTGGTGTGAATCGTCGTCACGATGGGCGTTCGCGCACTGACTTTCTCTACTTCCCGCAGACACGCATACTCGAGGTCCGCGTAACCGCCGCCCTTGCCCAGACGCGAGCCGTTCGGCGAGACACCGACGCAGCCCGTGACCACGAGGTCGATCGGCTGGACCTGTTTCAAGGTGACGGGGCGCCCCAGTTCCAAAGCGCCCCGGATCGAGGAGGCTTTCCACAGGTCCGCCGAATCGAGTTTGCGCGGATCGAGCAGGAGGAACGGTTTTTTTGCCGCCAGCTTCGGGACCGCCATGTAGATGCGCTTGCCCGCTTTCAGGGCGCGGTGGCGCACCGGACGCTGCGGCATGTCCGGGTTGCACTTCAACCATTCCGCCCGCCGGAAGATGGCCTGTTCACTCAGAATTTCCGCTGCCCGTTCGGCACCTTTGAAGTTCGGAATGCGGCCGAACGTTCCAGGAAAGCGTGCGGCGCCCGCCGTGGCGAGTCCGATCCAGCGTTCGTGCCGTAGCCTTTTCTTCTTCAGGTCCGCCTGCGCGCCGCTCTGCACACTGGAAGGTCTGCCGGGGGACTTCGTCACGCGGATCTAGACCGAATTCGTCCCCGTGGGTTACCGATCGCTCGACGTTTTCGAAGACACTTCAGGCACGGTCGAGTTTCGCCGGCGCCGGTTTCGGCGGGACCACGCCGGCTCGCGGGCCGTCTCCTGATGAGAGCGACGGAGCTCGGGTCCACCGGCGCCGAGCTTGCCGCCATGATCGGAAGGCGCATGAGGTGAGTACCCTATGCTATTGAAAGGCCCTGCGGCCGCGGGGCGCTCTCCATCGTGAAGCAAGTGTATTTCCCACGCCATGGACAGGTCCTGCGACGCGTTCTCCGTGACCGTCGCCGTCCCCGCCTGTGCCAAGCCTTCTGGGCCTGTGTGGAGTGCATCACGGACGCCAACAACCACGAACCCTGGATCACACCTCGGGACTGATGCCGGAACTTCCCGAGGTCGAGACCGTCTGTCGCCTGATCCGCCCGAAACTCGTCGGCCGGACGCTCGGCGTGAGCCGCGTGCACTGGCAGCGGAGCCTGGGCGGGTTGTCGGTGCGGCGGTTCTCCAAACACGTGCGCGACGCTCGGGTGCGCCGCGTCCGGCGGCGGGGCAAGTACATCGTGGCCGAGCTCGAGCGCGAGGGCTCCTTCGCCGGAGCGATTCTGGTGCATCTGCGCATGAGCGGCCGCCTGCACGTCGATCCAGCGGCGTGCGATCGCGGGCCCCACCTACGGGTCAGTGTCGACCTCGACGATGGAAAGCGGCTGAATTTCCTCGATGTCCGCAAGTTCGGGCGATTCACCTTTTGCGACGATCCGTTGGAGGTGTTGCGCGCGCTCGGTCCGGAGCCCCTCGGGAGCGAGTTCACCCCCCTGTGGTTGCGGGATCAGCTAAGGAGCCGTAAGCGCATCCTGAAGCCCCTCCTTCTGGATCAGTCTTTCCTGGCCGGTCTGGGCAACATCTACGTCGACGAAGCCTTGCACGCCGCGCGGCTGCATCCGTTGCAGCGTTCGAACGAGGTCTCGGCGAGGAAGAGCAACGCCCTCCGGGAGGCCATCCGGGGGACGCTTCTGGAAGCGATCGAGCGGGAGGGGTCCAGCTTCGACACCTTCTATCGCACGCCCGAGGGGCAGCCCGGCAGCTACCAGCACCAGTTCCAGGTCTACGGGCGCAACGGCCGGCCCTGTCGAACCTGCGGTCGAAAAATCTCCAGAATCGTGGTCGGTCAGCGGGGAACCCATCTGTGCTCCCGCTGCCAACGAAGCTATCCTCCGCGGTCATGATCGAAGTTTCGGACTTCAAGAAGGGCGTTTGCCTGCGTTACAAGGATACGCCGATGATGATCATCGACGTCGCCTTCTCGACGCCCACGGCGCGCGGGGGCAACACGATCGCAAAGACCAAGCTGAGAAACCTCCTGACGGGGCAGCTGATCTCGGAGTCGATCCGGTCGGGGGAGAAATTCTCCGAGGTCGAGCACGAACAGCGCCCGATCCAGTTCCTCTACAGCGACGGAGCGAACTGGCACTTCATGGACGGGGAAAGTTACGAGCAGTTTCAGCTGTCCACCGAGGCCATGGAGGGCAAGAGCTGTTTCCTCAAGGACGACGTCGAGGGGTTGCGTTCGATTCTCGTCGAAGGGCGCGTGGTCGATGTCGTTCTTCCGAACACGGTCGACCTGCTCGTGACCGAAGCCGATCCTGTCGTCAAGGGAGCGACCGCCCAGGCCCAGTTGAAATGCGCCGTCCTTGAAACCGGGGTCGAGATCCAGGTCCCGCCCTACATCGTCGCGGGCGAAACCGTTCGCATCGACACGCGCGACGCGCACTTTGTCGAACGGGTCAAGAAGTAGTCGTACCTAGAAGCTGCTGAAGAGGGTCGGGTTATCGGCTTCGACGAGAAGATCGTCAATCCACAGCGTCCCCTCGTGCACCTCGATGCGAATCCAGCCGCGCACGCGCAGGTCCGGGTTCGCCGTCAGGTCCGGTGTTGCGAACAAGCTGAGTGCGTTCCAATGTTCGCTGGCTGGAATCGCGAGGCTGGCTAGCTCGCGATCGGCTCGCGTGGAATGCAGTGTGGTGCACATGAGGTGCAGGGTGGCGTGCACGTCTCTTGTCGTTCGGATGTGCGCGTGCAGGCGCAGCGGTTGGGAAATAGGCAGGTGACCTGCGAGGAGGTACTGGGCGCCTCCGTTCTTCGAGTCGGAGCGGATTCGCAGCGAGCATTCCCCGCGGAACGGATCGCTCGTGTCCAGCCGTAGTTGTGTGCGCTCGAGCGTCGTCCAGCCAGGCGGTCGGTCCGACCAATCCAACCGAAGAGCCACCTCCTGCGGGGTGGGGCGGATTTCGAACCCCCCGTTGGAGACGAGGTCGTTTTCGATCACCTCGTGCTTGGGGCGGATGCGCACGTTGAGGAGCGAGGCCTGCTTTCCCGCCGGGATCTCGAACGTGACCGAGGCGGTCGCTTTGAGGTCGGTCGGAGAAAATTCCTCCTGCAGGGCGACAGGCGTCGTCGATCGAAATTCCCGCGTGGCGAACACGCTGTCGGCGGTGCCGATACGGATGCTTGCTTCCCCCTGGGCCCAGCCGGTCAGCATGTACGGCTGGGCATGCAATTCACCGAGAGGGCGCGTCCTCTTGAAGGAGGCGTCGGTCGGCGCTTCGGAGGAAACCTCGTCGGTTCTCGCCAGGAGTAACGAGCGGGGGGCCGGACCGGGGACCTCCAGGGGGAAGACATGCAACGATCGCACCTCGACCCTCGAACCCTTGGAGGGGAGCAGTTCCAGGTGGAATGCAGGCCTCCGGCCGCGATGGGGGTCGATGGCCTCGAAGGTGACTCGTTGCCAATCGCCGGAGAACGATGCTCCACCGAGGAGGACGTCTTCCGCCTTCCCGACGCGGCTGAGGAGCCGCAGCTCCCCCGCTCCCGAGGGCGCTCGCGCTTCACAGCTCACCAGCAGGCGCTCTCCCCCGGCATGCCGGCCGGCGGCGATCGTTAAAGGGGTCGTGGTAACGGCTTCGGAATCGCTGTCCCAGGCCTTGGCTCGGAACCTCCTGTCCGACAGCAGCTCGAAGTCGTCCAGGATGAGTACACCGGCCGTGAACTTGCGGATCACGACTTCGATCTCCGAGGTGCCCGGTGCCAGCTTGCAGCGGCCGTACTGGAAGCCGTTCGTCCCGTGCCCGATGGGCACGCTCAGAAGCTCTTGATCCGGTGTTTGAAGGACCACCTCAGCGGTGGAGCGGGTCCCTTTGGCGAAGAAGGTCAGGTGGAGCGTGCGTGTTCCCTGCGGGATGGAGACCCTCTGGGAGATCGCGACGCGCCTGGTCTTGAGTTCGAGTGCGAGCTTGCCTCCGCTAGCTCTCGTGGTTCGATCGAGTCGTTCCGTCGAACCGAAATGAAGGGGGCGATCTCCTTCCCAGCGCTCGAAGCCGCCGTTCCTGATCAGATTCCCTCGCGCTCGCATCAGCGACCGCAGACCCGTTTGAAGAAAGCTCTGCACCTCGGGAACGGATCCGTTTGGGTCCGCGCAGGAGACCAGGAAGCCGCGGCTGCCCGTGTGCAGCACCGTGCCCCTGTTACGAAAGCTGGACAAGGTGGCGAAACCGCACTGCGCAGGTCCGTCGGCGAGCACCTGTAGATTCGAGGGTGCTCCCGAAGCGCGGCTGGCGACCCTACCGCCGGGAAGGCCCTCGAGGTTTGCTCCGTCGATCTCGCCGAATAGTGAGATCGTGCGTTCATCGGCGCGCGTGCCGAAGGAGCGCACGCCGAAGAGTGCTTCGTCCGCCTCGGAACGGTCGAAGCCAGAGCGGAGGAAGAACGGGTGGCTCGGCTGTGCGCGACGGTAGTAGCCGAAGCCCTCGAAGTAGGGGAACCTGGCGGCCTGGCCGGTGATCGGGAGTTTAGGGCAAGTCTCGCCCCGACCGCTGCCGGCACAGCCCGCATGGCTAAATCCCAGGCCGAAGGTGGTTTCGGGCGGATCGAAGACCGGCAGGGTCGAGAATAGGGTCGTGACTCCGCGGCGCACCTGCGGGTCCGGATCCTTGAAGAGGGGATCCTTCCAGGGCTTCTCGTGGCAAAGCAGGCGCCGGCCGTTGTCCTCGAGCCGGACTTGCCAGTTGGCTACCTGGCTCGCCACGAGGCACAGGTTGCCCCCGTTGCCGACAAAGGCATCGACTTCGTCACGCATCTCACGGGTCCAGTAGGCATGGTGCCCGAAGAGGACGAGCAGGTTATAGGAATCCAGAAGCCCCGGTTCGTTATGTAGATCGACGTCGCTGGCGAACTCCAGCGGGCCCAGCTCCTGTTCGAGCCAGGCCAGAAAATTCAGATCCCATTGGCGGTCGATCGTGCCGGGGCTCTGGGCATCGCTGGGGCGATCGAAGGAGAGCAGGGGGCTCCTCTTTCCCAAGGGAGTGAGCTGGGCGTTTTGTCCGCCGTAGGAGTTGTACGCTTGAACGGTGATGTCCGGGGCCAGGGTCAGCACCTTCGAATGCGTCCCATCGACGTCGGCCCGTACGACGAAGGGAATCTCGTAGATCGAAGAATTCCTCGATCGCAGGCGCGCCTTGTAGAGTCCCGTGCGCCAGCTGGTCGGTATGGTCAGGCGCAGGCTGGGTTCCCAATGACATCCCTCTTGAGAGGCGTCTCCGGATACCGGTTGAAGCCTTGCCGGAAGATCCTCGGCTTTTTGAATGACCGTTTCGAATTCGCCGCAGCGGAGGAGCTCAAGTTCGTAGGCCGACCTGGAGGAGACGTAGAAGTCCAGCGTTTCTCCGGGGCGAATCGAGCCGCGATTCGCGAAGCCCTCGAGATCCGCGCGCTTCCAGCTGGTACGCCCGTGATACTCCGCCGGCGAGCCCTGCAGGAGAAGCGCGGCGAGGAGCAAGGTAGTCAACAACGTGTCATTCTCAGATGCGCCTTCAAGAGACCATTGGGCGCACCGCTAGGGCATTGACTAGCGAGCTTTCCAGGCCTCAGTGAGTTTCTCGACCTCGGGCCACTGCTCCACCGCCAGCGCCAAGTATAGCGTAACGTCATCGGGATCGAAGCGCTGATCGAGATCCTTGACTGCAGCTGCGATCATCTCGTCCTTTGGCGCAGCCGCATCGATGTTCTGGATCATTCCGTCCTCGTGCTCGACACCCGTGGCATCGAGGAACCCGGTGACCAGGTCCCTCTTCGTCTTGACGAGGTACGACCCGAAGAGCTCGTAGCAAAGCTCGGCATTGCGGTGCATGACGATGAGGCCGCGGGCCTTCTTCGCGCGCCGGTCCATGGGCAGTTTCTTGATCGCCTGGGGCCGGAATTTCATGGCCTTGGCCACTTCACCATCCAGTGGCCCGAAGCCCCTATCGCCCAGGGAGGTGTAGATTGCAAGGAACCGATCGTCAGAGAGTTTGTCGAGCTGTTCGAGAACCGCCATGCACGACAGTCTAGCGTATGCGGTCCTTGGGGTCTTCGGGCACTCCCGCTAGGCTTGCGGTTCATGTGGGTCCCTCACCTCCTCGCGGCGCCTTCGGCATGAACCGCCAGGACGCGACCTTCACTTTTCTGGCCGCCTTCTTCGTTGTCGTCCTGGTTTTGACCAACGTCGTCGGGGTCAAGCTCTTCCTGCTCTTTCCCGAAGGCCGCCCCGGCTGGATGCCCGGTGTGGGTCCGCTCACACTCACCGCCGGACTCGTCACCTATCCCCTGACCTTCCTTCTGACCGACCTCGTTTCCGAGCTTTGGGGCAAGCGGCGCGCCAACTTCATGGTCCTCATGGGTTTTCTCATGAGCCTCGTGATGCTGGCCATCATTCGCCTCGCCCTCGCCCTTCCTGCGAGCGATCTCTGGAACCACCGGGCCCTCGGCCTGGACGCCCAGGCCATGCAGCGGGCCTTCGAGGCCACCTTCTCCACGCAGGGATTGCTGCTCTTCGCCTCGATGCTCGCCTACCTGCTTGCCCAGCTCGCCGATGTTCGTCTCTACCATTTCTGGTGGCGCGTCACGAAGGGCAAGCACATGTGGATCCGGAACAACGGCTCCACGGCGATTTCTCAGCTGATCGACACCACCATCGTGAACGCAATTTTTCTCCGCGGCGCGCTGCACATGGAGTGGGGGCAGATCGTCGAGATGATCGTGGCGGTCTACCTGTGCAAGCTCGTGCTGGCCGTGTTGGATACGCCCTTGCTTTATCTGGCGCGAAGTGTGCTGCGGCGCAGACTCGGGATTCAGGCGGAAGCAGCGCCGCTGCAGGCGCCGTTGGATTGATGCTTGGCGTTGCTTCGAATCCAGCCCTACCGCTCTCCCCTAGGCCACATCCAGGTCCCCACCGGGTTGCTCACGTGCGTCACAGAACCCCCATCGAGCTCCAAGAAGGCGTGGTGCAGCTGCATGTTTCCCAAGGCAGCCACGTATTCCACAGGCACGTCCATTGGGATCTCTGCACATCCATTCGCATCCAGTAACCCGAAGGACCCGCGTAACAATCCATGCGTCGGGGCCATCAACGTGACCTCGAAGTAGGCGTCCGGGTTCAACGGCAGTCTTTCCGTCCCCAGGCCAATGCCGGGGGACGTTCCCGTGTGCGTACCCAGCAGGAAGTATCGCCGTCCGGCGCTCGCAACGCCCCGGTCGATGGTCAGTGTGGATGACCCGGTGCTCAGCATCGTCCTTCCCTCGAGCCCACCGCAGTTCAACTCGTCTAGCGAAAACTCCAACGTCGTACCCAGGCGGCGAATCCCACGGTCCTCCAGGTTCGAAGCGATCAGGGCTCGATTCCCGGTAAGTGCCAGGCACTCGCCGAGTTTTTGCGACCAACTCTCGATACCGGGCTGGAGCGTATCGGCCTGCGACGAAATCCGGTCGGTCTGCGCCCACACGCCGTTTTGTTTCTGGTACACGAAGACCATGGAGGGATCCCGTGCGAAGGAACCGACGATCATGCGGTCTCCCAAGACGGCGATCGAGCGCCCGAACTGCAGTTCGGGAGGCGCCGGGTCGCATACGATTTTTTGAACCTCCCTCCATTCGCCGAGTGTCATTTCAAAGACGTACACGGCGCCGCTGTTCCAGGTGCCGACGTCCTCCCCCGTCGCTCCGATCGCCAGAGTCGTTCCGTCGAAACCGATCGAGGATCCGAAGAAGTCGTTCCCGCTCCCGTCGCTCGGGGTGATCTTCTGCAGCTCTTGCCAGACGGGTCCCGCGGTGTGTTCGAACAGATGCACCGCACCGGCCGCATCGCCGTTCTCGTCGTCGCCGGTCGCGGAGACGGCGAGGATTCTGTCGGCGTAGGCGAGCTCTTCCCCGAAGTGCAGATGGCTTTCGAGTGGAAGGGGGGACAGCTTGGCGGTGGTTGTCCACAGGCCGTCTTGTTTCCCGAAGATGTGGACCGATCCCGTGTCGATTCCGAATTCGTCATCCCGGGGAAAACCGACGGCGACGAAGTCCTCACCCACGGCCAGACCGGCCGGATAGCTCGTCGCCGCGCCGGTCGCCTTGAGGCGCGTGCGGAGCCACTCCGTGCCCACTTCCTCGAAGACGTACAGTCCTGTGGCCGGACCAAAGTGGTGAGGTGAGGTTGCGACCACTCCCGCCGGCCCTGCGCCGATGTTCATGCCCGTGCGCACAGAGGTCTCGACCCCGTCCGGGACCAGCCGGTCCTTGACGAACCAGTTTGCGCCGGTGCGTTCGAAGAGGAGCACAGCCGCCTCCGGTTCGCGATCGGACGTTTCGCCATAGGCACCGACGAAAAGGCGATTCCCCAGGAGGGCGAAGTCCCTTCCGAAGCGGCTTGAAGTGCGCGCATCGTCCGAGCCCGTTTCCGTGCTCATGCATTGCGCGTATCCGATTCCATGAAGGATCAGGGAACCTGCGAGCAGGGTCGGAAGGAATTTCGACATGGATAGAGGCGTCAAGCGCCTCTCCCGAGCGCTGGACAGCTTCTGCTCCAAGCCTACCCCGTTGCCAAAGCGGACGCGGGAGCGGAGCGGTGTCCGCGCCTGTCAGTGGCCGTCGACCGCGACGATCTCGACGTCGAAGGTCACTTTTTGCCCGGCCAGCGGGTGGTTGGCATCCAGTACCACCTCTTCAGGCCGAATTTCGATGACACGGAACTCCATGTCGCCGTCATCGACGTCCGCGCCGTCGTCGTCGGTCAACACGACAGGAACCATGTCGCCCTTGCTCACTTCCTCCGGCAGCTCGCTGCGCGGAACCGAGATCAGTCCTTCGGGAAGGTAGGGGCCGAAGGCATCCGTTCCCTCGAGTTCGATGCACAGCTTCTCACCATCCTTTTTGCCCTCGAGGGCCTTTTCCAGTCCGATGGGAATCTCGCCATTGCCCTGAATGAACTCGGCGGGTTCCACGCCTGCGCTCGATTCGAACAGTTCGCCCTCCTCATCGAAGAGCTGATAGTGGATTCGTACCGAAGTTCCGGAAGCGATCTGCATTTAGGCTCCTCCACCTTCCAGGTCATGGGGGGCTGGATTCAATGCTTCGGGAAGCATGAGATAGGTATAGCTCGAAAGGCCCGCTTCGAAGCGCTTCAGGAGAGTGCCGGAATCCTCGAGACTGATACGATCCTCGTCGATCGCCAGTTCGATCTGCTTGCGCAGTGACGCGACGAGATCCGAGCGGAAATATTCTACATAGGAGAGCACCTCGTCGACCTTGTCGCCCGCGACAAAGTGCGAAAGCTGGGGCCGGCCGCCGCCGTTGATGTCGACGTGCACGACGTGCGTGTCTCCGAAGAGGTTGTGCAGGTCGCCGAGGATCTCCTGGTAGGCGCCGATGAGGAAAAAACCCAGGTAGTACCGCTCGCCTTCCCGCAGGGAGTGGAGTTCCAGGGCAGGCTTGACGTCCTTCAGCCCGATGAAGCGATCCAGCTTGCCGTCCGAGTCGCAGGTGATGTCCGCCAGAACGGCGCGTCGGGTGGGCTCCTCCGCGTTTCTGTGCAGCGGGAGCACGGGGAACAGCTGCCGAATAGCCCACGCGTCGGGCATCGACTGGAACACGGAGAAGTTGAGGTAGTACGTGTCCGCCATGTCGCGCTCGAGGTGTTCGAGTTCCTCGGGCACATAGTCCAAAGTGCGCGTGATGCGCAGGATCTTCTCGCAGGTGCGCCAGAAGAACTCCTCGATGCGTGAGCGATCCTTCAGGCTCAGCTGGCCCACGTTGAAGAGCGTCATACCCTCATCACGCAGCTCGATAGCATCGTGATAGCACTCCTGGAAGTTCTTCGCGTTGACCATCGCACAGACTTCGGCGAAGTTCTGGATCGTGTCGTGCTCCTCGGGCGCGGTGGCGGTCGGCACGCCGACGCTGGAAAAATCGCTGACCCCGACGACCTCCGACACGAGCACCGCGTGGTGAGCCGTCAACGCGCGGCCGGACTCCGACAGGATTGTCGGCTCCTCGATTCCGGCCTCTGCGCAGGCGTCCTTCACCTGATAGACCACGTCGTTGGCGTATTCTTGAATCGAGTAGTTCATGGACGACTCGAAGGCTGTCTTGGATCCGTCGTAGTCTATGCCCAGGCCGCCGCCGACATCGAAGAAGCGAATCGGTGCGCCGAGTGCACGCAAACTTGTCAGGGTGCGGGTCGCTTCCCCCAGGGCATTCTTGATGGAGCGGATGCGCGTGATCTGGCTACCCAGGTGGAAGTGCAGGAGCTCCAGGCAACCGAGCATATCCTTGTTCTCGAGCTCTTCGACCATCAAGACGATTTGGCGCGTCGTGAGGCCGAACTTCGAGCGATCCCCTCCTGAATCCTTCCAGCGTCCGGCGCCGCGTCCGCCGAGTTTTGTCCGAATACCTATGTTCGGACGGATGCCTAGCTCGTCCGCCGCTTTCAGAATCGTCGTCAGCTCGCTGGCCTTCTCGACCACGAGGACCGGGTGCGTTCCCAGTCGCGAGGTCAGAAGCGCCGTCTCCACGTAGTCGACGTCTTTGTAGCCGTTGCAGATCAGGAGCAGTCCCTTCTTGGCGTACTGGCCCATGACGGCGAGCAGCTCCGGTTTGCTTCCCACCTCGATCCCCATGTCGAACCTCTCGCCTTCCGCGACCAGGACGTCGACCAGATGGCGCTGTTGATTCACCTTGAAGGGGAAGACGCAGCGATAGGGGGCGGTGTAGCCGTACTCACGGCGGGCGGTGTTGAACGCATGGTGAATCTCGCGCACGCGCCCACGCAGGATGTCGTTGAAGCGCAACAGGATCGGAGCGTCGACCCCCCGTTTTCGGATCTGGCCGATCAGTTCGAACAGATCGAGTTCGGGGACGTCTTGAGCGCCCGCTCCCACAGGGGCGTGGCCGTCAGGTCGGACCACGACGTTGCCGTCGCGGTTGATGGCGAAGAAGCCCCCGCTCCAGTTCGGAACGTTGTACAACGTTTCTGCGTCGAGGTGGCTCCAGTTCCCCATAGGGACCTTTCCCCCGAGGTCGGGGGTGAGAGAGGCGGACCCCTCCCCAAAAAGGCGCGCCAGTGTAGCGTCGGAGCCGGTAATTGGCGCTCGGGCAGGTAGGGGAGGCTCCCCCGATCCCCCTACAGGCCGGGGGAGCCTCGGACACAGCGCTCTCTCGCGCTAGATGGGGCTGGGCATGGGAGTCAAACCTCGTTCGGGCTCGGCTGGGATTGAAGAGCCTCGGCGCTTGGCGATCAAAGGACCGGGAGGGCACCTTTAGCGCTCATGGATGCTCCGCCCATGCTCCCGCTGTGCCCCCCTTCGACAGGTTAGGTCGCCAAGAAGTTCCCCCGAATCCGCACGATTTCTTCCGATTTCTTCGCCCCCGAGGGCCCGCTCCAGTCGGGCCATCAGGGCCTCTGGATTTTCCTCTCGCAGCCAGGAAAGCCGGTTGTCGTCCGTCACGAGGCCCCCCGCGGTCCAGTACCTCAAGAGTTGTTTGACCCGTCGCAGGGCGCTTTCGAGGGTGCAGGCGCCTCGATCCATGAGGCCGGCCGCGTAATCGATCAGGAAGCGCGCGGCCTCCCCCCGGCTCACCCCGCCCCCCGAGAAGATCCACGGGTCCGCCAGGGCCGCCCGCCCGACCATCGCCAGGGCACACCCGGTCGTTCGCCGAAGCCGCTCGAGGTCCCCGTATTCGTGAATTCCTCCGTTGCCGCAGACCGGAATCGAGACGGCCCCGACGGCCCGCTCGAGCCGTCGCCAGTCGGCCGCCACGCTGTAGCCCTCCCTGCGGGTCCGGGCGTGCACGATCAACAGGTCCGCGCCGCCCCCCTCCACCGCCCGGGCGAGTGCCTCGACGTTGCGGTCGTCCTCGCCCCCCGCGCGAATCTTGGCGCTGAGGGGCGTCTCCTCCCCGATGGCCTTTCGAACCGCACGGACGAGCTCCTCCACCCGTGCCGGCTCGTCCAGAAGCGCCGCCCCCGCACAACCGCGTAGGGCCCCCTTGGCCGGGCAACCGAAGTTGAGATCGATCAGGGGGGCTGAGATCTCGACCGCGCGGGCGGCCGTCTGCGCCATCGCCTGGGCGTCCGAGCCCATGAGTTGCAGCCCGACCGGTTGGGGAAAGCGCTTTTCACCCAGGTGGGCCGAAAGCACGCGCCTGGGCAGGGGGGTCCGCACGACACGACAGAATTCGGTGAACGTTCCCCCCAGGGCCCCGGGGCCGTTGCGTTCCAGCACACGCTCCCGAAACGAGGGCTCGGTCACACCCTGCATCGGCGCGAGCAGGTAGGGCGAGGTAAACGGGAGTTTTTGTCGCGCCGTCACCGTATCCTCCCGGGACGATGGATGCGTTGAGGATCGCCCTTGGAATCGACATCGCGAGCGCCGCCGAACGACTGGAGGGGCACGTTCGGCACACGCCGCTCGAGTCCTTCGATATTGCGGATTCGAGGATTCACCTGAAGCTCAAGCTCGAGTGCGAGCAGGAAACCGGCGCCTTCAAGGCGCGCGGTGCGGTCAACCAGATTCTATCGCTCACGCCTGAGGAGCGCGCTGCCGGCGTCTGCGCCACGAGTTCGGGCAACCACGGCCGGGCCCTGGCCTGGGCCGCGCGGCGGGCGGGGGTGAAGACCACCCTTTTCATGCCCCACGACGTGTACGCGACCAAGCTCGAGGCCTGTCGCGCCGAGGGGGCGGAGGTGGTTCTGTGCGCGAGTCGCGCCACCGCCGAAGAGGAGTGTGCCCGGCACGTCGGGGATGGGGCGATCCTGATCCATCCCTACGACGCGGACCGCACGATCGAGGGGGCGGGGACGGTGGGCTGGGAGATCGCCGAAGACTGGCCCGAGGTCGAACTCGTGCTCTTTCCCGTCGGTGGCGGCGGGATGCTGGCGGGATCCGCTCTGGCCATCGCCCGGCGCCTGGGCGATGAGGTGGCCGTGCTCGGCGTCGAGCCCGTGGGATCTGCGAACATGTCCCGCGCCATGGCCGAGGGAAAGCCCGTTGCGATCGACCCGATCGAAACGAGCGTGCAAGGGTTGTGTCCGATCGAGGTCGGCGTGCGCAATCTCGGGCTGTGTCAGCGGTACGTGGAGGGCATGGTGCAGCTGAGCGACGAGGAAATCTACGCGGGCCAGCGCGAGCTCGTGCGCGCGGGCTACACGGTAGAGCCGGCCGGCGCTGCTGCGTTCGCCGCCGTGCTTCACCGGGCCCTGCCCGATGAACTTCTCGAAGGTCGAACCAGTTCCTATCCGTTGCGTACGGTGTGCGTCCTTTCCGGAGGCAATGCCGATCCGGAGCAACTGGAAACGCTGAAGTGATCGGGGCGTCGCTCCACGGAGCTCTTCTCGCCGCGTTTCTTTGTCTGGGGGCGTGTTCGAAACGCGCGCCGCGGGAGCCGTCCGGCGTCGCGACGATCGTCCTGATCGCCATCGACGATCTGCGAGTCGATCACCTGTCGTTTTACGGCGCCCCGTTCGACACCACGCCGAACCTGTCTCGTATCGCCGCAGAGGCTACGGTCTTCGAGGACTACGTCACGCCCAGTACGGCGACGGCGGCGACCCTCGCCTCCCTCCTGACCGGGCTGTCGCCCGCGGAGCACGGTCTCGAGACCATGAGGGAGCCAGGGCGCCAGCGTCTCCGCACGCACATCGCGACCCTGGCGGAGCGTCTTCAGGAACAGGGCTGGCGCACGGTCGCAGCGGTGTCGCTGCGCCAGTTCAGCGCGCGTCTTTCGGGCTTCGATCGGGGCTTTGTGCGCTACCGGGATGGGGAGCTCGATCCGGGCGGAAGACCGCTCCCCGCGGGGGAGCTCATCGAACGTCTGGCGCCGGTCCTCGAAGAGGAGCTGGAGCGTGAGGAGCCACTCTTCTTCTTCCTTCACTTCGGCGATTTGCGCGAGGGTGCCGCGCTCCCTCCCGAGCCCGGTCGCTTCCTTGGAGAACGGCTGGCTGCGTTCGATCAGGAACCGGGTCTCTCCGCCCTCCTCGCCCCCGGCTCGAACCGCTTTCGGGAAGTGGAGACGCTCCTGGCGAGGCGGCGCGGCAGCGCCCCGTGGAAGGCGTTCCAGAAGGCGAGCTACGACGCCAAACTCTACGAACTCGACCGACAGCTGGGCCGACTGATCGAAGGCCTGCAGGCTCGCCGGGATCCCGAGGCGCTGCACCTGGTGATCGTTGGAACGCGCGGTTGCTACCTTCTCGAGGCGCGGCCCGACGCTCAGCTGGAGGGCCTGTCGGAAGGGCTCTTGCGAACGGCGCTGGTCGTGCGTCTTCCCGGCCTCGCAGTGGGACGCCGGCGAGGGATCGTGAGTGCCCAACGCATCGCCCCGACCCTGCTCGCCCAGGCGTTCGCGGACCCGGCGACGGACCTCGGTCAGGGACTGGACGCCGCGCCTTTCGAGGGGGAACTTCGCGTGCTGTCGCCACGTGTGCGCGCGTTCGCCGAGGTGTCACGAAGTTGGAAGTGGATCGTCAAGGACGGCTGGGATTGCGAGCCGAGGTTGGTCCTGCGTGATGGGGACCGGATCGTCGAGGGGGCCTCCATGTGGGAGGTGCTGGAAGAAGAGCTGGGGGAAGGGCTGGCGAAAGAGCTGCGTGAGCGCGCCCAGACCGTCGGGACGGAGATTCCCCACGGTGGCCGGCTGCGTTTGCTGGGCAGCGCCGCCCGGGTTCTCGTTCGCGATCCCAGCGGTTCGATCCGCGGTCGACGCAGCGACGGCGACGGCCTTCGGATCAGAACGGACCGGCGTACGGCGACGATCGAGCTCGGGGCCGGGGAGGATCGAGCGGCGACCCTCTACCTCGAGAAGAGCGGCGCTCCCCTCGCCCTCGAATTCACCCGGTCCGGCGCTCCGATCGGGCTGGATCGGATCCGGTTTCTCGGGGGCGAACGACTCGCAGACCTGGCGGTTCCCCGGCTCCCCAACCCGCGCGCGGAACCCTGGATCCTGGGCCAGGGACCACCCCCGTGGCGGGTCGAAATCGTCGATGCCGGCAGCGGCTGGGTTCGTCTCATCCTCCCGCAAAGACCACCGTCCCGGAGCGACGTCCGTGTCTTCGCGGCCCTCTATCCGCCCACGAGGGACGCGGGCGAGCCCATGGAGGTGCGACGGATCGAGGGGGGCGAGCGCCTGAGTGCGGATTCCCTTCCCGGGGCGATCTGCCTGGGGGGCAAGGCCCCCCTCACGGCCGAGTTCTTCCTCGGCGGGAAGCGGCTGGCCTTGGCGGTCGAAATCGACGGCGATTTCATCCCCACGACCTCTATTCGCTACCTGGGACGTCGGTTCGATCGGGGTGAAACCGCGATCTACCTGCCCCCCTGGCTGCCCGATCGTCTCGATTGGTTCCTGGATCCCGTCGCCCCTGATGCGCCGCCGCTCGAACGAGGATCAGCATCTGCGGTGCTGGACGGTACGATCTGGCTCGAGCGTGACTCCCGGTGGAGCGAAGGTCCCTGGGACCTCACCTCCGAGGAGGTCCGCTTTCTCCAGCGTCTGAGGAGCGAATAGGAAGAGCGAAGTTATACGAGGTATGAGGCGCATCGTGCTCTGTCGGCCCCAGGGGCCGCGCAACGTCGGTTCGGTCCTGCGGTTGGTCGCGAACTTCGGGCCCGCCGAGCTGGTGCTCGTGCGGCCGGAAAGGCGTTCGCTTCTGGTCCATCCCGACCTCGAGCAAATGTCCCACGGGGTCGAGGATGTTCTGGCGAAGATTCGCATCGTCGATCGTCTCGAGGATGCCCTCTTAGATGTGACGACCAGTTACGGTTTCACCGCTCGCGCTCGCGACCACCGCAGGCTGGGTGATTGGCGTGGGGTGCGTGAAGAGCTGGTGGCCCGTGCCCAGGATCCCGAAGAGACCGTGGCCCTGGTCTTCGGCTCGGAGGAGAGCGGTCTCTCCGGAGCCGAAACCGATCCGCTGCACCACCTGGTGCGCATGCCGACCTCCGATGAGCACGGTTCGATCAACCTGTCCATGGCGGTTGGCATCTGCCTTTCGACGGTCTTCTTCGACCGCGCCCCGAGCGCGCGCGCCCCGAGCTCTTCCCCCACGCCGGGAGCCGACCGCGCCTTCCTGGCCGCGCGCCTCAGCGAGGTTCTGGGGGAACGCACGACCAGCCCGGAGGCGCGCCGCGATCTCACGGCCTCGATCGACCGGATCTTTGTGCGCTCTCCGCTGGAAACCCGCGATGCACGCGCGTGGCATCTCCTGGCGCAGGCTCTCGGGGGCAAGCGTCGTCCCGGCGACTACGGCTTGCCGGAGGGTGCGGAACGGCGAGAGGCTCTGAATACGGGTGAAGGCGAGACGTGAGTCGCGTCATCGAGGCCGATTGGACCTGGACGGGCGCGGGCTTCGAATCCGGGATTCGACTCGCCATCGATGGGGATGGACGATGCGCCGTGTTGGAGAGCGACCGCGAGCCCGACGAGCGCTGGAACGGGAAAGCGCTGATGCCAGGTTTCGTCAACGCACACAGCCACGCCTTTCAACGCGGGTTGCGCGGGCAGGGGGAACACTTCCCTAGAGGCTCGGGCAGTTTCTGGACATGGCGCGAAGCGATGTACGGACTCGTCGAGAGCCTCGATGCCGATCGGATCTTTGAGATTTCGCGACTTTGTTTCGAGGAAATGGTGCGGGCCGGGATCACCGAGGTCGGCGAGTTTCACTACGTGCATCATCTTCGTGAAGGGGATTGGAAGCTGGACGAAGTCCTCCTCCGCGCAGCGCGTGACGTTGGCATTCGCATCTCTCTCCTGCTTGCGTACTACCGGAGCGGTGGAATCGGCAAGCCGCTCACGGGAGCTCAGAAACGCTTCGACGTGCGTTCGCCCGAGGAGTACTGGAACGCCTTTCAGCGCCTTTCGGAGCACCTCGACCCGGCGACCCAGTCGCTCGGTTGCGTCGTCCACAGCATTCGCGCCGCACCCCTCGACGAACTCGCCGAGGTCCACGCGGAGGCGCGACGTCGTGGAGTGGTCTTTCACATGCACGTGGAGGAACAACGCCAAGAGATCGAGGACAGCGTCGCTGCCTTTGGAGCTCCGCCCATGCGGCTGCTCCTGGAGCGTCTCGAGATCGATTCGTCGTTCACGGCCGTGCATTGCACCCACACGAGCCCGGCCGATCTGCGCGCTCTTTTCGATACCGGCGCAAACGCGTGCATCTGTCCGTTGACCGAGGCGAACCTCGGAGACGGCATTCCGCCCACAGGACTCTTCGACGGTAAGCACGCCCTCGCTCTCGGAACGGATTCGAATGCCCGCATCTCTTTTCTCGAGGAGATGCGTTGGCTCGAGTACGCGCAACGACTCGCCGGCGAACGCCGCGGCGTCGTCCTGGATGGGGCAGGGCGGTCCGCCGAACGCTTGATCGAGATCGCGACCAGCGGCGGTGCGCGTTCCCTTCGGGGAGAGGCGCGCGACCTGCGGCCTGGAGCGCCCGCGGATTTCATTTGCATCGATCTCGGTGCGACGAGCTTGGGGGGGGAGGATGGAACCCGCCTGGCGTCGTCTCTGGTCTTCGGAGCCGGCAACGATGCCATCGAAGGTGTCTACGTGGGCGGTCGCCGGCTACACGGGATGGAGGGGTAAGCCGTGGAAGCCCTGGAACTGTGCGGCATCCCGATCGAGGCGATTTCGATCGGCGGCATCGAGACCTGCATCCATCTACCGTCGTTCAAGGTCGCCTTCGACATCGGCCGCTGCCCGCCGGAAGTCGTGCGGCGCGACACGGTCCTCCTGACCCACCCTCACATCGATCACATGGGGGGGATCGCTTTCCACTGCGCGACGCGCGGCCTGCGGGGCATGCGGCCGCCGACCTACCTCGTTCCCAGCGGGGATGTCGAGGCTTTCGAGAGGCTTTTCGATGCGTGGCGCGTGCTCGATCGTTCCGAGATGGCCCACACGACTGTCCCCGTAGCGGCCGGCGCCGAATACGAACTCAAGAACGGCATCCTCGTGCGGCCTTTCCGTTCACCCCACTCGGCCCCGTGTCTGGGTTATTCCCTGTGGACGCGCAAGCACAAGCTCAAGTCCCGCTATCGTGGACTTTCCGGCAAAGAGATCGCTCGCCTGCGCACCCAGGAGGGTATGGAGGTCAACGACACCCTGGAAACACCGCAGGTTGCTTTCCCCGGCGACACGCTGATCGAGGTTGTTGAACAGGAAGAAGTTTGCCGCAAGGCGCGCCTGCTCATCCTCGAGACCACCTTCATCGATGAGCGCGTCCCCGTGGCCGAGGCGCGTTCCAAGGGCCATATTCACCTGGACGAAATCATCGCGCGGGCCGACCTCTTCGAGAACGAATCCATCCTGATGACGCACTTCTCCAGCCGTTACAAGGCGCCGGAAATCCTGGCACTGCTCGATGAAAAACTGCCTCCCCGTTTGAAGGAGCGCGTGGTCCCGCTGCTCGGCGGTCACAGGTAGTGTCGGACTGCTGGTGCGCGAAGCGCAGCCCCGCGGGCCGTGGGGATGAGACGCGGCGGCCCCCGAGAACACGCAGCAGCGGGAATTCGCCGTTCCGAGGTCGATACCGATCAGCGGGGTGCTCGCTGGGTCGGACAGAGCGGAGCTCGGAGAGGCTCGTGCCCGTCGGGATGGCGCGGAAGTTCTCGGGGGGGGAGGCGAAAGTCGACGAAGCTTGGAAGTGGGGCCGTTTCGAGCGCATCATGGGCCATAGCCATGGTCCACCTATCGAAGATCTACACCAGAAGCGGCGACGACGGCAGCACCGGTTTAGGGGACGGCTCGCGACGGCCCAAACACGACCTGCGCATCGCCGCCTTCGGAACGGTGGACGAGACCTCGAGCGCGATCGGCGTGGCCCTGGCCCATCTCGAGTCCGGGAATCCACGGCATCGGGCCCTGGCGGAGGTCTTGCGGAACGTCCAGAACGATCTCTTCGACGTCGGCGCGGACCTGTGCGTCCCGGGCGAGGGCGGCGAGCGGTTGCGGATCCGGCCGCTCTACACCGAACGGCTCGAAGGGTGGATCGACGAGCACAACGCCCGGCTGAAACCCCTGAACAGCTTCGTTTTGCCCGGCGGCGATCCCGGCGCGGCTTGGCTTCATCTGGCCCGCACGGTTTGTCGGCGGGCCGAGCGGTCCGTGTGTCGATTGGCGGAGGTCGCTGCTGAGGAGCTCAACCCCGAGGTCGTGCGATATCTGAACAGGTGTTCCGACCTGCTGTTCGTCTTGGCGCGCTCGGCGAACAACGACGGGGAAGCCGATGTCCTGTGGCGCCCCGGCGAGGCTCAGGAAGACAACGAGGCCGGCGGCTAGGATGATGCGAGTCTTCCCCCTGGCATGGGACACGCCCCCCGCCTGGGGCGAAGCGGCGCTGCAGGATCCGCTGGCGCTCCTGTCGGACCATGCCCACTGCGAGATGGGCGCCACGGTTTCGGCCCAGGGAATGATCGCGCGCTATCCGGAGCGAGCCAGACTCGTCGAGCGCATGGGTGCCCTGGCCATCGAGGAATTGCGGCACTTCGGGCAAGTTCATCGTTTGATCGTGGGCTTGGGGGGTGTCCTCGGGCCCATTCGCACCAACAGGTACGTCGAAGCTCTGCTGCGCGCCACGCGCAAGGGTGGGGAGGCGCTCCTCGATCGTCTGCTGGTCTCCGCGGTGATCGAGCGCCGCAGCCTCGAGCGCTTCGAGCTTCTGGCCGTGGCGGCGCGACAGGACCATCCCGAGCTGGCTCGTCTGTACCTCGAACTGGGGCCCTCGGAGGCGGGGCACGCCGCGCTGTTCATCGAGCTAGCCAAGAGCTTCTATGCCGACGGCGAGGTAGACCGAAGGCTTGCGTACTTACTCGAACTGGAGGCGAACGTCATTCGTGAGCTGCCCTGTGGATCGCGCATCCATTCCGGCCCCCCTTCGCCCGTTCAAACGGGCTGCTGAACGGGATGGTTGGAAAGTCGTCCCGGGGTCGGCTTCGCCTTGCGAGGCGCGCGGTGCTTTTTCTTGTGCTGGTGCTGCCGTCGATCTGGCTGCTGCGCGGCTACATGATCGCGCCGCCATTGATCTCGTGGTTGCGCGCCGATCTGGCGCAGCGGTACGGCGCCCAATTGACGGTAGAGCAGGTGCACGGGAGCTACTTGATGGATTTAGAGCTTCGAGGTGTGAACCTCGTCGCCGACGCGGAAACGGGGTTCCCGGTCAAGAGCCTCTCGGGCGCCGAGCTCCGCCTCGAATACTCCCTGTGGGATCTCTTCTTCCACGGGATCGAGGGCGTCCGTGCGCTCACACTCAACCTGGAGGAGCTGACCCTCGACCTCTCGCGAACAGAGGAGGATCCCGACCCGGCGGCGGAGCCGGCGAGTCTCGACCTTCCCGAATGGCTTCCCCGGATTGAAATCACAGCGGGAAGCGTAGACCTGGCACTGCCCGGGGGGCGGAGCGTCGCGCTGAGGCGTCTTGAAGCGCGTGCGGACGAACCCACTGACGTCCAGGCGTTGGTCCTGGAGGCGGAGAAGATCCGCGTCGATGCTCCGGAAACAGGAGCCCTTGAGTCCCCCCTACACGTGCGCGGTTCGTGGCTTGCGGGACGGCTCGCCATCGAGCGGATCGAGGCCCTGGAGACGCGGATTCGAAACGCCGAAGTCGATCTCACGAGCGGTGAAATCCGGGTGGAAGAGCTCACCCTTTCGTCGGAAGGGCTGGAGCTGGAAGCGAAGGGCTTGAACGTGCCGCTCGCAAGCGCCGGGTCGCTCGCGTTCTTTGCCGATCTCAAAGGGGAGCTGGCGGTCGAGGTCGTCCGGGTTCCGCCGATGTTGCGGGAATTACCGGAGGGTTTCGCCGGTGCCCTGATCGAAACGTTCGCGGGGCAAGAGGGGCTCCTGCGTTTCGAGGCGAGCATCGAGGACGGCCGCGCGCTGGTGCGTGAAGCACACGCGGAAACCCGGAGCGGTCACCTCACCGTTTCGGAATGTCGGTTCGAACTCGATGCGCAGGACTTCCTGGCCAGCCGCTTCGCATTGGTGGGGGACATCGATCTCCCTAACCTGGCGGAGATCGTGCAACTGTTCGGCGGGGTTCTTCCAATCGAGGGGTCCTTGGCAGGCAGGGCCGATGTGAGCGGGCCCCTGGAGTCGCTCCTGGGGGCGATCGAACTCGAGGGAAGCGACCTGTCGATCTATGAAAGACCCGTGCGGCATTTCGAGGCCAAGGTGAACTTCGATGGTGACGTCATCGACCTGGGCTCGCTCGAGGTACAACTCGAGGAGCCGAACTTCCTGAAAGTCAGCGGGCGTTATCGGGTGAAGGAAGGGCTTTTCGAAGAGGTTCGTCTCGACGGGCAAGTGACGCGTCTCGAGGAATTGCGGATCCCAGATGTACCCGGGGGCGATCTTCTTGTGAGCGCGGTCCTGGAGGGGAGCCTCGGGGCTCTGCGGGGCAATGTGCAGCTCGATGCGGGGAATCTGGCGTTCCGCAATCGAGCGATCACCGACGCGTCGCTCAGTGCGCGATTGGAATGGCCGCGCATCGACATCGAAAAGCTACGCTTCGACGATCCGCTCGGTGCGATCGAAGCTGTCGGTCAGGCGGAATGGACCGGGGAGACGCAGCGCTTCGAGCTCGCATCCTTGCGGGCCACGAGGGAGGGCAGCGAGCTCCTCCTGGATCGACCCGCAAGCGTGGTCCTCGGGCCCAACAAGGTCGATGTGGGGCCCTTCGAACTGAGTGGTTCGGCCGGCAGCGCGACGGTCGGGTACCACGAGGACCCTTTGGCGAGGGGCCTCTCCGTCCACCTGGATGGGTTCGATTCGCAGGTCCTTCTGGGGCCCTGGTTGCCCGTCGACTGGAGTGCCGGTCGACTCGACGGGAGGCTTGTCGCCGACCTGATGGGAGAGAATCCCATCATCGACCTCGACCTGACCGCGAAGGGGGTTCGCCTGGGTGGGGATTCGACGGCGGGGTGGGTTGTGCACGGCGTGTTGCGGCTGAGCGAAGGTCGCCTCGTTCTGGAAACCCTGAAGGCGGATCATCCGGAACACGGAGGTCTGCAGGGTCAAGGAGATCTCCCGCTGGCGCTCTTCGAAGAAGAGCCGTTTCCCGAGGGTGCGTTGCAGTTGCGGTTGGAGCTGGCGCAATTGCAACTCGCAACGCTCGCTTCGCGTTTGACCGGCGGGGCGGTGGATGTGGAGGGGCCGGTTACCGGCCGGGCGGAGTTTTCGGGGACATGGGCAAACGTGATGGGCCGTGTTTCCCTCTCCCATCCGGGCGTCTACCTGGTCCGGGAAGGGGGCGGGTCTCGCTTCGGTCCCGCCCATCTCGATGTGCTCCTGGAAGCCGGCGATCGGATCACGGCTCGCGTGAGCCTTCAGGACGAGGAGGGGTTCGAAATCAAAGTCGAAGGCAGCCTCCTGGCCCGGCTCGACGTGCAGGACATCGAGGGAGTCCTGGACGGTGCGCTGGCAGGAAACCTCATCCTGGATGCAGATGCGATCGAGGAGTACACCTATCGTCTGAAGGGCTTTCCCCGACTTCGAGGTGCAGCGCACCTGGAAGCCGGTATCACGGGCTCGCTGCGGGAGGTGCGGTGGAACGCGGACTTGCACCTGCACGATGGGGGCGTGGCGCTAGGCGTGGACGGCGTGCCGCCGGTGACCGGTCTCGAAATGCACTTGCGAACGGATGGGGAGCAGCTCGAGATCGTGCAGGCGCAGGGCGAAATGGGTGGGGCGCCGCTGCGCTTGCAAGGCACGGTGGGTTTGCAGAAACCCCATGAGCTGGACCTCGAAGCGACGGGGGAGGACGTGCTCCTGCGTCGCCTCGACGGCTTGAAGCTTCGCGCGGACGCCCAGTTGGCCCTGAACGGTCCTCTCGAAGGCCTGCGGGCTACGGGCACCGTCGCCTTGACCGACTGCAGCTTCGTTCGCAGGTACAACCCGATGACGGTTCTCCAGCGCGACCGAGGCAGCCTGTCGTCTTCAAGAGGCTTCTCATTTTCAATCGCCGAGGCCCCGCCTTGGTCCGAGGTTGATCTGGATATCGAAATCCGCTCGAAGGATCCGTTTCAGCTCAAGAACAACATCATCAACGGCAGTTTGCGCCCGGAGTTACACCTGGTAGGTAGCTGTGCAGTTCCCGTGTTGCAAGGCAACGTCTATCTCGATCCGACACGGGTTGTTTTGCCCTCCGGCACGCTAAACGTGCGCGCGGGAACCTTCAACTTTAGCGAGGCAGATTTCAATCTTCCGCGCCTGCAGATCGCCGCCGAGGCTTTTGTGCGCGGCTATCGTATCGATGTGCAAGTCAGCGGTCCTCTCGATGACCCGGACGTCTTTCTGAGTTCCATACCGCCGTTGGCGAACGAGGACCTGCTGGTCCTCTTGCTGACCGGCCAATTCCTTGAAAGCGTCGCCGGTTCCGATACCGCGCGCACCGTGGGCCTCTTCCTGGCCAAGGACCTCATGCAGCACTGGTTCGCAAACGAGTCGACCGAGGAAGGAGAGTCAGCCTTCGACCGACTGGAAATCTGGTACGGTGTCGATCCTATTCGCACCGGCGTCGAGACCTACAACGCAACCTTTCGCCTCTTCGGAGACAGCGATGTAGGCCCGACGCAGTTTCTTGTTGGCGAACAGGACGCCTACGGGGAAATCAATCTGGGCTATCGGTTCATGTTTCGGTTGCGTTGATGGCAGTGCGGTTTTTTTCGATCGGGTCGATGTTACTGGTCGCCTGCGCGGCGCCGGCGACCGTGTCTCCGTCGCAGACCGAGGATGGGCACGCGCTTTCGTTCGTAGGTTCCTTCTCCTTTTCGGAAAAACGCCTGCGCAAGGTGATCGAGCAGGACCTCGCGTCCTTTGAAACAGACGGTGACAAACCGGACGTCGACGATGCAGCCTGGACGCTCGAGCGCTTCTTTCGTGGGAAAGGCTTTCCCTCCGTCCGAGTCACCTATGAATACGACCGCACCGAGAGCGGAAGGGTGCGTGCGGTACTACGGATCGAGGAGGGGCCGCGCGCGTACCTGGATGCGGTTGCCTTTCAGGGCGTCGATGCTTTCGACCATGACACCCTGCGCGCAAGTTTTGGGGAGCGCAGGTCGCTTCTTGGGGAGAAGCGCTGGTACGTCGAGAGCGAGGTGGTTTCGAAAATCGACGATATCGAGCGCTTCTATAGGGTTCAGGGTTTCATGGACGTGGTTGTCGGCAGGCCCGACACGTTGTTTTCTGAGGACCGGCGCTCGGTGAGCCTGGTCGTTACCGTTCAAGAGGGGTTGAGGTACTACCTGCGCGAAGTCGAGTTTTCCGGTGTGAGTGAGGCTTTTCGAGGAGTGCTCGACTCTGTCGCCGCGGGCGCCCTGGACCAACCCTATGCTCCGCGCACGGCGCACTTCTTGCGTTCAGAAATAGAGGCCGCCTACGCGGAACGCGCCCATCCCGACGCAGAACTCGACTTCGAGGTGGTGCGGGATGACACCAGCGGGGCCGTCGTGATCTTGATGAAGGTCGCAGAAGGGCCGGAGGTCACGATCGGCGCCATCGACGTGCGGGGGAACGAGCAGACGGGCGCCAAGTTCATTCACTCACGCGTCCCGCTGAAAGAGGGCGAATTGTACGACGCCATGGCCGTGCGAACTGCTTTTCGCGAGCTGTACAACAGCGGCTTGTTCCGAAAGATCGAAATCGGACTCGAGGGTTCGGGGAGTCAGCGAGACCTGGTCGTAGAGGTCGAAGAGCTTCCAACGTTCGAGTTCTGGGCCGAACCCGGATGGGGCTCATACGAGCTTGCGCGCCTGTCGTTCGGAATCCGCGATCGAAGCAGCATCTTCGGCACGGGACGCTCCCTCTTGCTGGAGGCGACGGCGGCGGTCCGCGCTCAGGAATTGGTCCTCAGTCTGACCGATCCTTGGTTTCTGGAATCGCGGTACGCGATGACCTATTCCCTTTTCGGAGTCCGTCGCAAAGAACCTTCGTTCATCAGCAACAAGGAAGGCGTCGGTCTGGATCTGTCGCGCAAGTGGAACCCCACATGGAGCTCTACCTTCGGGTACCAGTATCGATTTTCAAACGTAGAAAGCGACGACTTCTCGAGCATCCCCCAGGATCTGCTCCAAGACGCGGACATCTCCTCTTTCGTGCTGACGACCACACGGGACACGCGCAACGAAAAGTTCACGCCTTCGACGGGATCCGTGACGCGTCTTTCATTGGAATGGGCGGAAAAGGCCATCGGTTCCGAACTGGACTTCGTTCGCTTGCAGTACACACAGTCCAATTTCCTGTCCCTGACGCCGACGACCGTCGCAGGCTTTTCCTTCCGCGGCGGCGTGATCGCGCCCCCCGAAGGGGAGGTCGTCCCGTTGCAAGAACGCTTCTTCAACGGAGGTGAGCGTACGGTGCGCTCATTCGGAGAAAGTGAACTCGGTCTGAATGACGACGGAGAGCCCGTAGGCGGCGAAGCCTTCTCGGTGTTGACGGCCGAACTGCGTCAGCAAGTCCTGGACGGTTTCAGTACCGCAGTGTTCGTCGATACCGGCAACGTTGCGGAATTCGCGAAAGATGCCTTCGCTTTCGAGGACATGAGGTACGCGATCGGTTTTGGAGTGCGCTACAGGCTTCCCGTCGGTCCATTGCGACTTGACTTTGCCTGGAATCCCGATCCCAGACCCACGGAGGACGATTTTCGGCTCCACTTCTCGGTGGGTATGTCCTTCTAGACCTTCCGTCGCGATCGGTGAGGTGGCAACCTCTTGTAGTCCATGTTCCGAGAGCAAAGGAAGGTCTGGCTCCTGGTTCTTTGGGGAGCGTCGGGATTCTCCTGCGCACCTCCAGTGCGGGTGCCCAAGAACGTGCTGATCATCTCCCTCGATACGGCGCGCCGGGATGCCTTCGGCTTCATGGGGCGGGAGAACAGCCCCTCGCCGAACCTGGATCGACTCGCCGCAGAATCGATTGTCTTCGATGATGCCTATACAACAGCTCCCTTGACGTTACCGGCTCACGCTTCGCTTTTGACCGGGCTCTATCCGGCCGGCCACGGGTTGCGAGACAACGGTGCGGGGTGCCTGCCTGCGGCGGCGGAGACCTTGGCGGAAACTCTCGGGCGCTCCGGTTGGCGTTCGCGGGCGGCGGTGGCAGCGTTCGTCCTCGACCCATGCTTCGGATTGGATCAAGGCTTCGAAAGCTACTCGGCTCCGCCGCGCGAACCGAACACGATGGAAATCAACGTCGTACAACTGCGAGCGAAGGAGATGATCGAGCGCGCGATGGCTGATCTCGATGAATTGAGCCGCTCCGATCGGCCTTTCTTCTACTGGTTGCACCTCTATGATCCTCACGCGCCTTTCGATGCTCCCGGGACGACGGCGGTTGGGCAGCGCTCGGGGATGAGTCAGCGGGATCTCTACGAGGCCGAGATCCGGTATGCGGATCGCGAGCTAGGGAAGCTCTTCGAACACCTGAAGCGGCTCGGTTTGTGGGAGGACTTGATAGTCGCATTCGTTTCGGACCATGGTGAGGGCCTCGACGATGGCAAGGAGAAGACCCACGGTTTTTTCGTTTTTGATCAAACCGTGCGTATTCCGCTGGTTCTCCGGCACCCCGATCTCCCGGCGGGGCGTTTCGCTGGCCCGGTTTCGATCGTCGATATCGCACCGACACTATTGGGAGCGCTCGAGCTAGGCTTCGATCCCCGCGCATTCGACGGCGTCGACCTCGGCCCGAGGATACGTGCCGAGGCGGATGACGAAGGACGTCTCTTGGTGATGGAGAGCTACGAGTCGTATGTTTCCCACGGCTGGGCACCCTTTCGAGCAGGCGTTCGAGGGCCGTGGAAGTACATCCGATCGCGCCGGCGTGAACTCTACGATCGCGAGGTCGACCCGCTGGAGCTGCGCAATGTTTGGGACCGCAACGATGACGATAAGAGAGCATTCGCAGAGGCCATCGAGGGACTCTTCGTTTCGTTGGAGGGGCGCCTTGAGCCGCAAGACTTGACGCTCGATTCAGGGGCACTGGATGCGTTGTCGTCCCTTGGATATGTCGGTTCCGGCGCGGGGTTCGGCCTGGAGGACGAGCTGGATTTCGATCTATTGGCGGACCCGTACGATAAGTACCCGTTGTACGAACGGATGCTCCGTGTCTCGCAGACGATCGCAGCGGGGGATGTCGATTCTGCGATCCAGGAGTTGCGGACGCTCGCGCGCCTGGAACCGGACAATCCCTTGTTGCTGGAGCATCTCGGCGAACTGTTGGTTTACCGCGGGGTGACGCATTTGGCCGAGGCGGAGCGCTCTTACGCACGTGTGCTCGAGTTGCGCCCGGGGCGTACGCAGAGTCGCCTGGGCGCGGCAAACTGTTCGCTCCTGCGGTCGGAGGAGGTGCGGCGGCAGATGGAACGAGAGCTGAGTGCGGGGCGGGAAGCATCGGCACGAGCTCTCGCGGATCAGTGGCGTACAATCGCTGGTCGTGCCATCGATGGGTTTCGGCGGGTATTGAGCAGTGAAGAGAGCCATCCGACCGCCCTCCACAACCTGGGCACGCTGCTCACGACCATGAGCGAGGACGCCTACCGGCGTGGAGAGTTTGCGGAGGCGAAGCGGTTTCTGCAGGAGGCGCACGAGTTGACGACACGGCTCATTTCCGCCTTGTCGATGACCGACGCCCGGCGCATCGGGTATGAAAAGACGCGCGTGCTGCTTGAACAGCGTCTACAAGAGCTTCGCTAACGCCGCAGCGTGTGGATGGCGTTGAGCGCCAGAGAGCCGTAGTCCTGCGTCTGACCGTCTGCCCATTGGATGCGCACACGGATGGCTCCCTTCTCCGCTCCCAGACCGAAGTGCGCGCGCGGGTCGTTGCTAGAACAATAGCTGTAACCCGGTTGGATCTGCCGCCAGCGTTCCTTGCCTGGTTCCCCGACTCCGACGCGCGCGCCGATGGCGACGCCACCGCTGCGCTCGAGTGCGCGGATCAGGATCCAGTTGCCGGTTGAGGGGTACACGTTGCGCAGGAGTTTCAAACGCGAACCGTTTTCGAGTAACGCGACGTCGATGTCTCCGTCGTTGTCAACGTCCCCGAAGGCCGCTCCGCGCGTATTGCCTACGACGGGCTTGCGGAGACCGCAGTGAGAAACCTCCTCGAATCCTGCACCGTTCCGACCGCGAAACAGGAGGTTTGGCTCCGCATAGATGTCCAGCGGGTCGAAGGTAGGCGTGCCTGCGGCCACGCGGCCATTGGCGATGAAGATGTCGTCCCGTCCATCACGGTCGAAGTCTGCGAAACCGACGCCGAAGCCCGTGTACTGCAAGCTCGGGCTCGACAGACCCAGGGCGATCGTCTCGTCGACGAAGGAGCCCTCTTCGTTCAGATAGAAGGTATTGGACTGGGCATTCAGGTGGGTCATGAAAAGATCCAGGTCACCGTCGTCCTGAAAATCGTGTGCCACCACGCCCATGCCTGCTTCGGCCACGCCGTTCATGTTGACCGCGCAGCCGGCGATCAAGGCATCGTCCCGGAAGGTCCCATCGCCCTGGTTCGACCACAGACGGTTGGGCATCAAATCGTTGGCGACATAGATATCGACGAAACCGTTGTTGTCGAAGTCACCCGGTACGACCCCCAGTCCGTTGCCGAATGTGATAACTCCGGCCGCCTCCGTGACGTCTGTGAAGCGAGTTCCGCCTTCGTTCTTGTACAAGACGTCCTGCGCGGGTGCGTTGTAGTTCTTCGGACTGCAGTAATCCAACGCGCTGTAGGTCGTACTGCAGTCGATCTCCCGCGACTCAGCCCAGTTCAGATAGTTCGTGACGAACAGGTCGAGATCCCCGTCGCGGTCGTAATCGAGAAACGCGGTGCTGGTGCCCCAGCCGGTGTGTCCCGTGCCGGTGGATTGGGTCGTATCGGCGAAGGAGCCGCCGGCGTTCTGAAAGAGCACGTTCGCACCGAGGTTCGTCACGTACAGATCGACGTCCCCGTCGCCGTCGTAGTCTGCGCAGGCACAGCCCATGCCGTAGCCGCGGTCGCCGACCCCAAAGATCTCCGTCACATCCTCAAACGTGCCTTCCGTGCCATTGCGGAACAGTCGATTTGATCCGCCGCCGCTCTTCAAGTCACCGCTTTGTACGGCGTACAGATCGAGGAATCCATCGCCGTCGACATCGAGAAAGGCGAGACCGCTGCCGACCGTTTCCGGCATCCAGTAACGACGTTCGTCTGCGTAGCTGTGCTCGAAGTCCAGACCGCACTCGACATCCTCAAACCAGGCGAGAGGCTCGGGAGGCTGGCTCTCAGCACAGGCTGTGAAGAGCAGTCCCAGGAGTGGCAGGCAGGCGTTGCGTATCACCGGACGCTCCGCTTGCGTTGGTCGAGTTCCCGAGCCATTGCCGCCAGCTGGGGATGGGTGGGGGCTAGGCTCTTGGCCTGGCTCAAGACCTTTCCCGCTTCGTTCAGCTGTCCTTGAAGTAGGTACAAGCGACAGAGGTTGATGTGGGCGTTCAGGTGCGACGAATCGATACGTATGGCCTCGCCGAAACACTCGAGGGCTTTCGTGAAATCTTGCATCGCGGCGCAGGTCTCGCCCAGAAGGTTATACCCATCAGCCGTGACACCGAGTCCCAGACTGAGCTCCAGAGCGTCCCGTGCTTCGCGCAGTTTGCCCATGCGGGAAAGCACCTGCCCGAGGACCATTTGTGTGCTGCGGTGATCGGGGGCCAGCAAAACGGCGCGTTCCGCATCGGCCAGGGCTCCGCGGTGATCGCCCACATCCAGGCGGACGGCCGCGAGGTTGATCAACGTTGCGAATTGCGTTGGATCGATCCGGTGGACCCTTTCCAGAAGTCCGAGGGCACGCTGGTCCTGCCCCAGCCGCCGATAGCCCGTGGCGAGGTTGTTGAGCGCGTTAACATCCTCCGGATGGCTGCGCGAGAGCTCTTCGAGGATCTCGACCGCTTCGGCGTTCTTCCCGCTCTTCAGTAGTGCGAGGGACCGTTCCATGCGCGTGCCATAGCTGACGGCGAGTGCCTTCCTGTTTTCGTTGAGCTCGTCCGGCAGATAGCGAATCTTGCCGTCGAGACCGAGAGCCAGCTCGCGCGCCGCGGCCTCATTCCTTTTCAAACCCCGGTAGGTCAACCCCAGGAGGTAGTGGGCGGAACGATAGGACCCATCGAGTTCCACGGCTCTTTCGAGATCCGCGGCGGCCTTTTCGAGATCCTTGAGGTTCAGGTAGGCGCCGCCACGCCCGACGTAGCCTTCGGGGCGCTCCGGTTCCATGCGGATCACCGAGTCGAAGTGTGGGATCGCTTCATCCGCGCGACCGGATGCGAGCAGGGCGTCGCCGAAGCGATGCTGAAAGGCGGCCGAGTCGGACATCCTGGAAGCGAGGTCTGCGTACAGCTCCAGGGCCAAAGCCAGGTCGCCCCAGCTCTGAACGGCGATGGCTCGATGCAGCTGCCAGAGAGGCTCGCGCCCATCGAGTTCGATGGCGTTTGCAAAGGAGGCGTCCGCTTCTGACCACATCTTGTTGGCTTCGTAAGCCAGCCCGAGCATCCCGTGGGCTCTGGCCGAGGTTGGATCCCCGGAGACCTCGGCGATCTTGGAGCGCAAGAGTTGCAGGGCCTGCGGATCCAGGCCCGCGACGTTCTGCGGCTGCACCGGCGAAGGTGGGTTCGAGTTCACTCCGCACCCGCACAGGCCGGGGAGAACGGTGAGAACGATGCCGACGAATGCGGTCTTTCTAGCGCGCTCCATCGCGGACCAGTTTGCGAATCAGGGGATCGGGATCGGAGGCCATGGCGGCGAGGTGTCGCAGGGCGTTTTCGTCGTCTCGTCCGAGTCTGAGCAGGGCACGCACGGTTTCCCGCCTCAGCATCGCGTTGGGATGTTCGAGGTTTCTCGCCAATGCTGCGCGCTTTCCTTGGAGCGATAGAAAGCCTGTGGCCCAGGCGTGCGCGAGGCGGACTTCCAGGTTCGGATCCTCCGCAAGCACATCCCAGGTTTCTTCGAGGAGTTCGGGGTGGGCGTAGGCGGCCGCGACGATCGCCTCGCGACGCACGAACGGACTCTGTGAGGCAAGCCTGTGGCGAAGCGTGTCCACTTGGGGTGTGCGCTCGCCGAAAATGGGCGTGAGGGAAGCTCGGCTGGGAGTGATGCGTCTCGAGAAGTCGCTAACATCGAAAAGAACCTTCGCCTGGGCATCGTAGCGATAGGTGCGCCCTGCCATGTAGACGGCGTCAGCGAGGAGGTGCACGGGAAGTGCGCTTCCCTCTGCACCGCCACGTCGTGCGACAAGTTCCCCGTCGTGTTCGCGGAATTCGATAGTCGCGGTTTCCGTGCCGTTCTTGCTCACCCGCCACGTGCAGGCCAGGAGCGTCCCACGTAGCTGTGCGGTGTTCGTTTCTTCGGCCAGTAGCCTCTCGATCAGACCTTCGAATTCAGCCCGTAGCGCCCTGTGTTCTTCACCCGTCGCCGGGCCGCTGAATCCTGAGTGGATGGCCCTCACCCTTCCATCTCCCGAAAGGAATATCGTCGTCGGATAGGAGCGTACCCGATCCAAGACACCGAGAGCCCGGGTCGCGTCCGCCTTGGCGGCCGAACCTGCGATCAGGAGGGGATAACGGATTCCGTGCCGACGTTTGAAGATCTCGACCTGTTCTGAGTCGCGCTCGAACTCGCCGGTCAGTTCAAAAGCCAATCCGAGGATGGAAAGCCCGCGCTCACGATAGCGCTGGTCGAGTTCGACCAGATAGCGCGACTCGTCGTGACAATTGGGGCACCAGCTACCGAAGACCTGGACGAGGTAGGCCTGGCCATCGAATGCCGGTTCGGCCAGCGACCTCATTTTCCCCTGGGTGTCGGGGAAGTGGATGTCCGCCAGGGAGGCCCGTTCGCTCCAGGAGGTTTGCCGGAAAGCATCGACGGTTTTGACGCTGTCTTCACGCCGTGCGGTCCAGGTATCGTGCCACCAGTTGCCCGAATAGAAGTCGCCGCGCAGACTGCCATCGGGAAGAACGGTCGCTTTGAAGAGGAACGCGTGAGCACCGTCGAAGCAGGACAGCGTCAGTTCAGCGGCAGCGACGTGTCCGGACAGGTAGCGGTAGTCGCCTGTCGCCGTGAGGAAGGTACCGTGAAGCTTGTTGGAGCCGACCTCTTGTTCAAAGACACCGACGGCGGGGAGCTCGTCGCTCTCGAAATCGACAGCCCAGCGGCCGGCGACGTACTTGGGGAGTACGGTCAAGGTCGGGCGTGCGGGCAACGCATTCCCGGGACGGGCGCGAAAGGGGACCACGGCGACCTTGTCCTTGCCTCTGCGCTTGGTCCAGGTGCCGCGCAGCTCGCGACCGTCGCGCTTCGCACGGATGCACGAGTCGTAGTGGGGGATGTCGAGCGTCAGTTCATCCCCGTTCCATGAGACGTCGCGGATCGGGATGCGCTCGGGCTCGTTGACGAGATAGGCGATCCAGCCGTCGGCCTCCTCGCTCTTTTCGAATTCGATCCCGAAGCCGAGCGGACCGCCGGTGGTCTCGAGCCAGGCGTACCACGGAACGGGATCATCCTCAGCGTCGGCCGGCGTCCGCGTGCTGGCCGGAAGGGTGCAAAGAAGACACAGCAGAAGGCCCTGCATCTCTACTCGGGCAGGCGTGAGTGTGTGCCGTCGCAGAAGGGCTCACGGCCGGTGCGCTTGCAATTGCACCACGCGACGGTCTTCTTTTCTTCGATCTGGACCTCGAGCGGTCCGTATTCGGTGCCGGAGTGGGAGCCGTCGCAGAAGGGTTGATTCATGGAACGGCCGCAGCGGCACCAGTGGTAGGTACCCGGCTCGACATCTCCGACGGTGGGCATGCGCTGGGGAATGGGGCGGTTGTCGCTCATGTAATGAAACCGTTTAGCTCGTAGGTTGGGAGGGATCGGCCCGGTCAGTGTAGAAAACCGCCGCACGCTCCGCTTCCCCGGAACCTCGCTGCCCGGGCTCGCCTTTGCTTCCGGCGCCACACTCGGCGATCCACCTCGGGATTTCCTCCGCTCGCACTCCGCCTGCCACCTTCAGGGGGGGGAGACCGTCCACCTGGACCACCTTGCCCGCAGGTGTGTCAGCGACTGTGCAGGCACGAGGATTTTGCGCTAGAGATCGCGGTGCCCCGGCGTCAAAAAAAAGACAGGCCGGGCGACGGGAGGATCGCCAGGCCTGTCAGTGAGGAGAGACAAGGTTGGTCAGTCACGCAACCGTGACGCAAGTTGCTTCATCCAAAAAATAGCCCAGGCAGGGGCGCGAGGCTGAGGATCCTCCAGAAAAGACGGGTAGACCTCTCAAAACCAGCCGAGCAGTTCGGTCAGCAACCAAACTTGTGGAAGCTCTTCCGCGTTTTGCACGAGCTCAGTGAGTTCCTCGGGGTCGTTCGCAGCCGCTGCCATGCGCTCGGCCAGGAGAGCGGGAAAGCGCCCCGGGATCCCCTGGAGCTTCTCGATCGCACGGGCCGGAGAGCCCGGAGGCTTGCCTTTCTCGATCTTTCTGAGCATCGGCTTCAACATGCCCTGGGCGCGCTTCCAGGCCTGGGCATTGGCTCCCTTCTGTGCCCTGCGGATCTCCTTACCCGCCTGGATGTCGTGCCCCAGGAGTTGCGACCACTCCAGAAGGACATCCAGGGACGGCTCGGCCCCGTGCCGTACGACCTGCGCCGTCGTGGCTTCGAGGTCGCCCAGAAGACTCTCGATGTCCTTCAAGCGAGCCTGGGCTTCACGCACCGTGGGGAAGATCCCGTCGAAG
The DNA here is from genome assembly GCA_002683825.1 of Planctomycetota bacterium. Lineage (GTDB taxonomy): Bacteria > Planctomycetota > UBA1135 > UBA1135. Next base: position 55,215 of record NYUD01000091.1, read on the forward strand.
CCCTTCGCTTCGCCCAAGAGCGGGATCAACTCCTCGAAATCCATCGCGGCGTCGGTCGTTCCTGTCTGTTCCTGCCACCGTTCGAGCCAGGGCAGGAGCTCGTTGAGCCGCCGCCTGGCGATCAAGTCCTCCAGGGGCTTCTGCAGGAAGCTCGATTCCTGGGGCCAACCGATGGCCTTGGAGAATCCGGGCGCTCCCTCCCAGACCACCTTTCCGTCCACATCGAGAAGCAGCACCCGCGGTAGCTGGAAGCGTGCGACGGAGTAGTCGCGAAAGGTCCGGCCGACGCCGCCCTCGTCGTCCCATTCATCGACGCCGACGCTGCCGGGAAAGGGATGGGATTTCAGATACTCATCTACGCTCTTGCCGCTCGATTGACCGCTGTTGTAGTTGGACACGACGTTGACGATCAGCAAACCGATCTCTTCGTATTGCCGGGCCAGGTCGTTCAGCCACCCGTCTACCGCGATGACGTCATTCTGTTCGCAGCTCCAGAGCACCATCAGCTGGGGATGGGAAGCTCCTTCCTTCCAGCTGCGGCGTTCGTCTTGAACCCAGCGTAGGACCCTGGGAAAAGCGGGCCGGAGACCCACCCAGCTGCCGTTCGAGCTGGGAGTGGGATTCTCCTGTTCTTCCCAGTCGTCCCCGGCTTCAGCCGTTGCCAGGGTCGTGTCGATGCCCAATCGCAGTTCGCGGTCGATGACTCCCGATGGATCGCGCGGGTTGCGCGACAGATACCGCACGTTGCGGAAGAGCACTTTGCCATCGCCCATGATGAGCCCGAACGATCCGCGTAGAACGTCTCGGCTGGCGAACTCCTGGGTCGTGACGAATTCGTCGTCCACCCAGACGTCGACCAGGTTTCCCGTGATGTCGATACGCAGTCGGTACCACTCACCGCCGTACCTCCCGTCCTTCTTGGCGACAGGGTTGTGTCGCCACGTGTCGAACTCGCTTGGGGAATAGAAGCTGGCCAGGTCGACGTAACCCAACCCGTTCTCACCCGGCGGAGACAGAAACAGCGCGTGGAAAGCATCCAGCGACTTGCGACCGAAGATGAGTCCCGCGAAGGCCACATTGCCGTGCTCCGCCAGGACCTCCGCCTCGAAGGAGAAATCCCCCGAGGTGATCTCGTCGAGGCCGAGGAAACGATAGCTGAAGGAATTCGGGCTGTACTTGCCGCCCTCTCCCTCGATCAGCGGTCCGGAGGCCTTGAAGGCGGGGTTGCTGATCCACCCATCGAGGTTTTCCTCGTTGTAGGCCAGTCTCCATTCCGCCAGCGAGCGGCCCTCCTTGCGTATCGCTCGCTCGTACTCGGTGAAAAGCTCGGGAATGTCCAGGTCGTTGCCCCAGCGCAACGCCAGATCCATCGCGACCAATTCCAGGCCCCGATCGATGTAGCTGGCCACCGTTGCGCGCGCATCCGCGGCGAGCTGCGTCTCCAGTTTCTGGAGTTGGCGCAGATTGGGGTCGATCCGGCGCAGGTGTGCGAGGGTCCTATCGACCCCTTTCTTTGAGCCGTTCTCTTGGAATTCGCGCAGGGCGCGGCGGAATAACTTGGTGGCCCGGTCGGTCTCCTTTTCACTGACCAGCAACTCTCCGAAAGCGAACAGCAGCTCGGCGTCGTCGGGTGTTTGCCGGAGTCCCTTTTCGAAGTGTTCGCTGGCATCGGAGCGCTCGCCCCTCAGGATGGCGAACTCGGCCCACTCGAGGTAGGGTCGGGAGGTCTGGGTTGCACCGGATTGTTGTTTGCTCAGGGCGATAGTCCAGTCCTTCCAGACCGCGTCGAGTTGCTCGACCGTGTGTGGGAGCTCGATCGAAGACTCTGTGCCCTTGGTCGGCTTCATCGGGTTAGCCAGCACGACCTCCTCGAAGTTCTTGACCGCCGTGTCACCCATCTTGCCGCCCGAAGCATTGATGAACTCACGGAACGCCCTACGGTAGACGTAGCGTCCGTCCACGGGGTCTTGATAGTTGTAGAGGAAGTACACCACGCCCCACGTCGGCGCGTACCAGGGCGGGCCCCACTCGTACTTGTTCTCGAGCACGATGCGGAACGTCGGCGCCCGGCTCGGAGTCTGGTTCGGGTCTTCGTTCGAGATGCCGTCGTCCTCATCGCCCATCCACCCTTCCTCCATGCGCTGGACGAGGGGAAACAGGCGGTGACTGGCGGGCAGGTTCATCTCGACCGTGCCATTCTTCAGTATCCGGCAGCCCTCGAAGAAGGAGGCGAGTCCCTCGTTGAGCCATCCGGCCGAATTCGTCGCCAACGAAACGAACTGGTGTGCGGCTTCGTGAAAGAGCACGCCCATCATGCTCTCGAAGCCGTTGCCGGCGAAGGTCTCGACCGCACTGCCCGTAAACTGTCCGCCCGACCATTCCGCCGGCGATGATCCGTACTTCAAGTACTCATCTCGGTCGCGGAAGATCTTCAGGTCGATAGGGGAAACACTGCGCCCATCCTCCTCGGTCCCGTATTGAAAGAAGCGTCGATAGAACGCGTTCATCTGCTCCATCGCTTCGGCTGCCTGAACCATGATCTTGTAGCCGGCATCCGTGTAGGTGGCGTAATTGTCGCCCTGGAGCTTGCCGCGTTCCTTCCACTCGGAGTGTTCCCGATCGTATTCCTTGATCCACTCCTCAGACACATCAGCAAAGAGATCCGGCGGTCGGGCATCCTCAGCCAGGCTGGGATCGGGAGCGGCCGCGAGCTTCTCGATGGCCGCTCGGCTAGGTTCGTTTTCCGGGTCGAGCGCGAGGATGCGCTTGTGCACGGCGATCGCCGCGTGGGGCCATTTCTTCTTCTCGTACTTCTGTGCGATCTCGGCCAGTTGTTGCTGATGTCTCAGGAGCAACGAAAGCGCGCCTTCGGCGATCGGGTCGACCGCAAAGAGCTGCGCCTGGACGGTCTGGCGCTCCTTCTTGGTCCCCCGGGCGATAACGAGGCGCAGCAAGCGGTGCAGCGCGTAGGCCTCCTCATCGGGGTTGTTGAGCGCCTTGCCTAGCCGGGCTTGCAGGCGCCACACCTCCATCGACTTCGGGTCGCGCTCGAGAGCGGCGCGCAGGGCCTCGCGGGCCTCGGTCAAGCGCGCGTCGGTAAGCGCTTTCTCCGCCCTCGCCAGCGCGCGCACGAAAGCCCTGCTCTGGGGCGGACTCAGGGTCTTGAGAGGGGCGTCCGCTTGGGGCTGTGTGACGAGGATCGTAAGGCCGAGAAGAAAACCGCTGACACGCATGACCACAGCCTATCACCCCTCGCGGGGGCTGCTCCATGGTTCCCTTGGCTGCCCCTCTTAGGTGGGGACAACCACGACACGGCCGGGATGCAGGAACCAGAGTTCGAAGCGGGGATCGTCGGGGAGTTGCAGTGCCCCGCGCAAGGCCTTCACGTAGGTTCGCCCCTGGGCACGGTAGCCGGCGATTCGTTCCTCGAGCTCCGCTTCGGTGTCCACGAAATCGCTCTTGTAATCCGCGATGACCCATTCTCCAGAGGCCGAATCGCGATACAGGAGATCGATGTTTCCCGAGACATAGCCCGTCGCCTCGCCCAGCTCGAGTGTGGGAACGAGCAAGACGTCCAGCTCACGTGCGACCACGTCGGTTTGCAGATCGAAGAAGCGATCCCAGAGCCCGTTGTCGCGCATACCCACGAGGAGGGCGCGAGCCCGCTCCAGAGCGCCGGGCAAGTCGTTGACATGCACCAGGCACGGGAGCATTCCCCCGAGGCTTTCGAGCCGTCGTTCGAATTCCTCCGCGCGGTTCACCGTCAGATCGCTGAGTTCGAGAACGCGGTGCACCGCCACGCCGACCGCCCGGGCGACGCGCCGGCTCGAGCCGGCCTGCTCCTCGGCGTTTTCCACCAGGCCGGCATCCGCAGGGTTGAAGTCGTGCCCTCCGTCGCTGGCGGCGGTGCTGAAGGGGCGTGCCTGGTGCAGGCGAGCTTGCTCGCGCTGCTCGCGCAGGGCACGCAGTTCCACGGCGATCGCGGTCGGCGTGGGAAGTTCGGGCTGTGCGCAGGCGCTACTGAGAGCGGTTTCGTGGGGGGCCTTCGCCGCGGGCCCCGGGGTCTTTGCGACTCCGATCGCAGAGCGGAAGAGGCAACCGAAGGGATCGACGACACTGTGGTCCGGGGGAGACATGCGGACCTCGGACAAGGCCTGATCGATTCCCTCGCGATGTTCGAGAAGACCGGTAAAGTTGGTTACGCGCCTCCAGGCAGCGCCCTTCGGATCGGCCGAGAAAGCACCGAGCAATACCAGGCGTTCCTTTGCGCGGGTGAGTGCCACATAGAGAAGTCGCACCCGCTCGGCTGCTTCGGCGAGCGTCGTGCGTTGCCTAACGGCGAAGGCGTTGGGGGTCTTGGCTCCGAGGAATGCGTAGGCAACCTTCCCTCCCCGGCGTTCGAAGAAGTCCTTCTTGCTCCGGTCGCCGAGGGAGACCCGGTTGCATTGGGCGAAGTAGATGTGGGCGAATTCGAGTCCCTTCGATCCGTGGATCGTCAACACGCGAACCGCATCGACCCCGGAGTCGCTGGGCCGCGTGACCTCGGATTCAACCCCGCGGCCCAGGCTGGTGCGCAGGGATGCGAGCACCGAATGAACGTCGCCTCGTTCCTCGAGGGTGTTCTTCAGGTCGCGGAAAAAACGTTCGAGGTTCGACAGGCGGAAGGCGCCGAGAAAGCGAGCCGCTTCGATCGCATCCGGCTGGAAGAGGCTGCGTATTCGCTCGACCCAACGATCGACCGTATCGCTTTCGAAGGCCGTGCGTAGCTCGGCCAGCGCGCACATCGCGGCGCGTGCGCTCTCGTCCCAGCCATCCAATTTTTCGCCTGCGGGGACGTGGGGAAGGGCCTGCTTGGCCTGGTCGATGGTGGCTTTTATCTCTTCGAAGCCCTCTTCGTCCGCGCGGAACGCACGCGCTGCTACATCGGGGAAGCCAACCGACCACATGGCGAAGAGGGCCGCATCGGGAACGCCTACCCAGGGGGAGCGTAGGAGCGTGACAAGGGCCAGCTGGTCTGTGGGATCGAGCGCGCAACGCACGAGCGCGCCGGCGTCGATCACCTCGCGCCGGCGGTAGTAACTGCGGTCGCTCTGGACGACGTAAGGGATGGCGTGTTCGCGCAGTGCCCGCAGATAGACCTCGACGCTCGTGGCGGAACGGAAGAGCAAGGCGACGTCTCGAAAAGCCGTGCCTTCGGCCGACAGACGTGCGACATCGGTGGCGATCGCCTGCGCTTCGGCTTCGTAGCCAGCTTGCACGGGGCTCCTGGGCGAGGTGACAAAGGCGCCGTTTTCGTCGAGGGGCCAGGACGGCCAGAACTCGATCGCCGCTCGGTCGTTCGCGTACGTGGGTGAGCGATGCGCTTGCAGGGGGACGAACTCCGGCTGGACGCCCACGACCCGCTCCATGACCGGGGCGACCGCGCGCTCGACCTCTTCCAGGATGGCCGGCGTCGAACGGAAGTTGCGTGTCAAGTGTAGAACCTCGCCGCCCGCCTGGCCCAGTTCCCGCTTGAAGGTGTCGTAGGCCTGAAGGTCGGCGTTGCGCCAGGAGTAGATCGATTGTTTGGGGTCGCCGACGCAAAAGAGCGTAGGACGCTCGGACTCGGGGCCGCGCAGGGCCAGTTGGCGCACGATGTCGCACTGGCTCTCGTCCGTATCCTGAAATTCATCGACGAGGAGCTGGCGAATGCGCTTTCGCTCCGTGGCAGCCACCTCGGGGGACTCGTTCAGGAGCCGTTGCGCATCGCGCAAGAGATCCGAGAAGGTTACGAGGCCCCGCTGGCGTAGGCGTGCCTCGACGCGTGCGAGGATCTCGGCCACCAGCGCACGCACACGTTCGAGATGTTCGGGGTCGAGTTCGAGGAAGGGCAGGAGCGCGGCTTCCAAGCGTTCCGCGGCCTGCGCGAGCTGTGCCTCCTGGCCTTCGACGCGCTTGAGCTCGTTCTTCGTCAGCTCGCCCTTGCGCCAGAGTTTCAGCTTATCCAGCGTTTTCCTGTTGAAGAGCTCGGCCAGCCGCCGTTGCCGGTTTGCAAAGCGCGTCTTCTCACCGGATTTGTTCTGCTTCGTTTCAGCCGCCACCAGGGCGAGCGAGTCATTCACCGCGTTGAGGACCAGGTGTGTCTTCTGGTTCGACGGTACTCCAGCGAAAGGGACCGCCAGCCGGCCGAGCAGGGTCAGAGAAGGCACGAGCTTTGCGTTGAGCTCGGCGTACACCTCGGCGTTCAACGGTGAGGTCATGAAATCGACGGCGCGTGCACCTTCCTTGAGCAGGTCGAGCACGGCCATTTCGATCTCCGGCGGTCCGAAGCCCCGGCGTGCCAGCTCGAGCAGGTCGGATTCCTCGCGTCGCCCCCAGCGTTCGCTGAAGAACTCTTCGAGCACCTCACGGACGCAGAGGGGAACCCGCGTTTGGCGTGCGTCCAGTTCGAAGTAGGGATCGAGACCCAGTTCGAACGGGTGCGCCGCGAGCAGGCGCCGGCAGAAGGCGTGGATCGTGCACGTCGTCAGCCGATCGAGGGCGGAACGCAGGGCCCGCGCACGGGGGCTCCAATCGGCCTGGGCCCCGGGCAGACAGCCGCGCTCCAGGCCGATCGGCACGTGATCGTCAGCGGCGTGCTCGAGATCCTGTAGAACCTGGCCGACGCGCGTCGACATCTCGGCCGCTGCGGCCTCGGTGAAGGTGATGGCCGAGACCCCTTCGAGGACGAGTGGGGCGATGCGCTCGTGAGTCCTCTCCTCCGTTTTCGCCTCGACTTCATCCCAGCCGGGCCCCATGGCCCAGGCCACGATGCGGCCGACCAGGGTGGCGGTCTTGCCCGTGCCCGCGCCGGCTTCGAAAAGGAGTGGGCGCGAGAAATCGCTGACGGCGATACGGCGGGCCTGATCATCGCCCTCGGCCTCTTGCCGGGAAAGGGGTGCGGGTGTGGCCCCGGGGAACAGCTGTTCCTGTTTCACCGGCGAGCCTCGCCCTTTTTCTTGGCGCGTGCGACTTCCCAGAGCCCGCGCATGGCCGTGAGCTCGACTGTCGCATCGTCACCGTGAGCCATCTCGACCAGCTTGGCCCGCGCCGAACTATCGCCGTGCAGGCAAGCGGCGGAAACGTCGCACATGCGACAGCTATCGTGCACGCGCTCGCCGGTCGGGTCCGTGAGTCGGGGAAAGAAGACGCCCGCGTGCCAGGCGTCGCGTACGGGCTTGAGCGCGTGGATCCAGGTCTCTGCGGCCGGGCTCTCCTTCTCGATGAGGACCGACCGGCGGTCCTCATCCACTTCGGGGTTGAGGTACAAGAGGCGCGCGCGCACCTTTTTCTCGGCGCTTGTCGTGCCGTGGACGTAGGCGGACGGCTGCAGGATCTTGCCCTGGCTGAGCTTCTTCAGGAACTCGCTCTCGCTCACGGCCTGCTTACCGGTCTTGAAGTCGCTGAGAATCAGCAGGTCGCCCAACCGGTCGACGCGGTCGGCAATGAAGCGCACGCGCATCCTCTGGCCGTCCGAGAGCTGGGCTTCCGCAACACCCGACAATTCCACACCGAGGCAGCCACTGGTCTTCTCCTCGCTTGTATGGTGCGAAGCTTCCTCGGAAAAAAGGGATCGGGCGCGTTCGATGAAGGGCAAGGCGACATGGCAGATCAATCGGCGTAGCCCGGGCTCGTGTGATCCCTTTTGGTCGAGGAGCTCCCGGGCGACCTCGTCCGTCAAGTGTTCCAGGGCCTTGAGGCTCGGCCACCTCGTGGGCCGCGGCTCTCCGGCGAGGGCCAGTTCGAGGTCTTGGGGCCGCGTTTCTTCATCCCAGCTTGCGGCGGCGATTCGTTCCAGAACCTCGTGCACGAGCGAACCCAGGGTTCGGGGTTCGATGCTCGGTAGACGTTCCAGCGGATCGGGCGCTTCTTCGAGGCGTAGGATCTTCGAGAGGGCCAGGCGCCAGGTGCAGTCCACCGCGTGTTCGATGTGCGTGATGAACAGCGGTTCCCGCAGTGGATCGGGGCGCGTGGGAGCGGTGTCCTGCGGCCCCAGCCAGCCCAGCCAGGGGAGCAGGCTCTTCGGATCCTTGTCCTCGTAGGCACGCAGTGCCCGGACCCGTGCATCCGCGGTCCGCGCGGCCTGCGACAGGCCCGCTTCCTCGAGCGCGAGCTGCAGGCGCGGCAGCAAAGTCCGCGGTCCGCCGATCAGGCCGGCGAGCACAGCGTGTTCCTGCGCCGTGTGAACGCGGTCTTCGAAGACAACCCTGGACGGGATCAACGGCTGCGCTTCCTCGACCGCTCGATTCTCGATCCCCAGGCGTTCGATGAGAGGTGAGATGACCCGCGCCTTGCCTTCCGCGTCGTTGGTCTGCCAGCTGAGGGTGACGTTCGGACTGGAGGAAACGAGCTGGGCGAAGAGATAGCGCTCCTCCTCCCGGCCGCGAGCCTTGATGGGGATATCGGGCAAGAGCTCGCTCCACGCTGCCCGCAACGCGTCCGGCAACAGCGGATCTTCAGCGACGACGCGGGGAAACGAGTCGCGGTTGAGTCCGATGAGAAACAGGTGCTCGAAGGTGCGTGCGCGTGCGGCCATGGCATCGAGGATCTGGACGCCGCTCTCGGTGGCACGCTCGCCCTCACGCTGCAGCGCGGGCCGTACGATGGGGATCAGAGTGCGCTCCAGGAGCCACAGGAACTCCACGCGCTCCAAGGTCTCGGCCGCGAAGGCAAGGCCGAGCTCTTCCAGCGCTCCTTGGATCCGCTCCTCCGCCGGATCGTTGGAGCGCCAGCCCAGACACCTGCGCAGGTCTTCGAAGCGCTTGAGGTGATCGCGGATCCCTGCTCTTTCCGGCCACGCATGGAGCTTTCCGAGCATGCGGCCCGCACCCGCGACGACCACCTTGAGATCGTCACCGTGGACGCGCCGATAGGGTGCGTACGTCCCGCTGATCCTTCGGGCCTGCTCTTCCTTTGGCCCATCGGTGCGCGGGTCCGATCCGGAATGCAGTCCCGTACGTGTCGGAAGTCGATAGGTTCCGTGGAAATCGACGAGCGCCGGGACATTCAGCCGGGCGACGTCCTGCAGTCGACCGCCGCCGGCCGCGCGCAGGGCGAGTCTGAGGTCCGGCGAAGGACGGCGCGGGACACGCTTTCTTTCACCGTCGAGGGTTCGCTCGAAGACGAATCGCGCACAGGCGTCGAGCCAGCGCTGGGCGTTCACGCGGCCCCCGTTGTGCATCGATTCCAGGAGCGCGAGAATCGCCCGCGCGGGTCCATCGACAAGCCCCGCGGTTCCCGGAGCGGAAAAGGGGATGCCGAGAGCCCCGAACTGCGAGCGCAGCTCACTCTTGTGCGACGTCAACTCGCGCGCGCAGACCGCGATGCTCTCGGGCTGGACACCTTCGTTCAGTAGCGTGCGAATGCGTTCGGCGACCGCACGGGCTTCCGCCTCGGGGCCGGATGTTCGTACAAACGTGAGCTGCGCCGCGGGCTCCGGCGCGATCGTCGAGACCTCCTTGGCCTGTCCCTCGAAGCGTTGCCGCAGGCGTTCCGAGAAGATGCTGCCAGCATCCGGGCGCGAGGGATCGCATGGGTCGAGCGATTCGTCGAGAATCACGGTGGAGGGGAAGCGACGAAAAAGGGCCTCGAGGAAATCACCCGCGCGGCCCGTCACGTCGGCGAAGCCGTGGATGAAGAGTGCGCTGAAGGCCTGTCCGTGGGAGCCCCGTTCGGTAAGCCGCTTCGCTTCGGCAAAAAAACGTGCGGGCAATTCCGCCCTTCGTTCCTCGAGCTGGTCTCCAACGCATGCGGCCACGGCGAGAAGAGCCCGTGCGCGTTCGATCACCGCTCCGCCCCCGTCCAACCGTTCGCTGAGGGCCTCGGCGTGCGCCGGTTCGAACCCGGCATCGAACAGGTCTCGAATCGTTTCGACCGCGGCCCGATAGCCGGCTTCGAGTCCATCGAGCGCTTCCCGCAGGCTGGGTTCGTTCCGCGCTTCGCGTCGGGCGAAGATCTCAAACAGGACTTGCCCGTTCGGCGCGGCTTCGTTGGCGTCCGGATCCTCGCCACGTGCGAAGGCGAGGACCTCGAGGGCCGTGGCGAAAAGGGTTCGCACCTCGATGCCCGCGCAGGCTCCGAAGTGGGCGACGACACGTGCGTTCAGGTGTTTCCGCAGCGCTCCGGAGGGGACGATGATGCGCACCGGCCGCCCCAGCTTCCGCGGGTCGTCTTGCATCGCGTTTCGATGTCCCTCGAGGGAAGCGAGCAGGCGTGCCTCCCCCGCTCGTGCTCCGCGGACGATCTCTAGCGTGCGTTTCATGGTGTGGTCTCCCGGGGGGCGGCCCCCGGGAGAGTGGATTGTAGGAAGGCCGTGGCGGGGTCCGAACGATGTTGTAGGGCCTTCCGGACTCGGGGTCGAGGTGAACCGGGAACCCGGTGAGCGGTGTTTCTTCAGGACGTCGGCGGTATTCGGCCGCGGGTTGTGGATCGGGGCCGGGAGGCACTCGGGAGAGGCCCACACACGGGCGGAACACGACCCCCACGGGGGCGGAGGGGGGGGTCTCCTTCCCCGATCTGTAATAAGATGGGGGGCATCCGGACCCGCCCAGTTTTGTGAAATGACCCCGAGCGATCGTGATCCCCACGCCGAAGGCGGCACGGACGAAAAGAGCCAGAACCAGCTGTCCTTCGTCCAGCGCCTCAAGCGACATTTCGGCGATGAGGTCGACCCGGAGATCAACCTCCAGGCGCCGGAGGATTCGGGGCTTCACGGGGGTCGCGATGCGGGCTCGGGCTCCTCCTCGAGAAAAACCGGATCCTCGCGCGAACTGGTGGATCGCTTGACCGACCAGCTCCAGCTGGGATCGCGCTACCAGATCAAGGGCGAGATCGCCCGCGGCGGGATGGGGACGGTGCTTTGCATCTGGGACGATGACCTGCGGCGCAAGCTGGCGATGAAGGTCATGCACGGCCGGGAGGGTGCCGGCGAAACCGATGAGAGCGAGGTCGATCAGGAGCGGCTCGGCCGCTTTCTCGAGGAAGCCCAGATCACGAGCCAGCTGGACCACCCGGGCATCGTTCCGGTGCACGACCTGGGCATCGATGACGATGGGCGTTGCTACTTCACGATGCGGCTGGTGCGGGGGATCGAACTGAAGGAGGCGCTCGACCAGGCTCGCGATGGAACGGAGGAGATGACGCGGACCAAGATCCTGGGTTGGATCCTCAAGGTGTGCGAAGCGATGGCCTACGCCCATTCGAAGGGTGTCGTCCACCGTGACCTGAAGCCGTCCAACATCATGGTGGGACGGTTCGGTGAGACGTATGTGATGGACTGGGGCCTGGCGCGCGTCCTGGGGCGTAACGACTCGCACGACCTGCGACTCAAGTCATCGCCCCAGGAGGTTACGGCGATTTCTCTGGTGAAGACCGTGCGGCGTGACGAATCGGAGGCGAATCCAGATTCTCCGCTCGTCACGATGGATGGCGACGTTGTCGGGACACCCTGCTACATGGCTCCCGAACAGGCGCAAGGCAGGTTGGAGGAGGTTGGCCCCCAGGCGGATGTCTATTCGTTGGGCGCGATCCTCTACTACATGCTTTCAGGAAAGGCCCCTTACGTCGCAGAGGGCGAACGCATCTCGCCGCACACGGTTCTGACCCGCGTATTGCATGGCCCGCCGGCGCCTGTCGCGAAGCTGGCGAAGGACCAACCGGATGAGCTGATCGCCATCTGTGAGAAAGCCATGCAGCGTGATCAGACGAAGCGCTATGCCGGCATGCTCGAGGTGGCGGACGATGTCGAGGCCTTCCTCGAGAACCGCGTTGTCGGAGCGTATGAGGTCGGTTCGATCGCCGAGATTCGCAAGTGGATGCATCGCAATCGTGGGATGGCGGCGGCCTTCGCGGGAATGTTCCTTCTGACCGCCGTAGCTGCGGTGTTCTACCTCGTCTTGAAGGAAAGGCAGGTCGAAAAGCTCGAGTTCGAAAAGGGGCAGACGGCGGCCGCCAAGGTGCAGGCGGAAACGAACGAACGGCGCGCGCTTGAGAGTGAGCGGCACGCGATCGAAAAAGAAAAGGAAGCCCTCGCGCAACGGGAGGAAGCGAATCGAAACGCTGAACTCGCCCTGAAGAAAAGCGAGGAGGCGCAGCGTTCCGAGTACGTGGCCAACGTGCTCTCGGCCGATTTCTCGCTGATGTTGCACGATCTCGATGAGGCCGACGAACGCCTGAATGCATGCGATGCGAACTTGCGCGGATGGGAGTGGGAGCACCTGAAGATCAAGGCTGACGCTCCCATCGCAAAGTTCGAACACCTGATTGGTGGGGTCCATCAGCTGGCATTCGACCGCAAGCTTGGCCGTGTTGTTGCGCTGCTGGGCAACGGCCAGGTGCGATTCCTCGACGCTGAGGGTCACGACCTCGCGGAGGGGCCGAAGATCAGTCTGGGGATCGCGGTGGCGGTGACAAGTCTCCTCAAGAACCTGGACATGTCCCTTGCGGATGGGGCCCGACTCCTGGCTCTCGTGGGGCGGGATGAGAACGTCAGGGTATTCGATGTTGACGATGGCGATCCGCGTTTCGTGTTTCCCCGGGATGGGGAACCGATCTTTCATGGCCGACGCGCGAGTTCCGTAGCGTTTTCGCCGGACGAACGGCTGCTCGCATCGGGGGCAGGGGACGGCGGCGTCATCGTCTGGAACCTGGAGGAAGGCAAGGCCGAAGTACGGCTTTCGGGCCATCATTCGCGTATCACGGATCTTGCCTGGAGCCCCGACGGCGAGATGCTCGCTTCCTCATCGGTGGACGGTACGGTCTATCTGTGGAATGCCGCGATCGGAATGGGCCAGCACGCGCTCAGCGGCCACTCGGGGATGGCGGTGAACGAGATCGCCTGGGGAGCGGATGGAAACACGCTCTACACCGCCGGTGAGGACCAGACCATCGGCGTGTGGGCCGCCATTCTCGGCAAACGCCAGCGCACGCTGACCGGTCACGTGCAGGCGGTGCGCACACTCGCCTACGATGATCGCCACCAGCGCCTCGTCAGCGGTTCGGCTCTCGGTACCCTGCGCGTGTGGAACGCGGATGGCACTTCCGCGACGCTACGCGGTCACACCGATCCCGTGAGGACCGTCATCTTCTACCCCGACGGTGATCGGATCCTTTCGGGATCGAATGCCGGGGACCTCTACGTAACGGACCCTACCGGGGACCTGTCGTGTACCGAGTTGCCGCGGCTGCACGGCGAACACGACATCGAATCCGTCGCTTTTTCGCCGTCGGGAAGGCGTTTCGTGACGGCCTCGAAGGACAAGGACATCATTCTTTGGGACGCCCTTTCCGGCGAGCCCCTACGACGCTTGCGCGGGCATACAAGTCAGGTAAACACCGCCGTTTTTTCGCCCGATGGGAATTTCGTTGTTTCGGGTGCGCACGACAAGACCGCGCGGCTGTGGGATGCGAAAACGGGGCGCGCGCTGCGAGTCTATCCGGTAGGCGATAAGTGGTGCGAAGCAGTTGGTGTCACCCGGGACGGTACGCGCATCATTGCCGGTGCGGGGGATCGCAAGGTTCGTGTCTACGATCTCGAAACGAGCGAGTTGCTGGTCGAGCTAACCGGTCATCGCACCCAGATCAACAGCATCGCGGTCAGTTCCGATGGCAGACATTTTGCTTCGGCCGGGGCCAACGTCCTGATCTGGGATCTGCAAAACCTGGAGTCGGGCGAGCCGCGGATGACTCTCACTTCATCCAGGAGCTATGTACGTTCGATCGCCTTCCACCCCGACGGTACCCATCTGATCGCCGGGCGAACCGGGCGCAGCAGAGGGGTTCTTGAGTTGTGGGACATCCGCGAGCTCTCCGATTCCGAGGAATCGGTGGTGGAGGGAAGGTTGCTCCAAAGCACCGATGATCAATCCAGCTGGATTTCTGCGGTTGCCTACAGCCCGGACGGCAGGCGCATCATCAGCGGCTCCGGCGACGGGACGCTGGGTGTTCGTGACGGTGAGTCGGGGGAAACTCTTCTACTGCTAGGGCAACCTTTGGGTCGCGTCGAGGCCCTAGCTGTCAGTCCCGATTCAAGGCGCATCCTTGCCGCGGGGGCTAATGGCACGATGCGGATCTGGGAGGCTGGCGGGAACGAGGGGCGACTTGCGCGTCGCGAGGCGCGGCTCGATTACTTGGCCCGTACCAAAGCTGCGCAGCCTCTGGTCGACGAACTCTTCTTGAAGCATTTCCTGGTGGACGAGGTGATGGTGCGTATACAGAGCGATTTGACCGTCGCGCCCGAGATTCGAGCGACAGCGCTGCGCCTCGCATTGATGCGCGGTGACGATCCGCAGCTCCTTTACAGCGCCAGCCTCGAGGAAGCGCTCATGCCGCTGGACGAGAAGCTCCTTCCCCGCGCCCTCAGTCGTTCCGAAGCCGCCCTCGGCTTGACAATCGAGGAACCCGATAGTCGCGTGTCGTTGGTCGCGGGGATTTCCCGCTATCGAAATGGGCTGTTCCCCCAGGCAGCGGAAGCCCTCCAGCAAGCAGGGAAGCTCAACCGGGCGGCGCGTAGAAAGTTTGCGGCGCGCGAGGAAGCGTGGCGCTACCTGTTCCTGGCGATGTCACTGCACCGGCAGGGCAGGGGCGCCGATGCCAAGAGCACTCTCCAGAGCTTCCGGCGCTGGATGGATGGCCAAAGCGATTACGGATTGGCTTCCGAGCTACAGCCGCTGATCGACGAGGTGGAGAGCCTCCTGGGGGGGGCCGCTACCGGAGTGTGAGAGGGGGCTTTCGTCCTTTCCCCGGTAAAGACGACCCGTGCGCATCTTCCGCCGCCGGAGGCTATGCCGCCGAATTTTCTTCCAAGGGCCACTCCAACAACTCGAAGGTTCCGTCCGCGTGTTCCACCAGAGCGGTGCAACTCTGCACCCAGTCCCCGTTGTTACCGTAGAACACACCATCGACCACGCGACAGGCCGGGTCATGGATGTGACCACAGATGATGCCATCCAATTTGCGCATGCGGGCGGATCGAACGGCCGAACGCTCAAACCTTCCGGTGTAGCCCAGGGCACGTTTGCAGATCTGTTTGATCCGCGTTCCCAGGCCACCGGGCTCTTGTCTGGGCAGGATGCGTTCGAAAAAGGCCGAAGCGATGTCGATCAGGTTTCCGAACGAGTCGCCCAGTTTCGACAACCAGACCACGCGGCTGAATACCGTGTCGAAATGATCTCCATGCAAGACGAGCAGTTTGCGGCCATCCGCCGACGTATGTTCGTGCTCGCTCGAGACGTGCACCAGGGCTTCCCGAGTCATCCATCGATGCAGTTCTCGATCGTGGTTGCCCGGTAGGTAGTGCACACGGGTCCCGTACCTGGCTTTTTGCTGCACTAACGCAAGGACTTCAGCGTGTGCATCGGGCCAATCTGATGAACCCCTGGGGCCCCAACGGTCCGCGATGTCTCCGACCAGGTAAAGATAGTCGGAGTCGCAGCGTTCGAGGAAGTGAAGCAGGCGATCTGCGTGTGCTCTGTGCGAGCCGAGGTGCGTGTCCGAAAGGAAGATGGAGCGAAAGCGAATCGTGGTGCGTACCATGGTGTCAGTCGCCGCACTTACCCGGCGCCGCGCTGCAGGGATATATGTCGGTCGCTGTCGACCGTGATCTCCGCATCTTTCCAGCCGGCCTTTTCAGCGGTTTGGCTGAGTTCGCTAAGCGTGAGGGCCGCGTGGAGGCTGTCACCGAACAATTTCCGCTGGTAGGGGGTGGCCCCTGCGGCATGCAGGGAAACCAATTCCTGTAGCCGCTCCAGGGAATCAGGCCTCGTGAGGTCCCGAATCAAGAGGGCTCCCCGGGGGCGAAGGACCCGCCGCGCTTCCCGGAGGAACGGCAATGGGTCGGGAATATGGTGCAGGATCGTGTTTGAGAAAACGGCATCGAAGGCCTCGTCGGGGAAGGCGAGGTTCTTCGCGTCCGCATGCTTGTATGAAATGCGTTCGGACCAGGGGGACCCCGTGCGGTGCTTTTCCGCGTTCTCCAACATGCGTTGGGAGAGGTCGATGCCCAAAACCGTTGCTCCTTCGATGCGCTCGCAAACCAAGAGCGGGATGTGACCGGGGCCGGTGCCGATATCCAGCATCGATCCGCGGGCCCCGAGAGCGACCAGGCGATCGACGAAGGCACCGTTGGCTTCGGTGTGATCCATGCGGTCGTACTCGGTCGCCTCTTGCTCCGTATCCATCACCTCCGGCTCGAGTACGCGTTCCAGCATGTTTTCTTGGATTCCGTCAACGGGATCCTTGAACCCGCCCGGCCGGGCAGGAGTGACTAGATCGTAAAGTACTTCGCGCTGGGGTGGTGGCAAACCAGGGCTGAAGTGCTCTGCTCCGGATGTAGCTGCTCCTCATCGCTCATTGCTATGCCGATTCGGTCCGCCCCCAGGAGATCCAGAAGCGTCTCCTGGTCGGCCATGTTCGGGCAGGCGGGGTAGCCGAACGAGAAGCGGCTGCCGCGATAGCCCTGCTTGAAGAGGCTGCGCATGTCGCGTGCGTCCTCGTCGGCGATACCGAGTTCCGCTCGTACTTGCTTGTGGGTGTACTCGGCCAGAGCTTCCGCAGCTTCCACAGAAAGACCGTGCAGGTGCAGGTAGTCCTGGTAGCGGTCTTCCGCAAACCACTCGCGTGCAACCCGGGAGGCCTCCAGGCCGATCGTGACGACTTGCAGGCCCACGACATCGAGCGTGCCGTTTTGCGAATGGAAAAAGTCGGTGATGCACAGGTTCTTTTTGCCCTGCTGGCGCGGAAAGATGAAACGTGCAACCTCTTTGGAATCGTCTTTTGGATCCAGGAGAACCAGGGTGTCGCCTTCCGGTATGCAATGCCAAAAACCGTAGGCGGACTTGGGACTGAGGATTCGTTCCGCCTCACACTGCCTGACCATGTCGTGAAAGATCGGTCGCACGTGCGAATCGATGAAAGCCTGGTGTTCGGTCAGCGTCTTGCCACGCCGGCGGTAGCCCCACTGGAAGTGGAACAGAGCCGTTTCGTTGATGTAGGGGAGGATCTGTTGCAGTGAGATTCCCTCGACGATCCGGGGACCGAGGAAGGGGGGGCGTGGATAGGAAATTTCCCGCGGGATGTCGCCGTGGGTGACGTCGGGCTCGGCGACATCGGGGGTCGGGCGCGATGCCGGCAGGTCCCTACCTACCGCCTCAACCGCACTTGCGAGGGCCTTTTCCGTGGCTGAGCGCGCGCGTTCGCCGGCGGTTTTTTTCGAGCCCTGCGTGCGTGCTGCGGGAGCGGCTTCGCCCCGCATCACGCGCTTCATGACTTCGAGTCCTTCGAAGGCGTCCCGGGCATAGTAGAGTGCGCCGTCATAGGTCGCGCGGCAGCCTTCTTCGACGTAGGTACGGGTCAGCGCAGCGCCACCCAGGACGACGGGCGTTGTGATCCCGCGCCGATTCATCTCTTCAAGGTTTTCGCGCATGATCACCGTGCTCTTCACCAGGAGCCCGCTCATGCCTATCACGTCGGGCCTGTGTTCACGCTCGACCTCGAGGATGTGTTCGATGGGCTGCTTGATACCGAGGTTGTAAACCGTGTAGCCGTTGTTGGTGAGGATGATGTCGACGAGGTTCTTGCCGATGTCGTGGACGTCTCCTCGCACCGTCGCAAGAAGAATCTTGCCGCGTGAATGGTCCTCGACACGATTCAGGGATGGTTCGAGGTGTGCGACCGCGCCTTTCATCGTTTCCGCCGACCGCAGAACGAAGGGCAGTTGCATCTCCCCGCGCCCGAAGAGATCGCCGACGACCACCATCCCGGCGAGGAGATCGACGTTGATGATCTCCAGGGCCGGTTTGGACTGCAGCGCAAGGTCGAGGTCCTTCTCGAGGCCGGGTTTTTCGCCCTCGACGATGCGCCACTTCAGGCGTTCGAACACGTCCTCGGGAATGCTGCGCGCCTTCTTTGCCCCGACGTCGACACCATCGAACAGTTCCATCAACTTGTGGAGCGGGTCATAGTCAGCGCTTCTGCGATCGAAGATCAGGTCTTCGCAGGTCTTGCGTACCTCGGGGGCGATCGAGTGGAGCGGCTCGATTCGGCCCGAATGGAGGATCGCCGCGGTCAGGCCGGCTTGCTGGGCGTGGTGCAGGAAGACCGAGTTCAGCGCGTGACGCGCCGCGGGGCGTAGGCCGAAGGATATGTTCGAAAGGCCCAGCAAGGTGCCCACCCCGGGCAGCTCTTCCCGGACGCGCTTCAAGCCCTCGAGGGTGTTGATGCCGTGGCGTCGATCGTCCTCATTGCCGGTACAGACGGTGAAGGTCAGGACGTCGAAGAGCAGGTCTTCCGGCCGCAGGCCGTACTCGTCGACGCAAATGTCGTGGAGACGGCGCGCGATGCGCACCTTTTCTTCAACCTCCTTCGCCATGCCCTGTTCGTCGATCGTCAATGCGATGACCGCGGAGCCGAATTCCCTGGCCAAGGGCAGCACCTTGGCGCACTTCTCCTTGCCGTCCTCGAGGTTGATCGAATTGATGATGGAACGCCCGCCGATCAGTTGCAGCGCAGCCTCCAGCACCGGCGGCTCGGTCGTGTCGAGGACCAGCGGTACCGAGATCTCCGTGCGGTAGCGTCGAATCAGCTGCGTCATGTCCGCGACTTCGTCGCGACCGACGTAGGCGGTGCACACGTCCAGGCAGTGGCTCCCCCCGCGGATTTGCGAGCGTCCCAGCTGGACCATGCCGTCGAGGTCGCCCTCCAGAAGTTGTGTGCGAAACTGCTTGGATCCGTTCGCGTTGGACCGCTCCCCGACGTACAGGATCGAGTTCTCCTGCCGGAGATCCACCGCGTGGTAGATGCTGGTGATCTGTGGCAAGAGCGCAGGCTTACGCGCCATCGGCGTGCGCGTTCCGATGCGCTTGACGACGGCCGCTAGGTGTTCGGGGGTCGTGCCGCAGCAGCCACCCACGAGATTCAAGCCATCCTCCTCGACGAAACGCTCCAGCCAATCCGCGAGTTCCTGGGGAGTGAGCGGGTAGCTGGGCTGGCCGTCGACCAGCTGAGGAAGGCCTGCGTTCGGGAAACACCCGGCAAAGCGGCCCCACGATTGCCCGAGTAAGCGCACGTGCTCGCCCATCTCGCGCGGTCCGGTCGCGCAGTTGATCGACAAGAGATCGATGGGGTAGGGGGCCAGGAGCGCCATGGCGGCGGCCATCTCCGTCCCGACCAGCATCGTGCCCGTGACCTCCATGGTGACGCTGCAGAAGATCGGAATCTCCTTCCCGACGGCTTCGCGTGCGAGCAGGGCGGCGTTGACGACGGCCTTGGCGTGCAGCGGGTCCTGTAGCGTTTCGATGAGGAAGGCATCGACGCCTGCTCTTGCGAGCGCAGTGGCCTGGCGGGTGTAGGACGCCTTCAAATCGGCGTACTGGATCTGATCCAGTGTGGTGAGCTTGGTTCCCGGGCCCATGGAACCGATGACAAAGCGCGGCTTGTCCGGTGTCAGATAGCGATCCGCCGCCTCGCGTGCACAGCGCACGGCTGCTTCGTTGATCTCTTCGGTTCTATCCTCGAGCCCGAAGTCGGCCAAGACGTGGGGCATCCCCCCGAACGTATTCGTCTCGACCGCATCGCAACCGACCTCAAGGAAGGAGGCGTGAATGTCGCGGATCACGTCCGGTCGGTTGACGTTGATGATCTCGCAGCAGTTCTCCAGCCCGGAATAGTCTCTCTCCAGATCGAGATCTCTTGCGTGGATCGATGTCCCCATCGCGCCGTCGATGAAGAGGATCCGCTCCTTCAGAACCTCGAGGATTTTACGTGTCATGATGTTCGTGTCGTTCTCAGGCGTTGCGCGCGATTGCGACCAGCGTCATGAGGTGCGGCGGTTCCGGATCGCGAGCGGCACGAAAGACTTGAACGTTCTGGAAACCGGCCTGCTTGATCTCGCGTTCCAGCCCGTTCTCGGTGAAGCCGAGGTGGATGTGTTGAAGCTTCTCGCGGACCCACTCCTCGTTGTGGGCCAGAAGATCGATGACCAGGAGTTGCCCGTCCGGTACCAGGATCCGCCGGGCCTCCTGCAGGCAGCGGGCAGGGTCGTTGATGTGGTGCAGCGCTTGCGATGCTACGACCACGTCGTGGGAAGCATCGGGCAGCGGCAGATCCTCGATGTCGCCCTGAAGGAACTTGATGTTGTTGATGCCCGCTTGCTTCGCGCGGCTGGCCAGCTGGCTCAACATCACGGGTGAAAGATCGACTGCCGTCACGTGCGCTGCGACCTGCGCCAGCATCATGGTCAGCATGCCGTCGCCGATGCCCAGATCCGCAAAGCGCGCCCGCGGGGCGAGATGGATCAGGGCCCGTGCCAGGCCTTCCCACGTGCGCCCGGGGAGGTCTTCGTCGCCGAAACGTGCGGCGACCCGATCGAAGTATGCGCGCGTGCTTTCCTTGCGGCGTTTGCGCAGGGCCTCGAGCCCTTCGGTGTCGGCTTGAAACTCCGGGGAGGTCTGGTTGGCGCCCCGGACCTCTTTCCAGAAGGAGGCCGCCGATCCGCTGGCTTCGGAATAGAAGCTGCGACGTCCGGCACGGCGATCCACCACCAGGCCGACCTCCCGAAGCAAGGTCAGATGGGTCGAGATCCGGCTCTGGCCCATGTTGAGGATCTCCATCAGATCCGTCCCCGAGAGTTCCTCCTGGGAGAGCAGGTTCAGGATCCGGAGCCTCGTTTCGTCTCCCAGCGCCTTGAGAAGGCGGGTGGTGCCGGTCAGTCCAATCATTACATTCGAATCTTAGGATGCCTCGGTGCCCCGGGGCCAGCGGGGTAAGGCTGTTTGGAGAAAATGGAAGGCAAGGTCGGCAAGGGCTCAGCCAGGGGTCTTCAGCTGGATTCCCAGTGCGCCACCCTTGTGCTCGAGGGTCACGTGGCCCACCCCGAGGGCCTTTCCCCGAGGGCCCCGGAGCCAGGCCTCCACCTTTCGACGCAGGATGGGCTCCTGCTCGAGGTTGCCCCAGCCGCGACCGGTGATGGCCAGAAGCCCGGGTTCGCCGCGGACCCGGCAGGCGTGGAGTTCCTGCTCCAGCCGGCGTAGGGCCTGGTGGGGGGGTAGGCCGTGAAGATCGACCCGGCGGGCTGGGGACGGTGAGTTGGCCAAGGCAACGTTGCCCCCATCTTAGGCCGCTCGCCCTCAGTCCAACCCGTCGACTTCGGCATTCGCCGCTTCGAGCTTCATCACCTCGACCTCCAGGGTGAGCGTTGCATCCGGGGGAATGCGCGGCGGTCGCCCGAGCTCTCCATACCCGAGCTCCGGTGGAAGGATCATTCGTCGGCTGCCGAAGAGCTTCATGCCGAGGATACCCATATCCAGACCGGCGGGAACCTGCCCACCGGCCACCTCGAAACGGATGGGCCGACCGTTCTTCAGGGTCGAGTCGACGCGGGTCCCGTCCTCGAGGTCCATGACGTAGTCGATCGTGACCAGATCTCCGTTCCGGATAGGCGCTCCGATTTCGGGAACGACGAGATCCTGGAGGACGAGGCCGTTGGCGAGTGTTACCGGTTCGTAGACCGGGGGGCGAACCGAGAAGAGACAGCAGCTCTGCAGGAGAAAAGCACAGCTGAGAATGGAGAGGGCTCGGAGAATTCGTAGAAGGGCTCGTTTACTCATCCTGTGTCTCGAACGGATCAGTCGGCGCGGATCGATGCGACGCAGCAGACGTTTGCGATGTCTTCAGGCTCAGCGCCCCTGGAAAGGTCCATGTAGGGCTTCTCCAGACCCTGGACCAGGGGGCCCAGGGCGGTGGCGCCTCCGAAACGTTCGACCAGCTTGTAGCCGATGTTGGCGCTGTCGAGATCGGGAAAGACAAGTACGTTGGCACGGCCACCCAGGACGGAGCGGTGAGCTTTTCTCTGGGCGACTTCGGGCACGATGGCGGCGTCGAGTTGGAGCTCACCGTCCGAGGAGAGAGAAGGTGCTCGACGGGCGAGCTCTTCCGCGGCGATTCGAACCTTGTCGACTCGTTCGTGCGTGGCTGAACCCTTGGTCGAAAAACTCAAGAGGGCCACCCGAGGGGCCTGACCGACGAGGCGGCGGTGACTCTCGGCGGATGCCAGTGCGATGTCCACGAGCTCTTGAGAGCTGGGGTCGGGAACCACGCCGCAGTCGGCGAATGTGTACGCAGCGTCGTCCTTTAGCATCAGGAAGCAGGAGGAGACCGTGCGGATTCCCGGCGCCGTTCCGACGGTCCACAGACCGGCCCGAAGGACGTCCGCCGTCGTGGCTGAACTCCCCGCTACCACGCCGTCCACCTCGCCTGCGGCGAGGAGAAGGCCCGCATAGATCAAGGGTTCCTGCGCGCGCTTGCGGGCCTCCTCGGGGGTCATTCCACGGTGCTTGCGTCGCTCGAAGAGGGTTTCGGCGAGAGCGTCGAGCCGTGGGTCGCTGGAGGGGCGTACGAGCTCGACGCCGTTCGGGAGGCTCTGCATGCCCGGCGTCTCGACCAGTACCGGTTGGCAAAGGCCTTCCGCCACGATTGCCGCGGCCGCCTGGGTGATGCGACCGTCTTGCGTTTCCGGCAAACAGATGCGCTTCCTCAGCCGCCGCGAGCGCTCGCGCAATTCGAAAAGAACGTCCATGAAAATGCTCTGAACTTCAGTCCTCCGGCGTTGCGTCGAGGACGGTCGAGGGAACCTCCAGTTCCATGCGCAAGAGTCCCAGGCCGTGGGTCTTTCCCTGGGCATCGGTGCGGATCGATGCGGAGCCACCGCCGCCGAGGCTGTCGCTCAAGAGAAAGTTCAGGACGTGCATGTTGTCGGCTTCGTAGCGGGTGACGTTGCCGGCGCCATTGATCGCGTGGAAGTGCTTGCGCACGACCTCGGTCGTCAGGTGTTCCTTCAGGAATGCGTACGCCGTTTCCGAGCGTGCCATGACGCCCACGTTCGATCCCTCGCCCTTGTCTCCCGAACGGGCCTGGGCGATACGTGAGAGGGGAACTTTCATCAGGAAAACACGTGTACCCGGGTGGGGATACGCTCCTTCTTTACCAGCGCCGGCCAGAAACCGATGATCTCGGTGGCCTTTGGCCGTCCGGCGGCAAAGCCGGTGACGCCCGGCGGACCGCTGGTGACCAGCGGGACGAGCTCCGAGCCGAAACGGTCGACCTTCTTCCTGTCGGGGCCCTTGACGCCCATCCTCAGGACCACTTCCGGCGGGTCCGTCGTTTCGCCGCCGTCGATGCCGGCGTGACACACGCCGGAGCCGACATATTCCTCCATGCGCTCGTCGGGTCCGTATTCGAAGCCGTCGTAGGCCAGGCGTTTCCACACGATGTCGGCACACAGTCTGGCTTTCTCGAGTGCGTCGGGCCCGGAGATCGTGAGCTGTCCCGTCGCTTTCCAGCCATCGTGATAGCTCAGCGACACCTTGTAGGTGTCGGTGGCCGCACTGCCCTCGATGCCGTCGACACGCACGCGGTCGTTGCCCTCGTCGTGTAGGCGCACGCTCGCGAAGTTGGCGATACAGTCGGGTGTGAGATAACGATCGGGATCGCCCATCTCGTAGACCAGCTGGTGACGCACGGTGTCGCGCGTAACCAGACCGCCGGTACCCTCGTGCTTGGTCACATGGAACGTACCGTCCTCGTTCGCTTCGATGATCGGGTAGCCGACCATCGCGAGGTTCGGGATCTTGCGCCAGTCGGTGTAGTTTCCACCCGAACATTGAGCGCCGCACTCCACGATGTGTCCGGCCACGGTGCCGGCGGCGAGGAGTGCTTCGTCCTTGACGCCCCAGCCGAACTCGTGGATCAGCGGTCCGAGCACCAAGCCCGGGTCCGTGCCGCGGCCGGTGAGGACGATCCGGGCTCCCTCTCCGAGTGCTTCTGCGATGGGGAAGGCGCCCAGGTAGACGTTGGCGCTGGTCACACGGTCGCGCACGTTGGAGAGCGGCTCGCCCGTGTCCATGTTGCGGAACTCTTCACCCTCCGCCATCAGCTCGTCCAGTCGATCGAGGATGTCGTCGCCTTCCACGACGGCGATCTTCATGTCGTTCAAGCCGTGCCTGGCGAGGACCTCGAGCAGGGCGTCCTTGCAGGCGTGTGGGTTTACACCCCCGGCGTTGGCGATGACCTTCACGTCCTTCTTCACGAGGTCGGCCGCCACGCGGTCGATCATACGCACGAAGTCCACGGCAAAGCCCTTCGACGGGTCGCGCTCCCGCAGCTTTTGCATGATCGAGAGCGTCACCTCGGCCAGATAGTCGAGTGTCAGGTAGTCGAGCGGGCCCTCCCGCATGAGACGCACGGGTCCGAGGATCGAATCTCCCCAGAATCCCTGCCCGTTGGCGATCCGCACTGTTTTTTTGGTCATTGCAGTCGGGCGGGATTCTAACGCACACTAGCGCGTTGGCTCACCCCCTGGTTCTGACCACCGGCTTCGGCCCCTTCGAGGACTGCGAGAGGAATCCCTCGCGCGAGGTTGCCGAGCGGCTGGAGGCAGAACCGGCCCCCGGGCTGCGCTTCGTCTCGAGGGTTCTGCCGGTCAGTTTTGAGCGCGCGCCCGCCGAGATCGATCGGTTCCTGGAGGAATGGAGGGGGAAGGAGGAGGAGCCTGCGCTTTTCATGGCCCTGGGGGTCCAGAGAGATCCGGGTTACCGCCTCGAGGTCCGCGCCCGGGCCCGGCTTCTCCGGCACGATCGCCCCGATACGGACGGCGTCCATGCGGTGGAGGCAGGGCTCCGGGACGGACCCCGCGACGGCCCCGATCGCTTCACGACGCTCGACCTCGAGGAGTTGGTGAGAGCTTTGAGGCATCGAGGAGTCAACGATGCCGTCGTCTCCCACGATGCCGGTGGCTACGTCTGTGAGTGCGCCTACTTTCGGGTGCTCGAAAGAGTCAGCGACAGAGGATTCTCCGCCCTGTTCGTGCATGTTCCTCCGGAACGGTTCGCGCCCGTGGAGCGCCAGGTGGAGGTCTGTCGCTGGATCGCGATGGAAGCGCTCAGCTGAGTTCGAGCCGCGGGCGGCCTCCGTGGGTCTTCGGATTGGAAGCGGCGAAGGCGCGCATCCGCTTCACGAATTCCAGAGCGTCCAGCCCCATGTAGATCGGTCCGTCCGAGAGCGCTGTCCGTTCGATCTTCTCCGTGCCGAGAACCGTCAAACGGGCCAGCCCGCTGGGCTGTCCCATGGCTATCTTCAGGCACGCCGCGGCGCACTGGATCAAACCCTGCAGGTGTTGCGCCTGGGGTTTGTCGAGTTTGGAAACGTGCCAGAGCCCCTCCCAGGCCTCGTGCGCCTCCCACAGATAGCCCCCGTTGTAGAGGTCGACTCCGAAGAGATACCTCTCGTTTTCGGCCCATTGGTGGGGGGGTAGATAAACCGGGGGCGGATCGCAGGGCGGCTCTCTTTGCCCGCCCTCTCGTTCAAACGAATGGCCGTCGGGATGGCGCGTGGGGTGGGGATCCCGGCCGGGCAGGTAAGCGTAGGGCGGGAGATTCCGCCCCGGCGCATACCTCAATCGCTCATCTCGACCTTCTGCTCGTAGCTGCCCGACATTTCGATCGAGGCCTCGATGGTCTGGGATCCGTCCGGAGCCTCGACAGCAACGGCCAGATCGAGGCCCAGGATCGCTTCGCCGGAGATCTCGAAACTTGCGGCACGGCCGGCTTCCAGATCCCAGAAGAGTGTGCCCTCACCCTCGAAGTCGAGGTTGATGTCCGCGCTTTCGATGTCCACTTCCGGCGTCTCACCGAACTGCTCGCCCATGGTCGAGATGAAATTCATGAGCATGTCGGCCACGTTGGCTGCGGATGCGATTTCGAGCTCGATGGAGATCTCGGCGAGCTTCGCGTCGTCCACTTCACGGATCTCCTTGAACGTGCACACGCACTCGCCTTCGAAGAGCTCGGCGACCTGCTCGCTGAACTCTTCCTTCATTCCGTCGAAGAAGCCCATGTCCATGTCTCCGGCGCCCTCGAGTTCGTCCGGGACCAGCCGAAGGTTGCCTCCGGGCATGGCCAGGGGTGCGAGCTCGCTGAGTTCGATGGTCCACGAGTCGCCCTTCGAGACTTCATCTTCAGGTAGGAATGCGCGCAGGTCCATGTCCTCCGTCAAGCCGCCCAGCATTTCCTCGTCCTCTTCGCCGTTGTCCCAGGTGACCTTGTACGACTCGTCGTCCTCGTCCCAATCGAAGAGAACCGTCTTGCCTTCGAGCTCGCTGGAGGCGGAGAGGTCCTGGTCCTCCGAGCCCATCATCGTCGTCGTACTCACGATGGTCGAGCCCTCCAGAGAGTCGAAGGTCCTCTCCAGCTTGGTCGGGCGCTCGTCGTTGAGGCCGGCGTAGGTGTCGGAGACGCTGATCTCCAGCTCCGTACGTACGTTGAACTCGAACTCGCCGAGCATTGCGGTCATGTCCTCGCCGTTGGCCTGAAGGCTGAAGGAGTCGAGCTGCAGGTCAAGCTCGGTGCCAAAGGTCCGGCCGACCTCGGACCCTTCGGAGGGAGCGAAGGACAGGCCATCGGTCGAGAGGGGTGCGGAAACGGCGAACAGGGCACCCGCTAATAGGGCGACGGCGGGGAAGCGCTGGCTATTCATTCGGCAGTGTTTGGCGAGGGGTAGAAGCGAAACGCGCATGGCACAGACCACATCGTACGCGTCCACGGGGGAGAATCTCCATCGGGGATCCGAATTGGGATCCCCGTGGGCGGGGTCGTCTACGTTCCGGGGGGCCGATTATTTCGGGCTCCCCACCGGCGGGCTCAGTCCCGGCCACAGACGACGGAAAGCGTCTGGGGGCCCGACAGGCTCAGGTCCTGCTTCAGCTCCTGTTCGAGGCCCCCGGTCGTGATGAGCCCCGTCTGGGCGATGGACACGGTGCCCTCGCCCTTGATCTCGAGCCGTTCGAGCACCCTGAGATCGAGGTTCCATTCCAGGAGACCGCTGCCTTCGAAGCGATAGCGAGCAGTGAGGGTCGCGGGCTCGAATCCGACGGAATCCGGGAACACCGGCCTAAAAACATCGCCCCGCCCGGAAAGGTCACGACCGGATTCGATTCGGAGCTCGAGCTGGAAGCGAGCGACCCGCTCTCCCGACCGTTCCACCACACTCTCGAAGAGGGCGTCCACCGTTCCCTCGAAGGCCTCCAGGATGTTCTCGAGGGAGGCGGCGTCGAGTGAAACCGCTCCGCCGGAGGTCGTCACGGAGTCGGGATCGGGCCGGAATTGCAGGTCGCCGCCGGGCACAAAGACCGAGGTCAGGCCGGCCGGGTCCACCTTCCACCGATCGCCCTTTTCGATCGGGGTCGGCGGCAGAAACGCGGTGAAGTCGAGATCCGCCTGCAGGCCGTGGGCCCATTCTTCCCTCTCCAGAGAACCGGAGGCCTGCGTCCCCTCTTCGAGATGGACGTCGAGCGACCCGTTCGCGAGACGATCGAAAACGACCGTGCGGCCCTGCAGCGGACTGGATCCCCGGATCTCCGTTTCCAGCGGCACGGAAAGCGAGCGCGCGGAAAGCGACTGTTGGGTGGTCAAACGCAGTTCGTCGAAACGACGCGCCACGGTGCTCACCCGATCCTTGGAGACCGCTCGATAGGTGTCGGTGACCGCGAGCTCGAGCTTGTTGTCCAGAAGGAAATCCAGCTGAGCAAATCGGGCTCCCAGGTCCACTCCGTCGATCGAGACCTCGAGCTCGTCCAGGAAGAATCGCTCGTGCCGCTCGATCAACTTCGTCCGCTTCGTGCCCGGCTGCGGCCCGAGGGCCGGGGTGATCTGGCCTGCCGGCGCCGCCAAGAGGGCGATCGAAACGATTGCGAAAAGGGGTTGCAGCATGGGTTGATTGCGAGCGCCGGAGCTTCTCCTTTGGAGCGCAGCAGTATATGGTCCGAATCCGGGGTTTCTCGCCGGATTCCGGCCGGGCGGCTCCCACGCCCCCCCCCGCATCGACAGCCATGAAGCTCGAGATCGAATACTGTTTTCAGTGAAACTACGAGCCCCAGGCGGCCGGTCTGGTCGCCGAGCTCCGGAAGGCTTTCCCCGACCGCGGGCTCGAGGTCGAGCTGACGAAGTCCTCCGGAGGTGCCTTCGAAGTGTTCGTCGAGGGACGCAAGATCTTCAGCAAGCTGGAACTCAAGCGCTTCCCCGCGTATCAGGAGATTCCGTTGATGATGATCTAGGCCGGGGCGGCTCGGTCGTGCGGAGCACGCAGCCCCCTGCCCTGGATGCGCTTCCCCTCGCCCCTACAACAGTCCTTCCGCCAGTTCGTCGAGGCGTGACTTCAGTTCCGCGAACGAATTTTCGAGCGTGTTGACGCGGTCTTCGAGGGAAGACGATCTCACCTCACCCCCGAGTGCAGCCGCTGTACCCGGAGATTGCGTCGGCGCAGGCGCCGGCCGGTCCGTGACCTGCGTTCCTTGCGACTCTGACGACGGGCTGAGAAGTTGCATGTAGCGCATCACCCGCGAGCCCGACAGTTCGCGAACAAAACCCTTTTGCACCAGCCGGTCGATGTCGCTCCGCAGCGCATCGAGCGAATCGAACGGATGCATGCGGCTAGCGCGCGTGCGTAACTCGGCCAGGGATTGGGGACCGCGTAGCAGGAGCTCGGTCACGACGGCCAGGCCTGCCGGTTGGAGGTTCCAGATCTCGCGCGTCGAGTGATGAAAGCGTTCGACTCGACCGCTACTGGGATAGCTGGCGCCGACGATGCCTTTGGTACGTAGGCCCTCCACGACGAGAAGCACTTCGGCCTCAGAGAGCGACAGCACCGGATTGCGATTGGATTTCTGGTTGCACCCTGCGGTCAGCGCGTTGAGCGACAGCGGATAGTTGTCGGGTGTCGTCAGCTCCTTTTCCACGAGGACCCCGACGACGCGAGCCTCGAGCGAGTCGATTTCCCGATGGGCGGGCATGCCATTTCTCCAGGGGCACAGAGTAGGGAATTCGGGGACGCCGGCAATTGTTTCCGACATCGTCCTTCGAGGCCAGTCCCTTCAAGGTTTGGGCGGGATCCAGCCGACCCAAGAAAGGACACCTTTTTCCGGATGGACCCCCAGGCCTCCAACCTTCTTCAAGTATCCCGAGACGTCTTCGTGGGTCGGCAGCCGATCTACGGCCGGCGCCTGGAACTCTACGCATACGAACTGTTGTATCGCGGAGCGGACGTCGACTACGCCGATTTCACCGACGGGGACCGGGCGACCTCCCAGGTCATCTTGAACACCTTCACCGAGTTCGGACTCGAGCGCGTGGTCGGTGGGCACCTTGCCTTCATCAACCTGACTCGGGGCTTCATCGTGGGGGAGTATCCGCTCCCGATTCCACGGAGCCAGGTCGTCCTCGAGGTGCTTGAGGACATCGAGCCGGATGCCGAGGTGGTCGCCGGTCTGCGGGACCTGCGCCGCCGTGGCTTCAA
The DNA here is from genome assembly GCA_002683825.1 of Planctomycetota bacterium. Lineage (GTDB taxonomy): Bacteria > Planctomycetota > UBA1135 > UBA1135. The sequence goes on from NYUD01000091.1 coordinate 84,567, forward strand.
GATCGCCCTGGACGACTTCGTCTACCGGCCTGAACTCGAGCCGATGATCGAGATGGCGCACATCATCAAGGTGGATGTGCTCGGCCTATCGAATGACGAGATCCAGGGGCGCTTCGAGGACTTCGCTCCGTTCAAGGTCAAGCTGCTGGCCGAGAAGATCGAAACCCGCGAGCAGTATGAGTTCTGCCACGACCAGGGTTTCGACTACTTCCAGGGTTATTTCCTCGCCAAACCGAACGTCGTCTCCGGGGCGAGTTTGCCGACCAGCGAATTGAGCATGCTGCGCCTGATGGCGGAATTTCAGGATCCTTCCTGCGACTTCGACAGCATTCACGACATGGTGCGTCAGGACGTGACACTGAGCTACAAACTCCTGCGTCATATCGATTCCTTGGCCATCGGGATGCCCCGTAAGATCGATTCGATTCACGAAACGCTCGACTATCTCGGGCTTTCGACCGTGCGCAGCCTGTCGTGTCTCTTCCTGCTCTCGAGCGGGATCCATCAACCCCACGAACTGCTCGTGACCTCGATGATGCGCGCGAAGATGTGCGAACAGCTCGCGACCGCTGCCCACAGGAAGGATCCCGATTCTTTCTTTACCGTGGGGCTCTTCTCCACGCTGGACGCGTTGATCGGGTCGTCCATGAGCTCGATCCTGGATCGCCTGCCCCTGACCGAAGAGTTGAGGGTGGCGCTCTTGAGCTTCGAGGGAGACCTGGGGGAGGCCTTGCAGGCCACGTTGGCCTACGAGCGGGGGGAGTGGTCGGACGTTCGGTGTTTCGGGTTGGAGCTGCAGGAGATCAAGAGGGCCTTTTACTCGGCTGTGGACTGGGTCGACTACGCGGATGACGAGCTGCGTTCCCTGGCGAGGTGAATCGACCGGGCCAGGGGGTTAGTCTCTGTCCATGCATGGGGACAAGCTCCGTACCTCCTGGGGACGATTCACCCGCAGGCAACCGCCTCCCCATCGCGAGGCCTACACCAAGATCGTCGCCACGATCGGTCCCGCCTCCGAAGGGCTGGTGGGCGACCTGATGGACGTGGGAATGGACGTGGCGCGGATCAATTTCAGCCACGGCAGCCACGAGGATCATCGTCGGCGCATCGGGATCATCCGACGCGAAGCGGAGAAACGCGGGCTCGAAATCGGGATTCTGGCCGATATCGCCGGTCCCAAGCCGCGCCTCGGCGAAGTGGCGCAGGGTTCGTATCGGTTGAGGGAGGGCGAGGTGGTACAGCTCTTCGAGGGCGAGCGTTCCGACCTACCCGGCCGCGTGCCGGTGGCGACCTCCGGGCTGATCGAGCGACTCGAAAAAGGGCACCGGATCCTCCTGGCCGACGGTGCGGTGGAACTCGTTGCGGACAGGGCGGCGGAGGGCACGTGCGTGGAGGCCACGGTCAAGAGCTCCGGTCGCATCGCGAACCGAAAGGGCATCGCGCTGCCCAACTCCACCCTCGATCTCGAAGTTCCCACCGAGAAGGATCGGGCCGACCTCGAGCTGGTACGGGAACTCAGCATCGACTTCTGCGGCATCAGCTTCGTTTCCGGCCCCGAACAGGTCGAGGAGGTTCGCTCCCTCGTTCCCGAGGCCTGGATGGTTGCCAAGATCGAACGCGCCTGTGCCGTCGAAAACGTGGAACGGATCATCGAAGCCGCCGACGGCATCATGGTGGCTCGGGGCGATCTGGGCGTCGAGCTGGATTTCGAGCGCTTGCCGGCGATCCAGAAAGCGCTCCTGCATGCGGCCCTTTCCCGGGGCAAATTCACGATCACGGCGACCGAAATGCTCGAGTCGATGGTCGTCGCCTCCCGTCCGACCCGCGCCGAGGTCAGCGACGTCGCCCACGCCATTCTGGAGGGGACGGACGCGGTGATGCTCTCGGCGGAAACGGCCGTCGGCGCCGATCCCGTGGCTGCCGTTCGGGTGATGAACACGGTCGCCAACTCGGTCGAGTCCAGCCAGAGGGAAAACGAACTGCCGCGGCTGGGCTCTCACGGCCGGGAGCCGAGCTTTGCCAACGCGATCGCCAGGGCGGCCGCCGGTGCGGCGGAGATCCTGGGAGTCAAGTGCATCGTTTGCTTCACGGAGTCCGGAGCGACCCCCCGGATCCTCTCCCAGCATCGACCCCAGGCCGAGGTCCTGGCGCTCTCACCCCACTCCCCGACCTTGCGGCGCACCAGCGTCCTGGCCCACGTGCGCCCCATCGCTTTTCCCCGGTCGACCTCCCTCGAGGAAATGCTCGAAAGGGCCTGCGGGGTGCTCCTTGAGATGGGCAAGGTGGCGGTTGGGGACATCGTGGTCTTCGTGGCCGGCGTCCCTCCGGGGGTCGTTCGCTCCACCAACGTCTTGAAACTGCACCGCATCGGTGATCCCATCAAGCTTGCCTAGCAGCTGCTGGGCACGACAAGTGGATGAGTAGCTCGGCCCACACCGGGGACGCGTTCCTTTCGCGTCCCGAAGAAGATCGTTCCAATGGGAACGACGGAGGGTGGAGTCTGGGCGCCTATCGTCGGCTCCTGGGGCTACGCCGGCGTACGGAGGAGGGGCTCCAAGTACGTTCTCGGGTTCTTTGCGTCGCGAGCGGGAAGGGGGGGACGGGCAAGAGCGTCATCGCGACCAACCTCGCCGCCCTGCGCTCCCAGCGGGGCGAAAAGGTCCTTCTGGTCGATTTCGACGCCGGCCTGGCGAACGCCCATCTGCTCCTCGGGTTGGCGCCCACATACGACCTTTCCCACGTGATGCAGGGGCAGGTCGCCGCGGAGGACGCCCTGGTCGAGGGGCCCGAGGGGCTGATGCTTCTGTCGGGGGGCGTGGGGCGCCACGTCCTGGCCAATCCGACGCGCCGCGAGCTGGACCGGCTCTTCAAGGCTCTGCGTCCCCTGGAAAGCAGATTCGATCTCATCATCGTCGATCATGGGGCGGGGTTGGGGTACGCGACCGTGACCCACCTTGCCGCCACGAGCACGCTCTTGCTGGTCACCAACCACGAGGTGACCGCGCTCTCCGACAGCTACGCGCTCTACAAGCGAGCTCATCTCGTCAATCCCCACATCGAGGTCGGGCTCGTCATCAATCGCGTGTCCGATGAGCAGCGTGCACAATCGGCCTGGCAGCGTTTTCAGAGCGCATCCGAGCGCTTTCTGGGCCATCAGCCGGAATACATCGGCTGGGTTCTCGCCGACCCCGCCGTGCACCGCAGCGTCGAGGCCCGCGTCCCGGTGACTCTGCTCGAGCCGCGGAGTCAGGCCTCCCGCGACATCGCAGCTGTTTCGCGCTGGGCTCCGATCGACCGAGCCCAGGGGGAAAAGCCCTTTTTCGAGTGTGCCCGCGGTGCCCTGCGCTGAAACACGAGACTCTCCTTCGATGCTCCTTGCATCGGCGCTTTCCATCTCCAAAGTAGGACGCTACTCATGCAGACGTGGGCGCTAGCTAACCAAAAAGGCGGAACTGGAAAGACCACGACCGCGATCAACCTTTCCGCGTCCCTCGCGGCGGCCGGCCAACGGGTTCTTCTCCTGGACATGGACCCCCAGGCCCACGCGACGCTCGGTCTGGGGTGCCACGTGGAGGAGGAGCACTCGATCGCACGCACTTTCCTCGATGACGTCCCGCTCGCCCAGCTCGTGCGGGCGGCCCCGGGGGGGTTTCACCTGGTTCCCTCGACCCTGGGACTGGCCGACTTCGAACAGGTGGCCGAGCGGACGATCGGCCCGGAGCGGTTGCTCGAGCGCGAGCTCGAGGGATTCTGCGACCGCTACGATTGGGTGCTCTTCGATTGTCCCCCTCGGGCGGACGGAGTCCTGACGCTCAACGCGATCCGTGCGGCGACGACGACCTTGATGGTGGTCGAAACCGGTTCCTTCGCTCTTCAGGGTGCACTGCGCGCACGCGGGCTCTTCGAGGAGAAGATCAGGGATCTGGGGCGTTGCCCGTCGATACGCTTTCTTGCGACCCTGTTCGAGCGCTCGGATCCCTTTTCACGCGAGCTCCTGGTTGCCATGCAGGCTCGCTTTGGCCAGGCGATGACGGATACGGTCATCCGAACCGACTCCTGCCTGCGCCGGGCCTGTGCTTATGGCGCACCCGTACGCATCTCGGATCCCGCATCGAAGGGAGCCCTGGACTACGACGCGCTCGCACGCGAACTGTTCCAGCTGCAGCCACTGCCCTCGGCTGACGTCGAGGAGCCCGCATACGGGAGCGGAGTCGTGCGCCCCTTCGCCCCCCCCCGCGCAGACTCCGCTTCGCTCGATTTTTCGGAGACCGACCCGAAACCCGAGCGCGTCGAAGTCATCACCCGGGCGGAGGACCCCTTTTCCTCCCTGGAAGCGCAATCCCCGTTCTCCGTATAGCTCACGACCATGGACACCCTCGCTCTTCTCTGCAATCTCCACGCCGATGGCCCGGCCACCCTGCAGCGCCTGCGTCATGAAGCGTGTGAATCGCTCGGGACCTTGCTTCTGTGGGAAGCGCCGGAGCTCTCCGAGTGCCTGGACTGGGAGGAGCACATCTGCGAACGATTTCTGCGCGAGGCAGCCTCCCTGGCCGAGCGATTGGACGAGCCCGTCGTCCGGGAGGAGTTCGAGGAGGAAGAGGACTTTGAGGACGGCGAAGACTTCGTCGCCGGGGAGAGCGATGGGGATTCTGCGGTCGAAAAGGGAGAGTGGGTCGAGGTCGGAGCTTCGGATTCATCCCACTTCGAGGATGAGGCAGACGAAGATTTCGAGGAGGAAGACATGTACGCAGAAACAGAGAAGCCGGCCCTCGGCCTCGACGCGGGGAGTTCGGAGGCCGTCAAGGAGGTCCTCGGAGCCTGGCGCAAGCTCGATCTGATCGATCCCCCGCCCGGTCCGGACGAGAGCTCTCTCGAGACCCCCGAGAAGGAAACGCAGCTGCGGGACTACGTGGTCGAACCGAGCCGTGGAACACCCAACCGCCCCCTGGCCCGGGTCGAGCTGGCGGGGCTCGACGAGCGGATGATCCGCCGTCTGGCGGGAATGGGCATTCACTCCCTGGGAGGCCTGGTCGAGACCGCGACGACGCCCCTTTCAAGGCGTTTGGGGCTTCCCTTCACGCGTCTGAGGCGGCTGCAGTTTCTCGCACGCAAGGAGCTTGACACCGGCGCAGACCTGCAGGGCCAGGAAGCCCCGTCGGAGGGCCGGGAACGGGCTTCCGGAAGCGCGGGCCCCTTCGCCTGATTCCGCCGCGGCCTTCTCAGGAACGAAACCGGAACCGTACCGTAGCCGTGAACGAGCGCGCCGGGTGAACTAGGGGTAGGGGACGGACTTGGTTCTCCTCCCATGCTTTCCACAATACGCTCGGGTTCCTGGGCCCTCATGATCGCTGTTGCGTTCGGCGGGTCGGCCCGTGGAGACGCCCTGGACGAAGACTACCCGCGCGCCCACGACGGTCGCCGGGGATTGGGCCAGCCCGAGGAGCTTTCCGAACTCCTGGCGCTTTTTCGCCAGCCCTCCGCCGAGGATCGTGCCTTCCTCTCCTCTTTGATCGAGCTCGAGGGCCGGCTCAACGTTCTGATCTCGATCACCGAGGGGCTCTATCGCGATCGCGAATTCTTCGACCTCCTACCCCGCCGCGAGGATCGAACTCTGGGGGCCTTGCACCGGTTGCACGCCGATGTGGTTCGCGACCCGGGTGCAGTGCTGGACAAGGTCGGCCGCAAGGGGCCGTTGTGGGCGAGGATGATGCTCGATCCGCGCGTATGGATGCGCATCGAAGTGCTTCAGGGCTGGGAGCGGGATGTGCGAGACGTGCGTCTGGGGTTGGCCGTGTTGCGCGGCGTCACCGACGGGTGGGTGCGTTTGGACGACGTGGTGGCGCGAACCATCGCGGAACGTATCGATCTTTCAGCGGCCCTCTTGCGGGCGCGGATCCTCGATCTCTCGGCCCTGCGTGAGGTGTCCCCAGGTGGTTCCGAAGTGGCGCCCGAGGATCTGGATCGTTTCCTTTCGTTCGTTGCCCTGCGCGACGAGAAGGAACGCAACCACATGCTCGCCGTGGAACTCGAGAGTGTCGGTCGACGGGTGGCCACGATGCGTAGTGTTCTCTTCACCCACCGTCTCGAGCTGCTTGCGGCCGAGGAACTCCACCGACGAGCGGAGGGTGAGAAGCATGTGAAACGGCTGCGCGAGGAAGTACGGGTCTGGCAGCCCCAGACGCCCGAGGGCAAGAAGGCTCCACCCGAGATCCTGCGTATCAAGAAGACCGCTCGCCGCCGCGAGGCGTACCGCCGCGCGCTTCAGGGACTGCGCAACGACCCGCTGGATGCCGAGCTAGCCTACGCTGCCGGAACGATGGCCGAGTTCGTCGCGGGCACCTACGAGAGTCTGTCCTATTTCGACCGCTTTCTCGCCTTGAGCGGTATTCGCGTTCACGACGATCGCAACTGGCGTAAGCGCAAGCTGACGGATGAGGAAACCCATGCCGTCTTCCAGATCCAGCAGTTTGAGAACGACGAATTCTCCCCCCCCCGCTCCGGGGGGGGCGGCAACGGCTAGGGAGCCCGCTGCTACGGCCCCGGCCTCGATTCCCCGGGATGGCGCTACCGGCGTTTCTGGAGGCGAAAGCCGGCGCGCCCCGTCGATCCGGTGCAGAGCCTCGCTACTTTTCTCTCTGGTATCTTGCAAGCTGGTCGCGCCAGCGTGCGTTCTTCGGGGCGAGCTCGACGCAGCGCTTGAGCTGTGCGATGGCCTCCTGCGTGCGCTCCGCCAGGAACAGGCTTGCACCGTACATCGCCAGGCTGTTGGCGTCCTTTGGCGCCCGTCGGGCGGCGGCTCCGGAGACCTCGATCAGGAACGCGACATCCCCTGCCTCGAGTTTGTCAGATGCGTTCAGCAAGGCTGCAGAGATTGCGTTGGCAACCCGCAGCGTGCGCTTTTCGGGGACGTGGCTCCAGAGCGCGCGAGCAGCGGAAATCTGCAGCTTTCGGTGGCTTTGGCGGGTGCCCTCCTCGCCCTTGTCAGCCAGGTAGCTCTCGACCTGAAACAGGAAGAACCAACCGTTCAGGAGCAGGTCGGCGTCCTTCTCCTTCTCCAGGAAGTCGTAGACGTCCTGGAAATCCATGTCGTCCACCGCCGTCTTCCTGAGCGCCGCGAACCGGAGGCTGCGTGAGCCTATGGACGTGCCGTCCGGGTCGTTCTTGTGGATGAACTCGATCTCTCGGTCATACGCCTTCTTGTCTCCGAGCTGCTCGAGTTTCTGCGCGAAGTTCCAGCGGATCGCCAGATCCATCGGGTTCGCTGCGACCTGCTTTCGCAGACCTCCGAGCGTGAATTCGTTCTTCTTGATTCTCTGTACTTCGGCGATGAAGTCCTCGGCCGGAAGAAACCCCACGATCTTGTCGCGCACCGATCCGTCCGGTTCGAGGAAGACCATGGCGGGTAGGCCCTGCGCCACATGATCTTTCGCGATGACGCGACCGGCCTTGCTTTCGGCATCGATTGAGTAGCACAGGACGTCCTTCATTTCGGTGACCACCGAGGCGCTGGCGAAAGTCTCTTTGCTCAGCTTCTTGCAGAAACGTCACCAATCGGTCCAGAAGCTCAGGAAGACGAGCTTGTCCGAGCTTTTTGCCCGGGCCATCAGTTCCTTGAAGGTGCCATCGAACCAGGGGAGGTGTTCGCGGTCGTCGACCGTGAGTAGGGCCTGCTGGGTCGGGGGGGAGGGAGCGACGGGCGGCGGCGCGAGAGCGCCCATCCCTCCGAGTAGAATTAGGGTGGAGAGCATGGAATAAAGGGGCGATGATCGCCGGGCCAGGGAGCGGCCCGGGAGTATCGATCCTAGGTGTTGGCTCGGGGTTTGTCAGCGGGGGGCCCGAGCTCAGGCGGTTCGAATTGCGAGACCCGAACAGGCTTCGAAAACCGGCTGGACATTCCTTCCTTTGGGTAAGCGCTGGGTTACGGACAGGTTTCCAGGCGATTCCATCTGCCCCTGGCCTGCCGTAGGATGGGCCGCACGATACGAAGCCCGGAAGCCAACTTGACATCCCACCTCATCCCTACCTGTGCCGATCGTCCTGGCGACGACCCCATTTTTTCACTCAATGCAGAAGCCATCCGGCGCGCGGCCCAGGGCGAGGGCATCCTGAACTCGACGCTCGGCGCCTTGATGAAGGACGATGGGACGATGGCGGTCATGCCGTCGGTCTTCGAGGCCTTTCAACGAGTTTCTTCGGAGGCAGCGGCCGCCTACGCACCCATCTCCGGGCCGCCCGCGTTTCTCGACGCGGTGATCGAGGATCTCTTCGGCTCGGGTCCCCTGGCGAGCGACGCCGTCGGGGCAGCCACGCCCGGTGGAACCGGCGCCTGCTATCAGGCGATCGTTAACTTCCTCGAACCCGGGCAGAAGCTCCTCACGACCTCCTTCTACTGGGGGCCTTATCGCATCCTGGCCGAGCACTCCTCCCGCGGAATAGAAACCTTCGAGATGTTCTCTCCCGACGGTAGCTTTCATTGCGAAGCCCTGGGGAGCGCTCTCGACAAGATGTTCGACCAGCAGGGGCGCGTGTTGCTGGTGCTGAACACTCCCTGCCATAACCCGACCGGCTTTTCGCTCGACGACAAGGACTGGAACGATTTAGTGACCATCGTTCGGCGCGCGGCGAAAAAGGGACCGCTGACGGTTTTATTTGATTTCGCCTATGCGAAGTTCGCTTCGCCGGGCTCGATCCGTTGGCCGCGGCACGTCGGGAGGTTGCAAGGGGAGGCGACCCTCGTCTTCGCCTGGTCGGCTTCGAAGGCCTTCGCCCAGTATGGGGCACGGGTCGGCGCTTGCATCGCCATCGGGACCGACGAGAAGGAGAACACGCGTTTACGCAACGCCTTGGGCTTCTCGTGCAGAGGGACGTGGTCGAACTGCAACCACCTGGGCATGCTGGCCATCACCGAGCTCTTGTGCGACCCCGATTTGCGCCAGCGTTCCGATGCAGAGCGCGACATGCTGCGTAGCCTGTTGTCGGAACGTGTCGACGCTTTCAACGAACTGGCGAGAGCCAGGGAGCTCGCATACCCGCGCTATGAGGGTGGGTTTTTTGTGACGGTGTTCTCTTCCGATGCCAAGCGCGTTGCGGCCTCGATGCGCGAAGAGGGGGTCTATGTTGTGCCCGTGGGGGGCGGTGTTCGGGTGGCGATTTGCTCGACGCCCACGCAACATATGGAGCAACTGGTCGACGCCCTTGTCCATGGAGTTGAAGCTGCGGGAGCGATCTAGCATGACCGACGCTCGTTCTTGGGGTCTGGCCCTCGTCCTGTGCCTCAGCGCTGCGTGTTCGACGCGTATTCCACCTCCGCCGGGAGCCGGGGGAGCGGAGATCTACCGCCTGCAGAACTGCGCGAATTGCCACGGCGGTTCGGGGGAGGGGAATACCCTGGGACCTGCCCTGAAGAACCTGAACAAGGACTGGAACCTCCCGGATCTGGTCTCGTTCCTGGCGGACCCCGGGCCGTTTCTCGCGAAGAACGGCCGTCTCGCGACCTTGCGCAAGGCCTATCCCGCAGCGATGAGTCGCTATGACAACCTCGATGCGGATCAGCTCGGCGAGCTGGCCCGCTGGCTCCTGGAACTCTAGCCCGAAGCGGTCGTGAATCGTTGCGGCTAGCGCGTGCGGACCAGGTCGGTCTCCAGGAGGCCCCTGGCGATCCCCGCCGCGATCGCTCTGTTGCCTTCCCCGTCATAGTGGCCGTCGAAGGCGAGCACGGGAAGGCGACCGCGCTCTTCGATCAGCGTTCGCACCTCGTCCTCGACGAGAAGCACGTCGAGGTCATGGGCGCGCGCGATGTCGGCCGCGCGCGCGTCGATCGGAGCCGTCGGGTTGGGAATGACGAGTCCCTTGGCGTCCGGGAGAACGACGAAGGCGGCGCGTGCGCCCAGCCGTTCGATCTCCTCGCGAAAACGCAAGAGGTGCGGGCCGACCCGATCCAGTGCGCGTTCGATCCTGTCCGGGCCCGGAAAACCCGTGTCGAACCTCAGATCGTTCAGCCAGAGAAGCAGGGCGCTTTTGCGAAGCACCTGGCGCAGCGTCCAGGTCAGCGGCGCGCTCTGCGGTTCTTCGATCGCTGGAGGAGGTGCGAATCCAGCTGCTGGTGGGGGGGCCGGCTTCTCCTGGACGTCGTTCCAGAGCCACAGAAGGAGCACGAGATCCGGTTGAAGGATCTCGCCCAGTTCGTGCAGCATGTCCACCTCTTGGCGGGTGGCGAAGCCCTGGTGGCCGCCGTTGATGACCCGATAGCTTCCACCGACGAGCGGAGCGCGCTCCCCGAGTTCCCTTTCCAGGTGTGCGCCTATCGTGTCTTCTTCCGCGACGCCGTGACCGAAGGTCAGTGAATCACCCAGGAGGAAGACGCGGAATTCGTGCGGATCCTTGGCAGCTATCTCCGGCCCTCGTAGCCCGTGGGAGTTGACGCGCACGGGGTGGTGGTAGGTGTAGCTGCGGTCGCCCGGCACCAGGCTGAACCCACGCCGCGCCTGGGGGACGTAGCGCGCCTGGGGGTACCGCTCCGGGATCGGGGCTCCGAGGCACATGCGCACCAGGACCTCGCTACCCAGAAGGCCAACGAGGAGGCCTGTTGCAAGGGCGAAGAGTTTTTTCCGGAGCTTGCTCTTCACCGTGCGTAGGCTCGGCGCGCAAAGAGCAACGCCAGGAACGGCAGCATGTTGGCCTTGTTCGGGATCAACTTGAAGATCCGCCACAGGCGCTTGGGATTCAGATAGAAGCGGCGGTAGGCGGACTTGCGCAGCGTGAAGATGGTGTTTTCAGGAACCGCCGAGAGGTTGATTTCGGATCTGTAGGGCTCGTAGGAGGACCAATCCGAAGGCAATTCGAAGCCCGCATGTTCGACTTGCTGGAAGAGCTCGGTGCCCTTGAACGGGATGACTCGAAAAAATGCGGCCGTGTGGAACGAACTCCTTGCAGCCCAGTCGATGGTCGTCCGCATTTCGTTTTCCGTTTCCGTGGGGAAGCCCAGCATGAAGGCGCCGTGCACCATGACGCCGCTCCTGGCGATGTAGTCCACGATCTTGCCGGTGCGCTCGATCTTCAGGTTCTTCTTCATCACCTTTTGAATGCGCGGCACGGCCGATTCGATGGCCACCATGCAGCGATACATCCCGGCCTGCTTGAGCAGGTCGACGAGCTCTTCATCGAGTATATCTCCACGAAAACCGTTCGGGAAAGTCAGCTTGATCTTCCAGCCGCGGTCGATGATTCCACGGGCGACCTGCTTGGCCCGTTCCGGCCGAAAGTTGAAGATGTCGTCCATGAAGACGAACTCCTTGACGCCGTAGTCGGTGACCAGGAGTTCCATCTCGGCGAGGACGTTTTCCGCGGACCGTTCGCGGAACGTCTTGCCGTAGGAATTGTGGCAGTAGGTGCAGCGCCATGGGCAGGCGCGCGATGAGAACATCGTGGCGAATTCCTTCGCTGCGTAAATCACACCGCCGCGGGGCACCTTGCGGTATAGCTCGTGGGGGATCAGATCCCAGGCCGGGAAGGGCATCGCATCGAGTTCCGCCGGGGGCGGACGATCCGCTTCGTGGACGATCTCACCCCCGTTGCGCCACGAGAGTCCCCGACAGCCGGTCCAGTCCTGGCGCCCGTCCCGGAGGCTCGTCAATACCTCCACGAAAGTGAATTCGCCCTCGCCACGAACGACGAACTGGACGGACTCGTCCGCGAGCACGTCGTCGGCCGCCACGCTGGGGTGGGGCCCACCACAGACGATGTGTGTGTCCGGCAGGTGTTCGTGTACGAGCCGGGCAAGCTCGTGCATGCATCCCGCCTCATAGGTCATCGCGGAAAGGCCCAGGACATCCGGCTGCAGCCGCTCAAGCTCCTTCAGCGTCTCTTCAGGGGTCCAACCCAGAACCTTCATGTCCAGAATATGAACGTCCGGGAACCCGCTCTCACGCGCCTGGGCGGCGATCATCATCACCCCGAGCGGGTGTACGTGCGTGAATTGCGTGTAGGGATGATAGGTCTGGACGAGAACGACTCGCATGGACCCCTGAGGATATCTCTTTGGTATCGTTCCACCATGGCTCGCATCGCGTTCCCCGTCACAACCTGTCATGAATTCGAGGGTGTGAAGGTCCTTTCGGCCGCGCTGAAGCAAGCGGGTCACCAGACCGACTGCTTCGTCACTTCCGAGGAGCGTGACTTCGCCGGTGCCGTGCGGGACTACGAGCCCGACGTCATCGGACTCTACGCCACCACAGGGCAGGAAAAATGGGCCTATCCCCATATCGACTCGTGGAGGCGCGAGTTCAGCCACTTGAAGGTCGTGATGGGGGGGCCGCACCCCTCCTTCGATACGGACGTGCTACTGGACGAGGAGTACGTCGACGCGACGATCAAGGGTGAGGCCGAGCAGGCGCTGGTGGATCTCGTGGCCGCGTGGGAGGCGAATCTGTCGATCACGGACATCCCGAATGTCGGATACCTGCGGCAGGAAAAACCCTGCCAGAACCCGATCCGGCCCATCGTTCAGGACCTTGACACCCTGCCCTTTCCGGACGTCGACATCTTCTACAAGTATCCCTTTCTGCGGAACAAGCGTGTGCTTCAGGTGCACGCCAGCCGCGGCTGCCAGAATAACTGCACCTACTGCACCGTGCCGTTGATGAAAAAGGAGTGGGTGTCGGACAGGAAGCGCGAGAAGTTCAATCGCACCAAGTCGGTGGATTATCTGTGCGAAGAAATACTGGACATCCTTGCCCGTTACCCGAACTTTCGGATGGTGAATTTCGGCGATGCGGCGCTGAACATGTATCGGGGCTGGGTCGATGAGTTTGCCGAGAAGTGGCCGAAGCTCGTGGGCTTGCCGTTTGCCTGCAACGTCAATATCAACTACCTGAACGAGAATGACATCGTTTGCTTGAAGAGGGCCGGCTGTGCTTCCGTTCAGTTCGGGCTGGAATCGGGGAGCGAGGACGTGCGCCTGCACGTATACAAGAAGGGATACACCGACGACCACGTCGAGCGGATCCCACGGCTCTTCAAGAAGCACAAGATCGCCTTCCGTACGAACAACATGATGGGCTCCCCCGTGGAGACCCTCGACGACATGTTCGCCACGGCGCGGGTCAACCGCCGGATTCGCCCCGACGGATGCACCGTATTGATCTATCGGCCCTTCAAGTCGACCGTACTGGGCCGCGAGGACTTCGAGCTGGAGCGCGTGGACGTCGGCAAGGACATCGGGCCCTCGCTGCACCACGATTCACAGCTCTTACGGGACGACGTACGCGAGATCGTCAATCTGCAAAAATTGTTTAATTTGGCCGTCTACTTGCCCGGCGGCGAAGCGCTCGTGCGCCGTTTGATTCGCCTTCCACGCAACCCGATATTCGAGTGGATCGGGTTGGCTTTCCTCTGGTATCAGCACGCCGTCGTTTCCGGCTACGGTATGAGCGACGACTTCAAACTCGGGTTGAAGAACCTCGGACAGGTTTTCGGGCGGCGCGTGGGCGGAACGCACCGCTATGGTGGCGAGTCCACCAATCAGTTTCTCGACACGCTGGACACGGGGCTCGACGCGAGGGTATAGCGTGGCTTCGCCACGAGCCCGGTTTCGAGGCTGGACTACGGCGAGCGTCCGGCCTAGGCCGCACCCGTCCGGGCGATATTCACGCGCAGTGCTGCGCGGGCGGAACGTAGGCGGTGCTCGACCTCCACCTTCGAACGCCCTCCGGCCCACAGGTAGCCGCAAACGGCGCGCTCGTCGAAGAGATCCGTGATCTCGAAGGGGTGGCGTCCGCACACCAGTCCCGCGATGCCCGGGAGCCGGCGCGCCTGGTCCATGCCTTCGATCCCGCAGAAGGTGCCTTCGTGTTCCGGCAGGATCGCCAGCCAGCCGGCGCAACGTTGCGGGGCCAGCGGCATCTCATCGAAGGGGCCGCCGGCATCGAGCAGATGGGCAAACCAGGCCTGCAGCGGGCTCTTGCCGTATACGAGAGGCGAGACGTACGCGGTTCGTACGTCCTCGTGAAAGCGTGGCCGCAGCGCGAGCAGGTGCGGTTCCCCAAGGGTCACGGTCCCCATGACGGGACCGACCTCGATTCCCAGGGCCCGGGCACCGCTCTCGAGCAGCTCGTACACGGGACGAACCTCGTTCTCCTTCAGCGATGAGGGCTGCCACCCCCAGGCGACTCCTCCGCCGTTGCCCTCGAAGCTGCCCCTCTCGAAGATGCCAGCCGGTTGGAAGGAGCCGTCCCGGAAGAAGCCGTTGACCTCGAGGCAATTCTCCACCATGCGCTCGTCACAGGGAATGGCGTTCTTGCGCCATGTCGCGTGCGCAGTCGGGCCATCGAGCGCGCGCTCGACCCCGACCAGCGAAACGGTGGAATGCCCCGTCGCTTCGCCGATCGCTGCCATCGAGCGCAGGCCGCGGTCGCTGGAGGAGTATGCAGCGACGAACGAGCTGGTTCGGCTCAAGGTGTTTGCGAGATCGACGTGACCGTCGACATCCTCCGCAGCCAAGGCGTGAAACAGGTCCACCCCGGGCCGTGCCGGTGCCCTTGCATCCTCGTCCGTGCAAACGACCTTCATTCCAGCCGCGCGGGCCCAGTGCGGGGCGTGATGGTGCAGTGCACCACCGCCAATGAGAATCAAAGTGCCGTGCATCGGGAACGATCTTCTGGGTCCTGGTCTTTCGGTCGCACACGGCCGGGGCTTGAGCGTGGGGGGCGTGAGGGCGTATCTTCCCGGGTCTTTTCCCCGAAATTCCGGATCGCTTCACATGCTTCTCGTTTGGCTTTTCCTGGCTGGCGGGCTACTCGCCAGCTTCTACGTCCGGGACCGGGGCCGGCGCGTCGTCGGGGAACCGCTGCACGAAGTCGTGACGAGCCTTCGCGCACGTATCGGCTGGATGCTTGTTCTGGCGGTCCTCGGAGTGGTGGTCTCCTCAGGCTATCCAGCGGAACCGGCTCCGGGGTTGCCGTCCGTCTCCGGCCTGTGGGTCACCTTGGTCCTGACCGGCCTTCTCGTGTGGAAGCTGCCCCATGCAACGGAGGCGGTTTGCGGTCGGCATGGGGTCCGCTTCGGTTGGAGCGTGAGCGCCTACGAGGACGTCGAGGCGTGGCGGCTCACCGGCGATCACCTACGGTGTCTGTTGAAGGGGAGGTGGCTTGCGATGCCCGTGCCTCCGGCCCGGCACGGCGAGCTGCGTGAACACCTGCAGCGCGAGGCGAAGCGAGCGCAGAGCGAGTTCTCCTAGTCCTACGGCTCACACGGGCGCGGCGCGAGGCCCCGGGACATGGCCAGACCGCACAGGTGACGTCGTTTCATTCAGGTCACGGTATCTGGAAGCCCCGAACGCCCATCGAGAACATGCGCCCGGGTTGGGTCGCGTCGAGCTGCGTGGCGAGTGGAGCGCCGCCGTTTCCGATGCTCCAAACATTGTCTTCATAGGTCAGCGCGTGCAGGCTCCCCGCTTCGTCCAGGAGCAGGAGTGTGATGCCGTCCGAGGAATTCATCTGAACGATCTGCGCCTGGACGATCTTGCCGACGCCGGGCAGGTTGACCTTGACCTGACCGTGCCAACCGTTTCGGAAGATCGCGAAGTTGAAGTCGCCCTGGGGATTGTTGTCGCGATAGATGGCGATGGCCTCACCCGAATCGCCCAGCCACGCAGCCTCGAGACCACGTGCGTCTCGAGCGCCTGTCAAGGTGAACTCGATCGTGTCCGTCCAGAGCGAACCGTTCCAGATCGATGCGGTGACGTCATCGTCGTCCCACCCTTCGCCGAAGATGCCGACGATCCGGTCGGATTGCGGGTCTGAGTGCAAGCGCAGATGGGCAGCGATGGCATCGGTGCTGGTGAACTGGCCGTTGGTCCACAGTCCGGTCTGTCCGCTACGGGTAGCGTAGCGCGTCTGTTCGGCGAATACGTTGAAGCCCCAGGCTACGAGCAGATCGCCCGACAGCCCTTCCCAGGCGGCGTCGAAGGATCGGAAGCCACGCGTCTCCACGATCTCGGTGGCGAGCAACATGCCCGAATCCCACGCGCTACCGTCCCAGACGCTGGCGATCACATTCTGCTGGTCGTCGAGTGAAACCAGTGCCATCTCGTCCGTTCCGGGCCGAGCGACGAGTTGAACCCAGAGAACCGTCGCCGGGGCGAGCCCCAGGTCGAACACAGGTGCGTCCGCGCTCCACTGTCCATCGATGAGCGTGCGGAAAAGCGGGGCGGTCTCGGGGCCGGCGTGGACCAGCATCAGGTGCCCGGAGTTATCCTCGTATTCTAGATCGAAGCCGCGTTCGCCGGTATTTGAGCTTTGAATGTGGGTCGTGATCGGCTGCGGGAAATCCTCGCTGAAGCGTCGGCCATCCCAAGAACGGACCATGAGCTCGACACGCGTGCCGGTGTCGGTGAGAACCGCCTGAGCCTCGTCCGGTTGTTCTCCTGAGCGCGCGCGCTGGACGACCCACTTCACGCCTTGGTTGGCGTTGCGTGTAAGCAGGACTTCCCCCCAAGCTGCGCCAGAGGTCAGCTCGAACGAGCGCGAATGAACGAAGGAGGCGCCCATCGGCACGAAAGCGAGCCGTCCCAGTCCGGGAGCCAAGTTCTCGATCGCATCGAGGGCGATCGGATAGTGGAAGCCCAGGTTTGCCATGTCGCCGTCGTTCCCCATGCCGTCCGCGAGCCCGTTCGACTGGGAGGTGCGGGTCGATGCCGGTCCGGCGAAGGCAAAGAGCGTGTCCTGTGCCCTTCGCTCCCCCGCATCGAGAGCGGGGCTGGAGGAGAGTACGCGGTAGTTGTCATCCGCTGCTCCGCATCCGCCGAGAATGCCGTCCGGTCCAAAGGGGTCGACGAACTGAGGATCGGCTTCCAGGTCCCCGGTCGAGCCCGTGTCCGCCCCATTGGCGAAGATCAGGTTGTTCGTCCGTTCGAAGCTCGAGCCGCCGATGAGGCGGACCGAAAGCGATCCTCCTTCGACGAAGATATTGTCGGTTACACGGCCCGTTCCGCCGGGCTGCTCCTCACGGAAGTGGTCGCTGCCATTGCGGTAAAAGGTGTTCCCCTGGATCTCGAAATTCGTCGAGGGAGAGGCGAGCACGACACCCGATAGCGCGTTGTTGTAGATCAGGTTGTGCCGGACGGCTGAGGCGTCGGTCGAGCCCAGGATGATCGCGTTGCCGGTGTTGTTCGAGATACGGTTGCTCTCTATCAGAAGCGACTCCGAATTTTCCGTGGCGATACCGTTTTCGTTTTCATACAGATCGCAGTCGACGATGGCGATCCCGCGTGTCGTGCCGCGCAGGGCCAGCCCCACTCCCGGTGCGCTGCCGTGCAGCACCAGGCTTCGCAGCAAGACGTTGGAGGAATCGGCGACTTCCAGACCGTGTGGCATGCCGGCGCCGAGGACGACCACGTCCCCCGCGTCTCCGGTGAAAATCCCGTCCCGGTCGCCATAGAGCGTGAGCGGTGATGTGTCGTCCGCCTGGACCACGAGTGTCACGCCGCCGGTGTATTCACCTGCGCCGATGTACAGGGTATCCGAGGGTCCGACCTGGCTCAGCGCGAAGTCGAGGGTTCTCCAGGCCTCCAGGGGCGTCTCTCCTGCGTTTGCGTCGGAGCCGCTGGTGCGTAGAAAGAAGGCGTTCTGCTCGGCCCGTACGAATTCGATCGTCAGGGTTCCCAGGGCGATATCCCCTTCACCTGCGTCGACCAGGCAGGTGAGCGTCTTTTTTTCTCCCACCCGTGATGCCAGCGTGCCCGTGGCCTGCCCGTTTTCGTCCGTGACGAGGTCGTGATCCAAGAGGTTTGCGAACCCCGTCATCCGGAAAGAAATGTCCGCTTCGACGACCGCTTCGCCCCTGTCGTCGGCGACCGTGATCGCGATGGCGACCGTCGAAATCCCGTCGGCGAGCGTGCCGAAGGTGTGATCGACGGTAAAATCCGACAGGAGCGTGTCGATGGCCGGCGGCGGCGGGCCGGAGGACCCCCCTCCGCAGCCGGCGTAAAGAAGGCAAGATGCGAGGAGCGAGAGGCTGCGAGCTGAGAATGCTCTCATTCAGAAACATCCGGGTTGGGCTGCTGGAGGCTGGCGTTTGGACGGCGGAGGGTGGACATCTCCGTGCCCAGCGGTGGCAAGAGTGGAACTACGTAAGAAACCTATCCCGCCCACGGCGACCACGGGCGGTCGATTTTGTACCGTAGCGCGCAATGACTGACACGGAATGTATTGCCATCCTCGGGGCCGGGACGATGGGACGCGCCTTGGCGCACGGGCTTCTGCGGTCCGGAGAAGCGAGCGCGGAGACCCTGAGCTGCACGGTGCGCCACGCCGATCGGGCGCGGGAAGCGACCGAGGAACTGGGGATTGCGGTGGGCACGGACAACGCTCTGGTGGTTCGCGATGCCAGGGTGGTGATCCTTTGCGTCAAGCCCCACCTGGCCGTGCCGCTCGTGCGTGAACTCGCCCGGGCGGGAGCCCTCGAGCATGATCCGCTCATTGTTTCGATCGCCGCGGGCGTGCGCACGGGCAGCCTCGAGGAGGCTGGTGGGCGTGCGTTGCATGTCGTTCGCGCCATGCCGAACACGCCCTCGTTGATCGGTGCGGGTATGACCGTCGTCTCGGGCGGTGCTCATACAGGAGCTCACGACCTCGAACTGGCCGCCAGGCTCTTCGAACCGCTGGGGCGTGTTCTGACCCTCGATGAGGAATACATGGATGCCGTGACCGGCCTTTCGGCCTCGGGACCGGCCTTCGTCTACGTCATCATCGAGGCCCTGGCCGAAGGAGGCGTGATGGTCGGCCTGTCTCGTAAGGTCGCCACCGAGCTCGCTGCCCAGGCGGTGAACGGGGCCGCTCGCATGGTGCTCGAGACCGGTCGCCATCCAGCCGAGCTGAAGGACGAGGTTACGACCCCGGCGGGCTGCACGATTTCGGCCCTTCTGGCCCTGGAGGACGGCAAGCTGCGATCGGTCCTGGCCCGCGGCGTTCAGAATGCCGCGCAGGCCGCTGCGGGCCTCGGCGACCGCTCCCATTCGGCATAGAATTCAGGGTGCCATGGTACCGCTGGATTGGGTGGATGCGCTTTCCGAGGGTGCGGCCGGTGAACCCGGCCCGGAGACCCCGGACGGAGTCGTGGCCGGGTTGCTGTCTGAACTGAACGAACCACAACGCGAGGCGGTGGTTCACGAGGAGGGACCGCTACTTATTCTTGCAGGTGCCGGATCGGGCAAGACGCGCGTCATCACGCGGCGTATCGCCTGGCTGGTCGCTACGGGGCGGGCCCGACCGCATGAGATCCTGGCGATCACCTTTACGAACAAGGCGGCCAAGGAGATGCGTTCGCGGATCGAAGAACTCTTGCCCGTCGAGGGGATGTGGGTTTCGACCTTTCACGCGATGTGCGCGCGCATTTTGCGGCGCGATATCGAGGTTCTGGGTAGCTGGACGCGCGACTACACGATCTACGACACGCAGGACAAAAACCGACTCATCAAGACGATCACCAAGGACCTGGGGTACGACACCAAGCACTATCGCCCGGCGATGCTGGGGGGATGGATCTCGGAGTGGAAGACCGAGCGCTTCGATCGAACCGAGGATGTCGGGGACTCCACGGACGCGGGCCTGGGTGAAAAGGTCTTCGTCCAGGTGCGTGATCGCTACGAGAAGGCGATGCGCGAAAACAACGCGCTGGACTTCGATGACCTGCTCGTGCGCGTGCTGGAGATCTTCGAAGCTGAGCCCGGTGTGCGCGACTCGTACGCCCATCGTTTTCGCTACGTGCTCGTCGATGAGTATCAGGACACCAATCGCATTCAGTACCTTCTGACGCGGCACTTGTCGGACGCCCACAAGAATCTCGCGGTTTGCGGCGATCCCGATCAATCCATCTACGCCTGGCGAGGAGCGGATGTCCGCAATATCCTCGATTTCGAACGGGATTTCGGGCAAAGGGCAGGCTGTGAGGTACGTGTCGTCAAGCTCGAGCGCAACTACCGTTCGACCAAGGCCATTCTCGATGCGGCCCAGAGCCTGATTCGGTGCAATACCGAGCGCAAGGAAAAGGAGCTCTGGACGGACAAGACCGAGTGCGAGCCGGTGCGCGTGTTGGCCTGTGCCGACGAGAACGATGAGGCCGGCGAAATCGCGCGTCGCATTCACGATCTCGTTCTCGGTGGCACGCGCACGGATCAAATCGCCATCTTCTATCGGGCGAACTTCATGCAGCGGGCCCTCGAGCGGGCCCTGCGCCTGGCCGGCATTCCGTATCAGGTCCTCGGAGGGCCCGAGTTCTATCAGAGGCGCGAAGTGCGCGACCTGATCGCCTATCTGCAGCTGATCGCGAATCCCCGTGACGACATGGCCACACGTCGCGTCATCAACGTCCCCGCGCGCGGGGTGGGGGACAAGAGCGTGGCTCAGTTGCACACCTGGGCTACCGAACGCGGTTGCCCCATGATCGAGGCCGTGCTCAGCGAAGAGGGGCGCTCGCAAATCCGTGGCCGAGCTCGCAAGGGCGTGCAAGCTTTCGCCGAGCTGTACGGGCGCCTTTGCGACCTGAACGAAAAGTCCGCGGCGCAGGCACTCGAGAGTGTGCTCGAGGAGACCGAATACAGCACATGGCTTTCGCAGTCGGCCGACGATCAGGCTGAAATGCGCGTGGAGAATGTCGAGGAACTCTTCGCCCACGCGCAGTCCTACGATCGCGATCAGCCAGAGGGTGGTTTGCGCGGTTTTCTGCAGGACGTCGCCCTGGTGAGCGACATCGACGTTTGGGAGGAGCAGAGTCTCAAGGTCACTCTGATGACGCTGCACGCATCGAAGGGGCTGGAGTTTCCGGCGGTATTCGTCTGCGGTCTCGAGGAGGAGTTACTGCCCCACGTCCTGGCCCTACAAGATGGCGGTCTCGAGGAGGAGCGGCGGCTCTTCTACGTAGGCATGACGCGCGCGATGCAGGAGCTATTTATCACCCATGCGCGCATGCGCCTTCACTTTGGAGAAACGAGCCATCGCATCGCTTCGCGCTTTCTGGCCGAGCTGCCTGAGGAAACGCGTGAGGAGAAAGTGGGCGGCAAGGGCGCCGCGGTGGATCGAGATTCGGGCCTGGGTTCGTACGAGGCGCCCCAGAACGTTGTCGAACTACGGGTCGGGGACCGGGTCGAACACGACCACTTTGGTTACGGGGTCGTCGAGATGCTTCAGGGAAGCGGCATCAATGCGCGGGTGACGGTCGATTTTCAAGGACCCGGGCGTAAGGTGTTGCTCGTGCAGTACGCCAAACTCGAGGTCGTGACGCTGTGAGTGGTTTGCGCGAGCGTCTGGAGCGGCTCTTGGCCGAGGCGAACGAGTGCGGCGAGCTCGGTCAGCTGGCCGAGATTCTGGAGAGCACTTTGGCGGACATTCGAAGCGCGGAGAGGCGCCAGCGCGAAGACGAGGAGATCCCCCGTCGTTTCGGCATGATCGGTGAGAGCGCGCCGATGGCCGCAGTCTTTGACCTGATCGAACGAGTGGCTCCCAGCAACGTCGCGGTTCTCGTGTACGGGGAAACCGGGACCGGCAAGGAACTCGTTGCGCGGGCCCTTCACAACGCCTCTTCGAGGAAGGGGCAGACGTTTCTCGCCGAGAACTGCGCCGCGGTTCCCGCGAACCTCCTGGAGAGCGAACTCTTCGGTCACATGAAAGGCTCCTTTACCCACGCGATCGCAGATCGCAAAGGGCATTTCGTGGCCGCCGACGGGGGAACGCTATTCTTGGATGAGATCGGCGACATGCCGATGGAGATGCAGACCAAGCTCCTGCGCGTGCTGGAGACCGGCGAAATACGACCGGTTGGATCGAACGTCACGTGCAAGGTCGATGTGCGAATCGTAGCCGCCACGCACCGTGATCTCTCGCAGATGGTGAAGGAGCGGAATTTTCGTGAAGACCTCTTCTACCGCTTGAACGTGGTCCAGATCGCACTTCCCCCGCTGCATGAACGGATTGGCGACATAGCCCACCTCGTGTGCTTCTTTTTGCAGGAATGTGCTGAAAAAGGCCGCGCTCCACGTGTGCTGGCGCCGGACGCGCTTTCCGCTCTCGAGGCCTTTGCATGGCCCGGCAACGTCCGCCAACTGGAGAATGAAATACGTAGGGCGTGTGCGCTCTCCAGCGGACGAATCGAGAAAAAGGATCTCTCTGCGGGGCTGCAGAATTGAGTAAGTTGATCGTCGAGGAAAATGGCGAGCGTCGAGTTTTCAAGCTGAGCGGAGGGGTTCTGACGGTCGGATCCGGGGCCGAGGCGCGGCTTCGGCTCACCTCGCCCGACGTGGCCGAGATCCATCTCGAACTGGAGCTTTCTGAAACCGGGATTCTCGTTCGCCCGCGCCCTGGCGTGACGCCGGCTCAGGTGTCCGGTGTTGCCATCTCACACGAGAAGTCCCTGGGGTTCGGAAAGGTGATTCAGATCGGCAGCGCTCGAGTCTGGGTCGAGGCCGAAGGGGTTCCGGCGGGTTCGGGAGCGGACGTCAGACGCTCCGGGAAGCGAGTGCTCAAGCCGAAAACCGCGCCGGTTTCGCGTTCTGTGGTCAAGCGAGGCCGTCCGCGCGTGGAGCAAGGCGCCCCCGTTTGGTTGATCACCGGTGGCATCATCACGGCGGTGGCGGTCGGGTTGATCGTCCTCAAGGTGATGTTTGACAAGAGTGTCAGGCACGAAGTCGCAGGCCTTGACGCTACGATCGCGGCGATCCGGAACCACATCCAGCTGAGCCAGCTCGACGTCGCGGAAGAGAAGGTCGTCTGGGCGGTGGAGCGAGCCTCTCCGACCGAGCGCAGGGCCCTTGAGGCGCTGCGAGGGGAGATCGACGCAAGCAAGCGTCGCAATCAGCTGGTTGTGGCCCATCGCACCGGCTTCAAGTGGATGAAGACATACCTCGAGAATTACGGGGATCGCTATCTCGCAGGCGAGCCCGAGTCCTACAAGGTCCGTCTGTTTGTGAAGCGCCTCTACGAGTTCAAACGTCGCTGGCCCGAACACCCACGCATCGAATGGGTCGAGCGTGAGTTACGACGCCTGGAGGGCGCGGTCGATCTCGTCTCTGCACCCACCTGGGATGACGTCGAATGGGAGGTCCGGTTCCTGGTTGCGGGCAAGCCGCGCAGCTATGCCTCGGCCTTCGCGTTGCTCGACGGAATACTCCCCAGGCTCGAGAGTGACGAGGAAATCGTCGCGCTCCGAATGCGCAAGGAAGAGCTTGTCCTGGAACGTGCGGAATACCACAAGGATCGCCTCCGACAGGCGGAGTTCGAATACAAGGAGAACGAGGACCCGGCCATGGCCGTTTGGTGGCTCGTGAACAGCATCCTGGAATTGGGCGATCCCGGGATGGCGGACGAGGCGGCGGAGATCCTTGTCAAGTTTCCCAACGCCGCCGGACTCCTGCTCGGATACCAAGAGAGCCATCCGGACATGTTCGAAGGTGTGCTGAAGAACGATGTGGTAAAGGCCTGGGCCGAGACGGCGGGTTTCAGTCCTTAGTTGCCGAAGTGGCGATGACGCTACAGCTATACGTGCTGCGCCAATTGCTTTTGGCGGTCTCGTTTTCCGCGTTGGGTATCATGCTGATCGTGTTGCCCTCGATTGCGGTGCAGGCGATTCACAAGCTGAAGGGTGCCAGCCTGTCGATGATTGTCGAGTACCTGCCGATGGTCGCCGTCATGTTGGTCCCCTACCTGCTACCCATGGCCTTCTTGCTGGGCGTCGTAGCGACCTTCGGACGTCTGGCGGCCGAGCGCGAGCTGGTTGCCATTCGCATGGCGGGGATTCACCCTGCGCGCCTGAGTTTGCCGGTGATTCTCGTTGCCCTTCTCTTGTCGGGCGGAACCGATCTGCTCCTGGCCGAGGTTTGCCCCAACTGGAAGTTCGCGCAGCGCACGTTCTTGAGGCAGTCGCAGGAGAAGATCCTGCGCGATTTCCAACGCGGTGGCCGCTCCGAGATCGACACGGAAGGCTTCTACTTGAAGGCTGACAGGGTTGATGGAAGCAGCTACTACGGTGTGACCCTGGAGTTTGACCTCGAGGAAGAGCGTCACGTCGTCGATGCGGAAGAGGCCACCCTTGAGGTGCACGAGGACCTCCTTGTCGCCCGGCTCCAGGGGGCGCAGGTGCTCACTGAGAACGCGAAGTTCGAAAGCGAGTCGCCAACCTTCTCCATCGCGCTCGATGACCTGTTTCCCGAAAGCCGGCTCGACCGCACGCCGGCGAAGTACCATCCCTCATCGACCCTGCGCCGCGAGCTGGCCGAGACCGACCCCACACCCGAGCGTGCCCACGAACTGCGCTACCAGATCCACAGCCGCCACGCGCTTTCGATGACCTACCTCCTGTTCCTGCTGCTCGGAATTCCGACGGGGATTCGGCTGCGTAGCAGCACTCAGCTGGGTGCATTCACCGGCGCGATCGGTTACGCCTTCGCCTACTACATTCTGGCCATGCGTTTGGGTAAGGAGCTCGCCCTTGGCGGCTCGATTCCGGCTCTGGTCGCGGCCTGGTCGGCAGACGCCATCTTCCTCGTGGTCGGGATCTACATCTTCATCCGTACCCTGTGGAGATAGCGGGCTACTTCCATGAATCGTCGAACGGCACTCTTCGGTCTTCTGGACCGCTACGTCGCACGGCTGTTCCTCTTGTCGTACCTGACGGCCTTCTTTCTCGTGGTGGGGCTCTTTCTCATCATCGACATGGCCACCAACCTGGATGACTACCTCTCTGCGGATGCGGAGGGGAATTCGCCCGCGGCGTCTCTCGTGATCGGTTTCTATGCCCTTCAACTGCCTTTCATCTATCTGCAGGTCTCGCCCTATGTGACGCTCATCGCCGGGATGTTTACGGCCACCAAGATGGTCCGCTATCGGGAGATCGTCGCCGCGATGAACGCCGGCTTTTCCTCCCGGCGTGCCTTTTTTTCCGTCTACTTGGGCGCCGGGATCCTGTGCGCGTGCATGTTCGGATTACGCGAGTTGGCGACCGAGTCCCTGGGTGAGTGGCGCGACAGTCTGCAGGAGCGCTTGAAGGAAAAGCGCGAACACCCGCTGTACGAGAAGTTCTCGATTTTGACGGATCGCGAGGACATCCACGTGCAGAGTTATCGCCCGGCTTCCGAGGATCGCCAGGCCGAGTGCTTGGGCCTGACCGTACGCTACCGCGAAGGCGACCGATCGGTGTCGATCTCCGCCGACCGAGCGGAATACCAAAGCGGGGGACGGTGGGCCCTCGATGGGGGACGCAAGCTCGTTTCCGATGACGAGGGCCAGCGACTTTCCCCCCACCCGGTGCTCGAGGAAATCCACTTGACTCCCGAGGACTGCTATCTCTCCTGGAAGGGCAAGGAACGGTGTTTGGACCTTTCTTTCTCGGAGACGCTGACGCTGCGCAGGCGAAGCCCCTCGACCGCCCAGTACCGGACCCTGCTTCACTATCACCTGACACTGCCGCTGGCGGGCTTGGTCTTGCTTCTGGTGGGTCTGCCCTTTGCCCTGGGGAACCAGCGAGGGCGGGCGGGCGAGCGCGTCGCGAAGGGCTTTTTCCTGTGTGTGGCCTACTTCGCGGCGGATTTCGTGTGCCGCACCGTGGGGTTGGAGGGGCAGATCCCCCCCCTGTACGCCGGTTGGCTGCCCACCCTGTTTTTCGGCGCCCTGGGGGTCGTCCTGACCGCCTCGATGAGAACCTGAATTGCCATGAAGGCGGGAAGAATCAAGAAGTGCCCGTCGTACACTCCTCAGCTTGGCCCGGATCGACCGATAAGGGTCGGGCCGCCCTGGATGGACCTTTTCATGACAAGACCGAGTCGAACCGGAATCTTCTTCGCAGTGCTCTCTTGCGGCCTGGTCGCGGTGGCGCTGACTTCCTCCTGCGTCACCTCGGGTGCCACCGAGGCGGGCGAGATCAGCGATCTCGTGCGCCACGGCGACTACGAAGCCGCTCTCGACCGCGCTCAGCAGCTCGCCCGGGCCCGTCCCGACAACCGGGAGGCCCAGAACCTCTACCGCGACACGCAAATCCACGAGATGCTCTCACGTTGCCGCCAGCTCGTCTTCGACGGCCACTCCGAAGAAGGGCTTGCCATTCTCCATGAGGCCTTCGACCTGGATTCGCAGAACCCGGTGGTTGTCAGCTGGTATCAGAAGATTCGCATGCAGCTGGCGGAAGACTGGCTGAACAAGGCCAACGAATTGCGTAATTCCGACCAACTCGATGAGGCGCGCCGGGCCTACGAAGTGTCCCTCGCCTACGTGCCGCCCCGGGGTGGTCGGGCACCCCTTCCCGGCCAACCCACGATCAAAGACGAAGCCAGGCTGGGGCTGGCCAAAGTGCTGCTCCTGCAGAGCTATCGCTCCGGTCTTTCGAAGAGCAAGTTCGATGCGGGGCTGCGGGGCTTTCGAAAGTATCTCCTCCACCAAGCGCAGCACGATTTTGCCGCCTCGGAGAACTACGACCCCACCAACGAGCGTGCGGTGGTCCGGGGCGAACAGGTCGACGTCCTTCTGGCGGAGGAACGTCTGGCCCTGGCCCAGATCTTCGAGGCCGACGGGCTTTATTTCGCTGCCCGCAACGAATACCGACTCGTCCTGCTCGTCGATCCGGATTCGGCCGAGGCGAAGGAGGGCTTGGACCGAATGGACCGTGAGGTGCGGGTGACGGAGTCCCTGGGGGCTGCGGACATGCAGATTCGCCGCGGAAATCTGGATGTGGCAAGCGAGATCCTTGCGGAGAGCCAGGCCTTCAC
Organism: Planctomycetota bacterium; assembly: GCA_002683825.1. Taxonomy (GTDB): domain Bacteria; phylum Planctomycetota; class UBA1135; order UBA1135. The sequence continues at coordinate 111,307 of NYUD01000091.1, forward strand.
CAACCTCCAGGGCGATCGAGTTCAGCGGCTGGGAGGGCAGATCGAGGACAAGAACCTCGAGCTGATCTACCTGGTGGCACGCAACTTCGAGCGCGACTACCTCTACCACGAGGCCGTGGAGTCGTATGCGAGTCTGCTCGAGCTGCAGCCCTACTACGAGGATGCCACCGCTCGCAAGAAGACGATCGAAGAGTTCATCGCCCTGACCGAGGAGGCGTACGACAACGCTTCGAAGGCGACCGACGATGAGGAAGTCATCCGCTACCTGCGCCAGATTCAGGACATCTATTGGCCGGAATACCTCGATGTGCGGGAGCTTCTGGACGAGCTGGAAGCGCGCCGGCAGGATTCCGCCCAGGTGGGCAACAATTGACCGATCGGTAGCCTCCGAGCAGCCACGAGGGGGCGGCGAATCCCGACGCGTTCCATCGGTCCGGGGCGAAGCTTCGCTAAGACTCGGATTCTTCCGGAGCTTCGGCCTGCGATGCCCAGGCAAGACAAAGCGCCAGGGCGGAAATGAAGGCCGTGCCACCCAGGAACAGGGGCGAGATCTTCGAGAAATTTCCCCGCCAGACGAGAGCTCCCCAGTACAGATAGGGGAGCCAGGTGCAGGAACCGAAGATGATCCAGCGCATGCGCAGGCTGTGCGCCCACTCGTCCTGCGGTTCCCCTATCTCTTCGGGGGGCGATTTCTCATCCAGGTTGTCGAGCAGTGCCGCGGCCCGATCGAGCAACACCTGATGCAGGCGCAGCGTCCGTAGGCCAAAGGCGATCGCCCCGAGGTTGACCACGACACTCGCCAATCCAAGCAGCATGTGGATCCATGCGGGAATGCCGATGAAGGTGCCGTACCCCAGCACAGCGGCAGCCACGGCGCACGTGGCCGCGAGGAGCGCCGTGGGGTAGTCAAGTCGTCGCGCGAAGAACTCGTTCAATTTGTCCAGAAACGAGAGGGGCAAGGCGCGCGCGGCGATCGCTTGCTTCAGCACGCGCCCGGTTACGAGCGCGAACAGGATCAAGAGCGTGTTCTGGGCGACGCATCCGATGGCCGTGAAAAGCCCAAGCGTCAGATGGAGCTGGGTGCCTGAATGGAAGGCCCCGGTGACAAGTGTTGCCAGGAGAGCGGGCACCAGTAGGAGAGCCAGCCCCGCGTAATAGTGGGTCATCCTCATGGGTGTGCGGAAGATACCTGCAAGCCCCCGCCAGGTGCCCTCCTGGTAGGACGAATTTGGCTTGCGGGATGCGGAATCCGCCACCGAGGTCCCTTGGAGCGATGGAATGGGATGTGCGTGGATTCGGGCTACGATCTGGCCGAACGTGATTCCACCCTCCGAGCTCGGCAGTCAAAGCGGACTGCCCGCGAGAACTCCCCGTGATGCCGAGGTCTTCGACGGTATGCTCGACCCTCCGCGCCGCGGGAGTATGTTTCACCGCATCTCGACCAAGCTCGTGGTGGCCGTCCTGGCCGCCGTCGTACTGCCCTTCGTGGCCTTCGCGTTCTACATGAACGAGAAGATCGCGGATCGGCTGACGCGCCATGTCGTTCAGCAGGCCCTGATGGGCCTGGTCAAGGACCTGGCCGGGCAGATCGATCGTTTCGTCGAAGAGCGCACCCGCGACCTTGAGCAGTGGGCGGAATCGCCGGTCACCCGAGGTGCGATCGAGGATCATCTTTGGGAGGTTGCGCGTGTCCGGTCCTCGGACGGCGACGAGGGAACGCCGGAGGGGATGCTGCCGCCCTGGAACGCGCGAACGATCGCTCGCTGGCGTCGAGGTGAGTTCCAGAACATCGATTTCGACGACTTCCACCCTCACCGCGCTCGCACGACCCTGGAGTTCGATCGCTACATCAGACTGAAGGAGGTCTACGACCTCGTTCTACTGGTCGCGTCCGACGGCAGCCTTGTGACTTGCAGTAGCGGCCGCCCCGGCGGTGCCTTGAGCGAGGAGTTTCTGGAGTTCCTCTTCGCACAGGATTTTTCGCGGGAGGAGTGGTTCCTGCGTGCCCTGCAGGGCGAGCGCATGCGTATCGATCATCACCGCTCCGCCTATTACTTCGAGGTTCCAGACGCCGACCCTGCGCGCGAATACCAGCTGGGGTTTGCCGCCCCGGTGGTGAATCCCAGGCGCGGTGGAGAGGTGCAGGGCGTGTTGTTCGCTCTGGTCAACTGGAAGTTCGTCCAGGACCTGGTGGACGGCGAAGTTATCACTGACGCCTTCCGTGGCCTGGTCAGCGAGGACAAGAAGCCCTCACCCTACGCCTGGATTTGGGATTCCGATGCGGACACGATTCTGGGGCATCCCCAGCGTGAGCTCTACTATCAAAGTGTCAGCCGCGATGTGAAGCTGCCGCAAATGACCGAGGCAGTGCTGGCCAGCGACACCGGCTGGGGACTCTTTCCCGAGTACACCTTCAAAGGCGAGGACAAGAACGCTGCATTCAAGCGTTGTATCGCTCTCGAGGGCGATGCCCCCGGCTGGGTGATCGGTGTCGGTATCAACAACGACGATATCTATGCCACCGCCGAGGAGCTTCGCGCTTTGCTTTTTCAAGGAACGAGCGGCGTGGTCTTGCTCTCCGTGCTCCTGACGCTCTTTATCGCCAAACGGACCACCAAGCCGATTCGCGAGTTGCAAAGAACCTCGCGGCGCGTTGCCGAAGGAGACCTCGACGCTCGTACAAAGATCAAATCGCGCGACGAGTTGGGTTCCTTGGCCGACGACTTCGACCGCATGACACGGAAGCTGAAGGAGCAACAGGAACGTATCATCAAGGCGGAAAAGGCTGCTGCGTGGCGAGAGATGGCGCGCCAGATCGCCCACGACATCAAGAACCCCTTGACGCCGATGAGCTTGTCCCTGGACCTCCTGGAACGGGCTCGTCGCGAGCGCTCCGAAGGGGTTGAGGAGATCCTCGAGCGCACGATCGAACTCATTCGTCGTCAGATCGACAACCTGCGCGAAATCGCGGGCGACTTCTACGAATTCACCGGCGGTCGCAAGCCACAGATCGAGACGATCGACCTCACGAAACTGGTAGAAGAAGTGTTGCACCTGCACGATGCCTGGGCTGTAGAGCAGGGCGTCGAGGTCCACTTGACTTGTGTGCCGATCAATGTGACCGCCGATCTCGGCAAGCTACGACGCGTCCTGGTCAACCTTGTCACCAACGCCCTGCAGGCCATGTCGGAAGGCGGACAACTCTTTGTCGAAACGGCCCTGTCGGAGGGGGTCGCGAACCGAGCCAATCTGTCGATTCGAGACACGGGCACGGGCGTCTCCGAGGAAGTGGCTGAGCACCTGTTCGAGCCCTTTTTCACGACAAGGACCGAGGGGACCGGTTTGGGGTTGGCCATCTCGAAGCGAGTTCTCGAAGAGATGGATGGCACGATCGAGCTCGTTCCCGCAGACGGCAGGGGTACGATTGCGCGGGTGTCTCTGAAGCTGGACCGCGGGTCGACGGAGGCTCCTTGACGCCGCTATCACGGCGCACGGTGCTGGTCACCGGGGCGACCGGGTTTGTCGGGACGGCCCTGGTTGAGGAGCTCCTGCGCGAGGGGGCCAGGGTTCACGCCGTAGCACGGGAAAGCTCGAACCGGGCCCATCTCGATCGGTTTTCCATCCATTGGCACACCGCCGATCTCGAGGATGTGCCCGCACTGCATCGCGCCTTTGCCAAGGCGGCCGAGGAAGCGAAGAGTGCGGGTCGCCGCTTCGATTGCGTGCACGCAGGCGCGTTGATCAGCTATCGGCGCGAGGATGCGGAGCGCTCGCGGCGGGTGAACGTCGGTGGAACCCACAACATCCTCGAAGCATCCATCGCCTCCGGCGTGCAGCGTATCTGCCACGTGAGCTCGGTGGTCGCGGTCGGTTTTGCGCGGAGTGCTGAGGAGGTGCTGGATGAAGAGACCCCTTTCAACGGCGCGGGCCTGCGTTCGGCCTACGTGACCACCAAGCGTGCGGCCGAAGATCTCGTTCTGGCCGTACAGGTGCCGCCGGAGACCGTGGTTTGCTGTCCCGGCGCAATCTTCGGTCCCTCTCCCGGCGGTTCGAACACGACGCGATTTCTCGAGCGTCTGCGGCGGGGGGGGTTGGGGCCCTTCGCTCCGCCGGGATCGCTGTCGGTCGTGGGCGTGGACGACGTTGCGAAGGGCCTGTGCCTCGCGCTTCAGCACGGTCGCCCGGGGCGGCGTTACCTCCTGACCGAATCGAACTGGAGCCATACCGAGCTCCTGGCCAGGGCGGCGGTGGAACTCGGTGTCCGTTCGCCGCGGGTGAGATTTCCCCCGCCCCTCTGGCGTGGGGTCGTCGGGGCAGCCGGCCTCCTGGATCCGGTGATTCGCTCGGCGGAGGCCACGCCGGAGGCCTTGCGTCTCTTGGGGACGCATTTTCGCTTCGATGGGACGCGGGCCCGGAGCGAACTCGGGTGGCTCCCCAGGCCCTTCGTAGAGGTTTTGCGGGAAACGGTTCTATGGATGGGTTCACGGAAAGATCGGAACTAAGCTGGTTCCAAGACCGATGCTGATCGTTCTTCTAGCCGCTGCGTTCGCCCTTCAGGTGGATGAAGAGCCGGCCCAATCCATCTTGACCGCTCCGCTCTATCTCGAGGAAGAGCCGCCGGAGTGTCGTAGTTTGCGGCTGATTCGCCTGGCCTATGATGGCGGCGACGAAAGGGGCCGTGAGCGTCCCGGCATGGGGCGGACCCGGGAACAGGCCGCGGTGATGGCGCGCAATCTCCTGGGCCTCATCGAGGCGGGTGCCGATTTCGCTCAGCTCGCCACCGCCCACTCGCAGGCGCCCAGCGCGCAAGAAGGCGGGGTGCTGGGAACCTATCCGCCGGGGGTTCTGGTGCCCGCGTTCGATCACTTTCTCTTCTCGGCCGAGCTGGGGAAGGTCTCGCAGCCGATCGATCTCGATGGAGCCTTGCACCTGCTGCAGCGCATCGACCGCTGGGCGGCTTGTCGCCAGATCGTTCTGAAGGGGCGTAGCGACGAGGTGTGTGCTTTGGCACAGGAACTCTTTGAGCGCCTGCAGGCGGGAGCTGACTTCGAGGAGTTGGCCCGCGGGTACTCCGATGACCCGGCGAGTGCGGAGCGGGGTGGTGCGTGGCGTATGTTCGAGCGCGGGGCGAAAGACGCTCTCTTGAAAGAGGCCGTCTTCAGGGCGGACGTGGGCGAGGTGTTCGGGCCGCTCGAATCCCCTCTGGGTTTTCACATCGGTCGACGGGACGCGATCGAGGGCTTCGATCCTGACCTGCGCGAAAACAACTGGGTGCGCGGCCGCGCCGTACTGATCGCACACCGCGAGGGGAAGGCGATCCGGGAGAATCGCAGTCTGAGAGTTGCTTCCCGCCTCGCCCGCGAGATCCACGCTGCGGCACAACACGAGATCGCGGACCTGGCCGAACTCGCCCGGCGTCACACGGATGACCCGGGCGGAAAAGAGCGCCGCGGTGACCTCGGTTGGATTTATCGCGACAATCCCAATCGCGTGCGATCCCTGGACAGGCTGTTCCTCGCCAAGCCCGGCGCGTTGCTCGAACCCATGGGTACCGAGGAGGGCTGGATCGTGCTCCAGCGTACCCGGTGACGCACGCCGCACGGCGGGTGGGGTTGATCTTGCCCGCGCTGAACGAGGAGGATGCGCTGCCCCTGGTGCTCGCGGAATTGCCGCTGGACGTTCTACATGCGATCTGCGTTGTCGACAACGGTTCGACCGATCGTACGGCGGACGTCGCCCGCGCAGCGGGTGCCCACGTGCTGAGCGAAGACCGGCGCGGCTACGGCCAGGCCTGTCTGGCGGGAATCGCCTGGATGACTTCCGGCGCCGGTCTTGCGCCCCCACTGGGTGAGGCGGACGTGATCGTGTTTCTCGACGCCGACCATTCGGATTACCCCGAAGACATGCGGGAACTTCTGCGGCCCATCTTCGAGAAGCGCGCGCAGTTCGTCATCGGTTCCCGGCTTCTCGGGGGCGCCACCATGGGGGCCCTGTTGCCCCAGGCATGGTTTGGGAACCGCCTGGCCTGTTTTCTCATGCAGCTTCTTTTCGGTGCACGCTACAGCGACCTGGGGCCCTTTCGGGCGATCGAAGTGGGGGCCCTCCAGGGCCTGAAAATGGCGGACACGAACTTCGGCTGGACGGTCGAGATGCAGTTGAAGGCCGTGAGCCTCGGCCTGACCGTCGAGGAGGTGCCCGTTCGCTACCGTCAGCGCATCGGCCGGAGCAAGATCACGGGGACCCTGTGGGGAACCCTCCGGGCGGGCTGGAAGATCCTCGGATGGATCGCCGTTTGGCGCCTCAAGACGTGGCTCCGGCCACTCGAAGAGTCTCCGACGGACGAGAGCTAGTTCGTTTTCCCGTGCCCCTGCTCTTGGCTCGGGAAGCCCCAGGTGCCCTCGATCCGGGCATAGCGGATGGAGAAGATGCTGAGGATCCAGTTGAAGCGCCCGAGGTAGGGGCGCTGCGTTTCCGCCGTGACCTCCATGTTGACCATGCCCGAGTCGGACGCGTTCGCCCGCGCGACCATCAGGGCCTTGGAGGGGAGATCTATGCCGAGCACCGTGACGGCCCAGGCGCTGGATCGGAACGTGCCGGCATCGGTATCGGTTCGTTTGAAGTCGACACTGGCGCAGCCTGTCACGAGGAGCACCGCAGTGAAGAGCGTCGCGATGGCGCGCCCAGGGCGGCGTTTGGAACGGATGAGGAACATCGAGGAGACGATACGTTCGGGCCGGTCCAATCACCAAAAATCTCTTGTGGCTTCCTGTCTACCCCTTCGCGCCGAGCTCCAGGAGACCTAGGATGGAGGGCTGAGTTTCCCCGGCAGGCGGGTCCGGGGCCCGGCGAAAGACCCTCTGTGAAGGCCACACACATCTCGGGCGCAGCTACTACCCAAGAGCTTCTCGAAGGCCACCGACGCCTCTTTGTCGAGCGCTTCGGCGCCGGCGGCGTCCCCAGGCTCTTCTATGCACCGGGGAGGGTGAGCCTCCTGGGGGCTCACCTCGACTACAACGGTGGCCCGGTGATGCCGATGGCCGTCGATCGCGGTACCTTCGTCGCGCTGCGACCGCGCTCGGATTCCTACCTGCGCTTCGCCTCGACCCTGGAGGGGGGGGAGGCCCAGGTCGATCTGGACGGCCTGCCGCGGACGAGTTCGGGGCACTGGAGCGACTATCCCATCGGCGTCGCGTGTCATCTCGTCGGGCGCGGGGCGCAGGCCCATGGGATGGACGTCCTCTTCGGCGGCAACCTGCCGATCGGCGCGGGGCTTTCCTCCTCGGCTTCGATCTCCGTCGCGTCGGCCTACGCCCTCGGCACGGTGTGGGGCGCCACGACCGACCCCATCGCGTGCATCGAAGCCGCGCTCTTTGCCGAACGGACCTTCGTCGGGGTGCACTGTGGGATCATGGATCCCTACGCCGTTGGCTTGGCCCGGCGGGATGCGCTTCTGTGGCTCGACTGCAAGGACGCTTCCTTCGAGCATCTGCCCCTGCCCAGCGAGAAACTGACGATCGCCGTGGCGGACAGCGGCGTGCGGCGCACGCTGGCCAAGGGCGAGTTCAACCGTCGCGTGGCCGAGTGCAGCGCGGCCTTCGACGCCCTGCGCGCTCACCATCCGGGAGCCGAATGTTTGCGCGATGTGCCCCTCGAGGTGCTCGAAGAGCACGGCCCCTCCCTGTCCCCGTCCGTGGAACGACGGGCGCGCCACGTGCTTTCGGAGGTGGCCCGGACCTTCGCGGCACGCGAAGCGCTGATCGTCGGTGACCTCGATCGGTTCGGCGGCTGCCTGACCGAAGCCCACCGATCGCTGCGCGATTTGTTCGAAGTCTCCATCCCCGAGCTGGATCACCTGGTTGCGAGTGCCCTGGAGTGGGAGGGAGCGCTAGGCGCCCGACTCACCGGAGCAGGCTTCGGGGGATGTGTCGTGTGTGTGCTGCGGACCGAAGCCCGCGACGGTTTCGTGGAACATCTCGCCCGTCGCTTCGAGGAACGCTTCGGCAGCCGGCCCCCCGTTGAGTTCTTTCGGGGAGGCTCCGGACCGTACGAGTTCGTGGGCTCCTAGGGTTCCGGGGTTGCCGGGAAGTTGGCGAGTGCGTCGGGTTTCGTGCACCACGGCGCTCGCAGCAGGCAAGCCCCGAACTCGAAGGGGTCGTCCTGTGGCGTTCGAGGCGAACCCCCACACGCCTCTTCGGTCCGAGGCGAGGTCTCGTTCGTCCCTACTTCAAGCTTCCAAGGATCGCGAGGGCCGCCGTGTCGGTGTCGAGTCCGACGCCGGCGCCCAGGAGCTTCTTCGCGTCCTCTGAGCGAGTACTGAAGTGGTAGTTCAGCGCGAGCACCACGCGCGCGTCCCGGTCGGTGGGGTGCTGGGCCAGGTAGCTCTCCAGGGCCTCCAGCTGTGCCTGGAAGTCCGCCGGATCGGAGTAGAAGTTGCGCTTGTCGACCGTCGCCTCGGCGAGGGCAGGCTCGAGTTCGAACGCGCGGCGTAGGGCATAGGCGGCGTAGTGGTAGTCGCCCGCGGCAAAGAGTGCGTCTCCAAGGACCAGGAACAAGCCCCCCTGATCGGGTGCGTACTCGACGGCCTTGGCATAGAACTGCACCGCGTCGGTGTAGCGGCCTTCGCGGAAGGCGCGATCGCCGAGGGTGAGATAGCGCTCGGCCGCGATCGGCAGTCGGTCGGTGAGGGGTTCGGGAACGACCGCCTCGCCTGTGGGCTCGTTGCTCGTTCCGTTGACGTAGATGACGGTGGTCCGGTCTTCGACGGCCGGTTCCGACACGTATACCGTCTGGAAGTACGGGCGGTAGTAGGAGTAGAGGTAGGGGAAGTAGCAGGCGAAGTAGTACGGCCAAGCGCCCCAGTAGCACGGGTTGTAGAAACCGCCGTACCAGAACGAGCTCCAGTAGTAGCACGAGCTGAAGACGTTGTAGGTGCCATGATAGACGCCGCCATTACCGCGATAGCCGCTGGCCACGATGCCGGAGCCAAGCACGCCCGTGTCGGGCGGTCGGACGTTCGGACGCGGCGAGACGCGGGCCGATCCGGGGTCGATGCCACCGAGAACCTGACGGCCCCCGGGGTCTTCGGCCGTCGGGCGAGGGGCGTCCCCGCCCGCCGAATTCGGGGAGATCTCGCGCGTCACCGTACGGGTCGGTTTCTCGAGGCGTCGGAGGGGGCCGTTGCCGTAGCGCACCCGACGTGCCGACCCCTGTCCTCGATCGACTGTTCTCTCCGGGGCGTTGCGAATCCCGCCCGAGCTCTTCGGTGTACGAGCCGAGCTCGTGCGCGAACCCCTGCCGGAGGAATCGCGGGAGCCCGGGGTTGCACGCGTCGTGGATGTCGCGCCCGGGCGTAGGACGTTGCGGCTGCGACTCGAGCTGGCGTAGGGAACGGGGAAACGGACCCGAGGCGAAGAGGAGGGCGTGATAAGCCCGATTCCGGAGGCGGGGCCTCGAGTCGTTCCCGCACGCGTCGAACCGGGAGCCGAGCTGGATCCTGCCGAGGAAGTCTGCGCGGAGTCTGGAGTGGACGGGGAGGGGCTAGCGGTGGTGCCGGGGTTGCTCGTCACGCTGCGGCCGTCCGATCCGGCGGAGCGCTGCGTGTAGATGCTCGAGCTGGAGCGTCCCGGGCTGTAGCGCGAACCGGGTGAGAGCGAGCGCGTGGATGAAGTACTCGAGCGTGAAGGGGTGGCCGAGCGGCTGGTCGTGCCCGAGAAACGCGAGCTGGAGGAGCTGCGGGGGACGTATCGCGAACCGCTGGAAGAGCGCGAAGGCGACAAGGAACGCGAAGAGGAGCGCGAGGGCGAGACGGTCCGGGAACGCGAGCTTTGCGAGCGCCCGAGGCTGCGAGAAGAGCTGCTCGAACGGGTGCTGGGTCGAACCGAACGCGAGCTCGAGCTGCGTTGGGGGGCCGCGCTGCGGGAGCGCGAGCCTGTCGAACGCGAGGCCGAGCGGCTGGACGAGCGCTGTGGGCTGGAGCTGCGGTAGGAGCTCGAGGAGCGCTGGTGGGTCCAGGCGTCCAGGCGCGGGGCTGTGGCGACGAATGCGAGGGCCAGAAGGACGAGGGCACAGATTTTTTTCATGGGGTGGCGACCATCCTAGGCCCTCCCCGGCAAACGAAGTGCCAAGACCCCAGGCCCCTCTCCGCGGGCTTGTGGGGCCGGCTGTCCCCTCGATAGGACACCCCCTGCAACCCTGGAGTGTCAGCCGCCCGTGTCGGTCGCAACCATCAGGGCGTAACGCGCCGTCGAGCTTTCCGGGAGGATCCTGAGCATGGGGGCCCCGGGGTGGCGGTCGCGGGGCACGGCCCTGGTGAGGAGTCCGATCTGGAAGGCCCCGACGCTCTCCAGGTCCGATAGGAGCAGGAAGTACCCCGGCCGCACGCCCACCGTCGTCCATCCTCGGGGCGGGTCGTCCACGGCCTTCTTGAGCCGCAGTAGCAGTGCCACCGGTGCCCCGGTTGAGTCGAGTTCGAAGGTCGGGAGGGGATCGAGTTCGAGCCCCTTGGAGGCCAGCTTCTCGACGTAGCGCTCACGGATTTTAGGGACGCTTTCAAGGGCCTTTTTCCACGTGCTCTTCTTCTTCAACTTCTCCCGACGGTAGGTCATCTCGAGCATGGGTTGTTCGATGACGCGCAGCGGCCGGCCGGCTGCCGCCCCGGTCTCATCGAGTCGAAAGAACTTGTCGAGAAAACGCTGGTTGACGCGAAACTCCGTGACGGCTTCCTCCATGATTTTCTTGCCGGCTGCGCTCACCACGATCCTCTCGGGATAGGGGCGACCACGCCGCTCGCCCCAGCCTTCGACCCCTAACTTCTCCAGGGCTCGCGAACCGCGATGTCCCTGGATCGAGAGCGGGCGTCCCTCGTCGTCAAGAACCACCACCAGCCGGCCGATCGGTTCGCCCTTGCAACAGTCCAGCTCGTGCACGAGGGCCTCGCGCTCGTTGTCCTTGGTCGCACGCCATTCGAAGCCCAGAGGCCATGCGAAGAGGGCACGCTTGGCTTCGAAGGTCATGCGAGCGAGAGGGCGGTTGGCTCCTTCGACGCTCGATACCTTGCTCCGGCGTTGAAGGATGCGGTCGCCGTAGAGGGCGAGCGTGCGGTGGATCTCGATCCCGGTCGGAGTCTTCATCTTGAAGTCCAGCCGGGCTCGATCGGGAAAGACGAAGCTCGCGAGTACCTCTTCGGTTTGGCCGGTCGAAGCGTAGGTGATCATCGACTTGTACGAGACGCTGCCGACCCCCTTGGTGGGCTTCTGGGGAGCGGGATGGGCGTGGTCATCGGCCTGCGCCGCGAGACCGTAGGGTGGGCTCGCGAGCAGGGAGAGAGCGAATAGTGCGGCCCCTAGGCGAGCCGTTCGCGCAGGACGGCGGCCGCCTTGCGCAGCGTTTCGAGTTTCTTGGCGAAGCAAAAACGTATCTCCCTGTTACCGGTGGTGGGGTCGGCATAGAAGCTCGATCCCGGAACCGTGGCCACGCCACCGTCGCGCAAGAGCCGCATGGCAAACTCCGTGTCGGTCTCGGCCGGTCGCGCCAGGTCACCGAGGTCACACATGATGTAGTACGCACCCTGAGGGCGCGAAACCCCGAAACCGGTCTCTTCAAGGACCTCCAGGAGGACGTTGCGACGTTCCGTGTACTCCCTCTGCAGCGACGCGAAGTAGCTCTCGCCGAATCCCAGGGCCGCGGCGGCCGCTTCCTGGAGGGGAGCGGGAGCGCCGACGGTCAGGAAATCGTGCATCTTGCGAATGGCGAGCGAGATTTCCTCCGCCGCGATGCACCACCCGATGCGCCACCCGGTGGCGCTCCACGTCTTCGATAGCCCGCTGATGGTCACCGTGCGATCGGCCATGCCCGCGAGCGACCCTATCGATATGTGTTCGGCCCCGTCATAGAGGATGTACTCGTAGATCTCATCGGTGATCGCCAGGACGTCGTGCTCGATGCAAAGTCGGGCGATGTGCTCCAGTTCGCTGCGCGAAAACACCTTGCCGGTGGGGTTGTGTGGTGTGTTGATGACGATGGCGCGCGTCTTCTCGCCGAAGGCGCGCTCGAGCTCATCGAAGTCGATCGCCCAGTCCGGAGCCGCCAGCCGACAGAATTTCGGCACGGCACCGGAGATCCAGCAGTCAGGTCCGTAGTTCTCGTAGAACGGTTCGAACAGAATGACCTCGTCGCCCGGATCGAGCACGGCAAGCATCGTCGCGATCATCGCCTCGGTCGCTCCGCAGCATATCGTGACGTTCGACCCGCCCGACGCTGGAATGCGATTGTACTCGCTGGTGCGCTTGGCCACCGCTTCTCGCAGGAGCTCGGACCCCCAGGTGATCGCGTACTGATTGATGTCGGCATCGATCGCACGCTTGGCCGCCTCTTTCATGGGCAGGGGCGCTTCGAAGTCCGGGAATCCCTGGGCGAGATTGATTCCGTTCTCCAGGGTGGAGATCCGGGTCATCTCGCGGATGACCGATTCCTCGAATCGCTCCGCCTTCTTTGAAGCCCATCGTCGCATGCCCCCACGTTAGCAGTTTGGAAGCGCCGCCCGTTCCCAAAGCTCCCTAAGGGAGCTTGTTCGCCCATTCGCGCCAGTCTTCGGTGCGGTCCCCGTAGTTGCGCTCGCTCATGAGGGCGAGTACGCGCACGATCTTCTCCTGTCGGTCGGGCTCGAGTTTTTCGAGTGCTTGAACCAGTTCACGCGCGGCCGGGCCCTTGCTCTCGAGTTCGAAGCGGCCGATGTAGGAGAGGGACGTGGCCGCCGCTGCGGATACGAGGTTGACCTCGTCGTAGAGCAGATCCCCGAGGGGGCGAACGGCCTGCTTGTCGCGCAGGATGCCGAGGATGCTGGCGCACTGGACCCGCACGCCCGGTTCCTCGTCGATCAAGGCGTCGCGGCAGTTTTCAGCGATCTCGTCGTCGTTCGGCATGCCGGCTTCGCCGGATCTGCCGGTCACGATGCACTGCAGGCAGAAGGCGGCGTTGTTGCGCGTCCACGGGTCGGGGTGGTTGACGAGTATGTAGGCGATGCGCTCGGTGGGTGTTTCCGGATCGCCGAGCAATCCGAGGCCGGTCAGGGCGTTTTGAACCACGATGGCGTCCCGATCCGAGAGGGCGGCGAGGAGCGGGCCAAGGGCGCGGTCGTTGGCGGAGAAACCCAGGCCCAGGGCCGCGGTCTGCCGGTTGATGGGGGAGCCCTGGACGAGCACATCGAGCAGCTCTTCAAAACGTTCGTTGGTGCGTTTCTGCAGGCTGCGCTCGACGGCGTGAAGCTGGCGCAACTCGCGCTCCTTTGACGCCGTCAGCTTCAGCTCGTTCCACTGTCCCAGGTTCTTGGCGTACTGCGCCATGAAGAAACCGATGGACTCGGGTTTGGAATCCGGCAGGGGGACATAGGGCCGCTGGCCAAGACCCGGATCCGTGGGGACATTCGCTGACTGACAGCCGGTCAGGGATGCGATGGAGAGCACGAGAGCGAGGCGGTGGGGAGTTGCGGAAAACATGGAGGGCTTGCCAGCTCGAAGAGGAGGGCGGATCGGACGACCCCCCGGCGCGTCGTATGCGCCGGGCGCTCGCAAGGGACGACCGAGAACTCGGAGTCTTCCTGGCCCAGCGGCTTTCCCTCTCCGGTTCGCCGGGAAGGCGATTTTTGTTTCCAGTCTAGGTACGATTATTGCAACGGAGAGTCCAGGGTCCCCGTCCAGGTTATGCTGGGGGGTTGTCCTAAGTCCACGATTCCCCGGGCCGCCGGGAAAAGCTCGCCGAAACCCCTGCGAGCGGTCGATAGGAACCCCCCAGAAGGACCCCCCCCCCGACAGTGACCTCGCCCCGCTACGGGAGTATGGGCGGGATTCAGGGAGATCTCACAACGCGATGCGCATACTTTCCTTACTTCTACTCGGTCTCGCAACGCAGGGAATGCGTACCGACGACGCCGGCAGGGGCACTCTCGAGGCGGCTTCTGCACGGGGCTTCATCGTTCCCCGACCGGGGCCGGTCCTGGTCCTGCCGCGGGACGAGACGCTGGTCTACGACGCTCGGATCGAGCTGGGGCCTTTTTCGGCCAACGTGGGCACCGTGACCCAGCGTTCCAAGGTGGAGCCCTACCAGAGTTCGCTCTTGCTCAACTCCCCGGACGCGGGCGGTGAGGCCGGCGGCGAGACCGCCCATGTCAGTATCCGTGCCAAGGGCCGCTACACCTTCTACAAGATGGATTCGCTGATCGAAACGCGCATCCTTCCCCAGGAGTGGCCCCAGGTGACCTACCGGATGGTCAGTCGCGGTACCGAGAAACGCCGTCGCGAGATCAAGCTGGGGCAACAGGAAGGCTCACCCCGGGCGAGTTATCGCAAGGACACCAGCGACGGTGCTCCGCGCGGTACCCGTATCTGGCGCGAACCGGCCTACCGCGAGATTCCCGCGGACACGGTCGACATACTCTCCTCGGTCTTCCTGGCGCGGACCTTGATCGAGGACGGTGTCGATCAGCTGAGCTTCCCCATGATCGACAAGCTTCAAATCTGGCAGGTCACGCTGCGGCGCGGCCGAGAGCAGAAGATGAAGCTGCCCGCAGGCACCTTCGACGTCGTCGAGGTCATCATCCAACCCACCCCGCGCCCCGGGGAGGAGATCGACGAGAAGAACAAGAAGAAATTCGAAGGACTGTTCGGCATGCGCGGAGAGGTTCACCTGTGGGTGGACGAGAAGAGCGGGGTCCCCGTGCGCATCCAGGGCGAGATTCCGGCGGGCATCGTGACCCTCGGAATCGATGTGAAGCTGAAGGGTTTCAGCGGGACGCCTTCGAGTTTTTCCAGGGTCAAGTCGTAGGGGAACAACGGATCGGCCAATCGACGATCTTCCCCTTTGCGCCGGTGTTCCCCAGGCGAAAGGTCGTTCCGGGTTGCTGGTGTCTGCGCTTCACAAAGGCCAGCACCACACCCGTGTCCAGCGCGAAGGAGTACACCCACGACGTCACCATCCCCAGCTCGCGCTCCTCTCCGCGATCCTCCAGGAGGAGCTTTGTGCCGCGGGCGACGGGCTCGTCCGAATCCACGGACAGGGCCTCGAGCCGCTTGTTGAGCCCGCCGTAGGTGTCGATCTTCGCGACGACCTCCTGTCCGATGTAGCACCCCTTTTCGAGCGAGAAGGCCTCCTCCATGCGCGCCTCCTGGGGATAGACGTTCTCGTCGACGTCGACCCCGAAGAGCGCCGCCCCGCGCTCCACGCGAAGCATGTCCCGCGCGACCAGTCCCACGGGCGTGGCCCCTGCGGCTTCCAGGGCCTGCCACAGGCCCGCCGCCTCGCTCCCCGCGTCCAGTCGGAATCCGGGGGCGCCGGCCACGGGGAGGGAGTTCACCTTCACCGCGATCGCGTTCCACGGGAGCTCGATCGTCGAGTGCGCGGGAAGGGGGCCATGGCCGGGGAAGAGCCCGGCCAGGACGGACGCTGCGCCCGGGCCGCCGATCTCCAGCGGTCGATGATCCCCGGATTCGTCCTCGAGCCGAACGTCCTCGGCGAACAGGTAGACGTCCAGCGCCTCCAGAAGAGGCCGGGCCTGTCCCGGCGGCGTGGACAACACGATGCCCTCCTGCTCCCGGCAGAGGTCGAAATCGAAGAGCACCTTGCCCTTTGCGGACAGGAGCAGGTTGCGATTCGCCGCTCCCATCTCGAGCCCGCGCACGTCGTTGGACAGCAGCCGGTGCAAGAAATCCGGGGCCTGCGTGCCCGTGACCCGTACCCGCCCGCGGTCGGTGGCGTCGAGCAGGCAGGCGCCCTCGAGGCCGGCGCGGTATTCCGCCGGGACGTCGCCGAAGGTCAGCGGGGCGTCGAATTCGGGGGCTTCGGGGCGCTCGGCGATGCGGGCGCCACGTGCGGCGAGGTGTTCCAGGAAAGAAGTGCTCACGGAATCGGAATCATAAGGGGGAGTCGGAGAGGGGAGTTTCACGTTTCCCCTCCCCGCGCGTCTCCGGTAGGAATGTATGCAGGCTACGGAAAGCTCCTGGGAGCGGATCTCTTGGATGATCGCGAACTCATAGCCCGCTTTCTCGCGGGAGAGCGGGATTGTTTCGGGCTTCTCGTACGTCGCCACGCATCGCCCCTGTGGGCCACCCTGAAGAGGAACGTGGGCGATCCCGAGGAGGCCCGGGACGTCTTTCAGGAGACCTGGCTGCGGGCCTTCGAGCGGATTTCGTCCCTGCGGGACGCCACGCGGCTGCGTTCCTGGCTGCTCTCGATCGCCCTGAACCTGGTCCGCCAGGGGCAACGGCGCTCGCCCGTGCGTATCCGGCCGATCGCAGGTTGGACCGAGGTGGAGCCGTTCCACGAGGAGGACGCCTCCCGGACCCTCGAGGCGCAGGACGAGCTGGCCTTCCTGCGCCGCCGTATCGAACGGCTGCCGCCCCGCCAGCGAGAGGTGCTCGACCTGCGTATGAACCATGGTCTGAGTCACGCCGAGGTGGCGGCCATGCTCGAGATCAGCGAGGAGAGCTCGCGCGCGAACTACTATCAGGCCCTCCGCCGGTTGCGGGCGGAGTTCGAGGCTCAGGAAGGAGACCCGCGATGAAAGATCCCGACCGTACCCCCCCCGAGTCCGGCTGCGAGCGCGTGCGCGGCCGACTCGAGGAGCTTCTCGACGGGGGGCTCGATCCGCTCGAAGAGGCTCGCGATCAGGGGCACCTCGAGGCCTGTTGCGACTGCCGGCGAGAGCGGGAGTCGTGGGAGAGCTTCCTCGGCCTCGTGCGCCGGGCGGAAGTGCCCGGCGCGAGTGCGGCCGGCGAGGTTGGCCGGATGCAGCGTCGGCTGGACGAGGGGCTGGATCGGCGGTTCGCGCTGGAGGACCGCGCCCGCCGGAGGGTCTTCTGGTCGTCGGTCGCGACGGCCGCCGCCGCACTCCTGGTGCTCGTGGGTGTGCTTTGGTGGGCCGAGGGGTCGAGGGAGCTCTCCGGTGCACGGGAGCTTTCCCGCCTCGAAATCTCCCTGCCGCCCTGGGGAGAGCTCTTCTCGCAGATCGGGTCCCTCGGGAGGCAGCGTTGAAGAAAACCCTGTTGCGCTTCGCAGGCTCCCTGGCTCCGTCCGCGATGGCGGGGGGAGCCTTCCTCATGGCCGTCGGCCGCGGGTCCGATCCGAGCCTGTCACGTCTGTGGCTCATCCTCCTGGGTGGTCTCCTCGGTGTGGCGATTTGCGGGATGATTCGACTCTTCGCCATCGCGCCCTGGGGCTATCCCTGGGCCGGGCTATTTTGCGGCCTCGTCCCGCCCGGGCTCCTGTTTGACTTGAATTCAGGTGCCGAGGATCGTGGTGGTCTCCTGGTCGCTTGCGCCCTCGTCGGGTTCCTCCTGGGCTTGATCGAGTGGGCGCGGGTGCGTGGGCTCGGGCGGGAGGGAGCGACAGTGGAGCCGGATTCGGGCTTGCGGGAGCCCTGAAGAATTCGGGACAAACAGGCGGGCGATCCCCGCGTCCCCTTGACTTGACCGGGGGTTTCGCAAAACTGGCGGCGGTTTTCTGCACCGCCTGGCTTGTCCCGGACATCTAGGTGGCGTGGAAGGCTGGATCCCTGCCCGTTCCCAAGGCCCTTCCACTGAGCAACATGAACGCGACGAGTCGCCGTTCCATGGTGGTCCTCCTGGCGACGACCGCCCTCGTCACACCCCTGTCCTGCAAGCTTGAACCGCGCGTGCCCGAGCTGGTCTACTCGCCGAACTCCGCCGAGATCGAAAAGAACGACGATCTGGCGCAGGACGAGGCGGCACAGGCCCAGCTCGAAGGATTGCTGCAGTTCCTCTTCGGGACGCCGCAGGCTCCCTCCTACCTCTCCCTCCAGGGTTGGGGGGACGATGAGTTCTATCCCGACGACTGGGGCTACGATTTCGTCGCCACGGACGACGACTGGTGGGACAGGTTGGTCGACAGCAACCGGCGCGCCTACGCCCGCCAGATCGAGGCGATCAAGGAAGGCGACTTCGATGCGGTCACCGAGTCGTACGAGGCGCCGGGGGTCTGGGATGCCTGGCTCGACGCCCTGGCGAACAAGCCGGACGATCCCGACGCCGAGTTCGACGAGGGCGGCTCCTGGCGCGATTACGCGGTTTCGATCTTCGAGAACTACTACCCGACGCTCAGGGACTCCGCCGAGCTGTATCGCACCCAGTGTTTCCACTGCCACGGAGCCGAAGGGGGGGGGAACGGTTCGACGGCGGAATTCCTGAACCCCAGGCCTCGGGACTACCGCCACGGCACGTTCAAGTGGACCGCCCTGCGCGACAAGTCGCGCCCGCGCCACGAGGATCTCTTCCGCATCCTGGCCGAGGGGATACGAACGACGGCGATGCCGAACTTCCGGCGCCTCACGGACGCGCAGATTCACGGTCTGGTCGACTATGTTCGTTTTCTGGCGGTGCGCGGCGAGACCGAACGGCTCCTGATCAGCGACTTCAACGAGGACGAGAGACTCTCGACGCAGATGGTCGAGGAAAACTACCAGCTGGTCATCGACAGGTGGCATAAAGCCGCGGATCTCGTCATCACCTACGACGGCGAGGTCCCGCGCGCCACGCCCGAGAGAATCGAACACGGCCGCTACCTCTTCACGACGCCGGGCGAGGAGGGCGGAGCGAACTGCGTCGCCTGCCACGGCACCACCGGTCTGGGCGATGGGCCTTCGGTCAACGATCCCGACAATTCGGTCGACGACTGGGGCAATCCGATCAAGCCGCGAAACCTGCAGTCCGGCACCTTCCGCTTCGGACGGCGTCCGATCGACCTCTTCCGGCGCATCTACGTGGGCATCAACGGCACGCCGATGCCCGAGCACATCGGCCAACAGATCACCGACTCCGACGGAACCGTGCGTCCCCTCAACGAGGAGGACGTCTGGGACATGGCGTTCTTCGTGCGTTCGTTGTCGACCGAGCCCATGGAGTCCGCGGGGACGTCGGGGCCTGATCGCGAGCACTCGGATCACTAGGAGCAAGACGACCCCATGAAGTTCAATCTCTTTCGTGTCTTCGTGGTGCTGCTCTTTCTTGCAGTGCCCGTTCTGGGAGTCTGGACATTCGTCGATGCCGAGCGCTGGAAAATGTGGTTCCCCGAGGGGGTCACCACCTACGCCGGCGAGATCGACTTTCTGTTCGACATCATCCTGTGGATGGTTGCGATCACCTTCGTCGGAACCGAGTTCCTCCTGGTCTGGGCCATCTGGCGGTTTTCGAAGAAGGAGGATGGCAAGGTTACCTACACCCACGGCAACCATACGCTCGAGGTCGTCTGGAGTGCGGTCCCCGCGCTCCTCTTGATCTTCATCGCCTTCTCGCAGATGGGTGCCTGGAGCACCATCAAGATGAACTTCCCCGACGAGGGGCCCTACACGGTCGACGCACCCATGATGGAGGTCATCGCGGGCCAATTCGATTGGTGGGTGCGCTATCCCGATGAAGAGGGCAACTTCAGGGGCGAAGACGTGATCGATGTGCCCTTCGACATCCACGTTCCGGTGAACACGAAGGTCGTGTTCCGGTTGAAGAGCCGGGACGTCCTGCACAGCTTCTTCGTACCGAAGTTCCGGTTGAAGCAGGACGCCGTCCCGGGCATGAGCATTCCCGTCTGGTTCGAGGCCACCGAGACCGGATCCTACGATCTGATCTGCGCCGAACTCTGCGGCTGGGGCCACTACAAGATGGCCGGCCGGGTTCATGTTCTCGAGGAACAGGAGTACGAGGACTGGCTCTCCCAGAAGCGCTCCGAGCTTTACGCCAACGACTGATCGCAAACCATGAGCTCACACGCACCCGCAACACCGCTCGGAATCGACCCTGCCGGGACCGTGCATTCCTCGCACGAGCACCACGAGCTGGGTTTCTGGCGCCGCTACATCTTCTCCACCGACCACAAGGTCATCGGTCTGCAGTTCCTCTTCACCGGATTGGTGATGCTGCTCTTCGGCGGGCTCATGGCCATGGCGATCCGCTGGCAGCTGGCCTATCCGTGGACCGAGATGCCTCTGGTCGGCAAGATCCTCTTCCCCGAAACGGGGGGGGTGGCGACGCCGGAGGGCTACACGATGCTCTTCACGATGCACGGGACGTTGATGATCTTCTTCGTCATCATCCCGCTCCTGACGGGCACCTTCGGCAACTTCCTGATCCCGTTGATGCTCGGCGCGCCGGACATGGCTTTCCCGCGCCTCAACATGATCGGGTACTGGTTTTGGTGGCCCGGTATCGTGCTGATCCTCTTGTCCTTCGGAGCGGAGGGTGGCGGCCCCGCGGCGGGGTGGACGTCCTATCCACCGTTGTCGACGATCGAGACGGCGGCCCCGGGAAGTCTCCAGGGACAGAACTTGTGGCTCCTGTCCCTGACCTTCGTCGGTGTGTCTTCGATGATGGGGGCGATCAACTACGTGACGACCATCGTCAAGATGCGAGCCCCGGGCATGACGTACTTCCGCATGCCGCTCTCGATCTGGGGCCTCTTTATTTCGGCGCTCTTGCAGCTGTTTGCCCTACCCGTTCTGACCGCGGCGGGCTTCATGCAGCTGTTCGACCGGGTTCTTGACACCGGTTTCTTCACGCCGACGAACACGACGATCAACGGTCTTACGCCTGAGGCCGGCGAGCTGGCCGCGGGCGGACACCCGCTCCTGTGGCAGCACCTGTTCTGGTTCTACAGCCACCCGGCCGTCTACATCATGGTGTTGCCGGCCATGGGCTTCGCGTCCGACATCCTTTCCGTGAACGCGAGAAAGCCGATTTTCGGCTACAAGCCCATGGCGTACTCGATGGCGGGCATCGCCGGGCTGGGGTTCATCGTGTGGGGCCACCACATGTTCATGTCGGGCATGAATCCTGCCGTGGGGCTGGTTTTCATGACCGCAACGGTCCTGATCGCCATGCCCTCGGCGGTGAAGGTCTTCAACTGGCTGGGGACGCTGTGGGGTTCGAGCATTCGCCTGAACACCTCGATGCTCTTTGCGCTGGCCTTCGTCTCGATGTTCATCATCGGCGGACTCTCGGGCATCTGGATGGCCTGCACCGCGGTCGACATCTACATCCACGACACCTACATCATCGTCGCGCACTTCCACTACGTCGTGTTTGCCGGCTCGGTTCTGGCCATCTTCGGCGCTCTCTATCACTGGTTTCCGAAGATGTTCGGCCGGATGATGAACGAGACGCTCGGCAAGATTCACTTCGTGGGGACGTTCATCTTCACCAACGGCGTTTTCTACATGATGCACCAGCTCGGTATCGCCGGTCTGATGCGTCGTACCGCCGACCCGTACGCCTACGAAACCTTTGCGCACATGCAGCCGATGAACCAGTTCATCAGCATCTGCGCTTTCTGCCTGCTCTTCTGGCAGGTGTTCTTCGTCATCAACTTCTTCGGAAGCATGTTCCTCGGCAAGCGCGTCGGGCGCAACCCGTGGAAGGCCTGTAGCCTCGAGTGGGTGGCACCCTCTCCGCCGGGGCATGGCAACTTCGACAGAGAACTGGCTGTCCATCACGGGCCCTACGAGTACGGCGTGCCAGGTCAACGCGAGGACTACTGCCCGCAGACCGTCGAGATCGACGCTGCCCCCACCCCCGTCGAGGAACCGGTGCTCGCCTAGGCCTTCTTGGATTCCATTCTGGTGACACATCGACCGAACAACTGGGCCTGGCGCTTTGCGCTTCTTGCCGCGGTCTCCGCGGTGCCGCTCGTCCTGTTCGGCGGATCGGTCACGACCCTTGGCGCCGGCATGGCGGTCGATGGGTGGCTGGTCGCGGAAGGGCACTTCCTGCTCTTGTTTCCGGTGGAGTCGTGGTTCCGTGACACGGCGACGTTCGTCGAGCACTCCCATCGCCTGTTCGGAGTGCTCGTGGGCCTTTTCTCGGTCGCGGCTGTTGTCGCGAGCTTCGCTTCGCGCCGTACCGATGCTCTGGCGCGCTCACTGGCCGTCGCAGCGTTGCTCTTGGTCTGCGGCCAGGGAGCGCTCGGAGGTTTTCGGGTGCTGGAAAACGCGCCGCAACTGGCTTTTCTGCACGGGGCCGCTGCGCAGGCGGTATTCGCCGTGCTTTGCGCCAGTGCACTGGTGCAGACGCGCGCCTTCAAGGACGGCCCCGATCGCACGGGGGAAGGCGAACGCGCCGGCCTCGGTTTGAGGGTGCTGGCGTTGGCGGCGACGCTTGCGGTCTACGCCCAGGTCGTTCTGGGTGCGTGGTATCGCCACGCCCTGCGGCCGACCCCCTCCGCCGAGGCGGGACAGCGTTTCCTCTGGCACGCGCTCTTGGCGATCGGGGTCACGTTTCTCCTGTTCGTTCTGATCTCGGCCTTGAAGCGCACGGGCGGGGAGGCGTTGACGCGCTGCGCACGTCGGCTCACCCTGTTGGTGGGGTTGCAGATTGGACTGGGCCTTCTGGCGTGGGCGAGCTACCAGCCCGGCGCCGTCGGTCCCTTCGAATGGGCGCTCTCGATCCTGCACGTTCTGTGCGGTGGGTTGCTGCTGGCCCAGACGCTTGCGACCTGGATGTGGACGGAGCGCTTGCGCGCGGTGGCTCTCCAGCCGTCCGCCGCGAAGCGGATCGTGGCGAGGGAGGTGCGATGAAGGGCAGGGACGTCGAAGCACTGAATACCGCCTCCTCCGCCGGCGGCCTCCAGACGGCGTTCCGCACCCTCGTGGACTTCGTCGAGCTGACCAAGCCGAGGATCGGCGCCCTCGTGTTCTTCGCGGCGTTCACCGGCGCCTATCTCGCCGGTGGAGCCCACGCCGAGTTTTCCCGCATCCTCCTGGCGGCGGTCTGCATCACCTCTGTGGCCGCCTCTTCGTGTGTCTTCAATCACATCATCGAGCGCGACGTCGATCGCCTGATGCACCGCACGGCCCAGCGCCCCCTTGTCGCCGGTCGCGTCGAAGTCCGCGACGCGGTGTTCTTCGCCAGCCTGCTGGGCATCCTCGGCGTATCGGTCCTTGCCATCGCCTTCAATCTGCAGAGCGCATTGCTCGCGCTGGCAACCCTGGCCGCCTACGCGCTCGTCTACACGCCTCTCAAGCGCGCCACGTCGCTGAACACGATCGTCGGCGCGATTCCCGGAGCCATGCCGCCGTTCTTGGGTTGCGTCGCCATCGCCGGCGCGCCGGGCCCGTGGGGCTGGATCCTCTTCGGGATCCTCTTCGCCTGGCAGTTCCCGCACTTCCTGGCCATCGCCTGGTTGTATCGCGAGGACTACGCCCGCGCGGGTATGCAGATGTTGCCCGCCCTTCCCGGCAGCCAGGGCATCGCCGGCCGCCAGTCCCTGCTCTACAGCCTGGTGCTTCTGCCGCTCTCGCTCTTGCCGGCAGTGCGTGGGGACGCGGGCCTCGTCTATGGCGGCGCCGTTCTCGTCCTCGGACTCGGCTACGTGGGAGCATCGCTGGCCTTCGCGCGCCGCGAGAGCGTTCGTACGGCGCGGACACTGCTCTACTCTTCCCTCATCCATCTGCCGCTCGTTTTCGTAGCGGCTCTCATCGACCCCGTCGTCTAGTTCACACCTCACCATGAGCCAAACGATCGCTGCCTTCGATCCCGCGGTGGACGCGCCCGCGCATCACCACCCGGTCTACGACTACGACAGCGGCCCGCCCGTCGCGCGTGGTAAGTTCGCCATCTGGTTGTTCCTGGCGACGGAGATCATGTTCTTTTCAGGGCTGATCGGCGCCTACGTGGTGCTACGCACCGGCGCGGGCTCCTGGCCGAACCCCGAAGAGCGTCTGGCGGTCCCGATCACGGCGCTGAACACCTTCATCCTCATCACCAGCTCGTGGTTGATGGTGCGGGCGCTCTTGGCCTCGAAGACAGGGGACCGGACGGCCGTCTTGAAGTGGTTGGGTGCGACCATCATCGGAGGCGCGGTGTTCGTCGGTATTCAGGTGTATGAGTACTTCGAGCTCATCCACCATGGCAATTTCCCCAACGGCGACATCTTCTGGTCGACCTTCTACACGATGACGGGCTTCCACGGGACCCACGTCATCGTCGGGCTGATCTGGCTGATCGCGGTGTGGTTCGCCACGTGGCGGGGCCACTACACCAAGGAAAACAACCTGGGCATCGAGCTGGCCGGTTTGTACTGGCACTTCGTCGATCTCGTCTGGGTGCTTCTCTTCACCGTCGTTTATCTCT
Organism: Planctomycetota bacterium; assembly: GCA_002683825.1. GTDB lineage: Bacteria > Planctomycetota > UBA1135 > UBA1135. The sequence continues at coordinate 135,429 of NYUD01000091.1, forward strand.
TCTAGAACCCCCTCGAGCCAAGCGGACGACAACGCCGAACAGGAAGCTGAACCCGAAGACGGAGCACAGGGTCATGTCTGACAATCACGACAAGTTTCACTTCAACGCCGAGCACATCTTCATCAAGCTCTTCATCCTGACCGCCGCCGAAATCGCTTGGGGCTATATGGCCAAGGACTGGGGACGGCTGCTCCTGTGGGGTGGTCTGATCAGCTGCGCTACTTGGAAGGCGCTTCTGATCGCTACCTACTTCATGCACCTGAAGTTCGAGGGCTGGATCGTCAAGACCTTGATCATTCCGACACCGTTCCTCGTGCTGGTGATCTTCGGCTACGTCATCCCGGACGTCGCCAACCGTGAGGGCCACATGATCCACCCCATAGGAGCCCAGTACGATCCGACGACCGGAGTGGTCGTTCGCGACCTGGCCGCTTCCGAGGGGGTGGAGCAAGAGCCGGCCTCGGGCGGTACGGACGGGGGACACTAGAAAGGCATATCATTCGCTTTCTCCACGGACCTCTCCGGGTTGGGCTCGGCGCCCTCTTCGTTCTGGAGCTTGCCTGCGGCGGGTCCTCCCCGGTGGCCGCGGTCGGTTCCGGTGGCTCGAGTTTGGCGGTCGAGGCCCGGGCAGATGAGACCTTCGGCCCGGTGGCGGGTTTTGTTCTCACGGACCAGAACGGTGAGCGCTTCGGGCTGGAAGATCTCCTCGGGAAGCCTTTCGTTGCGGCGGCGATCTTCACCACCTGCGCCGGCCCGTGCCCGAGGATCACCGGGCATATGAAGAAGCTCCAGGACGAGCTCGCAGGAGGCGACGTCCGGCTCGTATCGATCAGCGTGGACCCGCAGTACGACACCCCCGAGATCCTCTCCGACTACGCCGAGCGGTGGGGGGCGGATACAGAACGCTGGAGTTTTTTGACGGGCGAGAAGAAGGCGGTCTTCGACCTGGTCCAGCAGGGGCTCTGGTTGTCCGTTCAGGACGACCCGGAGGCGGCCCGCGGCTTCCATGTGACGCACAGAACCTCGATCGTCGCCGTCGATCGCAAGGGCGAACGGCGCGGTTGGTACGAGGGTAGCGATCCCGGCGAGGTCGAGCTTCTGATCGAGCGTATGCGTTTCCTTTCCGGGGAGTAAGAGGTGGCAGAGCCCTCTCAGCTGCCGGCCCTCAACGCGAGCCTGAACTTCGCCGCCGGCGTGCTGCTTTGTCTGGGGCTCTTTTTCATCAAGCGCGATCTGAGGAGAGCCCACATCTTTGCGATGCTCTCTGCGACGCTCATCAGCGCGGTGTTTCTCGTTTCCTATTCGATCTATCACTTCAAGGTCGTGCCCGAGGTGGGGCACACGAGCTTCAACCGCGGGGGGTGGGTGCGGATCGCCTACTTTGGGATGCTGGCCAGCCACGTCCTTCTGGCTGCCGTCAATCTTCCCTTGATCCTGGCTACCCTGTGGCGCGCCTACAAGAAGGACTGGGCACGGCACCGGCGGCTCGCACGCTGGACCTGGCCGATCTGGTTCTACGTCTCGGTGACGGGCGTTCTCGTGTACTTCGCGCTTTATCGCTGGAATGCCCCGCCGCCTGCTTTCGGCTAGGCCGAGGGCCCCCTAGACTCCCCCGGATGGAATTTCGGCACCTCTTGAAACGCCTCTTCTTGGGGTCGCTGTGCCTTTGGCTTCTGGCGCAAAGCGGTTTTGCCTGAGACAGCTGCAAGGGAGCGGTCGCTTCCGAAGGCCCGGGTCTGGGGCGCGGGTTCAATGCGAGCATCCTCTTCATGCTCTCGGTCGTCGGCGTAATCTTAGGTGGCTTCGTGTTCCTGATTCGAAGTTCGTACCGCAGTGCCCGACGGCGTGCGGAGGCGGGCGAGAACTATCAGCCGGAGGGCAAGCTGCGCTGGGGCGACTGAGTCCCGCGAGTCGACACGGACGGCTGATTTCCACCTGAGGTGAAACCGCGCAGGTACGAGCGAGTCCAAGGAGCGTGGCCGAAGGTCCCTCTCGACGTCGAGTCCTGGCTTTCTCTGCCCTCACGGGTGCAGCTGCCTTTGGAGGAGTTTGGCTCGCAGGACGAACGATCGGGCGGACGGGTTCACCGGCCCTCTGGGGAGCGGATGGGGCGGCGGGTGAGGTACTGCTCTTCGATCTCGAGCTTTCGATCTTGCGACGAATTCAGCTTCCGGGGCTGAGACGCATCTTTGGAGCAGGTTCGGGTCAGCTCTGGGCCTGGCTGACCCCCGCGAGGGGTGCCCAGGAGGTTCTGCGTCTGGGGCTGGACGGGGACGTTGTGGATCGCATCCCCCTCGAGGGTAGCCGCGATGTCGTGGCGTCGAAGGAGGACGCTCTGTTCGTCCTGTCCGAGGGGGGGAGAGTCTCGGAGGTGCGCGTGGGCTCCCATCGATCTTGCCTGAGCCTGCCCTGGGCCGACGGGCTTTGCCCTTTCGGGGACGGAATCCTGGCCTTCGGGGAGGGCCGCATCGTGCGCTTCGCCACGGGGCGGCGGACGGGCATCGTCGCGTCCGCCCGTTTCGAGGGACGGGCCGTCGCCTGCGCGCCCATCGCCGGTCGCTTCTTCCTGACGGCCCAGCGTGGATCCGAAACCGAGGTTCTCCTCTTGAACGAAAAGCTCCGGTCTGAATTCGCCCTGCGCCTCTCGGGAGAGATGCTCTCCCTGACCGCGGATCGAATGGGAAACGCCTGGGGCTTGCTGACTCGAACCGATCGGCTGGTCCGGATCGCTTCGACGGGACGGGTGGATGTGAGCCCGCCGAACGTCCTTCCCCACGGGGCCTGCTTGCTGCGGTGGTCAGCGGACACGCTCTTCGTGGCGCTTTGGGGAGCCGTCCTGCGCTTCGATGGGGCGGCGGATTGGCCCCAACCCCTCCCCATGGCTCACCCTCAACGTTCCCAGGGAGGCTTCTCGCGGCTCGTCGGCCTGGTCCCCATCGGGATCCGATGACCGCATGGCGTAGAGCGAAGTGACACCCCGGACCGGAGGGTTGGTCTCTAGAGGTCCTCGATGGGTGGCGTCGTTCGGCCGGCAGAGGAGGCCATCTCCGAGCGCAGAATCCGATCCAGGCCCGCGGTGAACGCCCAGGTGGAGTTCGAGATATCCGGGCGTTGGTGATCCATCGCCAGCTGCGCGAACTTGCGCAGCTGCCCCCGAAGCTTGGGGATTTCCCGCAAGACCGGATCGTCCTTCTTCTCCCGGACAGTCTGCTTTGCCCTGAGCTGTGCGATGCGCGTCTCGAGGTCGGTGATGCGCTCCTCGTTGGAGCGCCGGTGATACGATCTCTTCGTGGATTCCATCGTTTCGAAGTTCGAGCAGGTCTCTTGTTCGCACGACCCGTGAGTCTCGTCGCGCACTCCCCGCCTCCTTTTCCGCTCAAATTTAGATAGGAACGGCTATTCCCTCAACCAGTAGATTGAAAAAAAAATCCAACCGTCTGCTTTTTTTTTCATTTCTTTTTGCTTTCGAAGGTTGAAGTGCGCGTGTGTGTTTTGCCTCGATCTGCTAGATTGCAGCCCTTCGAACCGCGCGCGACCAAGCCCGTGGGGCCTGCGTAAGACCCGGCCCCTTTGCCATTTCCTGTGCACGACGATATCGATCGGATCCTCCTGGACGAAGCCCGAATCATCTCGGGCATTGACTCCATCGCCGCCGAACTGACGGAGCTTTACCGCAACGTCGACTTGACGGTCGTGGCCGTGCTCAAGGGCTCCTGTGTCTTCGTCGCGGACCTGATCCGCCGCATCCCGGTTCCCCTGCAACTGGCTTTCGCCTGTGCCGAAAGCTATCGCCAGGGGACAGAGCCCGGAACTCTGGACCTGCGTCTGTTGCCCCACGGGGAAGAGGTTGCCGGTCAGTACGTACTGCTCGTCGATGATATCCTCGACAGCGGACGCACCATGGAAGCCATTCAAAAGGAGCTTTTCGATCGCGGCGCCCTCGATGTGAAGACCTGCGCGTTTCTGGACAAACCGGTGCGCCGCCAGGTCGATATCCGGGCGGACTTCCGTTGTTTTGAAATCGAGGACGTTTTCGCCGTTGGCTACGGCCTGGACTTCGCCGGAAAGTATCGCAACCTTCCGTACGTCGGAGCACTTCGTCCCGAAGTCTTCAACGCTTCTCTATCGGGAGGCGCGTGAGCCCTCCCCTGGCAGTCCTGGAGCGGTGAGCGAAACCATCGTCGTTCCTTCAGAACGTGCCGGGCTCGAGCTGGACGAGTTTCTTTGCTTGCAGTTTCCGGGCTGTAGCAAAGGTTATCTCCGCCGGCAAGTTCGCGACGGTGCCATTCTGTTGGACGGAATCCAGGCTCACCCCTCTCAAAAGCTCCGACACAATCAGGTGCTGATCGTCGACTTTGAGGAGAAGAAGCTGCCCGAGCCTCCCCACGCTCCGGCGGACGTCATTCCGTTGCTCTATGAGGACGACGACGTCGCGGTCGTCCTCAAGCCCGCGGGGCTGGCCGTCGAGCCCGAGCGTTGGGCCCGCGACAAGGCCTGCCTTGCCGGAGCCCTGCTCGCACTCGCTCGTCGGCGCGGAGGAGATGTGCGTGCCGGCTCTCGCGGGACCGGTGGTTCGATCGAGGAACGCTTTCGGGCCGTACACCGCCTGGACAAGGACACCTCGGGGTGTCTCTTGGTGGCCAAGAACCTGGATGCGGAACGCACCCTGCGCGGCGCCTTTGAGAAAGGAACGGTCGAGAAGCGCTACCTCGCGTTGGTCGAGGGCGAGTATCCGCTGAAAGATGGCGAAGAGGATACAATCGAGCTGCCCCTGGGCCCGGATTCGAGACGGAGCGGGCGCATGATCGTCGACGAACCCCATGGCAAGGCTGCCCGAACGCTCATCCGTATCGTCGAGCGCTTCCGTGGCTATTCGTTGCTCGCCTGCCATCCCATCACAGGGCGTACACACCAGATTCGCGTGCATCTTTCAGCTCACGGTTTCCCCCTGGTCGTCGATTCGGTCTACGGGCGGCGCGATGTATTTCTGCTCTCCGAGATCAAGAATCGATACAAGCCCAAACTCGGCAAACCCGAACGCCCCTTGATGGATCGGCTAACTCTTCATGCAGAGAGCCTTGCCTTCTCTCAACCCAGTTCCTGCGAACGCGTTCAAGTTCGAGCTCCGCTGCCCAAAGACCTGGAGAACACCCTGCGCCAACTCAGAAAGGTGCGTTCCCTCCGATGAAAATTAAACAGCGAGCAGGGGACTTCCGTGTACGCGAACTCCTTGTCGATGGCTACCTTCGAGAGCGTGGTGACTACCGCATCTATCGAGTTACGAAACGCAAGCTAACCAGCCCCGAGGCGGCCAAGGTGCTCGCCGATGAAGCCGGGATCGAGCAGGGCGAGGTTGGCCTGGCCGGTTGGAAGGATCGCCAGGGCATCACGATTCAACACATGAGCGTCCCCGGTGGCCGCCCCGTACGCGTGCAGGACCAGGAGCTCAAGATCGAAACCGTCGGTTTTGCGAATGAGGCCATTGATGGTGCTTTTTCGCGGGGGAACGCTTTCGAGCTGACGGTACGCGAACTCACCCGAGCGGATCTGAACCGCCTGCGCGAAAGCGTGCCCATCGTTCGCGAACACGGCTCGATCAACTACTTCGACGATCAACGCTTCGGGAACCTGACCTACGGTCAGGGGTGGATCGTCAAGGACCTGATGCGGGGGGACGCGGAGAAAGCGCTCCTCAATCTCTTGGCCGCGGAGAACCTGCGAGACAACGAACGCTACCGTCGATTCAAGCGGGATGTGGCGGATGCCTGGGGGGATTGGCGTACGTGCCGTGAGGCGGCTGGAAAGTTCGGCGCACACCATTCGATCTTCGAATACCTGGCGAAGAACCCCGGAGACTTCGCGGGTGCCTTCGATCACGTCGCCACGCGGCTGAAGCTGATTCACCTCTATGCCTGGCAATCCCATCTCTGGAACCGGGCCGTCTGTGACCTCGTGCGCACGAGCGTGCCCGCCGGGCAACGAGTGCCGCTGGAGTGTGAAGAGGGCACCCTCGTCGCCTACGCCGAGGCACCGTCTGAAGCCTTGAGCAAGCGACCATCGTTTCCGTTGCCTGGAGCGGGGCTGGACGACATGCCCCGGGGACAGGACCGGGACCTGCTCGAGGAAGCGCTCGCTCAGGAGGGACTCGTGGCGGATCAGATGCGCATCGAGGGTATCGGAGGGTTTCACCTGAAGGGAGAGGAGCGCCCGCTTCTGGTCCGTCCCCAGCATCTGCGGGTCCGGCCGTCGACCCCGGACGATGTCGTGCGCGGGCTCCACTCCGTGCGCGTCCGCTTTGAGCTCCCACGGGGCTCCTATGCGACGCTGCTTGTCAAGCGCCTCTTCGCTCGCTCCCTGGATGAGCGAGCGAAGGAAAACGAGAGTCGATCCCACGGGGGGGATCATCCGCGGGGCGAGCGCCGTTCTTTCGGGGATCGCCAAGATCGCCGCTACGTCCGTAGCGGCGATGACCGGAGGCGTGGCCACGAGGGTGGCGAGCGCGACGATCGCAGTCGTGGCTATCGCGACGATCGCAGGGGGGGCTATCGAGGCGATCGCAGCGGCGGGCAGGGGGGCGGCCGCAGCGGTGGCCAACGCGACGATCGCAGCCGCGGCTATCGCGACGATCGCAGGGGGGGCTATCGAGGCGATCGCAGCGGCGGGCAGGGGGGCGGCCGCAGCAGTGGCCAACGCGACGATCGCAGCAGCGGCTATCGTGGAGAACGCGGCCGCGGGCAACGCGGTGATCGCAGCTGGGACCATCGCGACGAGGGGAATCGCGATCGTGGCCAGCGTGACGATCGTGGGGATCGGCGCGAATCCCCGTGGAAGGGGAGCCGTGAGGGTAGGGGAGAAGACAGGTCTCCGAGGGGCCAGGAGGGCCAACGGCCCGGCGGCGGAGGACGCTGGCGTGGTTCGGGCGGGGATCAGCGGAAGGGCTTCGGGCGCGGATACGAGCGTCGAAACGATCGGGATGAGCGTGGCAATGGCGAGAAGCACCACGGGAATCGCGATCGTCGACGCGGCGGGGGAGGAGGCTTCGTCGATCGCGGTCAACGCCAAGGTAGACGGGAGAAGGAGCGTGGACGATCCACGTGGAGCGAAGGCGGAACCTCTCCCCCTACTCACCACGATCGACGAAAGGATCGAGAAGACAAGGGTAGCTGGAAGGATGAGTGACCAAGTTGTCCTCGGTGTCATGGGGGGGTCGGGCCTCTACGAGATCGAAGGGTTTGAAGACGTCGAAGAAGTGGAGTTGTCCACCCCCTTCGGCGAGCCTTCCGACGCGTTCATTACGGGCACCTTCGGTGACCTGCGCGTGGCCTTCCTGCCGCGTCACGGTCGCGGTCATAGGCTGACGCCGACCGAGATCAATTTTCGTGCGAATATCTGGGGCATGAAGGCCCTGGGCGTAACGCGCATCGTCTCCGTGTCAGCCGTCGGCTCGATGCGTGAAGATGTCAAACCCGGCGATTTTGTCGTGGTCGACCAGTTCTTTGATCGCACGCGCCACCGTCCTGACACGTTTTTCGGCGACGGTGTCGTCGCCCATGTGATGTTCGCCGACCCCGTCTGCGAGGAGATGCGCCGGGAGCTCGTCGTGGCGGGTAGGGAGGCCGGTGTTCCGATGCACGACGGGGGGACCTACATGAACATGGAAGGACCCCAGTTCTCGACGCGCGCCGAGTCGCGGATCTACCGCAAGTGGGGAGTTGACGTGATCGGCATGACCAACCTGCAGGAGGCACGCTTGGCGCGCGAGGCGGAAATCTGCTACGCCACGATCGCCATGGCGACGGACTTCGACTGCTGGCACGAAGGGCACGACGATGTCACAGTCGAGAACATCCTGGAGGTCATGCGCGCCAATGTGGGCCGTGCCAGGACGCTAATCCGCTCCGTTTTGCCTAGATTGGGGGGGCGGCGGAAGTGCGCTTGCAAGGATGCGCTCCAGTACGCGATCATGACGGACCCCTCTCGGATCCCCGCGGACGTGCGGGACCGGCTGGAACTCCTGATCGGGCATCACCTGAAGAGCTGACCCTGGGGCTGCTTCGGAAGGCCTTTGCTGCTTCATCCCTAACCATCCCATGCACGAGCGATTTTCTGTGGCCGAGTGGACCGCCGGGACCCCGGTGGTCTTCCTTTTGTTCTGGTCGGCCTGCACCGGCATGGGCGGTCTCAAGAAGTCGCTGCAGCCGATTATGCAGGAGATGCAAGCGGACCACCAAGAGTGGCATGTGGGGCCGAAAGTGACCATTGCGGAGACGGGGACGGCTCCGTTCGCCAAGGCCCTTCTGGATGCGTTCGAAACCGATCGCGCGATCGAACTCGTCAAGTTCATCGACGGCCGCTATCGGGCGCCGGCGAACGAAGGCTATGACGAGGTTTTGGATCGCATGGCCGACGAATTGGCCGAGGCCGGATTCGATGGGAGCGACGAGCGTTTGAGTTTCAAAGTCATCGAGTCCGTAACCCAGACGGGATGGACTCCACGTTCGGCAAAGCTGGTCCTGGACGTCGACGGAGAGGAGGAGCGAGTGCTCCACTCGTTCGATAGTCCGGAGGGTGTGGATCGGGTGATGCTCCCGATCAACGCACCTTCATGCGCGGTGGAGGGCGAGGTGGCTCTGCGTCTCGGCGACCTCAAGAAAGGCATGATACTCGTCACCGCCGTCAAGCCATCCCAGGTGATGCGGCGCGCGAATGGACGTGGCGTGGCTGCGGTCATCTCGGCCTCACTCCGCTCGTTCAACGAGGATCCGACGGGCGAAGAGAAGCACCTCGATGCTATCCAGTTCGAGACGCTCGACGACCCGCAGGGGGAGCTGCCTGTGTGCCACATCTCCCCACGCAAGCACCAGATGATCGAGGCGGCAGTCGGCCGCGCTCAAAAGCGTGGAGCGAAGGTGCGCTTGCGTTTTGAGGCCGAGACCGTGCGAGAACAGAGGCCAATGCGAACGCTCGTTGCGACCGTGCGAGGAAGTACGCGCCCCGAAGAGGCCGTCGCGATGGTCAGCCACGTTAATGAGCCGGGCGCCTGTGACAACGCGACCGGGGTCGCGGGACTGCTGGAGAGCGTTCGTGCGCTCGTCTCCCTGCTTGAAGAGGGCAAGCTCTCCTGGCCGGCGCGGAGCCTTTGTTTCATCTGGGGCGACGAATTTCGTCAGTCCGAAATCTGGTTGAAGAACACGAAGTTGAAGCCCATCGTCGGAATCTCCTCGGACATGACGGGACAATCCAAGGAGACCGGGGCGATCGCCTTGCTCGAGCGCATGCCCGATCCAGGGGCCCTCAAAGCCCTCGCCCCTGACGCCCACACGCCCTGGGGTGCGGGGCGGGTGACGTCCGAGGATTTCACGCCCAACGGTCTCGCCGTCGTCGCGCGTTGCGCCATGATCGATGTCGGGAGAATTTCTGGCAGCTGGACCTCGGCGGATCATCCCTGGGAAGGTGGCAGCGATCACGACGTCTTCATCCGCACGGGCATTCCGGCCGTGCTCTTCTGGCATTTCACCGACTTCACCTATCACACGAGCCTCGATCGCATGCGCTACGTCGACCCGGAGGAGATTCGGAGAACGGGCTCGGCGCTGCTTGCCACCGCCTTGGCCATCGCCGATCCTCACCCGGAGGATCTCGAGCGCTATCTCACCAGCTTGGAGAAAGAGCGCTTGCTTCGTGTCGGCGCCGCAATGGAAATCGATGACGAGGCGCTGGCTGTCCACTGGGAAGAGTGGTGTCTCGGGGCGCGCGAGTGGCTGCGTAACCAGTGTCTGGGGATCGATGAGGAGATTCCCAAGAAGTAATCTCCTGCTTTCGATTCGAACTCCAACCCGAACCCCGAGACCATCGTGAAGAACCAACCCTGTCTCGATCGCCGACAGCTGGTAGGTGCCGCCGCCGGTGCTATTGCCGCCGGTGCCCTTCAGAAGCAGGCCCGTGCACACGGTTCCTCGTCCTCCGGGCCGCCGGTTATGGTCGGCAGCGCAAACGCCTTGCCCGGGATGGAAGCGAATTGGGAAAGCGTTCTGGCAGGAGGGCACCCGCTCGACGCAGCCATCGAGACGGTCAAGATTGTCGAAGCGGATCCCAACGATGCCAGTGTCGGATTAGGCGGTCTTCCGAACGAAGACGGAGTCATGCAGCTCGACGCCGCGTGCATGGACGGAGAAACGCACAACTCGGGCGCTGTGGGCGCGATCGAGAACATCCTACACCCCTGCGAGGTGGCGCGCTTGGTGATGGAGCGCACCGACCATTGTCAGATCTTCGGTGAGGGCGCCTACCGCTTCGCCCGCTCCCATGGACATCCCCATACCGAACTCTTGACCGAGAAGGCTCGCCGACGGTGGATACGTTGGAAGGAGTCGATGAGCGATCAAGACGACCGTTTGCCGCCGCCGAAGGAGCCCGAGGCCGAAAAGCACGGCTCCCTGCCCACGCGCTTCGAGCGCCACGGAACGATTCACTGCTCGGTACTCTCCACCCGCGGGCAGGTGGCTTGCACGACGACGACCTCCGGCCTGGCCTGGAAGATCCCAGGACGGGTGGGAGATTCGTCGATCGTGGGGGCCGGGCTCTACTGCGACGGCGAGGTGGGTAGCGCAGGCAGCACGGGTCGCGGCGAGGCGGCGATTCTCTCGTGCGGTTCCCACTCCATCATCGAGCTTCTGCGCCAGGGCAAGGCGCCGATCGATGCGGGGCACGAGGTTCTTGAACGCATCGTGCGTCAGACCCAGCGCATGGCGCAGTGGCAACCCTCGCTCCTGAAGGCGGACGGTCGACCCGCATTCAACGTCCACTTCTATATCCTCGACCTACGCGGGCGCTGGGCCGGGGTGGGGCTGTCGGGGCACGCCAACTTCGCTGTCGCCGATCGCGATGGCGGGCCCCGTCACGAGAAGATTGTGCCGCTTCTGGGCTAACGAGCCGAGTGTCTTGAGAGCACGCGAAGTGCGCAGTCTTGCCCTTCAGCCTCGGCGCCTCGTCGGTCCTAGCGACGGTCTGTAAGCGCCGTCCGGAACTCCTCTTGCGAAAGGCGGTTGTCGCCGTCCGCATCCAACGCGGACAGGATCGCGGCGACGCGTACTTCGATTCGCGCCGGCAGGATCAATTGGCGCAGGTCAGATTCGTCGATGTATCCGTCGTTCCAAAGATCCAGGCGTCTGAAGTGGGAAACAGGCCCCGCGATCTTCGGTGCAGTGCCCAATGCACCGGTCGGGCGCTCCTCGTCGCGGTTGCGCTTGTAGAGCTCCTCGAAAGGACGCGATTTCGTGTTGGGATTGTCCGCCAACTCGGCGGTCGGCGGCAAGACCAGTCGCATCTCGGTCAACAGTGTTGCGATAGGCCCCAACTCGTTGGCTTCCAGTTCGTCGGAGTCGTTCGGATCCATCTGTTCCGTAACGAGCTCGGGGGAAAGATCGGCTTTGCTCAGGTCGAAGAGCTTGCGTAGCTCCTCCAGGCTCAAACTGCCGCTGGCGTCAGCGTCGAAACGTTTGAGAAGTCGCTCCACAGTGAACACGGGCGGCCGAGCCTCTTTCGTACGTGCATCTGAGGGGGCATCCTTTGAGCCTTCACTGCGCTTGGGACTCGGCAGGGCTCCAAGGAGCCCGAGCAGTGTGCGTGCCCGTGCCCGGAATTCCTCCGCGTCGATGTCGCCATCGAGGTCGGTGTCGTAGCGACGGAATTCCTTGCGCGAAATCCCCAGGATCGCGGTTGCCTCTCGAAACGAGATCCAGCCGTTCTCGTCCAGGTCGCAGACCCGGAAGTGTTCGCCGATGCGCTCTTCCCGTTCCTGTTCGAGGCGGTTTTGCAGCTCCGTGCTCTGCACGACTCGATCGGCCTCGGTCTCCTGGCCTCGCTTCGGGCCATGGTCGCTTTGGGCGCGACTAGAATGGACCGCCAATAGGAGCGTGCTGGCGGTGATGCCCAGGAGCAGGGTGCGAAGGACACTCACATCCCCAGGGTCTCTCTCCACCACCAAACGCGCAAGTTTCAAGAGGTTTCTCCGTCCTTCTTACCCTTGTCCTGGGCCTTTCGAGCCTTTCGAGCCGACCTCCGACGGAACGAATGGACGCGGGTCGTGGCGCCTATCTTGGCGGGGAGAAGGGCCAGATCGAAGGCCTCGCGCACATCGTCGATCAGGTGCACCTTGACCCGCTGGCGAACCTCCGGCGACAGGCGCAGGATCTCCTCGGCGTTTCGGGCCGGCAGGATGATCTCGGGAATCCCCGAGCGGATCGCCGTGAGGATCTTCTCCCGGATTCCACCGACCCCGAGTACCTGGCCCAAAAGCGACACCTCGCCCGTCATGGCGATGTCGTGACGGGATGCTCTCATGGTCAATAGCGAGACCAGTGCGCAGGCGATGGCGACACCGGCGGAGGGGCCGTCCTTCGGTGTAGCGGCGGAGGGAAAGTGAAGGTGAAGGTCGAGGTTCTCCAGGAGCTCGTGCTGGATTCCCAAGTAGGAAAAACACGTGCGCACGTAGGAGAGAGCTGTTTGCACCGATTCCCGTAGCACGTCGCCCAGCTGTCCGGTGAGAATGACCCGACCGGAGCCGGGCATGGCCAGGGCTTCGATGGGGAGCAGGGCCCCGCCCGCGGAAGTCCACGCGAGACCGGTGGCGACACCGATCGCCGGTCGGCGCAGGCGTAACTCTTCATCCACCGTGCGCGGCCCCAGCAGTTGAACGAGGTCGTCCTTCTTGACGAGTAACGGGGCGGCACCGCGGACCGCCTGCACAGCAGCTTTGCGCGCCAGGGAGATCAGGTTCCTCTGCAGGTGTCGTACACCGGCTTCCTCGGTGTAGCGCAGGATGATCGAACGCAGGGCTCCCGGTGTGACCTGGAACTGTTTCGAAGTGACGCCTGCATGGGACCGCGCACGCGGCAAGAGGTGTTCCCGTGCGATCGCGTACTTTTCCTCTTCGGTGTAGCCGTGGAATTCGATGGCTTCCATCCGATCGAGAAGCGCCTCGGGGATGTCGTCGACTTCATTCGCCGTGGCGAGGAAGAGGCAATTGGATAGGTCGAAAGGACAGCCGAGGTATTGATCGACGAATTCCGAGTTCTGCTCCGGATCCAAGAGTTGGAGCAAACTACCGGCCGCCGTGCCTTCGCCTCCCAGACTGATCTTGTCGATCTCGTCGAGCAAAACGATCGGATCGCTGGCGGCGCATCGCGTGATTCCCGAGAGAATGGCTCCAGGGGCGCCTCCGTCGCGATCGTTCGGCGAACCGATAACCTCCTGTTCGTGGGTCATCGCTCCCAGCGGGATCGACAAGAAACGCCGGCCGAGGGCACTTGCGACCGCGCGCCCCATGCTGGATTTGCCCGTACCGGGTGGGCCGTAGAAGCACAGGACGGTTCCTCGCGCCCCACCTCCAAGCTGGCGGACGGCCAGGAATTCGAAGATGCGACGCTTGACGTCGTCGAGTCCTACGTGGCTTTTCGAGAGGGCCGAGGACACGTGTTCGAAGTTTGGATAGCCACGTTTGGGCTTGCCCCAGGGGAGCTCCGAGACCCATTCGAGGTAGCTGCGTATCCGGGCGGATTCGGACGTCTTCGGGCTCGAGCGGCGTAGCTGGTTCAGTTTGCGTTCGACCTCGCGCTGCATGGACCGGGAAAGCGCCAGCTTGTTCAAGCGCGCGCTCAAGGCCTGTGCGTCGAGCTGCATCGGCTCGTTGAGTTCGGTTCTGAGGACCTCGAGCTTCTCGCGCAGGTACTGGTTACGAATACGCCTTTCCATCTGGCCGTCGACCGCGTGTTCGGTTCGCGCGCGCGCGATGAGCTCGCCGACGAGGCTGGTGAGCCTCCCCATGCGCGCTAGCGCATTGGATTCGGTGACCAGCCACGCTCGTTCTTCAAACGAAAGGGGCAGCAGGTTGGCCGCGAGATCGCTCAGCCGGTCGAAGTCCCGGGAGTTGTGGGGAAGAATTCCGAGGAGTTCGCGGGTCCCTTCGGGGGAGAATTCGTTCAGAATCGATAGGGCCTGGTTCAGGCCTTCGAGCACTTCTTTGGAGTCCTCATCCTCCAGCGCCGGCGGGCGTCCACCCGTTCTTTTGCCGGCGATTTCCAGACATCCGGAGGTCGTGTCGGTGCCGATAATCTTCACGCGTCGGAGTCCCTGAAGGACGATCCGTTGGATGTCTTCGGAAAGCGCCGTGCGGCTGACGAGCCGCGCCAACACACCGTATTCAGGCAACGCGCCGTTCGCCCGCCCGGCTTCGATCGAGGGAATCACCACGCAGAGCCCCTCCAGGGCGTCGATCTTCTCGAGCGCGGTGAGATTCAGCTCATCGCGGATTTCGAGCGTCGAGACGTCTCGCGGAAACAAGACGGTCTTCGAGAGGCGCAGAAGGGGCCGAAACGGCGTCGCGTCGGCGGGGAGATGTGTGGGGTGAGGGGGCTCTTGCACGGGAGGTCCGCTTCCTTATCGGCCCCGGGCAGGCCCGGCTCAGGCCCAAAAACCGGCCGTTCTGAGGAGGTCGCGTTCCAGGGGGGTCAGGGGCCCCCTGAAGGCCCCTGGAACCTCGGCCGGGGCGGTAAAAGTTTCTCCGAACCAGAGGATCCCGTCACTTCGGTGCCCGGGTACGTACCGCTTCGAGGAGCGCCTCGATCACCCGCTGGACGGCGGAGTCGTCCAGGAACGGATGGACGGGGAGGCAGAGCACTTCCCGGCTGAGTCGCTCCGCGTTCGGGCAGTCGCCCGGACCGAAGCCCCATTTTCGGGCCGCGGGCTGGAGATGGATCGGAGTCGGATAGTGGACGGCGGCGTTTACGCCCCGCTGACGCAAGCGTTCGAGGACGTCCTCCCGTGGAGTCTTGCCCGTGATGCGAACGACGTACTGGTGGAACACGTGGCCGTCCGCCGCCGGATTGGCCAGGGGTTGGATGGCGTCGGAGGGCCTGAAGGCCCGATCGTAGCGTGCAGCAGTCGCCCGGCGGCGCCTGTTCCATTCCTCCAGGTGGGGCCACTTCACGTTGAGGACCGCCCCCTGGAGCTCGTCCATGCGCGAATTGGTGCCGATGGAAGCGTGAAGGTACTTGGCGCTCATCCCGTGGTCGCGCAGGTGGCAGAGGCGTTGAGCCGTTTCTTCATGGCGGGTCAACACCATCCCGGCCTCACCGGCGGCTCCGAGGTTCTTCGTCGGATAGAAGGACAACGTACAGGCGTCTCCGATCTCACCCGCCCGCACGCCGTCTCGCTCGGCTCCGTGGGCCTGGGCGCCGTCCTCGAGGATGGCGAGGTTGCGTTCGTCCCCCAGGGCCCGAAAGCCGCGCATGTCCGTCATCTGGCCGTAGAGGTGCACGGGCAGGACCGCTTTCGTGCGCTCGTCGACCGCGTCGCTCGCCCGTCCAGGATCCATGAGCCCCGTCTCGAGCTCGACGTCACAAAAGCGCGGGACCGCTCCGACCCAGGCGATCGCCCCGGCCGTCGCGAAAAAGCTGAAGGGAGTGGTGAGGACGTGATCGCCGGGCTCGATCCCCAGGGCGATCAGGCCCAGCACCAGTGCGTCCGTTCCAGAGGCGACGCCCAGGGCGTGGTCGACGCGGGCCCGGTCGGCGAAGCTCTTTTCAAGACGCTCCACTTCGGGCCCCGAGACATAGCGCCCGCTCTCCAGAACGCGTTGCACCGCCTGCCCCAGTTCGGGGCCCAGGAAGCGGCGTTCAGCGGCGAGGTCGAGGGGATGAATCGGCGGTGTGAGTTTCGAGGCGACCTCGGTGGGGCGTGTCATTTGTAGGTCTTGAAGTGGCCGGACTGCAGCTTGGTCCAGTAGTCGTCGAGGCTTGCACGTACCTTCCCGGTCAGGAAGTAGATTCCGAAGATATTCGGGAACGCCATTCCAAGAATCATGAGGTCGCCGAATTCGAGCACATCCGTCGCTGTGAGAATCGAACCGATGAACACGAAGGCCAAGAAGATCAGCCGGAAGTATATCGAGGTCTGGTCTCCGAAGAGCCATACCCAGCAGCGCTCGCCGTAGTACGACCACGAGATCATCGTCGAATACGCAAAGAGCATCACGGCGATGGATAGTACGTAGGGAAACCAGCTGATCTCGCCGCCGAAGGCTTTGGAGGTGAGCGCGGCCCCCTTGTCGTTCTCGATGAGGCTGGCGTATTCCGGGTTGTTGTAGGCGCCCGTGATGACGATGACCAGGGCCGTCATCGTGCAAACGACAACCGTGTCGATGAAGGGCTCCAGCAATGCGACGATCCCCTCGCGTGCGGGATGAGGTGTTCGAGCAGCCGAGTGGGCGATGGCCGCAGATCCGGCTCCCGCCTCGTTGGAAAAGGCAGCGCGTTTGAACCCTACGACCAGGACGCCGATGGCGCCTCCGAAGGCTGCGTCCGGATTGAAGGCTCCAGCGATGATCTTCAAGAAGGCGCCGGGAATCTCGCCGAAGTGCTTGAAGAGGATGAAGAGGCTGGCTGCCACGTAGATACCGCACATGGCCGGGACGATTTTCTCTGCCGTGGCCGCGATTCGTTTGATCCCGCCCAGGATGACGATGCCTACCATCACCGAGAGGAACAGTCCGTACACCCAGGGGTATTCCTTTATGAAGGGCACGGTTTCGCCGATGGCGCCAAGCGACTGGTTGACCTGAAATGCATTACCGCCTGCGAGAGATCCGCCGATGCAGAGGAAGACGAAGAAGACGGCGAGGAACTTCCCGAGCCTGGGCATTCCTTTTTCCGCCAGCCCCTTGGACAGGTAGTGCATCGCTCCGCCCATGACACGACCGTCCGGTCGCGTCTGGCGATACATCTGGCCCAATGTGCACTCTGTGAACTTGGTCGACATTCCCAAAAATCCCGCCAGGATCATCCAGAAGGTCGCACCGGGTCCCCCGATGCTGACGGCAATGGCAACGCCTGCGATGTTGCCCAGGCCAACGGTTGCGGAGAGCGCAGCCGACAGAGCTTGAAAGTGGCTGACTTCCCCTTTGTCCGAAGGATTGGAGTACTTGCCCCGGACCACTTCGATCGCGTGCCTGAATCCCCGCAGGTTGATGAAGTTCATCCGAACCGTGAAGAAGATCGCACCGACGACGAGCCAGATGACAGCCAGCGGGAGAGTGACCTCATCCGTGAAGAAGAGCACGTCGGCAAAGAAGACACGGCCGATCGGTGCGTTGATCCACTCCCCCCAGAACTCGTGCAGCGGCTCGAAGAACTCGTTGACGCGGTCGAGAATTCCTCCAGCTTCCTCCGCGACCACGGTCGGAGCCAAGAAGAAGAGACAGGCGAAGAGGGTCGGGAGGAAGTAGCGCAGCCGTTTGGCCATGAAGACGCTCAGGGGTTGAGGGAAAGGCAAAGAGGCGCCGAAATCGTGCCAATCAGCCCGCGAGCTTGCAAATCTCGGGCGGCTTTGCCCGTAATCTATTGCCGGGGTCGCCAGGCCCCGATGCATGCACCAGTACTTCGGTCGCGGATCGATCTCCCAGCCAGCCATGAAACCCACTTTGTTTGCACTTCTTCTCGTTCTCACGTCTCCGGTCACCTTTGCCCAGGAAGAGCCCGACCGGACCGATTCGATCGCTCAGGAAGAATTGGAAGCGTTCACCACGGAGATCCTGGCCGAAATCGAGGCGCTGCGGGGCAAGCGTTTCCTGCGCAAGGTCTCCGTCTCGGTTGCGGACAAGGAGGAGTTCCTGCGCTACGCCGTGGAGCGCCTGAACAAGTCGAGCACGCCCGAGGAGATCGCTTCCGAGGAGACCATTGCGAAGATGATGGGGCTGATTCCGGTCGAGATGAATCTGCTCGACACCTATCTCGAGCTGGTTGAATCCCAGGTGGGCGGCTTTTATGACCCGGAGAGCGAGTCCTTTTGCCTGATGGAGTCCTTTACCGGTCCGCTCGCCAAGGTGATTCTCGCTCACGAGTTGACACACGCCCTCGACGATCAGCTCTATGACATCGACGGGACCGACGAGCGTTTCGCAGACAACGCCGATCGCCAGCTCGCGTTCCACGGTGTGGTGGAGGGCAGCGGTACGGCGGTCATGAACACCTGGGCCGTGAACCACATGAGTGAGTTCAGGGGCGTCGATCTTTCTGCAGCTACTACGATTGCGGGAGCGGAGGATACACCGCCCTTTCTCTGGCGTCCTCTCATGGCGGTCTACCTGCGTGGTTCGATGTTCCTGAACCGCACGACGAGCATGTTCAAGGGCATGCAGATGCCCGAGCACGGCGATTTTCATCTTTCGTTCACCGAGCCGCCGCGTTCGACCGAACAGCTGCTTCACCCCGAGAAGTACTGGAATCCGAAGACGATCGACGAACCGATCGATATCCGTTTCGACGTCGAGGGGCTGCAAGAAGGGTGGGAGGTCATTCAGGAGGACACGCTCGGCGAACTCACGTTGGCTTGCTTCGTCGAGGAACCGGACGACCGCGGGGGCATGCCGACCAACCAACTGGCCATGATGTCGATGAAGTACACCTTTGCGGCGTCGAAAGGCTGGGGTGGGGATCGCTACCTCCTCCTGGGGCGCGGCGACGCGCGCATCCTGGTCTTCGAAACGCGCTGGGATACCGCGGATGACGCGCGGGAGTTCGATGCGGCGCTGGAGGATCTCGATTCACATCTGCGGAAAGCCGTGGGCGGGATGAGGGCGGAACCCTCACTGAGTGGCGTCGAGCGGGTCTTCGACCGCAGCGGGAACGCCGTGACCTTCTATTCGTGGTTCGGCGTCGAGCGCGAAGAGGTCGGGCGGATCCTGGCGAGCATTCGCACGCGCATCGAGTGATCTTTCAGCCTCGACGGGGAAGTCCGCCGGCGACTCGACCGAAGAACAGGAAAGCGCCCTCGATGCGCCAACCCGGGTGTGGGTTCGCGAAGCCCGCGTTCGCCAGTTGCCATTGGCTCACGAAGAGTTCCAGCGGCCGCCCCGGCGCGTCCACCTCCAGGGCCTCGACGGGTTCGCCTGTCAGGGGGTTTTGGAGGTGTCGCAGACTGCGGATGCGCAGCGAGAGCTCCATGCAGCCGTTCGGAGCGTCCGGGCCTTCCAGGGGCAGGAGCTGGGCGCCGCGGGGCTCCTCCAGGATGTAGGGATCGCGCACGCCATCGTTGGGGCCGAGGTAGGTGACGTCGAGGGCGAACCCCGAGAGACTGAGTGCCAGGACGTGCCCCGGGTCGAGCTTGCGCGGCAACCGCCGCGCGTTCGAGAGCCAGGCGCAGATGGGATAATCCTCGTCGCTGAGCTCCTGCCAGGGGTCGTCGGGGATCGGCGGGTTGGCCATGCCGTGCAGGAGCGCGTCGCCGCTGGACTCGGGGGAGAGCCGGAGGCTCTGGACCGCTACCCGCAAACGGTGCTGGGTTTCGAAGTAGGGCCGGATCGTCTCGCCGGACTCCCCCTGTTCCTGGTCGAGGCGCACCTCCAGGCCACCGGGGAAGGGATAGCGCAGGTGCAGGCCGTGGGGGCCTCGCCATGGGGCCGCTTCGCCGTGCGAGCGAATCTCCTGCCCCAGGCGTCCCAGGTCGTAGCCCGGTGGAAAGCCGATGCATTCGAGGAGGAAATCCATGCTTCAGTGACCGCCGAGGGGGGGGGAGACCCCATGGGAACAGAGGATACGAAGCGGGGCGCCGCGGCAACCCCCAATCCCCTTGCCTGAGCGTCTTCGAGGGAGGTGTACCCGGATTCGGTGGACGGGGGCTATCGTTTCCAGAATGAGGCTCCGAGACCTGGCTCTTTCGCTCACCATCGTCGGTTTCACGGCGTGCACCGCGGTCCACGGCGGCGATGCGCCACGCTGGGCGCGGGCCGCGCGCCACGGGCTGCCCGAACGGGGCTACGACGTCGACCACTACCGGCTCGAACTCACGCTCCTGCCCGAGACGCGTTCGATCGAGGGTCGCTGCACGATTCGCCTGGTCGCGCTGGAAGAGCTCTCCAGCGTGCTCCTCGATCTCGCCGGGCTGGAAGTCCTGGAGGTGCGCGATGGCGAGGGCAGGGCGCTTGCCTTCGAGCGCGCACGGGACGAGCTTTCGATCGCCCTGGCCGAAAAGGCGCCGGAGGGCACGCTCCTGACCCTCGATGTTCGCTATGGAGGAGTCCCGCGCACCGGACTTTGGTTTTCCGGCGAACGCCGCGACGGCTCGGGACCCACCCAGGTCTTTTCCCAGGGACAGGCAGAGCACAACCGCGGTTGGTTTCCCTGTTTCGATCATCCCTCGGACCGCGCCACGTCCGAGATCCTTCTCACGATGCCGGCGGATTGGATCGCCGTTGCGCCCGGACAAAGGATCGACATCGTCACCGACGGGGGCTTGCGCCGCGAGCATTGGCGCATGACGACGCCCCATCCTGCTTACCTGATCAGCATCGTCGCCGGCGAGCTGATCCGCGTCGATGAGCAGTGGCGGGGTTTGCCGCTCTCCTACTATTGCGAGCCGAAGTACCGGGACTGGTTGGAGGACAGCTTCGAGGAGACGGGCGCCATCTTGGGATTCTTCGAAGAGTACACCGGCGTGCGCTATCCGTTTTCGAAGTACAGCCAGGCGGTGGTGGCGAACTTCCCTCAAGGGGGTATGGAGAACATTTCGGCGACGACGCTCACTCCCTTGACGCTCGGTGATGAACTCTCGCGTCGGGACCGCTCATCGGTCGGCCTGATCGCTCACGAAGCGGCCCATCAATGGTTCGGAGATCTGATCACCTGCAACGATTGGTCGCATGTTTGGTTGAACGAGGGATTTGCGACCTACATGACGCTGCTCTATTTCGAAGCCACCCGGGGGGTGGACGAATTCCAATGCCTTCTGCGAGAGAATACCCGGCGTTACCTGGTTGAGGATCGTGGCGGGCGGCGCCGTCCCACGGTCTGCGAGGTGTGGAAGGATCCGGAGGATCTCTTGGATACGCGCGCTTATGAGGGGGCGGCCGCACGGCTTCACCTGCTGCGTTTCCTGGTAGGGGATGCCAATTTTCGGGACGGTGTGGGGGCCTATCTCGCCCGCCATGCGGGACGCAACGTCACGACCGAGGATCTGCAGGAGACCTTCGAGTCTGTCGCCGGTTTCGATCTCGACACGTTTTTTGAGGAGTGGATCTACGGACGTGGTTTTCCCGAGATGGATTTCGAGTGGAGCTGGAGCGAGGGACTTATCGAGGGAACGGTGCGTCAGACCCACGACTCTTCAGGGGGGACGGCTCGGGTTTTTCACCTGACCTCGGAAATCGAGGTGGGTTTCCCGGATCGCTCCGAGCGTTTCCCCGTCGAGTTGGGGCAGCGTGTCACGACCTTCACGTTTCCAGCGGACGTGCGTCCGCAATACGTGCGTTTCGATCCCGATTGCTTCATACCCAAGGTGATGAGCTGGCCGTCCCGTACGGCCGAGGAGTGGGTAGCGATCGCGCGGTTCTCCAAGAACCCCGTCGCTCGTCGTGATGCCGCGCTCGCGCTGGGGCCCCTCGTCGGCAGTCAGAAGCGAGGTGAGCCGGCGCGTGAGGAGTTGACGGGCGAGCTTCTGGCCCTCCTGCGGGAGGACGAAAATTCCTGGGTACGGGCCGATGCCGCCACGGCCCTGGCGTGGGTGCTCGAAGGTCCGGTGTGGGAGGCTCTCACGGACGCTGCGACCGGGGACGCATCAGCGCGGGTGCGCGCTGCCGCGCTACGAAGCCTCGCCTATTGCGGACCCCACGAAGGGATGGCCGCCTTCGGCCGCCGCGTATTCGACGAGGCTTTCAGCTGGGAGACGATGGGGGCGGCGGCCGCGCTGGTCACTTCGACCGATCCGACCGGCGCTCCAGCCTGGTTGATTCGAAACCTCCAGCTCGATTCTCCCCACGACCGACTGGCCGCCCTGCTCCTGGCCCAGCTGGCGCGACTCGAGGGTCCTGCGATCGAGAAAGAGCTCGAAGCGTGGGCCCGAGACACCACCCTGAGTCCTACCGCTCGCGCAGTCGCGGTGCGAGAGCTCGCACGGGATCCCCTGGATCGTGCGGCGGTGGTGGCGCTTTTGCGCGAGCTTTTGGCGGAGGAAAATTTTCGCTTGCGCGGGGCGGTCATCGACGGTCTGGGCGAGCAGGACGTCATCGCTTCGCGACGGGCTCTCACCGAGTACTATCCCCGTGCGCGCACGGCCAAAGAGCGTCGTATGATCGAAGCGGCCCTGCGGCCGTCTCCCTGACCGTGAGGTGTGTTCATGCCCTGGATCGAAGTGATCGCCCCGGAAGCCGCCAAGGGAAGGCTCAAGAAACTCTACGGGGAGGCCGTCCAGCGTGTCGGCAAGGTCTACCACATCGTGCGGGCGATGGGGCTAGAGCCGGGCGTCCTGGAGACTTCATTTGCTCTGTACCGCTCGATCATGTTCTCGCCCCGTGGGCTGACGAGAAGGCAGCGCGAGATGGTCGCAGTCGTGGTGAGCTCCGCGAACGACTGCCACTACTGAACCCACGCCCACATGGCGGACCTCCGTGATGAGGTCGAGGACATCGAGGGTGAGAAACGGGAGGCCTGGCTGAAAAGGCTCGCGGGGGACTGGAAGAGCGCGGATCTCGGCGAGCTGGATCGGGGGGTGTGTGCGTATGCGGAGAAGCTGACGCGCACCCCCGCGGCGATGACGGAGGAGGATGTGGAGGAGTTGAGAAGGCTGGGGCTCGACGATCTGGGCGTACACGATGTGATTCAGGTGGCTTCGTACTTCAACTACATCAATCGCGTGGCAGACGGCGTGCGGGTGGATCTGGAGCCCGGGATGCCGGAATATCCGCCGCAGGATCCCGCAGAGTAGACGGGCAAAAAAAAAGAGCCCCGCGTCTCTGACGCGGGGCTCTTACAGTTGTTCGGTGGCTTTCGGGTTTAGAATTTCAAGTCCCGAAGCTCATCCACTGCGAAGTCGATCGACACCTCGTCGTCGATGTTGATGAGGCGTCCGGTCCCCTTGAATTGGTTGAAGACCAAAGCGCCGCGTACGACCCTTCCATCTTTGAAGTGGACGGTGCAAAGATCGGCGGTGCGTGCTGTGAGCAGCATGTCGTAGATCCGTTCGGGATCGACACGGCTTTTTCGTGTTGTTGTGCTCATGGTCATCGGGCCGTTAGGTGGTCACAGGATGGAAGAGAGGAAGTAGCTCGTCAAGGCGTTCGATGAGTATCGAGGACCACGTTTCGAAGTTGTCTCCAGCTCGCAGGCGCTTGGTCAGGCCGTCGAACGTTGTGAGTTTCCCTTCGAGAACATCCTCTTCTCGAATGCGCACGGATCCCTCGACGGTGACGATCTGAACCCAGCCGAGATGTACAGCACCTACCGGGTTGGAGTCGTCGTTCAGGATTCCCAACGTGCGGATGTCGAAGGAACCTTCGACGACGAGCTCTTCGGAGAGTTCGCGTCGGGTTCCAGCTTCGATCGGGTTGCGGGGGCCCGAGTCCTCCAGGTCCTCGGGGTTGATGTGCCCCCCAACACCGATCGACAGCCTGTTGTGGAGGCGTTGTTCCCCGCCGGTCGCGAGGCGACGCATCAGAAGCGCTCGTTCCCCCTGAATCAGGACGGAGTAGGGAATGATCTGTTTCCACTCGGGGGTCCGTTCGGCCACCTGGCGCTCCACGAAGAAACCGCACTCACCCACGATCTGCTCGAGACCCGCGCGTTGCCCGGGAGTCGAGAAGATCTGGAGCCCCTGCGGATAGGCTTCCGCAAAGAGATCTCGGCGAGGTACGACGTAGACGAATTCCATGGTGAGGCCTTGCGTGGCCAGGTTGGAAGCGAAGAGTTGAGGGCCGAGGCCCGTGTGTGGCGACTACCTGAGCGGGGCGAGTCGGGTAACAGCCGATCGGCCGAGTGCCAAGGCTGCTGGGTAGGAACCGGCCCCTCCCGCTCCGTACCACGCCGTGCGCCCGAGCGATTGTGATACATACCCCCCATCTGTCAAGGTGGCTACAGGGAGAGAGGGTGCTAGTTTTGGGACGATTTTTCGATCTTGGGAAACGTGCTCGGTAGTCCGGAGCGTGGGCTGTGGTGGCAGTGATGCGTGGTCTAGGTGGCTTTGATGCCTACCCTGCAGTACATCCTACGATGACTTAATTGACGGCAGGGAACGCGTGAGAGGCCCTGTAAGCCGGATTCTGTCTCTTCACAAGGAAGAGGGCGATCATTTCTCTGGGATCGAGCTCGCACCCGACCTCCAACGACCTACCCGGAAGCTTGACGGCGCGGGCCGGCGCCAGCGCTTCCCTACTTGGACTTTCTCCGGGTGGGGTTTGCCCTGCCAGCCCTGTCACCAGAGCCGCGGTGCGCTCTTACCGCACCGTTTCACCCTTACCTCCCTCTCTTCCGGAGGCTTCCGGAGGAGGGGGAGGCGGTTTGTTTTCTGTGGCACTTTCCCTGATCTCGCGACCGGTTGCCGTTAGCAACCACCCTGACCCGAGGAGTCCGGACTTTCCTCTCCCGACCGAAATCGGAAGCGACCGCCTGGACCTCTCACGCTGGGATCAGGATAACGCCAAGAACCGCTTCCTGTTAGCGTGGTTCTCCGGCCGCGAGCCAGTCCTCGAGCAAGACCAGGGCGCTCCAGCTGTCGAGGCGGGCCTTGCGGTCCGGGCCGCGGTAGCCGGCCTCCGTCAGGCGGGATTCCGCCTCCTTGGTGGTGAGGTGCTCGTCGTACAGACAGATCTCGAGTTCGGGAAAGCGCTTTCGTAGGCCGTCGGCGAAGCGCAGGACGGAGCGAGCGCGCTCGCCCAGACGATCGGAGGGGGAGGTCGAGGCCGAGCCGGCGACCGGAGCGAGGGGGAGCCCGACGAGCAAGGTGCCCACGTCATGCTCCTCGAGGAGCCCCCTGAGGTGGTCGTAGAGCTCGGTCGAGGTGCCACCGGCCTGGGCCGGGTCGAGGGCGTTGCAGAGGATGCGAGCCGCGTCTGAATAGGCGAATCCGCTCTTGCGTTCGCCGTGATCGATGGCGAGGACTCCGGGCATGGAAAGAGGATAACGAACCGTGCTAGGCAGCCAGCAATTCCAGCCCGTCCTCGAGCCCCCGCTGCACCTCCCGGCACAGCGAATCAAACCCCTCCAGCGAGATCCCGAGCGACCCCGCGATCGCCGGAGTGAATTTCACCTTACTCGGGTCCGTTTCGCACCCCACGCCGATCGCCGTCGCAACCACATCTCCCAGGGCCACCAGGTTTCCCAACCTGCGCGCGTGCGCCGTCGGTCCCAGAATGGGCGAGTGATGAAACCGAATCCCATCCGCCGTCCCCAGGGATAGCTGCCAGTGGGCCGACAGGCGCGCGCCCAGCTCCGTATGGCAAGTGTTGAAGGTCTCCACCTCGGCCTCTTGTCCGTTCAGGCCATGGCTTTCGTCCACGCATTCTTGGGACCCTGCGCTTCGGTCGTGGAGGTGACTGGCCAGGACCAACTTGCCAACGTCGTGCAGGAGCGCTGCGCAGAACGCCTCCGGTGCGATCGGAGTCCGGCAGAAATTGCGCGCCAGGTCCACGGCCATGGCTGCGGCGACCGAGTGCTTCCAGAGCTCACCCTCCGAAAGTCCGTACTCCGGCAAGGCCTGTTGCATCCATTTGCGGACGGACAATCCCGCTGCCAGCCCCAGGGCGAGGCCGGGCCCGACACGGATGAGCGCTCCTTCGATGTTGTGAAATTGGCGCTGGGAGCCGGAGCCCGACCGGTTGGCCCAATCCAGGACCCGTTCGCGCAGCTCCACGTCGCCATCGACGATCTCGGCGAGTTCGACGGAGGTCCAGCTACTCTGCCTCATCACCTTGGAGAGGCGCAGGCCAGGCGTGGAAAGCGGCTTGAATCCGGAGGCTTTCCGTACGAGTGAATCGATGTCGAGGGTCGCTAGGTTCATTCGCCATTCGCCCCCACACGAGGCGCGTATGGCTCACCTTCGGGCGGCCGAAAGGCTCTTCTTTACGGAACCCGAGAGCTGAAGGCGCTCTCGCGGCGATCCGTGCGGTCTACAGGAAGTGTTTTCCCTCGCGCTCCAGGCGGTCCACGATTCTGCGAACATCTTGCGCCCGATTCCGCGGGCAGACCAAGGTTGCATTGCCGGCGCGCACGACGATGAGGTTCTCGACGCCGATCAGCGCGATCACCTCGTCCTCCTCGGCGTAGGCGAGACAGCCCCTGGAGTCCTCGGTCACGAGCAGCCCCCCCTCGCTCAGGACGGGATGGTTGCCCGATTCGTCTGCCGGATGCAGCTCGGGAAGCGCGGCCCATGACCCCACGTCGCTCCAGCTGTATTCGATCGGCAACACGCGCACGTTCGAAGCCCGCTCCATGACGCCGGTATCGATCGGGAGCGCCGGCAGGTTGGAGTACACCTCGTCCAGCGGGGCGCCGCTCGAGTACCGCTCGAACGCCACAGGGATTTCGGGTAGGTGCTCCCGCAGGGCGTTTTCGATCGCCTTGGCTTTCCAGACGAACATCCCCGAATTCCAAAGGAAGTTGCCCGAACTCAGGAAGCCCTCCGCCTCTTTCCGCGAGGGCTTTTCGACGAAGGCTTGCACGGAGAACACTTCGCTTCCGCCGTGGTGGCAGGTCCGGGGGCCGACTTCAATGTAGCCGTAGCCCGTCGCCGGGTGATCCGGGCGGATGCCGAAGGTCACCAGCGTCTCGCCGCACTGGGCTTCTGCTACTCCGTCTTCGATCGTGCTCTGGAACTCCTCGACCGGCGCGATCACGTGATCGGACGGCAGCACGACCTGAATCGCTTCCCGGTCGCGACGCAGCGTTTCGAATGCCGCGAACCCGATGCACGGAGCGGTGTTACGAGCCGCCGGCTCCGCCAGCACGTTCTTGCGCGGGAGGGTTGGGATCGCCTGGAGGACGAGATCGACCTGGCTCTCGGCCGTGACCACGAGCACGCGCTCGATCGGGACCAGCCCCTCGAGGCGCGCCTGGGTCTCGGCGATCATCGGCAATCGACCCGAGATGGGCAGGAACTGCTTGGGCCGGTCTCGACGACTGGCCGGCCAGAAGCGAGTGCCGGACCCCCCGGCCATGATGACGCAGTAGAGGTGGGGATTCATCATGTCATCAGCGACTAGAAGCGCTTCCCCACGTCCGAAAAGCTCGGCAGGGGAAGGTGGCGGTCAGGGTGCTTATCGAACTTCCCACCGAGAAGCTCCAGGAGGGAGTTTCGAACCGTGATCTGGGGGCGGGAAAAGTCGCCTCGGACCCCCACTCGAAACAGGCTGTTGTTCAGCCAGTAGATGAGGCGGTGAACGATGCTACTTCCTTCCAGGAGGCTGTAGCGAACCTCGAGGTCGTAGCTGAGTCGTCCGTCGAGATCCTGGAAGCCCTTGCCGATCAGGTTGAGCAAGGCGCTGCGGATTTCCAGCATGGAGATGTCGATCACGCCCTTGCGTAGCGAGAAGCGCGCGTTGAGGCGATCGAAGACCCCGGTCTTGTCGAATCCGAGTTGGCGGAAGAGGTCGCGAATGACGGGAATGGACCAAAGACGCCCCTCTTCCAGATAGATCGTTCCCCGGCCGGCCATGCCTAGAACGTCGCCGGGCGTTCCCGACAGTTGCAGCTCGGCGTCGAGGAAACCCTCGTCCGCGATGCTCGAGCGAAAAACGCTGCGTAGCAGCTTGTCGATGTGGACCTTACTCAGGCGCAGGGCGACGTCGAAGCGGTGGGGGGGCGCCAGATCGATGCCCAGGGCTTTGCGAGGTCCGACGCTGTCGCGACTTCCGAGAGACTTGAGTTCGCCCCCTTCGAACTGCCCACTCAGGTTGTCGATGGTCAGGCGTTTGTCGACGTATCCGACGATCATGCTCGCCTGGTTCAGGGCACGTCCGGCGATCTGCGCCGAGAGGTTGTCCACCTTGCCCCACCCACGTACGCGACCCTCCTCGAGGACAAACTCGTCGATGTCGAGTTTTGCGTAGGTGATGTCGATCGGAAAACCACCCCCGAGCTCCAGGCCCCAGGCTTTGACCGGACCGCGGAGGGCGACCTTGCCGTCGCCTCCGAGCTCCCACGTGACGATGACGTGCGCCCAGGGGATGTCGACATAGCCGGCCAGGGCCACCCCGGAATCCTCTTGCGTTCCCGATACGCCCGGTACGAGAGCGCTCAGAGGTATGTCGTCGATGAAGAGATCCGCCTGGAGGGCGAAGCCGAAGGGGTCGGTCCAGAACCCCGTACGTTTCAACAGGGGGTCCGCCCGGTCGAATACACTCGCCTTTGAGAGCGGGAACATGTTCACGTTCCGCATCGCGATCTCATGCCCTCCCAGACGACCGCCGAGTTGATCGCTGGAGAAAATACCTTCGGATTGTGTGAAGACACCGTGCATGCCCTCGAGCGTCACGCGATCGTTTTCGAGCTGGTTGTCCCGGAGAAAGACGCGGTAGGTGTTCACCGGGGGGGCTGAAGAGTCCGGATTGAAGAGGCTCGTGGCAGCGATGTCGATCGGGCCAAAGAGCCGCTGACCCGAAAGATCGATCGCAATTCCAGGTTCACCATCGTTGTTTCCTGACATGGCAGCGAGGAACGCGCCGCGCAGTGCAGGGTCGGAGGGATCGATGCCCGCCCCATAGAAATTGAGCAGCGCAGATCCGCGGGCTGGAATCGTGCCCCGGGCCGCCAGCTCGGCTCCGCCGGGCCAGGTCCCCAGGAACGAGAGCACGCTCTCGGTGCGGGCCTCCTCCTCGCTCTCTTGCCACGTTTGCAGGCAGAGCCTGCCGTTGATTTCGGGTACGCGTTTCTTGAAGAAGGAGGGGGTTACCTCGACCTCTTCCGGCCACGCCTCGATGTCCGACCGGAAGGGCAGCTCGGGATGGGCGCGGGACCCGTAGTAGCGCACACCCACGCGGCCGACCGCGCCGAGACTCTCGACCTGTTCACCCAGGGTGGGAAACGTGTCGGCCAGGATGTGAAAATTGCGGCCGCGTAAAAAGAGCTCGTCGATCTCGACCGAGAGGCCCTGGACCCAGGCCTGCGGCATGGAGTCTAACCGCGTGCCGGCGAAGATCGGCTCCTCCCGTGCGAAGCCCCGCAGCCTGGCTTTGGCTCCGCTGTGCTCCGTCTGATCGTTTTGAAAGTGGTATTCCACTCCGAACGAACGCCATACCCGGCCTTCCTCTGCGAGCAGCGTCGGTTTCGCTCCCCACACGAACGACAGTTCCCCGTCGACGTTCTCGAGCGGCACGGGAAGCTCGCTCCAGCGCACCTGGGCTCCGTGCACCTGGACGTTGCCCGCACCGGTCAACCCCGCGGTTTCCGGGCCGGCGCGCAGGCGCCATTGGGCGCTCAAGGTTCCGCCCGAGGGTGCGTAGTCGGCCCAGATGTAGCGTGTGGCCGGGTTGCCCTGCATGGCCACGGCCAGGTCGTCGTTCACGGTGACCTTGTCCGCCGTGAGAAAGAGATCGAACTCCGTGTTCTCGGCGTCTTCGTCCTCCGTTGCGGCAGAGAATTGAGCCCAGCCCGAGACCTCGCCGTTGCCCGTCTTGGCGATCAGGTCGAAGGCCGCCGCGCGCCATGGACGGGGTCGCGTTTCGTCGAAGGTGATCCAGGTCTGACCGGAGAATTCCTCGATCGGTAACGGGAAGCCGCGCAGCTCCTCCTGTCGATCCGGAAAACCGTGGAACGTGAGTCCCGTACCGGCGCGCGGGCGCAGGTGAACCGCCAGCTCACGGGCCCACCCGGTCGGCGTGTCCGCCGGCCGCGCGAGAAACTCGACCGACGTGTCCATCACTCCACGCGGGGCGAAGGCGTCCCAGACCTCGTAGTCGGTGATACCGAGGTTCTCGAGCACCGAACGATGGATCTGAAGGCTCTCGGCCCTGCACCAACCCTGTACCCACGCGTCGTGCGGGACCTCGCTGCCGACCTCGCCCCAGGCGGTAAAAGGCGAGCCGTAGCAGTTGGCCTGCGCCTTTGCCGTCGCCGTCCAGGAGGTGTTGTGCCACAGATCCACCCCGGGGGGCGGGTCGAGGGTGGCCTCGAAGTCGAGGGAGACGTCCTCGAGCCATGTATCCAGAGCCGAAGGGTGCAGGCGGGCGTCGGTGACCGATGCGCGCAGGGATCCGGTCAAGACACTCTCCTCGCGAAACTCGAAGACCGCTCGTGCATCGACGGTGAGCTGTCCGCTGAAGTCCTCCACGAACATGCGGCCCAGGAATCCGGGCAACGCGAAGTTCTCGGTGGCGAGCGGAATCTCGCGAGCGCGGGCGGTCATCTCGAGCCGGTCACCGTGCATTCCTCCGATCACCTGGACCGCTGCCGGTCCCCGGACAGCACCCGCCAGCTTGGGGAACAGGCGGCCCTCGAGCTGAAAATCTCCCTCGGCGTCGGGACGAGCCACGAGATCGATCGTGCCGATCTCCACCGGGCGGTGGTCGGGCATCTCCAGGCCGACCGAGAAGTTCGTGATGAAGAGTGTCGGCGGGGCAAGCTTGAAGAGGTTCGCCCGGGATGCAGCCGAGAGGTCCTGTTCGGGCAAGTGCTGCGAGACACGCTGGATGCCGTCCAGGAGGCGATCGGACACCATGACCCGGCCGCCCTTGACGTGGATGCGGCGCATTTCGGAGAAATCCAGTCGCAGGGAGATGTGCACCTCGCGCATGCGCAGCAGCTCTTCCCCGCCCGTACGACCCTGTCGGGGCGCGCGCAGGCACACTTCCTCGAGTGTGATACCCGGTTCGAACCACCGCAGCCGCACATCGCCGATCTCGAGCCCCTCTCCCAGGACGCCGAGGTGCCGGCCCGCCTGGGTGCGCAGAACCTGCGCCAGGAGGCCGCTCTCTTCGAGGAGGAACAGCCCCGCGAATGTGATCACGACCGCCCACGTGGCGATCAGGAGGGCACGCCAGGTCCAGGTGCGCCAGGCTCGCCAGGTTCGAAACGACTTCAACATGGAAAATGGAGTGCCCCGGGAGGCTAGCCCGAGAGAGCCTGGCGCTCCAGCCGGGCTTGGGGTACTCCCTCAACCTCGGCTGGAATCGTGATTCTCCGCACCCGCTTTCCCAGGGAACACAGGATCGCATGAGGGATGGTCCCGAGTGTTCGGGCGATCTCCTCGGCCCGGATCCTGTCCGTCCCATCCGCCCCCAAAAGGGTTACCCGCTCTCCGAGCTCGACCCCCGCGATGTCCGTCACGTCTACGGTCGCGAGATCCATGGAGATGCGGCCCACCAAGGGGGCTCTTTGCCCACGTATGAGCACCGAACCAGAATGGGTATCCCTCCAGAGCATTCCATCCGCATAACCCCATGGGAGGACCGCCAGCCGTGTTTTTCGCATGGCCGTCCAGGTACCGTCGTATCCGACCCGCCCGCCCATGGCGATCTCCTTGAGCTGTACGACGCGCGTGCGTACGGAGAGCACGGGGCGAAGTTCGGCGGTCTCGAGGGACGGATGGGGTGAAACCCCGAAGGCCGCGATTCCGACCCGGCACGCGTCGTAGCGCGGCGACAATCCGGACAGTACACCGGACGAGTTGGCCACATGTAACTCCACTCCCACCAGGTAGTTTCGTCGACGGGCCCGGGCCACGAAGTCGTCGAAGAGAGCGACCTGCCGAAGGGCCGAGGGGGCGTTTCCACCCTCGCTGGCGGCGATGTGGGTCATGCATCCGCGCCAGTGCACGAAACGCGAGCCCTCGAGCTCGGAAAGCAACTCCAAGGCCTCGTCCGGGCGCATTCCAAGTCGATTGAGCCCCGTGTCCACCTTGAGATGGCAGCGTGCGGGGATCGAGGAGCGCCGTGCAGCACGTTCGAGGATGCGGGCGTGCTCCTTCGATACCAGCGTGAACTCGACCCCGTGGGGCAATCCGAATTCCGCTTCTTCCTCTAAGAACGGTCCCAGTACGAGGATACGAGAGTGAACCCCGCTTCTGCGGAGTTCCCAGGCCTCGTGAAACGTCGCCACGGCGACACGATCGACGCCGCACCCCTGGGCGGCCGTAGCGACGGTACAGGCACCGTGTCCGTATCCGTCAGCCTTTGCCACGAGGATGAGGCTCTCGTGCCCGATGCGGCGCCTCAGATGTGCCAGGTTCGCGACCAGAGCACCGAGATCGACCTCCGCCCAACACAAAGTGTCTTCCACGAGCGAGAAGATAGTCCCTCGAAGGCGCGCTTCAACAAGCTAGTCCGTAGAAGGTCGTCGGAGACTTTTTGCGAATGAAGGCCAAATTCAGGCAAGAATCCCTAAATTCCTTCATTGACACTTCCTGCTCCTGTGGCCATTCTTTCGCCCGACAGTGTTACGACTGCTCAGGAACGTTCAACCAAACCACTTATCCCTTTCACGGGAATCGGTAAAGGACATGGTCAAGAGAAAAGCCAAGAAGAAGGTCGCCAGGAAGCCCGCACGCAAAGCTGCAAAGCGAAGGAAAGGTGGTGCGATCGACTACATCATCAGTAAGAGTCGCACCAAGGCCGTGGCCGGCATCAACGTGTCCGGCGACTTCTATCATGCTCTCGACGGAGCGGTTCGTGAACTGATCACGCTCGCCGAGAAACGCGCGGTGGACAACGGTCGCAAGACGCTGCGTCCGTACGATCTCTAGTAAGTAGAGAGCGAGAGAAAAAGAAGCCGTCGGCCTCGTGAGAGGCCGACGGCTTCTTGCTTGTCTTCTCCCTGGACCTACGCGCCGAACTCTCGCAAGTAGAGCGGTTCGACCTCGTCGAGGCTTCGTCTCTCGCGCCGCGGCCCCAGGGCCAGCACACCTCCCGCGCTTGGAAATACATCCTCACGGAGACGTTCGGCGATGTCTGCATTCAGTTCGGCGGCTTCAACCACCGTGGCATCGCCGAAGATCGGCAGCGATTCTTTCAAGAGTTCACGCAACTGTGAGCCTCGCACGATGCGGGGGGGCACGAGGCATGCGACGTCCTCTTCGGTTCTGAGATATCGAGCAAAATAGAACCGCTGTGCGCGCGCGTTCCACGCGATGAAGCCTTCTTCCGTCGGTTTCAGAGAATCGAAGGCCAAGGCTTCAAACGACGGGACGGCGCGCAAGGTGGCTCCGGTCGCATAGGCCAGACCCAAGGCGGTTGCGATTCCGACTCTCAGGCCGGTGTAACTTCCTGGTCCGGTGCCGACAAAGACGTCGCTCACCTGCTGTACCGTTGTTCCTACCTCGCTGCTGAGACGTTGGACCGTCGGCAAGAGTTCGCGTGCCTGGGTGGAATGGCTCGAGAGATTCTCGACCCTGCGACCTCGGTTCCCTTGCACGGCAACACTGCCCGGCCGTGTCGCGGTTTCGATGGCGATCGCGTTCAGGCTCCGATCTCCTTGGCGATCCGGCTGGCGAGTTCCTGGGCCTGGGCGCGGATCCACTCCTCTTGGGGCCCCTCGACCATGATGCGTGCGAGCGGTTCGGTTCCCGAATAGCGCACCAGGACTCGACCGTCGTCGCCGAGGTGTTTCTCTATCTGTTCAACGTGGGCGGCGACGGCGGGGATGTCGGAGAGATTCGGGCGTGAGGAAACCGAGACGTTGACCAGGACCTGTGGGAAGGGCTGGTAGGGCTCTGCAAGCTCCGAGAGCTTGCGGCCCGTATCGCACACGACCTGAAGGCAGCGCAGGGCCGTGTAGATTCCATCGCCGATGTAGGCGTTGTCCGAGCCGAACACGATGTGACCCGATTGCTCGCCGCCGATCATCAGGTTTTCGGAGCGAAGCGCCTCGACCACGCGGCGGTCGCCGACCCCCACGGTCAGCACCTCGATGTCGTAGGCGCGCATGGCGCGGTGCAGCCCGCGGTTGGACATCACCGTAGCCACGATTTTCTTCGGGGACAGGGCATCTCGGGCCGCAGCGTGATGCGCCGTGATCGTGAGGATTGCGTCGCCGTTGATCAGGGTGCCTTCCCCGTCGCACAAAATGCAACGATCGCCGTCGCCGTCGAGTGCGATGCCCAGGTCCGCGCCGTGCAGCCTTACGCTCTCCTGCATACCCCTGGGGTGCGTCGAACCGCAGCCCTCGTTGATGTTGTCGCCGTCGGGTTCGCAGCCGATCAGGATCACCTGGGCGCCCAGGCGGCCCAGGATGCGGGGGGCGACGCGGCTCGAAGCACCGTTGGCGCAGTCCAGCACGATCGCCATCCCGTCCAGTTTGACGTTCGCCAGGGCGAGCAAGTGATCGAGATAGTCGTTTTCGAGTTCCGGTGCGTGGCGCGGAGTGATCGTGGAATCGATCGGGGGCTCGGGGTGCCTGGCGAGTTCCTCTTCGATCGCATCCTCGAACTCGTCTTCGAGCTTGTCCCCACCGGGTCCGAAGATCTTGATGCCGTTGTCCGCAGCGGGGTTGTGGGAGGCGCTGATCATCAACGACAGGTCGTAGTCCTTCGTGCGTCCCAG
This sequence comes from Planctomycetota bacterium, assembly GCA_002683825.1. Classification (GTDB taxonomy): domain Bacteria; phylum Planctomycetota; class UBA1135; order UBA1135. Next base: position 169,717 of record NYUD01000091.1, read on the forward strand.
GAGCGCCAGACCCGGTGTCGGGATCAGGCCGGCACTATCGACCTCGAAACCGACCGAGCCCAGGCCGCGTGCGAGGGCGCCCTCGAGCGCCGGACCCGAGTGCCGTCCGTCGTGGCCGAGTAGGGCGCGAGCGCCCTCGCCCTTGGGGCTTCGGTCGAAGGCTGCGCCCACGGCTCGACCGAGTGCACAGACGGCATTCTCGGTCAGATGACCCTCGCCGTAGCGTCCCCGGATGCCATCGGTTCCGAACAGGCGTGTCTTCGGCGGTGTTTTCGTCACAGATTCTCGCCGCCCGGTCGGACGGCGTCCAGGTCGACGCCCGGCTTCAATTCCAGGAGTACCTCACGGTCCGATTCCAGCTGGACGTCCAGGTCCTCACGACCTCCCAGACCGCCACCCTCGAGTTTGAGGGAGTCGATGACATCTTTCCAGTCCTTGCTCCAGTTCCACTGGATCTTGGCGGAGCGACCTTCGCCCGTGGGGGAGAGCTGGGCGATGTCGATGTACACGTTGAGGTAGTCCTCGACGAATCCCTTGATCTGGGAGTAGCGCTCGATCATGGCCGGTTCGGACGGATCGGCGCCCTGGGGAATCAACCCGTACGTCTTGATCGAAAAACGCACGGTTTGCGCGTTGGCAGGCAGGGACCAGAGGGCCAGCTCCGCTTGTCGCTGGTTCTCCATGCAGACCAGAGCGATTTCCTTGGTTACGATGCCCACGACCTGGCTTGCGGGCACGATGGACAGGATGACCTCGCCCTGATAGTCGGCCGGGAGCAAGAAGCCGTCCCTTATGCGGTCCTCGGTCAGGCGGATGCGTTGGCGATGGGATTCTCGGGCGTCATGGGTGATGACCACGGGCTCGAACTGCAGCTTGAAGCGCCCGTCGAGGCCGAGCTCCTTCAGCTTCTGAATCGGTCCGGCGATCTCGATCACCGGAGTGGGTACGACATCGAACCCTTCGGGTAGTTCCAGGTCCAATTGATAGCGCGGGTTGAGCTGGGTGGTGTCCAGCTTGAAGAAACTGCTGTCAAGCTCGAACGACTTCGTGCCATAGCGTTCGACGACGATGTTGGGGGACGATCCCGTCGCCCACTCGTATTCCAGCCCGCCGACCGGATCCTCCCACTGCACCTGGGCGGCCTCGAGGGGGCCGAAGGTCCAGTCCACGGGGATTTCAACGATGCCCCGTACGGCGCCGCTCAACTTGACCAGACGACCGCGCGTACCGGTGACGGCGACCATGAACTCCGATTCTTCGGAGGGGGAGCTCAGGCGGTCTTCGTCCGAGGGGAGGATGGCTACAATTTCGCCGGGCTTGGGCGTGCGCTGGCCCGCCTCGCCCGCATCGACGAGGACGACCGGGAATTCCATGGTCGTCTTGATGTCGCGGTGTGCGAGGTACCAGATCCCCAGTCCCAGGAGCAACGAGCCGGGTAACCAGGCGATGTCGCGCCTGAGGCCCCCCAGGGTTGCGGAGAGCAGTCCGAGGCTCGCCTGGCTGGCGGTCACCTTCTGAACGTCGAGCTCGGAAGCGAGCTCCTTCTTCAGATCATCGGGCGAGATGGCGAGTGTCAGGTTCCCCCCGTGGGCGAGCGAGATCGTGCCCTTTTCCTCGGAGACGATCAGGATGATCGCGTCCGATTCTTCGGCCAGGCCCAGGGCCGCGCGGTGCCGCGTGCCGAGCGCGGGGGAGAGATCGGCATCCTGAGTGAGCGGAAGGATGCAGCCCGCCGCCGTGATGCGGTCGGCCCGCAGGATCACGGCGCCGTCGTGCAGTGCAGCGCCGGGATGAAAGAGGTTTTCGATCAGCTGGCTCTGCACGTCGGCATCGAAGGCGGTGCCCGTCTCGATGTAGGGAGCGAGCGGAGTCTCGCGCTCCATGACGATCAGCGCACCGATGCGCTGTCGCGCGAGATTCTTTACGGCCTGAACGACCTGTTCCAGCGTATCCGCACTCGTGGACCGTGAGAGGCCGCCGATGAAGGAGTGCTCGCCTAGCTGGGCGATACCCCGGCGCAATTCGGACTGAAAGATGATGGCGAATCCGACGACGACGTAGCCGGTCGAGGCTTGCAGCAGGTGTTCGAGTTCCTCCAGTTTCAGGAGCAGCGCAAGGCCCCAAAGCCCGACGACTCCCACGAGAACCGAAACGAACAGACCTCGGATCAGGCGGTTGCCCCGCGTCGCTCGAACGAACCGCAGGAACAGATGGATTCCGGCAGCGAGGATCAGTACCTGGAATGCTGCGGGGAGGAAGTCCTTCAAAGCGGGGCCCTAGGTGTGAATGGCGGGCTCGGGGAAAGCGGTGATGACACTCAGTGCTTTCCTGGCCGCGGCGACGTCGTGTACGCGGTGGAGGTCGGCCCCCAGATATGCGCCCAGGGAAAGCGCTGCGATGGTTTCTTCGGCGCGTCGAGCAGCACGGGGTTCTCCCCCCAGACGTCCCAGGAAGGACTTACGAGAAACTCCCAGCATGAGGGGCAAGCCCAAAGACCGCAGTTCGGGAAGCGCACGGATCAACGCCAAGTTGTCCTCCAATCGTTTTCCGAATCCGATACCCGGATCGAGAATCATCCTAGAGCCGTCGATTCCCGCGTTCAAAGCACTAGCCGCACGCTCGCGCAGAAAAAACGTCACTTCACGCACGCAGTCCCGGTAGTGCGGCTCCGACTGCATGTCCTCGGGTGTGCCGCGCATGTGCATCAAACAGATCATGCCACCTCGCTCTGCGACGGTCGCGAACATGTCGGGGTCTTTGCCTGCACTTACGTCGTTCACCATGGTCGCGCCGGCGGCGAGGGCCGCACGAGCTACACAAGCCTTTTGCGTGTCGATCGAGACGGGCACCCCGCCCTTGGCGGCGAGCGTCTCGACGACGCCGAGCACCCGGTCGATTTCCTCTTCGGCGCCCACAGGACGCGCGCCCGGCCGCGTCGATTCGCCGCCGATATCGAGAATGTCGGCGCCCTCCGCGATCAGCTTGAGCCCGTGCTCGATCGCCGCTTCGGGCTCGAAACACTCACCGCCGTCGGAAAAGCTGTCGGGGGTGACGTTCACGATGCCCATGAGACGCGTGGGCGGGGGGAAGGCCGAGGCGTTGCGATGGGCCCGCGCCAGGGGCGCAACTGTGTTCCAGCGATGGTGGAGCACCTCCAGTTCATCCCTGTACCCCCTCCACCGTGCCAGGCCGCATGGGGCGGCGGGACGATAGCGTCCCCGGCTTTGCAAATCGCTCGTCTCGCCCCCTTCCAGGCCTTCGGGGTTGAAGCACAGATCCACCCGCTCGGCGGAGACGGGTGCCAGGGCACGCGCTTCGAGCCGCCGCGCTCGCTTGCCGAAGGTCTCCTCGAACGGGCCGCCCATGGGTGGGAGGGAGAGGGCCACCCTAGGCGGGAGAGAGGCCGGGTTCGCCCGGCAGCTCGCCGGGCCCCTCGCCCTCCGAGGTTCGCTCCTCGGGAAGGTGGGCCCTGGGTTCGGGGTCGCTCTTGGCCGAACTCGACTGGGCATCCTCCGGTCGCAGGTCGGAGGCGGTGCCGCCTTCCAGGAGGCGCGCGACCTCCCCTCCGGTGATCGTTTCGTAGCGCAGGAGGGCCTGCGCGAGCTCCTCGACAGCGCCCTTGTGCTCGGTGAGCAGGGAAACGGCGCGTTCGTAGGCCTCGTTGAGGATGCGGATGACCTCCTCGTCGATCTCGCGGGCGGTTTCCTCCGAGTGGATCTTGCCGCGCATGAGCTCGGTTCCCAGGAAGTCCGAGCCTTGACGCTCGGCGTAACTGATAGGCCCGATCTTCTCGCTCATCCCGAGCTCGGACACCATCGCCCGCGCGAGGTCGGTGGCCTTGCGAATATCGTCGTGGGCGCCGGCCGAAATGTCACCACAGAAGACCGCCTCGGCGACCCGACCACCGAAGAGCATGGCGAGTTGCCCGTGCATCTTCTTCCTCTGCATGTGGTAGCTCTCCTTGTCGGGAACCACCATCGTAGAACCGAGAGCTCGACCCCGGGGAACGATCGTGACCTTGTGGGGGTGATCGGTCTCCGGCAGGACCGCGGCGACGATCGCGTGGCCCGCCTCGTGGTAGGCCGTGATCTCGCGATCGGTCTCCTCCATCCTGCGCGAGGTCTTTTGGCGGCCGTAACGCACCTTGTCGCGCCCTTCTTCGAGGTCCTTCATCTGCACCTCATCGCGCTTGGCGAGCACGGCCATGATGGCGGCCTCGTTGATGATCGCGGCGAGGTCGGCGCCCGAGTAGCCCGGTGTCGAGCGCGCCAGGACGTCCAGATCGACGTCGTCCCCGCTCGTGACGCGTTTCAGATGCACCTCGAGGATCGCCCGGCGGCCTTCCAGATCCGGAAGATCGATCGTTACCTCGCGATCGAACCGCCCGGGTCGAAGGAGCGCGGGGTCCAAAACGTCCGGACGGTTCGTCGCAGCGACGACGATGATGCCCTCGTCGGTGCCGAAACCATCCATTTCAACCAGGATGGCGTTGAGCGTTTGCTCGCGCTCGTCGTGCCCGCCGCCCATGCCGCTGCCACGCCGTCGACCGACCGCGTCGATCTCGTCGAGGAAGATGATGCAGGGGCTGTTTTCCCGCGCCTGCTTGAAGAGATCGCGGACTCGGCTGGCACCGACTCCGACGAACATCTCCACGAAGTCGGAGCCGGAGATCGAAAAGAACGGCACTTCGGCCTCGCCGGCAATCGCCTTGGCGAGCAACGTCTTGCCGCAACCGGGAGAGCCGACCAGAAGGACTCCGCGCGGGATGCGGCCGCCGATGCGCGTGAACCGGCTGGGGTTCTTGAGAAACTCGACCAGCTCGCGAACCTCGTCCTTGGCTTCCTTGGCGCCCGCCACGTCGTCGAAGGTGATGCTCGTGCGGCTTTCCTTCGAGTAGAGCTGGGCCCGCGAGCGCCCGAACGACATCACGCCTCCCGCGCCCCCCTGGGAGCGCATCTGGCGCATGAAGATCATGAAGACGATGAAGAGCAGGAACCAGGGGCCGACGTACAGCATGAGCTCGCCCAGGCCCATGCCGCTCTTCTTGGAGAACGTGCCGCCGCGACCCTCGACACCGAGGTCGAAGTTCTGGCGGTAGAGCGTGAGCCCGTCTCCTTCGATCGCGGCCAGGAGACCCGAAAGATCGTCCTCCGCCTTGAGATCGACGTCGAGGTGCAGTGCGCCCGGGACGTCCGGAAGCTTGACGTTGCGCGGCGCTCGTGCCTCCGAACGGCTCTTCGCGATGACGCTGACGAAGAGCCTTTGATCATGGTCAACCTCCAGCGGGCTCGGGACCAGCTCGGGCTGTACGGCCCTGCCCGGACCCTCGGAACCGTCAGCGTCCCGGTCCAGTGTAGGGTCGGGGATGGGGCGGTGGGAGGACAGCAGGCGGCCCGCCGTCGGCACGAAGATCGGTGTGTAGTCCCGGCTGCCATCGGTCCAGCCCTCGATGCAGCGGCGCAGGTCCTTGGCAGAGATGTGCTGGTATTCACGGATGCCCTTGAGCTCGCGAAAGAGCGCCTCCCTGTCCGCGAGGTTCGCGTAACGCACCTTGAATTCGCGCAGCGCGCCGCCGGCTTCCGCCTTCCGGTACTTGCCCTCGATCAGGTGGGTGCCCTGATCGGTGCCTACGAAGGTCTGGGTGACGACGTTTCCCTGGTGCAGGTTCCATTCGTAGAGATCCTGCGAGAGCTCATCGATACGCTGGAAGGGGTTGCCGTTGCCGTAGACCGCCAGAACGACGAGCAGGACGAGCAGCACGAGCAGGAACGAGCCGAAAGATCGGGACCGGCGCCCCTTCTCGGGGGCGGGTGTTTGGGAGGGATCGGGCATGGGCTTTCTATCGTCTACCTGGCTGCGTCTCTTGTGGCGTGGGTCACACCATAGGGTAATCCGGCACTGGAATACGCTTCTGCGGATGCGTAGGGACGTCCTACTGGGAAAGAAGGACCGGATTCTCTTCTTTCTGGTCCCCCTGTTGGAAGAGTTCCAGCACCAACGTTTCCGCAAGGTAGCGCAGTGCGCGATTCCGGGCGATTCTCTCTCCGCTCGGATCTCCCAGGGCATATCCGGTCCAGAGGGCCTCAAATACCTCCTTTTCCGTGGTCCCCCGCACCCGGTCCACCAGGCGAGCCCGGATCTGGATCAGGATCCCGGTTTCGAGCAACAGGTTGTCGATCGAGTGCACGCCGTCGCGGCGGCTGTAGTTGCTGATTTCACCCCGGATGACGAGGTCGGCCCGCGAGGGGTGGGCCAGGGGGATCCCGACCAGGTCCGAGACGGCCGCGGACAGTTCTTCCGCCAGGCGCGCCTCGAGACCCCGCTCCAGCACTTCCGGGGTCCGTTTGAACACCTCGACGCCGATGCTCTCGGCGCCCTCCGGTACGACGAGGCCTGCGTGCCAGCCGCAGCCCGAGAGCCCCGTGAGAAAGGCCGCGAAGGAAAGGGCCAGAGCGACCCGGGTCCTGGGCGGCAACGTCGAAGTATCGAACGACTTCATCGACATGCTTCGAGCTAGGGCGTCTGCCGGCTGGCTGGATCGAGGGGGGCGGAGGAGTTGCCGGCAGGGCGTGGTCGGATGTCGTCGGGGATTCTCTCTTCCGGTGCGAGCAACGCCCGGGCGAGCTCAGCTTGACGCTCCAGTTGCATGTCCAGCGCCAGGGCGAGGGCCCTTCGCGCATGCCATTGGAGCCCGTCGAGGGAGTCGATGCGTTCGTAGTAGCGTGCGAGGGAGAGGTCGCTTTCCACCAGGCGGGTCGCGCAGACCCGGGCGAGCTCGTCCACCCAGCCCTCGAGCTCGCTTCCAGGGTGGCGGCTCAACCAGTTCCGGATCTCCCCCGCGGCGATGGTCAGCTCGTTGCGGTCGTAGTCGTTGCGCTCGAGCCGCAGGAGTCGCAGGTAGGGCAGGCGGGCCTGAGCGGCGATCGCGTAGGGCGAGCTGGGGTGGTAGATCAGGAGATCCTCGGTCTGCTCGAGGGCGTAGTCGAGCTCGCCGATGCTCTCGTAGTACTGGGAGAGGGCGTAGTACGCATCATCGCAGCGCGGATCGAGGGGATAGTGCAGCACCAGATATTCGAGCGCGCGGGTGCCCTTGGGGCGGTAGCGAAAAAAGAGCGAGTAGCGCCCCTTGCGCTCGATCAGATGCAGTCCGACCTGCCCCAGCACGTCGCCCGCCATGGCCCGTTCGGAATGGTGGGGAAAGCGGCGATCGACCTTCTTCAGTTGCTCGAAGGCGCTGACCGGGTGGTCCTGTTCGAAGAGCGCTTTCGCTGCCAGGATTCCTGCTCGCACACGAACCCGCTCGGGGTAATCGGAGCGGAAGATGCGATCGAGTCCGGAGGAGTCCCCACTCAGTTGCTCGATCTGCGCATAGCCCGTTTCGATCAGCTGGCGCTCCGTGCGTTCGCGGAGATCGGGGGTGAGGCCATCGCGCTTGCGCAAGGCGATCAGATGGCGCACCCCGTCCTGGGCGTCGCCGAGTGCGAAGGCCTGATCCGCCTGCGCCATCAAGGCCTGGGCGTCCACCTCGGCAATCGGCTTTCTGGGGGTCGAACAGCCGACGACGAGCCAGCAAAGCCACAGAGCGCCAGAGCGCCCGCGGGAGCGGATAGTCTTTTGGGTGGGTGTCACGAGCGAAGTGGAGGCTTCTTCGGAGCCTGAATCTTCTACGCAGGGAGCCGTAGTGCCAGAGGTCTGCCTGCCTTTTAATTCATCGGAGGCGGAGTTTTCCGCGGGAGCCCCTGCGCTCAGGGGCATCGGGGCCTTTGCGGCTCCTGAGACGTCGCTCGAGGTGGTACTCCAGAAAGCGCGCGACCAGCTGACCCACCTCCACCACCGGTTGGGGGCAAAGGCGTAACCGGGGCAGGTGTTCGGGAGGCGTTGTGGCGAGGGTGTGTGCCGTTTGGACCACCTTCCAGGGCAATGCGACGACCTGCTCGCCGGGAGACCTGGAGGCCGTGCGACACGTCGAACAGAGCAGGCCCCCGCCGCCGTGGGAAAAGAAGGCCTCAGGGCTGCGCAGAGACGAAAGCGACGAGCGTCCACAGGCGGCACAATTCTCGAAGGCGGGAGCCAGGCCGCTCAGCGCAAGCCACCCCAGATCGAAGGCGATCAGAGCCATGCCGGGGTCGACAGCTGCCTCCTGAAGCCCTTCCAGGGCGCCCTCGGTGTGCGCGAACAATCGGGCTTCCTCGCACTTCTCGCGAGCCCCCAGACGGGCGAGCTCCAGCATCGAGATGCCGGCCCGATACCGATCGAGGTCGCCGCTGAGTCCGCGGCGTCGGCAGAGGATTCGGGCCGCGGCCAGGGTACCCAGATCGGTGCGGGAATCGCGCCATGTGAGCTCGAGCGTGTCGAAGAGATCGAGGACACCGAAGTAACCCGAGCGGAGCCGGTAGGCCCCCTTGGCCAGCAACGCGATGCGCCCGAAGCGCGGGGTCAGGGCATGGACGACGAGCGAACTCTCACCGTAGCGAAAGCGTCGCAGGATCAGGGCGCGGTCGGTTTTCGATGCTACTCGCACCTTGGGGGATCACATCGTGGGTTGGGAGCGGATTTTCTTTTCCCGGGAGCGTATGACCACCTCGAGCACGCGTCGGTCGGTCGCTTCGCTGATCCAGAACTCGCTGCCCTTCCATTCGAAGCTTTCATCGACCTTCGGAAAACGCCCGAGTTCCGCCAGCACGAAACCGGCGAGGGTTTCATAATCCTCCTCCTCCGGCAGGTCGAGGTCGAGTTCTTCGTTGACCTCGGAGACCCGCGTCGCGCCCTGGACGGCGATACGGCTGTCGGCGAGCGTTCGAAAGTCCTGAGGGGACTCCTGGCCCAGCTCGTTGGGCATCTCGCCCACGACCTCCTCGATGATATCTCCCACGGTGACGATGCCCGAGGTGCCGCCGTATTCGTCCAGCACCACGGCGATCTTCTGGTTCTCTCTGCGGAATTCGGCGAGCAGCTGGGACACGAGTTTGGTTTCGGGCACGAAGGGCACGGGGCGCAGGAGGTCGCGCAGGTCGGCTTCCGCCAGCTTGTCTTCGGCGACGAGCTGTATGACCTCCTGCGCGTAGGCCACACCGATGATCGAATCCAGGTTCCCCTCGAACACCGGAATGCGGCTATGTCCCGATTCCGCGATCGTTTGCACCACGCGTGAAACACCCTTGCGAATGTCCACTGCAGCCAGCTCGGTGCGCGGGGTCATGACGTCGGTGACGTCGATGTCCGAAAATTCGAGTGCGTTCTCGATGAACTCCTTCTCGCTCTCGCCGAGGTTCTTGCTGCGGCCCGCATCCTCCAGGGCACTGTGGAGACCCTCGACGAATTGTCGTGACTCGGGTGCACGTATGGGGACACGCAGCCCGCGCAGAAAGGCCCTGCGTAGCGTGTCCAGGAATGAAATGAGCACACCCAGGAGCAGCACGCGGTAGAGCAGATCGAAGGTCGGCAGCAGTGTCCGCAGAAGCCGGTCGGAGCGCTCGCCCCGCAGCGCCCGTGGGATGAGTTCCTGAACCAGGACCAGGGCGGGGGCGCAGACCAACAGTGCCAGTCCCATCTCGGCCGGCGAGAAGCTCTCGCCGGCGAAGATCGCCATCACGCAGACGACGAAAACCAGCTGGAAGAAGAACGTGAAGAGGCTCGCCGCCGTCGCCAGGAGGTTGGAACGCTTCAGGAGCGCGAGGAGTCGGTCACGGCGGGCCGTATTCCGCAGCCCCTTGGCGATGCGATTGGGGACCGCGTGCAGAAGCCCGTTGCGCAGGAGCGAAAACAGCCCCGTCAATCCCAGCGCCCCGAGGGCCCAGAGAACGAGTAGCAGAGGATCGAGCGTGGAGGCCGCTCCTTTGAAGGCCACCGGATCGATGGCCGCGAGACCTGGTGCGTTCAAGCGGATTGGTGGGTGATGGGCTGGGGAAGACCTTGAAGCCCCGATGATAGCGCGGGAATTCATCGGCCATTTCCCCAATTTTCTGAGCCGTCCCCCGGAGAGAGCGATTCCGCCCACTGCGCTCCTCCTGGAGCGTTCTCGTGCGTTTTCGCTATTTCCCTGTCGTCGCTCCCGGGAGGGCGGGCCTCGGAGGGGCCTGCGCACACCCCCCCCATAAGAACTCTAATTCACTGCAATAAACATAGTTACAGAATCTCCAGTGGGGTTTCTCCGCGTTCGGAACGGCGCGTGTAAGAGCACGGCCATGAGACCCAGTTCCCTTCCCGCCGAAAGGCCCGGTTGCCCCTTCCAACGCCTCAAACCCTGGCCCGACGTTCTGAAACGGCTCAGGGAGCGCGGTGTGGTCCTCGCCCAGGGTCCGACGGAGGACCGCTCCGCTTTCGAGAACCGCATCGGCACGCGACTGATGGCGCTCTATCGCGATTCGCGCGATCCGGCCTGTTTCGAGGCCCTCTACGTCCTGGCTCGCCCGGCTGTTCTGCGTTGGATTCGGAGCCTGTTGAATCGCGAGCTCTCCCATCTCGATCCGGCCGAGCTCCTGCAGGACACCTTCCTCAACGTCTTCCGCTATCCGTCCGCCTTTCGTGAGGACCACCCCGCCAGTTTTCGCGTCTGGGTCCGCACGATCGCCGGCAACGTCATGCGTCGAGCGTGCTCGCGCCGCCAGCCCCTGTCGACCCGGGAGCTCTCCTTGGAGCTGTACGAGCCCGAGGACCACGACGCGGGTCCGAGCCTGGCGGCCGAGCACGGGGAGGAATCTCATCGGCTGCGGGCTGCCTGGATGCTCTTCCTCTTCCTCTACGAAAAGGCCTTCCGCACGCTCTCCCAGCGCGATCGACGCACACTCCAGCTCGTCGAGGTAGAAGGTCTTTCCTACCGCGATGCCGGAGAGCTTCTCGGCGTCGGTCGTTCGAACATGAAGATGATCGTCTTCCGCTCGCGCAAGCGCATCGCCCGCAAGATGCGTCTGGCGATGAACGGCTCGGTCGTCCGGCCCCGAGAGGGGCTCGGCGCGGCCTGACCAGGTGCCGATTCGAATCGGATGGCGCCATCCGGGCATTCGAACCACTTCTTCGACGGGCTGCTAGACTTCGCGCATGGGCGAAGTCCTCCTCGTACTCGGTGCGGAGCAACTCGCGACTCCGCAGGGCACAGGGGCCCAGGGTGGGGCGCAGCTGGGCCGCTTGCAGGTCATCGAACGCGGAGGGCTCGCGGTACGGGGCGAGCGCATCGTCGCGGTGGCGGAGGGAGGCGAGCTGGAGCGTCGTTTTCCTTCCGCGAAGACGCTGCGCCTCGACGGGGGCACCCTCGTGCCCGGTTTCGTCGATGCTCACACCCATCCGGTGTTCGCCGGGACGCGCGAGGAAGAGTTCGAGCTGCGCACGCGGGGCGCCAGCTACGTCGACATCGCCAAGGCGGGGGGCGGCATCCTCTCGAGCGTGCGAGGTGTCCGTGCGGCGGGGAAAGAGGAGCTCCTGGCGCTTCTGCTCCGGCGCCTGGAGCGCTTTCTCGAACTCGGTACGACGACGATCGAGGCCAAGACCGGCTACGGCCTCACCTTCGAAGACGAGCTGAAATGCCTGGAAGTGATCGACCAGGCCAATCGCTCTCAGCCCGTCGAATGCGTGCCGACCTTCCTCGGAGCGCACGATTACCCGCCCGAGTTTCGCGAGCGTCCCGAGGCCTACGTCGACCTGCTCGTGGAGGACATGCTGCCGCGGATTGCCGAGACCGGATTGGCGCGCTACTGCGACATCTTCACCGAGTCCCACGTCTTCGGGCTCGACGATTCTCGCCGCATTCTCGAACGGGCGCGGGAGCTCGGTTTCGGGCTGCGTTTGCACGTGGACCAGCTCTCGCAGCTGGGGGGTGCGCAGTTGGCAGCCGATCTGGGTGCGGCCAGCGCAGACCACCTGGAGTATTGCAGCGCCGAGGGCATCGAGGCCCTGGCCGAGGCCCGGGTCGTTCCCGTCCTGTGCCCCCTGGTCCCCCTTTACCTGCGCATCGATCAGGAGGCCCCCGCCCGCCGCATGATCGACGCCGGACTGGCTCCTGCTCTGGCGACCGATTTCAATCCGGGAAGCTGCATGGCCCAGAGCCTCGCCGAAGTGATGAGCTTTGGCGCCCTGCGTTATTCGATGAGCGCCGAGGAGTGTCTCAACGCCGTGACGCTGAACGCGGCCGCGTCCCTTAGCCTGGCGGACGAACGGGGCAGTCTCGAGGTAGGCAAGCGGGCCGACTTCGTGCACCTCGATCAGCCCAATTACCGCCACCTCTGCTACGAGTTGACGCGCAATCCAGTTCGCACGGTCGCGATCGCCGGAAAAGTCGCCTTCGAGCGATGAGCTCGTTCGAGAGGGAGGCCGGGGAACGGGGAGCGGGGCTGGTGGAATGTGTGCCGAACTTCTCCTTCAGCGAGGATCCCGAGCTCCTGGAGGCCCTGGCTCAGCTCGTCAAGGACGGAGGAGGGGCTGTGCTGGATGGGAGCTCGGATCGAGACCACAACCGCTGCGTATTGACCTGGGTGGCGCGTCCGCAGACCGTCGTCGCAATCGCGTTCCGACTCATCGCCCTCGCCTCCGAGCGCATCGATCTCACCCACCACCGAGGCGTCCATCCCCGCATCGGAGCCTGCGATGTGTGCCCCCTGGTTCCGCTCGAGGGTTTTCCGCGAACGGACTGTGTCGAGCTGGCCCACGCCCTGGGACGACGGGTCGGAGAGGAGCTCGCGATCCCCGTCCACTTCTACGGGGATGCGGCGCGCTCCCCCGAGGGCCGCGAACTACCGAGGCTGCGCCGGAGCGGGTTCGCCCGGACGCGAACCCCCGACGAGGGGCCCGCCCGCCTACACCCGACGGCGGGGGCGATCGCGATCGGGGTTCGCTCGATCCTGATCGCCTTCAATGTTCTACTGGAAACGGCCGATCCCGCTCCGGCCCGGGAGATCGCCCGGGTCATCCGCGAATCCTGTGGTGGGCTGGCGGGAATCCGGGCCCTGGGCCTGACCCTCGAATCCGGCGGGATCTCCCAGGTCAGCGTGAACCTGTGCGACCATGAACAGACCGGCCTCATCGAGCTCTTCGAGCGGATCGAAGGGGAAGCCCGGAAGCGTGGAGTCGCGGTGCGCGAAAGCGAACTCATCGGCCTCGCCCCCCGAGCCGCTCTCGACCGGCGGATCGCGGCCCGGGTGCGCCTGAGCGGTTTTGACCCCGAAGAACACGTTCTCGAAGAGAACCTCGCCAAGAACCTCCCGGCCCTTTGGACATGATGCTCTCCCTCCTACCCCTCACCCTCGCAGGCCTCCTCTACCATGCGGGCGAGAATGCGCTCGAGGGGGACGTGCTCGAAACCGTGATCCAGCGCGAGCTGGCCGGAGTCGTTTCCCTGCGCCGCCTCATCCACGCCAATCCGGAACTCGGCGAAAAGGAGTTCGAGACCGCCGCCCTCGTTGCGCAGGAGCTACGCAGTCTCGGACTCGAAGTGATCGAAAAGGTGGCCCTGACGGGCGTCGTGGGGATTCTGCGCGGTGGCGAACCCGGCCCCGTGATCGCCTACCGAGCCGACATGGATGGCCTTCCGATCCGTGAGGAGACGGGGCTTTCCTTCGCGAGCACCAAGCGGACCAGCTGGGGCGGGGAGACCGTGTCCGTCATGCACGCCTGCGGCCACGACATGCACGTCGCCATCGGCCTGGGGGTTGCGCGCGTGCTGGCCGCCCCCGAGATTCGTCGCGAGCTGGCCGGTACGGTTGTCTTCGTGTTTCAACCGGCCGAGGAAGGCGTGCCGTCCCCCGGCATGCACGGCGCGGAGCGCATGGTGGCCGAGGGAGCTTTTGAGGATCCGACGCCCGAGGCCGTTTTCGCGCTGCATGTCAATCCGCTCCTGAATGTGGGGCAGGTCAGCCTCTTCTCGGGGCCCGCGATGGCGGCTGTGGATCGGTTTACCATCGAGGTCATAGGACGCCAGGCGCACGGGGCCTACCCCCACGCCGGTGTCGATCCGATCCTCGCGGCAAGTCATATCGTGGTCGCGCTGCAATCGATCGCTTCGCGCAACGTCGATACGCACGAGACCGTCGTGATCACCGTGGGTAAGTTCCGCGCGGGGAACCGCTTCAACATCATTCCCGCCTCGGCTGAACTGGTGGGCACGATCCGTACCCATGACGAACGGGTCCAGGAGAGCGTACACCGACGCATCACCGAGATCGCCGAAGGCGTGGCACAATCCCTCGGGGCATCGGCCGAGGTCACGATCGAGCGCACGACGCCGGTGACCTACAACGATCCGCAGCTCGTGGCCCGCATGCGGGCCACGGTCGAAGCGACCGTCGGAGTCGAAAACGTGGTCGAGGAGCGCCCCCACATGGGGGGGGAGGACTTCGCCTTTTTTGCTCGTGAGGTTCCAGGCCTCTACTACTTCCTGGGGACGAGTGATTTCGAACGCGGAGTGCCGGGATTGATTCACACGCCGTACTTTCGGCCCGAGGAACGTGCCCTCGAGGTCGGGTTGCGCACCTCGCTGCGTCTCCTTTTCGACTACCTGGAGAAGAACAAGAAGGCCCCGCGGTAGCCCAGAAGACCACCGCGGGGCCAGGAAGTCCCGGAGCCCGAACCCCCTGCCGATCCGGCTCCAAAGACAGGCTCGTTTGTCGCGGAGCGCTTCTCAGCCGTCACGAAAAAGCGCCACACGATGCGGGGTCGGAGCGCAGGCGATCACGTCGTTGCCGGCGATCCACTCCTTCCTCGTGCGGGTCTCGTAGTGCGCGGGACGACGGATCGTCTTGAAGTAGCCCTTCCGGACCAGAGCCTGATAGGGCCGGCCGCAGAAGTCGTAGCGAGTCTCGTAGGCGGGCGGGACCCATACCTTCTCGATGCGCGCTCGCACGAAGACCTGGTAGGCGATCCGCTCGAAGTGACCGGGGACGAGGACGCGCTTCGGTGGGCAGCCATGGCCACGCGTGTCGCGTGCGCGACCGTAGGTCCCGCGATAGCGATGGGCCTCGACGTGGGGCGTCACGCGCGCTCCGGGGCGCCACCGGGGATCTGTACAAGCCCTGCGGGTGAATTCTCGAGCGGTGGGGCCCGACGAGCATTCCTGTGAGCGAACGCCCGTCCCGAGGACCAGGAGCCCTGTTGCGAGCATGAAGGATTGAAAGGCGCGGGTTTTCATGACGACCTCCTCGGTGTTTGGGTTTTCGAGCGAGCCTTCGTGCTCGCAGGCCGGGAGCATGAAGAGACGCGAACGCCGTGCCAGCCGGGAAGTGGGGGAGGCGCCACGAGGGGGGGGGGCGACCCCGCCCCGGGGGGCCCCTGTGTCCGTGGGAGGGGTCACGCGGGAGGACACCCCCGGGCCCCGAGTCAAGTCTCGAGCGAATTGCGACGAATGGGAGGGGAACGCTTCTCCTAACGAGGTTTCTCATGTCCCCCGACCGCCCCTCCTCATCCACCTCCGACCGCCGCACTTCCGAACGCAGAGAGTTCGAGGCCCCCGTGCGGATGACCTTCGATATCGAGGGCGTCGAGGGGACGACCGACAACCTCTCTTCGGCCGGCCTGCTCTTCTACACCGAGAATCCGATCCGCGTGCGCGTCCAGATCGAGCACGAAGGGGAGTCCAAGTCCTTCCAGGGGCGTCTGATTCGGGCGCTGCAGATGGACGAGGAGACCACCGGGCTGGCGGTCGAGTTCGACGAGAATTAGCGAGGCTTCGCCCCGGATCGAGGGGGCAGGTTGGGACTCGCTACGCCGGCTTCGCCGGGAATAGGGACCGGCAAACGAGAAGGAGCCCGGGGGGAGGTCCAAAAGACCCGCCAGGGCCAGCGAACCGATTCCGCCGAAGCGTCCGTTCTTTGAGCTCCCCGCGGGGAGTCTTACACTTCCGAACCATGGAGATCCGTGTTCGGTCCGCCCATCCCCGCGACATCCCCGACCTGGTCGCCTTCAACCGTGCCCTGGCCCGTGAGACGGAGGCTCGCGACCTCGATCAGGAGCGCCTGCGCAAGGGGGTGGCGGCGGTTCTCGAGGATTCCTCCCGGGGCAGCTATTTCCTCGCCGTGCAAGACGAAAAACCGGTGGGAGTCCTCATGGTAACGACGGAATGGAGCGACTGGCGTAACGGCCTCTTCTGGTGGATTCAGAGCGTCTATGTCAAGAAAGAGAGTCGTGGGCAGGGTGTGTTCCGGCGGCTGTACGACCATGTCCTCGAGAGCGCCCGCTCGGCCCGGAACGTCGTGGGCGTGCGGCTCCATGTCGACCACGAGAACCGGACGGCCCAGAAGACCTACCGCGCCGTTGGAATGGCTCCGGCGCGATACCGGATGTTCGAGGTGGACTTCGTGCTAGCAGCTGCCGAGCGTTGAGGCCCATCCCGCCCCTTTGTAGATTAGCCATCCCAACTCGCAACCCACGATCGGTGGGGAGGCCCCGAGTCGCTCGATGAATCCAGAGAAAAGCCCGGAGACCGCTCAGCTCATCTACGGCGGCAAGACCTACGAGCTTCCCGTGGTCGAGGGGGCCGAGGGGGAGAGGGCCGTGGATATCTCGCGTCTGCGAAAGGAATCGGGCCTCATCACGCTCGACACCGGCTACGGCAACACCGGAGCGTGCAAGAGTGCCATCACGTTCATCGACGGCGAAAAGGGAATCCTTCGCTATCGCGGTTATCCGATCGAGGATCTCGCCGAGCACAGCACCTTCCTGGAAGTTGCGTGGCTGCTTCTTTACGGCGAGCTGCCGGCGAGGGGCGAGCTCGACACCTTTCTCGAAGAGATAACGCAGCACACGATGCTGCACGAGGACTACCGCAGGTTCTTCGGCTTCATGCCGAAGAGCGCCCATCCCATGCCCGTTGCTGCGGCTGCGGTCGCCGCGCTCTCGACGTTCTACCGCGAGGCCGACACCGAGGACCGCATCTATCGCGCGGTCGTGCGGCTGCTGGCAAAGATGCCGACCATCGCGACCTATGCGTACAAGCACTCCATCGGCCAACCGCCGATGTATCCTCGCAACGACCTCGACTACGCCTCGAACTTCCTCTACATGATGTTCGGTACGCCCTGCGAGGAGTATTCCGTCGATCCTGTGATTGCCAGGGCTTTGGATCTTCTGCTGATCTTGCATGCCGATCACGAGCAGAACTGCTCGACCTCCACGGTGCGTCTTGTGGGCAGCTCGCTCTCGAGTCTCTACGCCACGATCGCTTCGGGGATCAGCGCGTTGTGGGGGCCCCTGCACGGCGGTGCGAACCAGAAGGTCATCGAGATGCTCGAGCGCATCGCGCTCGAGGAAGGTTCGGCGGATCTTTTCCTCGAGAGAGCCAAGAGCAAGGGCGATACGACCCGTCTGATGGGCTTCGGCCATCGCGTCTACAAGAGCTACGACCCGCGAGCTGCGATCCTCAAGGAGACCTGCAAAGAGGTGATTCTGGCGGTCGGCGGCTCGTCGCGCCTGCTCGAGATCGCGATGCGATTGGAAGAGGTTGCCTTGTCCGACGACTACTTCGTTTCGCGCCGGCTGTACCCGAACGTCGATTTCTACTCGGGCGTCATCTATCAAGCGATCGGCATCCCGGTGAACATGTTTACCGTGATGTTCACGATGGGGCGTCTCCCCGGATGGATCGCGCAGTGGATCGAGATGCGCAACGACCCCGCCTTCCGCATCGGGCGCCCGCGCCAGATCTACACCGGCCCCCAAGAACGCCCCTACGTGCCCCGCGAAGAGCGCTAGCGGCCTCGATGCCCTGGAGTAGCCCATGACCCGACGGTGGCGTCCATGGGGGCTTCTTCTGGTTTTTGTGGCTGCCGCGGCGATCGGGTTCCTGGGTCCGATCTTTCTGCAGCGGCGGCGTGCGGAAATCGAGGTGCGGGAGTGGCTCGAGATCGTGACCAGCGAGCCGGCAGAGGAGCGCCCGACCGGGGCTCAGGCTCTCCTGCGGGAGCTTCGTGGGGAACTCTGTTCCGCCCAAGAGCAGGAGGACGGATTGTTCTCCGACGGTTTTCCGACGAACACGGTGACAGCCCTGCTCGAGAGCGGGAGCCTCGAGGGGGGAAGCGAACACCCCCTCACAGCCCAGCTCGAGTGCTTGGAGCAGATCCTGTCGTCGAGCGCGGGCCGTATCCAGCTCGTGGGTTCCAGGACTTCCCGGGTGAGTGTCGTGCCCGACTACGAAGCGCTCATGGACCCACAGATGCAGACCCGGGACTGTTTCTCCCTCTGGATCGATCTCTTGATCGTTGCGGCTTTCGAAGGGGGGGAAGGCTCCGATGCGGCATACGGTCTGGGCCGAGCTCTGGACGTCGCGCGCCTGATGGACAACAGCCTGATGGTCGGTGGGCTGAGACGCGCCTTCGGTCAGAGCCGGGTCTACGGGGCTTCGTATCTGCTCCTGGAGCAGAAATTCGTTTCTCCGGCCCAGCTCCGCGGGGAACTCGAGCACCGACTGGTACGTAATGTGGAGCTCGACTATCCCGGGACGGTCTTCATGGCGGAGCGCAGCTTCAGCGCCCGGGCGTTGCAAAAGCTCGCCCTGGAGGAGCGGATTTGCGCAGGCTTCTCGGGGGACCTCCGAGGGGTCATGGACCAGCTGAGGGAGCTTGAACGCTACACCGCCATCGCCCGGCTTCCGCCGGAGGACTTCATCGACGCCCTTTCTGAAACACCCTCGGGCGGGAAAGCCCCTGGAATGCTCTACCGGGACTACCTGACAAGCCTTCACACCCACGTTGCCATGGGGCAGATGTTGCGGGTCGCCCTCGCCCTGGCGGAGCATCGCGAGCGGCAAGGAGGGTGGCCATCGGACCTGGAGAGGGTCGCCGGGGCCTTCCCCGAAGGACTGCCCCTCGATCCCCACACCGGCGAGCCCTTCTTGTACGAGGTTGAAGACGGGGCCATCTCCCTCGGTCCGCCCGCCATCGCAGTGCTTCAGGGGGAAGGGCCGTCCCTCGTCCGAACCCTGCGCTAGTCAGGACGGGCGTGCCATGTTCGGGACCGGGGGGTCATGAGGAAGCTCGAGCGGTCGACCACCGGCTCGAGGATGGAAAGTCGCTCTTCTGCGGTCGCTTCCTCGTGTTTGCAGGGGGCAAAATCGAGCTTTGCAATGGCTCTGAGCCTGGACGAGGCGGCGAGCCCGGTGCAGCGTGCGATCGCTGATGTGTCTCAGCGGTCAGTTCATCCGGTCGAGGAAGAGCGCCGGCAACAGCCCCATCGCCAGCACGCCAAGGCAGCAGAAAACGGTTGCGAGTCCGGCCGTCAGTGGCCTTTGGGTGTTCGAAAGCGCTGCACCTTCCGGCGGCGGTTCCATCCACAGGTAGGCGATGACTCGCAGGTAGTAGCCCAGCGCCACCACGGTAAAGAGGGCGCCGAGGACCGCGACCCCGATCATGTCCGCGCGCACGAGTTCGGCGAAAACGAACCACTTGCCGAGGAAACCGCCGGTGGCGGGAATGCCTCCGAGGGAGAGCATGAAGAGCGACAGGGCTGCAGCGATGCCGGGTCGCGAATGCGCGAGGCCCCGCAGTGCATCGAGGTTCGTGAAGCGGGCGCCGTCGGCCTCCAGCAGGCTGATCAGGCCGAAAGCGCCGGTTGCAGTGAAGAGGTAGGCGCCCATGTAATACCAGGCCGCCTGCTCGCCGCCGCTCGTATCGCCCAGGGCCACGCCGGCGGCGACGACCAGTAGAAGGGTCCCTGCATGGGCGATACCGGAATAGGCCAGCATGCGCTTGAGATCTCGTTGAACGAGTGCTCCCAGGTTGCCGAGCGCCATGGTCACGAGTGCGATAACAGCCACCGTTTGCGCGGCGGCGGGAGGCAGCAAAGGGGTCAGCCGGACGATCAGAAAGCTGAAAGCACCAGCCTTCGCTCCGGTGGCCATCAAGGCGGTGATGGGCGTCGGACTGCCCTGGTAAACGTCGGGCACCCACAGGTGGAAGGGGAAGACCGAAACCTTGAAGAAGAGACTGGCCGCCACCAGGGCGACTCCGGTCGTAGCCAGGTTCGACTCGGCGACCAGGGCGTCGAGCGCCAACGTCCCGCCGTTCGCGTATAGAAGGGCTGCTCCATAGAGGAAGAGTGCGCTTGAAAACGAACCGAGCAGGAAATACTTCAAGCCCGCTTCGACCGATTCGATCTTGGCGCGTCGGAAAGCGGCAAGGGCATAGAGCGGCATCGAGAGCAGTTCGAGCCCGACGAAAAACACGATCAAATCGTTCGCACCGACCATCAGCATCATGCCGACAGGGGTGCAGAGTATCAGCGCGTCGTATTCGGCTTTGAAGGGCAAATTTTCGCGGTAGTAGCCCACGCTGTAGGCCCACACGAGGAGCGTGCCTACCAGGAACAGAATGCCCCAGAGGGCGGTCTGTCCATCTGCGATGAAGGTCCCATCGAAGACCGCACCGGGTGCGGAATCCGCCTGCAGGATGCGTAGCTCGTAAAAGATCGACAGGGCGATCGAGCCGAGGAACACGATCGGTCGTGCCGTGCGCAAGAGGTCGATGACCTCGCACAAGAGGTACAGCGCGACACCGACCGCCAGAGCCAGCATCGGCGCGGTTGCCATTCGTGCTGCGGGCTCGGAGAGCATGTCGAAGACCTGGACGAGATCCTGAGTGATCACCGTTCCACCTCCGTTCGGAGAACGGTCTGTTGGGCCGTGGAGAGCCGACCGATTCGCATGTGCTCCTGAGCACGTTCGACACGATGGGAAATGCGATCGAGAGAACCGGCGGTCTTCTGGATGAAGCCGTTCGGCGCCACGCCGATCCAGACGCAAAGCGCGACCAGCGGAATCAACGTTGCCAGTTCGCGTCCTCCCAGATCCAATAGCTTTCGGTTCTCCTCATGTACCAGCGGTCCGAAGAGCACCCGACGCGTCGCCATCAGTAGATAGACTGCGCCGAAGATGACACCGCTCACGCTGATGGCCGTCCAGAAGGGTGAGACAGTGAAGGTTCCGGCCAGAATCATGTACTCGCCGACGAATCCATTCAGGCCCGGGAGACCGGCGCTGGAGAGAACGGTGAACACGAAGAAGAAGCTGAAGACCGGCATGACCGTGGCGATGCCGCCGAAGCGGTCGAGACGGCGCGTGTGCGTGCGTTCGTAGATCATCCCCACCAGGAGGAAGAGCAGGCCTGTCGAGAGCCCGTGGTTGATCATCTGCAGGACCGAACCGCGCAAGCCCGCTTCGGTCATGGCAAAGAGTCCAAGAACGCAGAAGCCCAGGTGGCTGACGGAAGAGCAAGCGATGAGGCGTTTGAGATCGGTCTGCGCCCAGGCCAGGAAGGCCCCGTAGACGATGCCGATGGCGCCCAGCGCCAAGAACACCGGCGCGTAGGTCAGTGCGGCCTCCGGGAACATCTCGACGCCAAACCTCAGGAGACCGTAGGTGCCCATCTTCAGCAGCACCGCTGCCAAAAGGACCGAACCCGCGGTCGGAGCTTCGGTGTGGGCATCGGCGAGCCACGTGTGGAAGGGCAGGATCGGAACCTTGATCGCGAAGGCGAGTGCGAAGGCTCCGAAGAGCCATGCCTGGGTTTCGGCCGGCAGGTCCGATGCGCTTTCGACAAGAGCGGGAATCGATGAAGTTCCCAGGTAATAAATTGCTCCGATCACGGCCACGAGCATCACCAGGCTGCCGGCCACCGTATACAGGAAGAACTTGATCGTCGCGTACAGCCGGCGATCCCCGCCCCAGATGCCGACGATGAAGTAGAGCGGCACCAGACTGACTTCCCAGAAGAAGTAGAAGAGCACGACGTCGAGCGACAGGAAGACACCGAGCATTCCGGTCTCCATGACCAGAAGCCACACGAGGAATTCCTTCACGCGGTGATTGATGTGTCCGATCGAGGACATCACCACGAGCGGCATCAGGATCGATGTCAGCGCGACAAGGAGGATAGAAACGCCGTCCACGCCCAGGAAGAAGTGCACGTCGACTTCCCGTGCGCCGCTCGCCCCGAAGGGCAGCGTGAACCAGGCTGTCTCGAGTACGTTCTGGGCGGCAGCCCGGGTTCCGTCGAAACCGATGAAAAGGCTCACCCCCATGGCTGCGACCGCCACGGTGACGGCTAACGCGACCATGCGCAGGAGCTGAACGGACCGTCCCGGCAAGGCTACGATCACGATCGCGCCGACGAGGGGGAGGAAGGTGAGTGCGGACAGCATGATTTAGAAGCAGGTCCAGACCACGGTCAGTATGGAGGCGCCGGCGCCCATCCAGAGCGCGTAACTCATCACGCTGCCGTCGACGACGGAGCGGAGCTTCGAACCGGATTTCATCGCGAGCCTGCCGGCTCCGTTGACCATGCCGTCGATGAGCATCTGGTCGACCAGGGTGGCGATGACGTAGGAAGCGAGCCGCAGTGGGGCGACGATCTTGGCCGCGTACGTGCTGTCGACCATCCATGCGTGCTCGAGGAAGCCGACCAGCTCGGGGCGTTTCGAGCGCATGGCGTCGTCGTGCTGCCAGCCGTTCTTGAATCCGTGAAAGCCCTTGTGTGCGAAGACGAGGGCGATGGCCGAGCCGAGGGCCAGTAGCACGAGCTCCAACCAGAGTGACGGATGGTGCGCCTGCGCTCCGGCGTAGAGGATTGCATCGCCCGCGGCCGTCACCGGGGAGATCCAGTCGCGGAGGGCCTGCTCACCCGGTATGTGCAGTGCGGGAAGGTTCAGGAGGCCGCCCGCAAGTGCAAGAACCGCCAGGATCGAAAGCGGCAAGGTCATCGTCGCCGGAGACTCGTGGGGGCGAATCTTGTTCGCGTCGAAGCGTTCATCACCGAAGAAAGTCAGGGCCACCATGCGCCAGGTGTAGAAGGCGGTCAGGATCGCCGAGAAGATGCCCACGATCCAGAGCGGCCAGTAAAGGCCGCCGTGCAAGAAGGTGTGCGCGAGTATCTCGTCCTTCGAGAAGAAGCCGCTCGTCAGCGGGATTCCGGAAAGCGCCGCCGCGCCGGCAAGGAACGTGATGTAGGTGCGCGGCATGTGGCGCCTGAGCCCGCCCATCTTGTACATGTCCTGCTCGTCGCGCATGCCGTGGATCACGCTGCCGGATCCGAGGAAGAGCAGGCCCTTGAAGAAGGCGTGAGTGACGAGGTGGAAGAGCGCAGCGGACCATGCTCCCGTCGCGATGCCGAGGAACATGTAACCGAGCTGGCTGACGGTCGAATAGGCGAGGACCTTCTTGATGTCCCGCTGCATGAGCGCCGTGGATGCGCCGATCAGTGCCGTAAGCGCTCCTACGCAACCGATGATGAAAAGCACCGTCGGCGCCGCCGCATACAGCGGATTGAGGCGTAGCAGCAGGTAGACGCCCGCCGTGACCATCGTCGCGGCGTGGATCAGGGCGGAGACCGGTGTCGGACCCGCCATCGCGTCCGGGAGCCACGTGAAGAGCGGGAATTGGGCGGACTTGCCGCAAGCACCGCCGAAGAGCAGAAGCGCAGCGAGCGCCATCAGTCGGGAATTCGCGCCGATATTCGCCTGTACGCTGTTTGCGATGTCGGACAGGTCGAGGGTGTCGAAGATGGCGATCAGAAGAAAGCTGCCCAGAAGGAAGCAGGCGTCTCCGACACGGTTGAAGACGAAGGCTTTTTGACCCGCTTCCGCCGGCCAGCCCTTCTCGTGCCAGAAGCCGATCAGAAGGTATGAGCACAGCCCTACGCCTTCCCAACCGACGAACATTCCGAGCAGGCTGGAGGAGAGCACCAGCATCAGCATGGCGAAAACGAACAGGTTGAGATACGCGAAGAACTTGGCGTATCCCGGATCGCCCTTCATGTAGCCGATCGAATAGATGTGGATCAAGAAACCCACGCCGGTGATGACGAGAAGCATCACGCTGGAGAGGCGATCGACCACCATCGAGAGCTCGACGGAGAAAGACCCCGCGTCGATCCAGGCCCAGCTCGAGCTCTCCAGCGCCGTGACCTCGCGGTTTCCTGCGAGTTGGATGAAGGCGTAGAGGCTGAGTGCGAGAGCAGCGGCCATGACTCCGCAGGCGATCAGGCCCGCAATGCTTGACAGTCGGGTGCCGGTGTTGCCCTCCTTGCGAGCGCGTAGGGTGCCAAAGTGCATCGTTGCAGCGCACACGCTTCCCGCCAGAGGCAGAAATGGCAGGAGCCACAACCAGTTGAAGGACCCCATGGCTTAGTCTTTGAGCTCGGTGAGTGCGTCGAGGGCGACGGTCTGTTTGAGACGGTAGAACGCGATGACCAACGCCAGGCCGACGGCAGCCTCCGCCGCGGCCACGAGGATCACGAAGAGCGAGAAGATGGGGCCTTGCATGATGTTGACGCCATCCGCCGCGAGGTGTGTCTGTGACCAGTGCCGGCTGGCCGCCAGGAACGTGAGGTTGGCGGCGTTGAGCATCAGCTCGATCGATGCCAGAACGATGATCACGTTACGACGAATCAGAAACCCCAGGACGCCTGTGGCGAAGAGCAAGGCGGAGAGGGTGAGGATGTGTTCGGTGGGAACGTTCATCATGCCGCGGTCTCCCCATCGGTGGAGGGCGGGGCACTTTGGGGATGGGCGCCGGCGTCGGTCGTACGCTGCCTCTTGGCCAGCGTGATGACTCCTATCATCGTCGCTAACAGCAAGAGCGAAGCAGCTTCGAAGGGCAGGGCGTAGCGACTGAAGAGCACCGTGGCCAGCGCGTTCAGATCGTCGACGCCTCTCTCGTAGGCGGGGTTCGCAACGAACGGCGTGCTGTAGCCTGCACCGACGACACCTACCAGTCCCAAGGAGAGGGCCGTGGCGCCGGCGATGAGGCCCTTCTTGCCCGACAGCGAAAAGCCCAGGTGTCCTTGCAGCTCGGCTTCGTCGCCCAGGTTGAGCAGCATGATGACGAAGAGAAAGAGCACCATGATGGCGCCGGCATAGACGAGCAGTTGGGTGGCGGCGAGGAACTGGAAGCCGGACAAGAGGTAGATCGCCGACAGGCAGAACAACGAGCCCAGGAGCGACAGTACGCTGAAGAGCGGCATGCGCGCGGTGACCACGCCCATGCCGCAGGCCAGTGTGCCCGCAGCTAGGATGTAGAAGAGGGTGTCCGCCACCGGTCGTTCACCTGATAAAAGTAGTCGATGCGCCCCTGGAGCTCTTCCCTGGGGCGCTTGAGCTTGTCGATGTCGTAAACCAATGCGGCGCGGGAAAAGTCCGCCAATTCGAGTTCGTCGCTCATGAAGATCGCGTCCTTGGGACAGGCTTCCTCGCAAAAGCCGCAGAGGATGCAGCGCAGCATGTCGATCTCGAAACGCTCGGGCTCGCGCTCGATGAATCGCTCCGTTTCGTGGCCATCGATCGTGATCGCGTAGGCCGGACATGCGGCTTCGCAAAGTCCGCATGACACGCAGGCGAGATGCTCGCCATCCTCAAGGAGCGTCAGCCGCGGTTGGCCGCGCGTTACCTCGTTCGTCGGCAGCGGCTCTTCGGGGTATTGCCGCGTGATTCTTGGTTGAAACATCGCACGGAAAGAGTGCGAGAGCGCCTGAAAGATCTGCGGTAAGTAGAGCTTTTCGATGAAACTCAGCTCTTTGCGTTTGATGATGACCATTACGCAAACCACCCCAGACTGAGGAGTGCGCCGGTGACGAAGACATTCGCGATTGCGATGGGCAGCATGACCTTCCACCCGAGCGCCATCAGCTGGTCGAAGCGGAAGCGCGGCAAGGTCCAGCGTACCCACAAGAAGAGGAACAGAAAGAAACCCATCTTGCTCAGGAAGCAGGTCAGCTCCAGGAGCCAAGGCGCATCCGGCCACCACGGGATATTTCCGCCGCCGAGGAAGAACACGGTGGTCAGGCAGGCCATCACCGTCATGGCGCAGTACTCGCCGAGGAAGAACAGGGCGAACTTCATCGACGAATATTCGGTGTGGAAACCTCCGACCAGCTCCGGTTCGCACTCGGCGAAATCGAAGGGGTGACGGTTGGTCTCGGCGAAAGTCGCTATCACGAACAGAAGGAAAGCGATCGGGCCTACCGGCAGTGCAAAGATATTCCAGGCGAAGATGGGGCCGGCCTGATCGTTGACGATCTGACGCAGGTCGAGGGTTCCGCTGAGCACGACGACGACAAGGATGGAAAGGAGCAGAGAAAGCTCGTAGCTGACCATCTGAGCGGAAGCACGGAGACCGCCCAGCAACGAGTACTTCGAGTTCGAGCTCCAACCGCCCAGGATCACGCCATAGATACCGAGGCCGCCGATGGCCACGACGTAGAGTGTCGAGATGTCCAGGTCCGCGATCGATAGGGTGGTGACGTGCCCGCCGATGGAGACCTCGCCTGCGAAGGGGATGACTGCCACGGCCAGCATGGGGGGTACGGCGGACAGGATTGGCGCCAGACGGAAGAGCGTCTGGTTCGCGCCTTCGGGAACGAGCTCTTCCTTGAAAATGAATTTCACTCCGTCAGCGACGGGTTGCAGGAGCCCCCACGGACCGACACGGTTGGGGCCGACGCGCCACTGAATCCAGGCGGACACCTTGCGCTCGGCCAGTGACATCGCTGCGGCGACCGTGATGAGCCCGCCGTAGATCAAGACCACCTTGATCAACCACACGAGGGGAAGGGGCATCAGCTTCCAACCTCCCCGGCGACCGGAGCGAGCGCGGCTCGGATCTCCTCGAGAGAGCGCGTCAGAGAGGCGACGCCCGGAGGCGCGGGTTTCGCTGCCGCGATACGGCCGGCGTGTCCATCGACGTTGATCCAGGTTCCCGTCCGTTCGGCGGCGTTCGGAATGCCGATGCAGACGTTGGTGGCGGATACCTGAAGTGCGTGCGTGTCGAAGATGATCAAGCGGATCGAATTCGAGAGTTCGGCGAGCGCCTCCACCCCGAGGATTTCGGTGATGCGTTCCCCTATGAGAACGGCGCACTCCGCGGCGGCCAGGGCGCTGAGTGCATCGTCGCGGCTTTGCGTCTGAAAGCCCTGCCCTTCGAGCCCGCGCCGGTTCGGCGCCGCCTCACCGGTGTGAAGCAGATCGTCCTTCAGGTCGTTGGTCGGCGGCGCAAGCAGGCGTGGCGGTGATGCGAGCGCGTGGCAGAACGCCAGAGCTTGCTCGCCTTCCTCCACCGTCATCCAGGGCGAGATCAGGATGTAGGCCCCGCTGTGTACCCGCAGCATGTCGACCACGGCCGCGATCCCGGTCTCGCGATCCACGGGATGGGGGACCCCGTCCTGGTGGAGCGTTGCTCCCTGCAGCCGATCTTCCGCATTCAGGCGCGCATAGGAGAAGCGGCCGTGATCGCACATCCACCACTTGTTGACTTCTTCGTTGAAGTGCGGGCGCAGGCGCTTGACCTCCTTGCGCCGCAAGACTTCCACCGTTATCGAACAGCCGCGGCTGCACTCGCCACAGGTCGAGAGATGCTTGTCGAGGTTCCAGACACGCGCCTGAAAGCGAAAGCCGGAAAGTGTGAGCGCGCCGACCGGACAGATGTCAGCGACGTTGCCCTGGTAATTGCCCGTGAGCGGACGATCCATGAAGGTGGAGATCACCGAACGCGAACCCAAGCCCGAGACGGTCAGTTGCGGCTTCTTGGTGACGTCCTCGAAGAAACGTACGCACCGGCTGCAGAGGATGCAGCGTTCCTGGTCCAGCACGATGACGTCGCCCAGGTTCTTGCGCTTTTCCAGCTTGCGGCGCGGTTCGACCGATCGGCCTTCCGCCTGCCCCTCGCTGAAGGAGTAATCCTGCAAATCGCACTCGCCGGCCTTGTCGCAGATCGGGCAGTCCAGCGGGTGGTTTTTCAGGAGGAACTCGAGGCACTGCCGCCGCGCATCGTGTGCCTGGGGGGTTTCCGTGTTCACTACCATGCCCTCGGCGACCGGCGTGCGGCACGCCACCACGATGCGCGGAGGTATTTCTCCCTGTTGCAACTCGACCTGGCAGATGCGGCAGGAACCGACCGGCGTCAGGCCGGGGTGATAACAGTACATGGGCACCTGCGCTGCGTGCTCGTGGCAGGCAGTGATCAGCGGCTTCTTGGGATCCGCTTCGACTTCCTTGCCGTTGATCGTGATGCGCGTCACGCCTTGACCTCCACGGAGGGGGATCTTGGAGGGGCCGCTGCAGGACCCGGGCTCGATGGCACCGGGCAGCAGCCGCGGCGCACGTGTTCTTCAAGCTCGTCGCGGAAATGGCGAACGAGGGAGTGCGTGGGAATGGCCGCTGCATCGGCGAGGGCGCAGATCGTCTTGCCGGGAGCCATGCCGGAGGCGAGGCTCGACAGGAGATCGAGGTCTTCCATCCGCCCCTGGCCGTTCTCGATGCGGTGCAGGATCTGAGTCAGCCACTGCGTACCTTCCCGACACTGGCTGCATTGCCCGCAACTTTCGTGCTCGTAGAAGCGCGACAGGATCTCCATCGACCGCACCGTGCAGGCGGTCTCATCCAAAATGATCATTGCGCCCGTGCCGAGCATCGAGCGGGCGTTCTTGAGCGATTCGTGGTCCATGGCCAGGCCGATTTCGGAGGCGGGAAGAAAACCGGTCGAAGATCCACCCGGGATCCAGGCCTTGAGTCTGCGACCCTTCCAGACGCCGCCGGCGCAGTCCTCGAGAACCTCGCGCGCGGAGATGCCCAGCGGCACTTCGAAAACGCCCGGTCGCTCGACGTGACCGGAGATGGCGATCAGGATGTTGCCCGGGCTGTTTTCGGTACCCATGCTCTGGTACCACTCGGCTCCGCGGTCGAGGATGAAGGGCACGTTGAATAGCGTTTCGACGTTGTTGACCGTCGTCGGCTGGCCCCACAGGCCGAAGCCGGCGGGGAAGGGCGGTTTAGGTCGCGGATGGCCGCGTTTGCCCTCCAGACTTTCCATCAACCCGGTTTCTTCTCCGCAGATGTAGGCTCCCGCGCCCTTGTGCATCCAGATCTCACAGGAGAAGGTCGAGCCCAGGATGTTCTTGCCGAGGAGGTTGGCCCTGCGCGCCTCTTCGATCGCGGCCGCGACACGATCGTAGGCGAAGCGGTATTCGCCACGCACGTAGATGTAGGCGGCGCGGATCCGCATCGCGTAGCAGCCGATCAGGATGCCCTCGATCAATCCGTGAGGGTCCTCCTCCATCAGCACGCGGTCCTTGCACGTCCCCGGTTCCGATTCGTCCGCGTTGACCACGAGATAGCGCGCGCGCCTGTCCTTGTTCGCGTCGGGCATGAAACTCCACTTCAAACCCGTGGGAAAGCCCGCTCCCCCGCGACCACGGAGGCCGGAATTCTTGATCAGGTCGATGACCTGTTCGGGGGAGTGCCCCTCCTTGAGGATGGTTTCGAGCGCCCGGTAGCCGTCGTTTTTGCGATGAACGTCCAGCGTGTGCGAGTCGTGCAGCCTGGTCCTATCCAGCAGATAGGTCGGGTGGCTTTCTCGAGTCATTGGACCCCTCCCAGGATGCGGTGCACGTCCTCGGGCGTGATCCCTTCGTGATAGACTCCGTCGAGGGCCAGCATCGGCGCGGAGGTACAGGCGCCCTGGCATTCGACGCGTACGAGCGTGAAGCGTCCGTCATCCGAAGTGCCGCCCGGCGTGCATCCGGAGGCTTTGCAGGCCTCGTCCAGAATGTCCTGGGCGCCGCGGAGATCGCAGGAAATGTTGTGGCAGACCGACACCAGGTGCTTGCCCCTCGGCCTGAGGTGAAACATCGGGTAGAAGGAAGCGACGCCGAAGACTTCGACCGGCTCGAGCTCAAAGAACCCGGCGACGGCCTCCAGCGTTTCCGGCGAAAGCCAACCACCCAGCTCCTCCTGACAACGGTGCAGGGCCGGGATCAAGGCCGCACGACGCTCGGGGTAGTGCGTGCACAGTTCGGTGAACTCCGCCACCAGCGTCGGCGGCAGGTTATTTCTTGTTTCGTGTGTCACTTCGTGCATCAGCGGTCGACCTCGCCCATCACGAAGTCCAGGCTTCCGATGATCGCCACCATGTCCGAAAAGAGCCGCCCTTCGGCGATGGCCGGGATAGCCTGGACGTTGTACAGACCCGGTGCCCGGATGTGGCAGCGCACGGGACTCGACGTGCCATCGGAAACGCAGAAAAAGCCCAGCTCACCTTTGCTGGACTCGATGGGGTGGTACGCCTCGCCCCTGGGTAGCCGCAGGTCGGTGACGATCTTGAACTGGAAGATCAACTCCTCCATCGAGCTGTGGACCTTGTCCTTCGGAGGAAGGACGTAGCGTCGGTCCTCGGCCAGGAATTCCCCGCCTCTCGTCGTGCGCAGGCGTTCGAGCGCCTGCAGGGCGATGAGGACCGACTGACGCATTTCCTCGATGCGTACCAGATAGCGGTCGTAACAATCCCCGACGGTGCCGACCGGGATGTCGAAGTCGTAGTCCTCGTAGCCCGAATACGGCTGGCTTTTGCGTAGGTCCAGGGCCACTCCTGCCCCGCGCAGGTTCGGGCCGGTCAAGGCCCAGGCCAGGGCTTGTTCCTTGGTTATGGTGCCGACGTTGCGGTTGCGGTCGTACCAGATACGGTTGCCCGTCAGCATCCCCTCCCAGCCATCTATGGAGGCGGGGATGCTGTTCAGAAACTCGCGCATCATTCCCTCGACCTGGTCGTCGACGTCGGCGAAAACGCCGCCGATTCGCACGTAGGAGTTGTTCATCCGGTGCCCGGTGTAGGCGTCGAGGATCGAGTAGATGCGTTCGCGTTCCTTGAACGTGCCGAAGAAAATAGAAACCGCGCCCAGGTCGATCGCAGTCGTACCCAGATAGATCAGGTGTGCCGCGATACGGCTGATCTCCATCAGCAGAACGCGGATGATCTGGCCGCGTTCAGGTACCTCGAGTTGCGCGAGCTGTTCGAGAGTCAAGGCGTAGCCGATGTTGTTCATCAACGGCTGCACGTAGTCCAGGCGATCGGTGTGAGGGAAGAACTTGGCCCAACCCAGCGACTCGCAGGTCTTCTCCTTGCCGCGGTGAAGGAATCCGACGACCGGATCGATGTTGTGCATCGTCTCGCCGTCGAGGTCGATCTTGAGCTGCAGCACGCCATGGGTCGCGGGATGCTGGGGGCCCATGTTGAGCTTCATCAGCTCGCCGTGGACCGGGTCGTCGCGCTCGGTGGAAGCAAGTGAATCGGGGCTCGAGGGAGCGTATTCGAAGAGTTGGGTCGTCACTTTGCACCTCCCGCTCTCGAGGGATCCCAGTTCTTGCGGCGCTCGCGATCCCACTTGCGATAGAGACGATCCGGCTCGATGCCGGCGTGGGGGAAGTCCTTGCGCAGTGGATGGTGACCGTATTCCTCGGGCATCAGGAGCCGGCGCAGGTTTTCGTGTCCCTCGAAGCGGATGCCGAACATGTCGTAGCACTCGCGCTCCATGAAGGCCGCGCCGGGCCACAAATCCACGCAGCTCGCTGCCTTCGCGTCCTTCTCGGAGAGTTCTGTCGTCACGCGGACGCGATCCTCGTGGATGAGGGAGAAGAGCTGGTGGTGCAGCTCGAAGCGCGGCTCCGACGGATAGCGGTCGACAGCGGTGACGAACGTGACCGCCACGAAATCAGCCCGATCACGTAGGCGCTGCAGGACCTCGTGTAGGTCCTCGCGCGAGACTCCGAACGCGGGTATTCCATCGCTTGTCGAACGCTGCTCGAAACGGCATCCCTCGAGTGCGGTTCGGACCCGCTCCATCGTCGTACTCGTCTCCAAGGCTTCCTCTGTGAAAGAAGGCTGCGCTCAGCCGTCCTGCTTCGCTGGCTCCGGCGCGTTCTTGGACCCCGTGCGCGGGTCGTGCGGGGACAGGTCGAGCGAGCTTCGTTTGACGGCGGCGTTCGGTTGGTAGAGAAGAGCTTGCGACCCGCGCTCGTCGACGAACGCTTCGCCGGAAAAAAACTTCTTGGTGGGGCTCTCCCGCTCGATCTTTTTCTGCAGTTTGAGGATGGCGTCGATCACAGAATCGGGACGTGGTGGACAGCCGGGGACGTAGATGTCGACGGGCAGGATCGAATCGACCCCCTGGACCACGGCGTAGGAGTCGTACATTCCTCCGCTCGAGGAGCAAACCCCCATCGCGATGACCCACTTGGGCTCCGGCATCTGGTCGTAGATAAGGCGGGCGGCCTGGGCCATCTTCCAGGTCAGCGTTCCCGCCACGATCATCAGATCGCTCTGGCGCGGGCTAAAACGTGCGGCCTCGGCGCCGAAACGTGCGATGTCGAACTTCGGGCCGATCATGGCCATCAGCTCGATGCCGCAGCAGGAGAGCCCCATGGGCATCGGCCAGAGGCTGTTCTTGCGTCCCCAGTTGATCAGGGCGTCGAGGCGCGTGCTGATGAAGTTCCCATCGCTCGTGGTTTCGACGGGTGTCAGCGATCCCATTCCAGGCCTCCTTTGCGCCAGACGTAGGCGAGGCCCACGCCGAGCACCGCCACGAACCCCGCGATTTCAGCGAAGACGACATGGCCTACTCCGGCGGCGGCGAAACCCCTGGCACTCGAAGCCCAGGGGATGAGCAGCAGGGACTCCACATCGAAGAGGATGAAGAGCACCGCCACGAGATAGAAGTGGATGGAAAGCCGCAGGCGTGCATTGCCGACCGATCCCATTCCGCATTCGTAGGAGGAGCCCTTGTCGATCCCTCGACGACGGGTACTTGCCAGTTCGGAGAACACCACGTTTCCCCCCGCAAAGGCCAGAACGAGCCCGAGGAGAATGAGGATCGGTGCGTAATCGGTGAGCATGGTCCAGTTCCACCGCGAAGTCTACCGCCTGGGAACCCCGAACCGGAGCCCCAAAATCAGCCCTCGACTTGAAGAAACCGCCCGCCTGAAAGCCGCGCCAGATCATTCAGCGCTCCGTCTCCCCGCGGGCCGATCTGGACGCAGTGAAAGACAAGCTGGGCGGCCTCGTTGTACTTGCGCATCCAGTCGGCCACCCAGTAGGGGCCTTCGTCCGTCTCTCCGTCGCAGAGGACGATGACCGTGTCGACTTCGATGCGCATGGGGTCGACCAGGCCTCCGCGACCCAGCCGTAGCGTCGTGGCGATGCCCTGGTAGAGACCGGTTCCCCCGGAGGGCTCCTTGCGCTCGAGCCAGCCCCGGGCCTGGCGCAGGTTGGCCTGGCTCGCCTTCGAGAGCTTGCCGCGCCAGCGGTCGCCGCGTTCGTTGAAGAGCGTCACCGAGAAGCGTGTGTCCTGGCCGGATTGTTCGATGAAGCGCAGGCACTGTTCGATCGCCTCGTCGTAGCGCGAGCGACCGCTCGTTCCAAAGGACATCTGCATGCTGCCTGAACGATCGACGACGAAGGCGATCTTGTCGGTCACGGGCCGCAGTCCGAAGAACGTGGCTCGGGTGCGCGGAGCCCCGTCCTGCTCGCGTTCCGAGCTGAGTGCGATGCGCCCTTCGAGGACCGCTTGCCACCAACGGTTCCAGCTCTCCACGTCGGGGCCCATCGACCGTCCGGAAAGCTCCTGCAGAACCCGGACGATATCGTGTCGGATCCGTTTCGACCCGCGGCCGGCCTCCGTGCGGTGGTCCCAGATGGCGAGGGCTTCGATCAAGACCGGCACCGAACGCTTCGCGTCGAGGCTCCCGACGAGGTGGGCGGCGCGGGCCGCATCACGCCAGTTCGGCGAGACGTAGAGGCGGCCGAGGATCTGGCGCAAGCGTTCGGAGACCCAGATGGGTTTCTCTTTCACGTTCCCGAAGTGCCGTCCGACCCTGAGCGAGCTGGCCAGGCCACGATCCATCTCATCGAGAAAAAAGTGGTGCACCCGCTCCAGGTCCCACCCGCTCAGCGCTTCGCGGGCCAGCTCGCGCACCTCCTGCTCTTCGCTCCGGGCGGCGGATAGAAGGGGCGAGACCGTGCCGTTCAGGTACCGGCCATTCAGCAACACGCAGACGATCTCGGCCTTCCGGGGAGCTTTGCGTTCTTCCCTCAGAAACTCCAGCGCCAGGTATTCGCCCACCTCGGGCTCCCGCTCTATCTCGCGGGTCATCTCGGCCAGGGCCAGGCGGGTCATGACCTCGCGCCCGTCTCGGGACCGCGGGGTGCGGTGAGACTTCCACCCCAGGGCGGCCAGTTCGACGAGGGCGTCCAGTTCCGGAGGGGGGGCCGCCACGCCCAGTCGCTCCAGGCGGAGTCGCGCGAGCAGGGAACTCAGCTGCTCGCCCTCCTCGAGCCCCACGTGACGAGGGCCGGATCGGTGGATCGAGACCCAGCGACGCAACTCTTCGAGGCAATCGCTCGTCCCCTGGGTCCCGATCGGGAGGGTCAGGGAGGGGAGCGGAAGCACGCCGAGGGCGAGGGACCCGAAGAGAAGCAGGAGAGGCGCGGGAGAGGTCGAGGATGCGGTCATCGTCGCGGGTCGCCTCCGTTCCCCCGAGCTTTCTTCGTTTCCACGCGAATCGAGAATTCCTGGTGGTTTCGCGGTGCGATTTCGATCGACGCGGGCTTGAAGCTCAGGCCCCTGGGGATGCCCTGGAAGCTGTACGTCCCCGTGGACAATCCCTCGACCACCGCTCGGTTCGAATCCGCGGGAACGAGCGCCTGGTTCTTGCGGATCTCGCGATTGAAGTAAGAGCTTTGGCGTTTCTTCTCGAGACGCTGCTCCTCGGTGAGGATGGAGATCTTCTTCCTTCTCAGGTGAGACTTCAGCTGTTGGATCGCCTTGTCGCTCCCTTTGAACTCGAAGGTGGCCTGCATGCCGGGTTCCAGCGAAACGGAGGCCTGAGCGATCGAGTCGGTCGCAACGTGCACGCGCTCGACCCGGCCTTCGACGTAGCCCTGATCCCGCGCACAGACGACCAGTTCGAAGCTACCGGTCGGGAGCTTGGCGAGAAAACTCCCCTCCGGCCCCGGGGAGAAGCGCGATCCGCTCTGGCGGAGCATCGTCAGGGGTTGTTCCGCGTGTTGACGATAGTAGACGCGATAGCCGCGCACGGACTTGCGCGTGAAAGCGTCGACGACCCTGAGACGCACGAGTCCAAGATCCGGGAGCACCAGTTCGATGTCCACTGTCCCCGGTACGACGTCCTCGAGATTGACCGCGCGTTGGCCCTGGTAGGCGCCCAGGTGATACAGCATGCCGCCGACGGCGTGGACCAGGAGGTGGAACGAGCCGTCCGCACGGGTTTTTTGCAAGGTCGAGTATCTCTCGCCTTCGTGCCGGGCGGATGCGCTGACTGCGACGCCGGCCAGCGGAATACCGACCGTATCCCTCACGAAGCCGGAGATCGGAATGCGATCGGTGGTCACCTCGATGTCGTGCTCGAGCACGGCCTCCGCCTTGACGTACAGGAGATGGCCATGGAGATCGCCACGGTGGTCGAGGTTGTTCCAGCTTTGATCGAGGGTTATCCAGACATGGGTCTCTCCCGGCGGGACTCCGTTGAGGCGGTAGAAACCACGATCGTTGGAACGCCCCCTTCCGTCGGCGTCCCCCGCAGACCAGTGGACGTCCACCGAAGAGGGCGCTCCGTCGATACGTATCG
Source organism: Planctomycetota bacterium (assembly GCA_002683825.1). Classification (GTDB taxonomy): domain Bacteria; phylum Planctomycetota; class UBA1135; order UBA1135. The sequence continues at coordinate 205,090 of NYUD01000091.1, forward strand.
TCCCTTCGATCGTTCCCGGCGCGGCCAGCGTGAGCTCCACTTCGGCGCGCAAGCCCATTCTGGGAAGGTGGAGGATCTGCTCGGCGCTGCGGCCGTACTCGGCATGCCGCGCCCGAAGCACGATATGCTCCGAGGGGGCGATTCCGGTGATCTCGAAGGCTCCACCTGCTCCCGAACGGAGGGTGAGCGTCGTGTTCATCGCGGTCGTGTTAAGCGGGAATCCCGGTGGCTTCACGTGCCGGGGCCGACCACGTAGGACGAGATAGGCGCCGGCGACACCGTTGCCGTGCGCGTCTAGGACACGCCCGACGACGCTGGCTCCGCGTGTCATCGGAACGCGCACGAGCCTCTTGTTGAACTCCGTTCTCCGGTGACGAACGGAAGTTCGGCAATGGCCCTCGCTTTCGACGGTGATGAAGAGGTCTTCTTTCTCTTCCACGAAGTCGTAGTCGATGTGCCCATTCGAATCGGTGACGAAGTCCAATCCCTCGACGCGAAGGGGGAATCCGGCGAGGACCTGCCCGACGACCGGGTCGAAGAACTCGAGCGTCAACGGGCGTCCCCGGCCCAGGTAGAGGTCATAGCCCTCGTGCTGGTCGGGGTCGATCTGGAAGTCGTGCCGGCTGGGGGCGCCGCCGGGTTCGAGCGCGATGATCTTCTGGAAACGGTCGAGGCGCAGCCACGGAAGTTCATAGAACCCATCCGCTTCGGTGAGACAGGAGACCTCGTCGTGGAAGGCTCCCGCGCGCCAATGCCGGACCTCTGCTGAGATGCGTACTCCCTGCAGCGGTTTCTCGGACTCCGCACGCAGGGCGCGTCCGCGAATCGAGGCCGCAGCTCTGAGTCGGAATTCTTCATCGTGGCCGGAGTGATGTCGGAGCCAACCGGGCCGAAACCCCTCCGCCTGCGCATAGACGTAGTAGCCCTGGACGGCCTGTAGCCCGACGAAGCGATAACGCCCTTCCTCGTCGGAGGTGGTCTCCGCCAGAGTCTTGGTCTGGGCGAAGAGCGGGGAATCCCCGGAGAAGAGCAGCACCCTGGCTCCGGCGATGGGCCGAACCTGTTCGTCGGCGAGCCTTCCGTAGACGCCGGTCTCGTCGAAGTCCCCCTCGTCCCGGGTTGCGAGCGAGGTGGGGGGGACGATGGGGGGGGCGCTCGGTTCGCGCGCGGGCGCGGTCCTCTCCTGCGCCGACTCCTCGAGCTCGACGCGAGAGAGGAGCTCGCCCGAGCCGGCGGGGAAGGGGGCCGGAGCGGTCGGGGCACTCCCCACGGCCTCTCCGGACCGATCGGCCAGCAGGGTGATCACCAGGGCGGTTCCCAGGCCGAAGAGGAGAATGGCGGAATAGAGCGTACGGTGGGCCATGGAGGTGTCGCTGCCGCATTCTATTGTCCACTTTCCTCGCGAGGAGGGGAGGCCCCCATTTCCCTCTGCGGCGGGACGGGCTAACTTGGTGGGCTTGCTCGGGACCTTACACCCCGTTGCCCCCCTTCCCTTCCATCTTCTCTCCGATGCAGCTCCGACGCACACACCTCCCGCTCCTGATCGCCCCGTTCGCCCTGATCGCCTGCTCTGTGGATGAAGACGATGGTGCCTTTGTGATCCAGACGACGGCCGAAGCCGTTTCCTCGGTCGCCCCGGTTGTGGTGCGTGGAGACTGGTTGGTCTATCTGGCCTCCGAGAGCATGACCGGCATGGGCGGGACGATGCTGAACGGGGATGGAGATGTGACCGACAACGTGGCCTTCGCCGTCAACATGGTGTCCCGCAGTTCGAACAACACCGGCGCCGCGGCATTTCTGGCGGAGATCGTGGGAAGCGATATCTATCTTGCCGTCCGCGAGTCGGACGACGACGTCGACTGGAACATGAGCGGTACGATCGATGCAGCGGACTTCGTGCTGCTCCACTGGTCGCTCACGAGCGGTGTGTTGACCTTCGTCGATTCGCTCGACATCTCCAGCACGGCCGATCCGGCGTTCGTCACGGCCGGCGGGAGGCTCTACTACTCGCGTACCGATGCGCCGGTGCTTGCGGACGAATCGAGTCTGCGCTACGTGGATGCGGCTTCGCCGATGGTTTCGATGCCCGTGTTCAACCCGATGGGTGAGGGGATGTCCGACCCCGAAGTTGTTTTCGTGGACGAAGGGCTCGTGTTCCTGGTGCTCGACGAGATCGCCGACGCGGTCGATTACAACGGGGACGGGGACACGACGGATCCCAGAGTCTTGGCGCTCCTGGACGGCACGGACGAAGCATCGTTGATTCAGAACACGTCCCTGGCGATTCCCTCGGCGAGCGGGCCCTTCGATGCTTTCGCCAATGGGGTCCAGAACTGGGTCGTTGCGTTCCTTGTCGACGAGAACGCCCAGGGCATGACGAACTTCAACGATCCGGCGCTCTTCAACAATCCGTTGTTGCCCCCTTCATGCTCTGCGGACGACGACGAGGACGACGACATCCTGTTCTTCCTGGAATTCCAGTCCTTCTCCATGGGAACGCCTCCTGAAAACACCGGGATTCCGGGCAACGATCGCGTCCTCGCGTGGAGCGATTTCGTGGCCACGCTTTCCGACGAGGACGCGGGGGCCTGCGACCTGAACGAGGACGGAGACTTGGACGACACCATGGTGCGCTGGACGCGGACCCTGCTGCCGGTCCTGCCCTCGCGCAACCCGACCAACATGCGGGCGGTCGAGACCAACCTGCCCGGCGGGGCCATGGGGGTGGCCATTCTGGAAGGTGTGATCGTCGCGGCGATCGACGAGATGAAGGATTCCGAGGACATCAACATGCGCGGGGGCAGGATCGATGACCTGGTCGGGTGGGTCGATCCCACGGCCGGCTCGGAGGCCGTGTGGACGTTCCAGCACCAGGCCCCCTCCCCCTTCGATACGTTCGGTACGGCGGTCTTCGGCCCCTCCCCTTCCTTCGAGTCCGAGCCCTTCGCAGGGGCTTCCTGGATGGCTGCGGAAGAGACCGCCGGTCGTCTGGGGATCGCTTTTCAGGAGCGGGTGCCCTGCGCCAACCCCGGCATCGCTACCTTGAACGTCAACCTCTCGTGCAATTTCTTCATGAAGGACTCGGACTCGCTCGACTCGTTGCCCATCTGGGCCGATCTGCCCTCGGCCCCTGGATTTGGACGGGTTCTCGATTTCGACGGTGTCGGCTACGCGATCGACGCCGCGGACGCGGGCTTGGTGGTCGCCCGGGGGTTTGCCTTTTTCCGCGTCAATGAGGCCGCGGATAGCCGCGACTACAACAACGACGGCGTGGCCAACGACTTCGTCCTGTTCCGCAATCCCCTGACAGCTTGCACCCCTGTTCCCATGGCGACCTCGAGCAACGTCGACGGTCCGGTCATCTTCACGGACGGCGTTCGCGGAGCGGCCTTCCTGTCGTCGGAAGCGCAAGCGGGCCTGGACTTCAACGGCGACGGCGACCAGGTCGACCTGGTGATCCGCTACTTCCTCTTGTAGCTCCGTGGATCTTTCCACCCGACTCTGGCTTGCGCCGGCCCTGATGTTCGTGGCCGGTTGCGGGAAGCCGGTGGAACCGACCGCCGCTCCGGACGGGGAGCGGTCCTGGGCGTACTTCCAGGCGCTCGCGGCGGTGTCGGAGATCGAGATTCACGTCGATCCGGGGTTGGCGCAGAAGAACGCCCTCGTGCTCTCGGGCTTGCTGGCGAATACGACCGGCTTCACTGCGTTCATCTGCGAAGAAGGGGACGAGGTCGACCCGAGCCGCGGCCGAATCGTCATCGGGTCGGCCGACAAAGAAAAGGCAGCACGGCTAGCCACCCACCTGGATGTGCAGCTGATCGACGAGGGCGCGGGCTTTTCCTATGGCGGGCGAACGTACGCCCAACCGGGCGATGCCCTGATAGCGAGCTTCGCGGATCCGGATCGGCCGGGTCTTCCGGTGGTGCTCTTTTTCGGAAACGACGAGGAGTTCCTGGCGGAGTATCTGAACCGCATTCCCAGGCCGTGGGAATTCTGCGTGGAGATTCATGCAGACGGCGAGCTGGCCTACCGTGCACCGCTGAATGCCGATGGCACGGTGCAGGTAGACCGGGCGGTCGACTACCTGGGGCGTCGCGAAGAGTACTGGCGGACGAAGGAGGTGATCGAGCTCGAGGGGATCACCGTCCTCGCACGGGAAGTGCCGAACAGCCCCGCCTGGAAGGTGTTTCTTGGAGGTCTGGAGGGTGCGCGTGCAGCCGTTCTTCGTTGGTTGTCGGACTCGAGAACCCCGGAGGTTGCGGCGGAGGTCTGGGTCCTGGACCACCCCGAGGACATGGAGTCTCTCTTCGGGGAGAGCACGGACCGCCTCGAAAATCCGTTTCATCCGCGCGCGTACGTGCCCTGGTTGCCGTTCAAGGTCGAGGGAGCCAACTCACTGGCGCGCGTGCTGGCGCGTGAGCTTCAGGGCCCGCCGGCCTACCCCTGGCTGTACGACGGCATCGCGATCGCAGCGGCAGGCAAGTGGTGGGGGAGGAATCTCACGGACTGGATCGGCCATTTGAAGTCGGCGAGCTTGATGCCCGAGTTGACCGAGATCGTCGATCCAAGGGCCAGGACTCGCTACAGCCCCCATATTCTCCAGCCGGCGCGCGGTTTTCTGTTCCGGTTCCTGTTGAGGGGACCGATGAAGAAGCGAGGACGCTCGCTGTGGGCGGGGGCGCCGCTTGGTGACAGGAAGCTGGCGGTCCAATTCGCCCAGGCCATCAAGAAAGCTGCGGTTGCAACGGCGAAGGCCGGCAAAAAGAACACGAGGAAGAGAGTCGTAACGCGTTCCGAGGTGCTCGCCTCACCCTTTCGCAACGGGATCGCCTTGGTTGACGAATGGAGCCCCGCACTTCACTCAAGCTATCTCTCCCGATCCGTTGGACTCCAGCTTGCCCAGGCGCACGCACGGGGGGCAGATGCTCTCTCTTTGACTGTGCGAGCGGCTTCCATGCAGCGCGAGACGCTCGTCGAGCTGCCAGGGGCCTTTCAATTCGCCTCTGCGACCGACATGGCGCTGATCAACGCTCTTCTTGCCGGTCGCAAGTTAAAGATGAGCGCGATGCTGTCCGTGCAGCCGCTGGCGTCGCCCGCGGCGACCTGGGCCGACGGCGGAGTTCTTCTTTCGCCGGATGACATAGAGCAATTCTGGAAGCGCTATACCCGGATCATCACTCACTATGCGCTGTTCTGCCAGCTGGCTTCCGTCGACATCCTTTGCATGGGGACGGACTTGCGCGAGGCCACGAAGAAAGGGAAGCAGAAGTCCGAGACCCGAGAACTCATGGAAGAGGGTTGGAAGAAACTCATCAAGACAGCACGTCGAGCGTTTCGAGGAGCGTTGACCTACGGTGCCAAGCTGGGTGATGAACTTCACGTGATCCAGTTCTGGGACAGCCTGGACTACGTCGGCGTTTGCTTCTATCCCAGGATGGCCAAGCCGGGGGTCGTGCCGCGGGACGGTGTGGTCGAGCGTGCCTGCGTCGACGCGTTGGAGGACGCCACAACCCTGGCGAACCGCTGGAACCGGCCGTTGCTCATCGTTCAAGCGGGCTACCCCGCTCGTTCGCAATCCTGGCATCGGCCCGGCGTTCCGCGGGGCGACTTTGATCCGACGGCCCAGAAGCGCTTCCTGGAGCTCTTCGGGGAGGCTCTGCACAGGCCGCGCCCCGACTCGCAGGTCGTTCGTGGCGTCTATCTGTGGAGTTGGCCGGCGAGCGATTCACCCGAGTCCTCCCGGGATGGGGAGCGCAAACCGGCGGACTATGGACTCTCCGGAACCCTCGCCGAAGAGGCGCTGGAAGTCGTCTTCTCGAAGGACTAGCAGCCCTTGGGAGTTTCGCGAATCGCGATGGAGGTAGATCCGCGTCGACTGCCCCTTACGGTACTTTCCGGGATCGGCCCGGTGCGCGCGGAGCGCATGGCTCGGCTTGGGTTGCGCACGGTTGGAGACCTCCTGTTTCTTACGCCGCTTCGACTTGAACTTCGTGGGGAGCGGATGACCACGCGCGAGGCTGCCGCCGCCCTCGGGCAAAAGGTCAGCGTGCGCGGTAGGCCGGCCAAGGCCAAGCTCTTTCGACAGGGGTATAGGCGGTCGCGGTTGTCCTTCGAGTTGGTCGATGATGCGGGGACGCTTGCTGCGGTCTACTTCAACCAGCCGTGGTTGTTCGAGCGCGTGAAAGAATGGGTGGCGTCCAAGCAGGAGATCGAGCTCTACGCCCGAGTGCAAATGGGGAGTTCGGGGCCCTTTCTCGCGGCGCCCAGGCTCGTCGATGCGGCCGAGAATCGGAACTCTGTTTCTCCAGGGGAGTTCGAATCCATCTACCCGCTGACCGCGGGAATCGCCCAGGGATTTCTGGCTCGGTTGATCCGCTCTGCAGTCTCCGAGCATGCGGGAGCCCTGGTCGATTCGCTGCGAGCCTGCGATCGCAAGCGCCTCGGGATTCCCCGATTGTCGTCGGCCGTGCTGGAGCTTCATCGTCCCAGTGGGCTCGGGGCCTTTGAGCTGGCCAAGAGACGCCTGGCACTGGAGCGCATCCTCGCCTTGCTGGCGCAGATGATTCGGAGTGCGGAACGGCGCGAGAGCGGACAGGCTCCCGAGGTGACGCTCTCTGAAGCGCAAGAGGTGGAGCTGATGGGTGAGCTGCCTTTTGTGCCGACGGCCGGACAGGTGCGCGTGATGCGGGAGATATTCTCTGATATCGCTACTCCGACACCGATGCGACGCCTTCTGCAGGGGGATGTCGGTTCGGGCAAGACGCTCGTTGCGCTCGCCGCTCTCCTGGCCGTCGCTCGAGGCGGAAGGCAGGCGGCGTTGTTGGCTCCGACCGAAATTCTGGCTCAACAGCACTACTACGGGCTCGAGCCCTGGTTGCGGGAGCACGGGGTTCGTGTCGGCTACTTGAGCGGAACCTTGAGTGCTGCTCGGCGCAAGCGCGAGTTGTCCGCGATTCAATCGGCGGAGGTCGGGGTGGTCATCGGGACGCACGCTTTGTTCTCGGACCGCGTTGCGTACGAGCGCCTATCGCTTTGCGTCATCGATGAACAGCAACGCTTCGGCGTGGCGCAGAAGCGAGCGCTTCTGGAAAAGGGTTCCGGCGTCCACGTGCTCTTGATGACGGCGACCCCGATTCCCCGAACCCTGGCCCTCTGTCTGCTCGGCGACCTCGACATCTCCGTTCTCGATGAGAAGCCCGCGGGCAGGGGGTCGTTGGAGACGCGGGCCCTCGCCGATTCTGAGCGGCATGTGGTGCTGGCCCTGGTCGAAAAGAAGCTCGCAGCAGGGGATCGGGTGTACTGGGTCTGCCCGCGGATCGATCCCGGAGGACGGGAGGACCCCGCCTCCGCGGAGTCGGCCTTCGAGGGATTGGCAAAAGGGGCGCTCGGCAAGTACGGCATTGAACTGATTCACGGTCGCGTGGAACCGGAAGAGCGTGCGCAGCGCGTCGACCGTTTCAAGCGTGGAGTCTCACGCATGCTCGTGAGCACCACGATCATCGAGGTGGGCGTCGACGTGCCCGAGGCCACGTGCATTGTGATCGAAAACGCCGAACGTTTCGGACTGGCCCAGCTACACCAGTTGCGGGGCCGGGTCGGACGAGGGAGCGGGGCTTCGCACTGCTTCCTGCTGGCCAACGAAGAAGGTCTGGAACGGGTCAGGATCCTGGAAGAGTGCAGCGACGGCTTCGAGCTGTCCGAAGAGGATTTGCGCCGAAGGGGGATGGGGGACCTGGTGGGACTGAGACAGGCGGGAGAAAACCTCGAGGGCCTGGCGGATGCGGCCGTGGATGAGGAACTGGTGGAGTTTGCGCGCAAGCTGATGCGGCAAGGTCGGGGGCTGGTGGATCGCTACTGCGGCGAGGGCTGGGGCGGCGGAGCGGAGTTGGTTTGAGCTAGAAGCTATTCACTCTTCCAGAAGTAAATCCCCCCGGCCTGCAGTCCCAAATCGACGGTAGCCACCGACCGGTTCTTCTGCAGATCGATCACATCCAGGGTTCCCATCTCGCCGCCCACGCCTTCGTTGGAGACGAATGCGAAACGGCTGTCGTCCGAGATCACCACGCCGTGCGTCACTCTGCGGCTCGAGGGCAGCCGCGCCAGCTCGCGACCCTTCTCCAGGTCCCAGATGCCGATGCCCTGAGCGCTCTTGTAGGTGACGACAAACTGCTTGCCGTCGGGGGAAACCTCGACGTTGTAGGGGCCCTTGTCCGTCGGGAAGCGCCGTACGATCTTCCAGGCCTCCGTGTCGACTTCGACCACCTGTTCGGCGCCGTTGAGTGCCACGTAGACGAACTTCTTGGTGGGGTGGGGGTAGACCCAGGTGGGTTTCGGAGAAGGGCCGTGCCCTCCATGGGCTGAGTGCTCCCCGTGCTCGGAGTGCTCCCCGTGCTCGGAGTGTTCCCCGTGCTCGGAGTGTTCCTTCCCGTCGTGGCCATCCTTCGACATGGGGCTGTCCTCTGACGTAAGTTTGAGAACGCGTTCGACCTCGAAGGTGACGGCGTCGATCTCGAAGAGCTCGCCGCTCATCATCGCGCAGGAATAGTGCTTGAGTCCGTCGGGTGAGATCCGGGAGCCGTGGGGCATCGGACCCGTGGTCGTCCGGGCGACTTCGATCATGTCGTCGGGATCCACGATCGAAACCGAGCTGGGAAGCATGTCTCCGTGCAGGTCGAAGTTGACGCAGTAGAGCAGCCCCGTAGCCTCTGAGATTTGCATCGTGGCAGGGAAGAGCCCCAGCTCGCACTGGCCGACCAACTTGTTGGTGGCTGTCTCGTACTTGTAGAGGATGCCGAAGGGCTTGCCGTGGGCCACCGTGACGAACCAGTGCTTGTCGTCGGGAGAGATGGCCAGGCCGTGGGGCCCCTCGATTTCGGTCGGTTGGTAACCGATCTGGATCGTCTGGGCGACCCTTGCCACGCCTGTGTTCGAGTCGAATTCAATCAGGTGAACGTGGTCGTCAGACTCGGTCGTGACGTACACGTAGTACCTGGCGCCGGTCTCTTCCCGGGGTGCAGAGCCGAGGGAGGCGGCGAGGAGGATGCTGGTGGTGATTGCGGTCCACATGATCGATTGTCCTGGGTCACTCGCCGCGGGGAAGAGCCAGTTCCACGGCCCACAGGCCGGAGTTCCAGTCGGAGAAGAAGACCTTGCCTTTGTGCGGCTGAGGACCCCATACCATCGGAGCGTTCGAGATCTTGCCTTCGGGATCGTCGGGGAGGTACCACGCGATCTCGCGTCCCTGGCGGTAAAGGTCGCCTTTCAGTTCGCCGGAGATGTCGATTACCCGCAGGCCGCCGTTGTAGTAGGCGGCGTACAAGATGTCGTCTTCCACCCAGAGGTTGTGGGTTCCGGCTTCCGGGACTTCGTAGCGTGCAACCTCCTCGGGATTTTCCGGGTCCGTGAAATCGATGAAGTGCAGCCAACCGCGGGGGTAGGTCGGCTTGTCCTTGACGTTCAGTCCGTAGGGGAAGGCTTCGTCCCCCGCGATGACGTAGAACTTCTCTGTTTCCTCGTTGTAGTACGGGAAAGCGGCGTGGTTCCAGCCGCTGGGATAGGCGTAGTGACCGATCGAGACCGGATTTTCGACGCTACCGCCCACGACCCCGTTACCGACATCGACCAACCAGACCCCGTCCTTCCAGTTTGAGGAGTAGGCGATGCCGTCGACGACCCAAACGTCGTGAATCGAGTGCCCCGTGGACTCGAGTTCGAATTTTCCGACGCGATGGGGATGGGTCGGTTCTTCGATGTTGATGATGTCGTAGCGCCTGCCCGCGCTGAGCGCGAAGACGTGATCGTCGTAGATGAACAGGTTGTGCACGCCGCCCGTGAGGTTCTCGGTATAGGTCGAGATGATCTCGGGTTTGCGAGGATCGTGGACATCGATGAGCACGATGCCGTTCTTGCGGTTTGAGGCGCCTTCGCGGCTGATGATGCAGAGCGTTCCGTCCTCGGAAACCTTGACGTCGTTGACCGTCCGGGCGTCGACCGTGATCCGAGCGATCTCCTCCATGTTTTTCGGATCGGTGATGTCCCAGAAGATGGAATCGCCATTGGCGCCCCAGGTGCCGGTCACCGCGTAGTCCCGTCCGTCGATGCCCTCCCAAACCCAGAGGTCGGAAGTGTGGACATCCTTGACTGCACCCTGTCCGACCAGGCGAACGCGGCGCTGTACGCGGCGGGCGTCGATGCGGACGGTCCGGCTGTCGCAGAGATTCGCGCACGTTGCCACGATGGTGTATTCGCCTGGCTTTTCGGCGACGAAGCGACCGTCCTGATCGATCTGCCCGGACGCTGCCTCGCCCAGTCGATCATCGGGATCGCACGCGACTGCGAAGCGGATCGGAGCATCCTCTACGACGCTTCCCGACGCATCTCTTGCAGTCACGTTGAAGGTCAAGACGTCACCCGTGCGGGCCGAGGTTACCGGTCGGCTTAGCTCGAGACTGCGCACAGGATTGGCGACGACGCGAACTGAGGCCGTCTCCACGAGGCCCTCGATGTCGGTTTCCAGAACACACTCGCCCGGCTCATGGGCCTGGAGGCGTCTGAAGGTGTCGACTGTGGCGACGTTTTTGGAGCGACTCTTGATCAGCGGTCGGATGTCGTGACGCTCGTTTCCTACCTCGTCGATGATCCGCACGACGATCTTGGCGCTCGTGCCGGCAAAAATCCTGGAAGGAAGGTCGACGAATGTGATCTCGGAGATCTTCGCCGGTCGGACAAGCACAGGAACTTCAGCCGAAACCCGTTCGCCCGCTTTGCGGGGCGTGCGAATGACGATCTTGAACTTTCCGGGAGCGACGGCCGTGACGCGCCCCGTGCTATCGACACGCAGGCTGCCCCGTGCCTTGGCAAAGTACAGGAGTGTCATGTTCTCTTCTTCATTGCCTTGCGAATCGAGAACGATGACTTCGAGCTGGGCTGTCTCACCGACCTTCAGGTCGAGCGACTCCGGGTGAACACGGATTCTTCGAGCACTGTCTTCTTGGGCGTGGATCAGGACCGGAAGGCAGACAAAAACCAGGAGCAGGAACGGTCGAACAAGTGAAGTCATGGAGGCGGTGAACTTCGGGTCGGTGCCCTCCGAGGGCCGTTTCCGGGAGTGAGGGAATCGCGGAAAGACCGCGAGAGTCGGATCCTAACATCGCAGCCTGCTCGTCGGGTTCCTTCCCCTGAATGCTCACCCGGAGTTCACGTTCAGGAGATGTATCGGAAGCGCTTTCCGGGGCGACAGGCCCCAAAGCTCCTGGGAGGTCGGCAGCGAGCACGGGGCTTTCGCCTCGCCTCACTCGCCGAAGGCGAATTCCGACAGACCTCCCCCGCCGTTTTGAGGTGGAGCCTTGCTAGGATTCGATTTCGATTTCTACAAGAACAAAACGCGCCTGCCTGGAGGCGATGATGTGAACTCGGTTCGAGTCCTCGAAGGTGAATCCGTGTGTCCGCAGGAAGCCCGTATAGCCACTGGATATTTCGATGCCGTCGACGACGATATAGCGATGTTCGCCGGAGCCGGCGACGTAGACGAGGTGCTTTCCATCCGGTGAAAACTGGATCGTCCGTGCCAATACGTCGTCGAACGCCGGGCCGACGACGCCGTCCCTGACGACATGGCACTTGGGCCCGTTGTCGGTCGAGTAGATGAAATAGGCGACGTGCTTGCCTTCCGGGTCGAAGATCGGGTTGCGCACGGTGAAGTACGTCGGGGAGCCTTTTCCGGGAATGCGCTCACCTTCGGGACCGTATTCCTTGCCGTCGACATAGGCGACCCAGCGCCCTTCGCCCTTCTCGGCTGCGCAGATGACGCGACCACTGTCTCGGCTGAACGCGGGCTTGGAGAAACGCGCGTAAGTCGGAGATTGCTTGCCGTTGAAGACGAGCGTCTCCCCGTCTTCCCGCTCGATGGAATAGATGTAATTCTCGCTGCCCGGCAGAAATTCGGGGACGACCTTTCCAAGCTTGTCGAACGGAGGGCTTTCCTTGCCGTCCACGACGACGACGGTTTGACCGTTCTTTCCGACGGTGTAGAGGTGGTGCGTGCCGGTGGCGCTAAACACCACGCCCGGGGCCTCGATGACGTCATAAGCCGGCCCCTCCACCCCGTTGATGAGCGCCCGTTGCTTGCCCTTTCCACCGCGGACGACCCCGGTACTTCCACCGCTGGGGCTGAAGGTCAGCTTGGAGAAGCGGCCCTCCAGTTCTTCACCGTTGAGGACCAAGAACGGGAATTTACTGTCCGCGTGGCTCGCCAGGTAGGCGACGCTGGATCCATCGTGACTGAAGCTCAGGTTGCGGCAGTCCGCGTAGCTCTTGCCCAGCTTTCCATCGAGCAGCACGTGGTACCGTCTTCCCTTGCGGACGATCAATCCCGAACGCGTGCCGCTGGAGGAAAAGTCGAAGCGGGGCTGTCGGATCTCATCGAAAGAGCCCAGTGCGACTCCGTCCATGACCGGAATCCACATGGCGCCCCGTTTTCCGATATAGCTGCAGTGCTCTCCGCCGGGGCTGAAGCGGATCGCCACGATGGCGTCGAATGAGGGGCCCTCTTTTCCATCGATGACCGCGACTTGCTTGCCGTCGATGGTGGCGATGAATCCGTAGTGCTCGTTGTTCTGGCTTAATTTGATGGGCTGTTTGGAAATCAACTTGTAGGGACCGATCTCCTCGCCGTCGATGAGAGCGTAATAGTTGGCGTTGCGCTTGCCGACGAAACCGTAGCGGCTGCCGTCCATGCTGAAACGGATACCGCCGGTCGATATGCGTCCGTACTTGTATTCGGCATCTCCTACGACAACGTAGCTCTTGGTTCCTCGCACCCCCATGTAGGTGAGGGTCCTGCCGTCTGGAGCGTAATTGATGCTTTCGGGTCTGAAGCCCTCGAAAGGCTCGCTGGCAACCCCGTCTGAATAAACTTTCACCGTCCCGCTTTCGATCGACATGTAGGCGAGGTGGCGTCCGTCCGGACTGACCATGATGGACTCCGGCGGAATTTCCGGATCCATGAGGCCCAGGGTCGTGTGGCGCACCTTCAGCCGTGGTCCGGTTTCGGGCCCCTTGGGCGCGACGACGAATTCCTCTACCGGAAAGCTGAGGGCCTCGCTTGCCTCGGTCTCCTGTGCCGTTCGCCGGGAGAGTGCGGGCAATCCCACGACGAGTGCGGCGAGGAGGCCGAGCTGCGAGAGAGTAAGGGGCATGATGGGGAGCTGAATGCGGAAGGCTGTACAGGGGGGGGGCAAGACCGGGGGTCTGTCTTCCTACGGCATCGATCGCCGAGCGTTGGCGATGCCTCCTGCTCGCATCTGGCGTGGCGCCGAGTGTGGCGGTGCACCCGCAGGACCGCGGGTTCGGCGTCAGGCGTTCCTACTTCTTTTTCGCGGCATCGAGGCGTGCGACGTTCCTTTCCGGGCTCTTGTGGAAACCCTTCATGCAGCGCTTGCAGCACACACGAACGAGTCGTGTGCCGTAGAGAAAGTTCACCGGGTCGTCCCCCAGTTCTTCGCCCCTCATCAAGCAGGTTTCCATGGCGTAGTCCTTTAGCTGCGCCTGGATCAAGCCCATGTCGAGTTTGTCCATGAACTTGTTGGGATCCTTCTTGAAGCCCTTGACGCAGCCCTTGCAGCAGAGGCGGACCAGCCGCGTTCCGTACACGTAGTCGAGGGGTTTGTCATCGGCGTCCAGGGGCTCGTCGCTGACGATGCAGGTCTCGAAGGGGTAGCCGTCCATCTGGCTCTTGACGACGGCTTTGTCGACTTTCGCGAGGGCCGGCTTGGGGTTCTTCTTGAGTTGCTTGACGCAGCCCTTGCAGCAGAGGCGAACCAGGCGTCCTTCATAGACCAGATTGATCGGCTCGCCCATCTCGCCCAGGCCCTCGTTGCTGACCACGCAGGTGGTGAGCGGGTAGGAGGGAAGTTGCTTGACGATCACAGCCTCTTTCGAGGTGGTGAGCTTGCTCTTGGCCTGGGTGAATCTCGATTCCTTCTCCTGGGGGGCGAAGGCGAGTGCGGCGCCGCTCACGGCGCAGAATGAAAGGAGGAGGAGGAGCGTTTTCATGGCTTTCTTGGGTTTCCGGTTTCTCGATCGGTACGGGGCCTCAGGGTAGCGCATCACCGCGATCCGGGAAGCCTCGGGGACGCATTCATTGGCGGGGGTACGGGCGGAATACGGTCAGGCGTAGCTCTTCCGACCAGCAAAACAAAACTGGTACAACGAGAATCGTCGAGAGCGCGATGAGCATCCCGCCGAACGAGGGCAGGGCCATCGGGATCAGGAGTTCCGAGCCGCGCTGGTCGGAAGTGAGAATCGGCAGGAGGGCCAGCAGGGTCGAAGCGCTCGTCATCAGGCACGGACGGATCCTGCGTTTACCGGCGGCGAGTGTGGCTCTGCGGATCGCCTCGACGGAATCGGGGCGGCTTTCCCGGAAACTCTGTCGCAGGTAGGTGGCCAGGACGACGCCGTCGTCGGTGGCGATGCCGAAGAGAGCCAGGAAACCGACCCACACCCCGACGCTCAGGTTGGTCTTTTGAACGCCGAAGAGCTCCTTCATGGAATGACCGAAGAGGTTCCAATCACCCATCCAATCCTGGCCGTAGAGCCAAAGCAGGAGAAAGCCCCCGGACCAGGCCACGGCGACGCCGGAAAAGACGATGGCGGCCGTGACCGAGGATCGGAACTGCAGGTACAGGACGATGAAGATCAGGGCGAGCGAGAGGGGAACCACGACACGCAGGGTTTGGCGCGCGTGCTGTTCGTTTTCGTAGGACCCTGCAAACTCGAAGCTGACGCCGGGGGGCACACTCAGCTCGCCCCGGTCGATCTTCGCCTGCAGGTAGGCTCGACAATCGGCGACCACACCGCTTTCCGCCAGGCCCTCGAGGGCGTCGAAAATGACATACCCGACCGGAGAGGTGTCTTCGCTCTTGAGAACCTGCGGCCCGCGGACGAATCGAATCGTGGCCAGTTGTGACAGGGGAATCTGGGCGCCGCTGTCGGTAGGAATGGCGATGCGCCCGAGACTTTCCAGATCGTCACGCGATTCGCGCGCGTAGCGCACACGTACCGGATAGCGTTCGCGACCCTCGACGGTCGTCGTCAGTCGCTTGCCGCCGACCCCGACTTCGATGACCTCCTGGACGTTGCTGATGTGCAGGCCGTAACGTGCCAGGGCTCTGCGATCGAGGTCGATCTCGAGATAGGGTTTGCCGACGATGCGATCGGCCTGAACCGTGTCACTGGCGATGCCCGGGGCCTCTTTGAGGTGGCGCTCCAGATCGAGGCCGAAGGCCTCGATCGTCTTGAGGTCCGGGCCCTTGACCTTGATCCCCATCGGGGCGCGCATGCCGCTTTGCAGCATGACGATGCGGCCTTCGATGGGATACAGCTTGGGAGCCGAAGTCGTTCCCGGCACAGCGGCGGCGGCGAGCACCGCCTGCCAGATGTCGTCCGGGCTCCTGATGTGATCGCGCCACAGTCTCTTCGGCTTGCCGTCTTCTCCGGTTCCGTACTCGTTCTTGTAGCGAATGATGGTCTCCATCATCCCTATCGGCGCGGGGTCCAAGGCGGAATCCGCGCGACCGATCTTTCCGACCACGGAATCCACTTCCGGGATGGCGGCGATCGCCCGATCCTGAAAGCTGAGTACCTCGAAGGCCTCGCCGAGGGAGCCGTGGGCCATCGTTGAGGGCATGAAGAGGAAGGAGCCTTCGTCGAAATCGGGCAGAAACTCCTGACCGAGTCCAGGGAAGGTGGCCACCGCGCTGTTCCACAGGCTTGTGGTCTTCAATACGGGGGCCAGGGGGGCGAAGACGCGTGCGAAACCGAGCCAGGCACAGGCCCCCGATACGCAGAGCAAGAGGGGAAGTGCGAGCGCACTCATTTTTCTGCGCAGGGCCAGGGCCAGTAGCCATGGATAGCTCCAGCGAAAGAACAAGAAGGAGACGAGCACGACACCGCAGATCAGGCCGACGAAGGCGATGTTGTCGTTCAGCTCCGAGGTCGGTCCCAGGGGCATCCAGCGCCGGCTCAACAGGAATAGAATGAACATGGCGCAGGCCATGTGAAGCAGCGTCCCGATCCCACCGCGCACGAGGAGCCCGAGGCGGGGAGCGAAGAAGATGTAGGCGCTCCATGCCAACAGGGCAAGGCCGATGGGCGGGGCGAGAAAGAAACCGAACAGCCCGGCGATCAGTGCCAGTACCGCGTGGAGACCGCGGCGCAAATTGCGCGGTGCCCCTCGCTTGCGTCCGAAGATCAGGCTGCACGCCGGAGGAAGGAGCGTGAGGGCCAGCACCAGGGATGAGATGAGCGCAAAGGTCTTCGTGTAAGCCAGGGGCCGGAAGAGCTTGCCTTCCGCGGCCGTCAGCGAAAAAACCGGTAGGAACGCAATGATTGTCGTCGCGACCGAGGTGATGATCGCTCCAGCGACTTCGATGGTCGCCTCGCGCACGACGTCCAGCTTCGATTCCTCCGGCGGAGCCTCCTGCAATCGGCGCAGGATGTTCTCGGTGATCACGATCGCCATGTCGACCATGGTTCCGATCGCTATCGCAATGCCGGCCAGCGCAACGATGTTGGCCTCTATGCCGGTGAGCTTCATCAGGCAGAACGTCGCACCGACCGAGAGCGGCAGCAGTCCACCGATCAGAATCGAACTCGGGAGGTGCAAGAGCATCAGCAGCACGACCAGCGCTGTCACCAACACCTCGGCTATCAGGGCGTCTTCAAGCGTGGCCAGGGTCTCGACGATCAGTTGCGTGCGGTCGTAGAAGGGGACGATCGTCACCTGCGAGAGTTCGACCCATTCAGGCCAGTGCTCACGCGCGTGGGTTCTCAGCCAGACGACCCAGGCGTCCTCGCTCGAGAGTTCTCGGCGCTGCGCGATATCCTCGATACCGTTCTCGCGGGCGAAATCGGCGATCCGGCTTTTCTCGACCAGCGTCCGGTCGAAGACCGGGCGTGCGGGCAAGCCCTGCTCGATCGTTCGGATCTTCTCCTTCAGGTTCTGGATCGCCTCCATGGGATTCGCGCCATAGCGCACGACCGCAACCCCACCCACGGCTTCGGTGCCCTCTTTGTCCAGGGCCCCTCGCCGCTGTGCCGGGCCCAGACTGACGTGGGCCACGTCCTTGACGTAGATCGGGACGTTGTCCGAGACACGCACGACCGTGCGCTCGAGGTCTTCCAGCTTGGACACGAAACCGAGCGCTCGAATCATGTATTCGACACGGTTGATCTCGACACTCCGCGCGCCCACGTCGAGGTTCGAGTGCCGCACCGCACGCACGATGTCGGTCAAGGGCACCCCGTGGGCGCGCATTGCGGCGGGGTCGACGTCGATCTGGTACTCCTGAACGTATCCGCCGATCGAGGCAACCTCGCTGATGCCTTCGGTGGCAGCCAGCGCATAGCGCACGGTCCAATCCTGAACGCTGCGTAGCTCGTGTAGGTCCCAACCGCCAACGACGTCGCCCTCGGGCGAGCGCCCTTCGAGCGTATACCAGTAGACCTGACCCAGGCCCGTGGCATCGGGACCGAGCGCAGGCTTCACGCCGCTCGGAAGCGTATCCGCGGGCAGGCTACTGAGCTTCTCCAGGATGCGGCTACGCGACCAATAGAACTCGACGTCCTCCTCGAAGATGACGTACACCGAGGCAAAGCCGAACATCGAGAAGCTGCGTATGGTCCGTACTCCGGGTACGCCGAGCAGCGCCACGGTCAGTGGGTAGGTCACCTGATCCTCGACGTCCTGGGGCGAACGGCCGGGCCAATCGATGTAGACGATCTGCTGGTTCTCGCCGAGATTGGGGAGCGCGTCGACGGCCAGCCGGTCTCGCTTCAAGAACGCCCAGGCACCCAGATCCCACTGGAACGGGGAAACGCGCAGGCTCCAGCCGACCAGGAGAATGGCGAACAGAAAGACGACCAGGCGTCGTTCGAGGGCGAATTTCACCCACGTTTCGATCGGTCCGGTGGACCGGGCGATCAGCCCTGGAGAGCGGGCCTGAGTTTTCCGTTCCTCCATCAGTGATTCTTCCCACCGTCTTCGCCGGAGAAGAGGTTGCTCCTCGACATCATGCTGGGTTTGGCCTGGATCTGTAGCGCGCTGTCCAGCCTGAAGCTGCCCTGGGTGACGACACGCTCACCGACTTCGATCCCCTCGCGAACGATGTAGTAGTCCCCGGCGCGCGGGCCGAGCAGCACCTCGCGCCCCTCGTAGAGGAACCCATCCTCGGAGTCCAGCTCGACATAGACCACCGATCTTTCTCCGGTGATCAGGACCGAACTACTGGGGATGACCAGGGGCCGTTCGCCCTCCGCGGACAGGTAGCCTCGCGACTCGGTCGTCACGAGGTCCATCCCGCAGATGTCGCACGTGCCTTCTTCCGACCGGACGACCTCCGGATGCATCGGACAGATCCACTTGCCCGCGAGGTCCGGCTCCATCACCCGCCCCCTGCCGGCGATGCGCGCCCGAACGGTGGCTTTGGCGAACATGTCGGGCTTCAAGAGGCCCTGGCTATTGTCGACGTTGACTCGCACCTTGACCGTACGCGTGCGGTTGTCCAGGACAGGAGCGATGAAGGCGATGGTTCCGGTGAAGACCTCGTCGCTGTAGGCCTCGGTCGTGAACTCCACGTGCTGTCCATAGCGCAGCCAGGGGAGATCGCTCTCGTAGGCGTCCAGCTTGAGCCACAGGTGGGAAAGGTCGGCGATCGTGTAAATCGGCGTGCCCTCCTCCACATAGGAGCCCTGCTGCAGGTACTTCGAGACGACGATGCCGCCCATCGGTGCATTGATCGTCATGCGGTCCGAGGCGGTGCCGCGTCGCTCGATCTCCTCGATCTGGTCGCTCTCGAGGCCCCATTGCCGCAGGCGTTCGCGGGTGGCGTCCAGGACCCGGGAGGCGTCCCTTCCTGTTTGATCTGCAGCTGCCGCCTGCAGCAGTTCGGTCTGGGTGGCATACAGCTTGGGACTGAAGAGCTGGACCATGTGGTCGCCGGGTTCCACCTGAACTCCGGTGAAGTCGACGAAGAGGCGCTCCAAACGCCCCGGCACCCAGGCCGTGATGGTGGCCTGGCGGGTCTCGTCGAGCTCGAGTTTGCCGACCATTCGCACCGGCACCTCGACGTAACGCAATTCGGCCTCGGTCGTGCGGATGCGTGCACGCGCCCGAGCGGCCGCGGACAGGCGGATGTGCGCCTCGGGAGCGTGCTCCCCGTGTTCCTCTTCCATCCGGGAGCCGCTTTCCGTGGGGATCAGATCCATGCCGCAGATCGGGCACTGGCCGGCGCTGGTTCGTTGCACCTGGGGATGCATCGAACACGTCCAGAGGCCCGTGTAGGTCGAGTCACCGTACGCGGATTCCGCAGCCTGCGGAGCGCTGGGCAGTGGGGGGCTTGCGAGTGACCGCAGCCACCAGCCGAGCACGACGGCGACGAGGATCAAGAGGCCCGTTCGAAGCTTTTGTGCACCCTTCATCAGCGGATCCTTCCTTCGAGCGGTGACGCATCGCGCCCCAGTAAATCGTCGAGGCGGGCGGCGGACAGGGCCTGGTCCGTTCGCGCTCTTTCCAGTTTTAATTCGAACTCCAGACGGGATCGCTCCGTGTCGACCAGTTCCCAAAAGCTAGCCGAGCCGCTGCGGTAGGCGGTCTCTGTTGCTTCCAGGAGTTGGTTGGCGTGGGGCACCAACGACTCTTGATTCAGTACGACGAGACGCCGAGCCTCGCGCCACGCGTACAGCTCCTCCTCCAAAGCGGCGTGCAGCGCATCGGTCTTCGCCTCGAGGCTCGCGGTTGCGGCCCGCAATCGAGCGCGCGTTTCGCGTTCCATCGCTCGGTAACGTCGCGAGCGTAAGGGAAGGTTGAACGAGAGCGAGGCCAAGACGGGATCTTCGCCGGCATCCGGTGCCAAGGGGTCGAGGGCATCGCCCGTGCGGATGTATTCGAGGCCCACCTTCCAGTCGGGACGCTCGGCGATACGAGCCAAAGAGGATTTCGCCTCGGCGGCCTCGCGTTCCAGTCGCAGGGCCACCAGCGCCGGGTTGGTACGTTCGAGCTCTTCGAACAACTTCGCGTTGGTGGGAAGCGATCCCGACCCGGGCGGCAGTGTGGTCGGTCGTGGAAGTGCGGCGTCGCTCGGGCGCGCGAGAAGGGCATTCATACGCGCGCACAGGGGTCTGCGCCGATCGACCAGGCCCACGAGTCTGCTTTCGACCTGGGCTTTTTCGATCTGCGTCCGTGTCAGGTCCGCAAAGTCCGCTTCTCCGACCGCGTAGCGCGTGCGAACCACCTCCCCGAGGCGTTCGATCAAGCCCAGGTTCTTCTGCAGAATCGCCCGTGCGCGTTCCAGATAGAAGAGCTCACACCAGGCTCGGCGCACCTCGAGAATGAGCTTCGAACGCAGGTGTGTTTGGTACGCGCCTTGGGTATCCGCGTGCGCGAGCGCGGCGCGTTCGCGGAAATGCCGCTTGCCGAACCCCGGCAGCTGCTGGTGGATTCCGAGGGCCCATTCCTGTGGGCCGGTGCGCGTCTGGATTTCCTCGAAGAACCAGCGCACCGAGAGTATCGGGTCGGCGAAGCTCTTTTCCTGGGGCGCGCGTTCGTCCTCTGCAAACACGCGCTGGCGCTGGGCTTCGAGTTGCGGATTGGCCCGCAGGAGACGATCGATCAGATCGGGGAGTGTGGACGTGGAAGTGATTCCGTCCGCTGCCGGGTCGACTTGAAGGGGCGTCCACTCGGGCGTGCCGACGGGCAGAAGCCCCGTGGTCGATGGGATCGCGGGTCTCGGGAATGGTGAAGTCGGGCTCTTCGACATCGACCGGCAGCCCAGGAGGGCTGCAAGGATGGCGGTCGTCACGGGAAGGACCGGCCCCGGCGGGGGCAATGTAGGACGCATGGAAACTTCTCTGGTGGATCGACGCGAACCCACCCGCGCTGCCGTCCGTTGGACGGGGGGGGGGAGACAACGATGAGGAGGGAGGGATCCCGTCCTAGTTGCGCGCCACCGACAAGAGGGCCAACCGGCCGCGGACTCCGTTCTTGATCAACGGCAGGTTCGGATCCCCGTTTCTAGCGCGTGCGAGGATCAGGCTCGTGCGTTCCGCGGGACGACGCCTCGTCGAGGTACGTCCTGAAGGGCCGGCCAGACGTGGATCAAGACGCAGGTTGGCAGTGCTTCCATCCAGGCGAATGCTCTCCGGAGTCTGGGTCGGCGGGGCGCACAGGCAGGGGGCTGGAACGAGCCCACCGAACGCCTCCGTCGGAGCTGGATGAAGCGGTTTCGGACCCGGCGGGATGCAGCAGCTCGTGGGTGCCGGCTCGTCCACCGGCGCGCAGCAGCAGGGGCTGAGCTCCCCCGTGTGCGCCCACATCGAGACAGGGGCGAGCGTGCTCGAAAGCAAGACGAGGGTCAGGAGGGCGATTGCGGGATGAGCCGAACGCATGGGAAGCGCCCACGGGCGCACCCGTACCATCGGCCAAGACCCACCGCTTCGTCAACCCGATTCTCTTCAGCGCTTTCGTAAGGCCTCTCCCCGGCCCTTTTCCCTCAGGTGTCGAACTCGATCTCGCCTTCGGGAAGCAGGTAAATGATGAGCATCGTCCCGTCTGCGACCGTGGGCACGTGGTGCGAATCGGGGGGCAGCACGACCCATCCCGGCCCACGCCCATCGAAGGTGGGTGAGCCCTCCAGGGCCAGGCAATAGTCGATTTCACCCCGGGGATGGCGATGCCCCGGCCCGGAGCCGCTCATCTGAACCGCGTCGATCGAAAAGCCCCCCGTCGCGGGCGTTGCCTTGGCGACCCGGCTCCAGCGCACGGGGGAGGAGCCGCGGTCCGCGATGCGTTCCTCCCGGAGCAGGCGGACGAGGGCCTCTCGCAGCTCGGTGGCGACGGTGCCGTCCGGGCCCAGGCGTTCCGTGAGCACTTTTTCCGCCTGTCCGGGATCGCTGAGATCCAGATTCCGGGCGGCGTCTATCAAGGGTTGGAAGGTCTCTAGCATCGAGGAAGGGCCATTGTTCGAGTTTCGGAGCGCTGCTGTCAGATGGGAACATCTCTTGCCCTCGAAAGACACCTTCCGAGAGAGTTCACCCTACTGGGAGAGAGAACCTATACTGCCTTTGTCGGAGGGAGTACGTGGGCCCCCCGGTTCCGCCTAGTTCGTCCCACGCTTCGGAGCTCCGCCGCTTGGCTTTCCTGGCGACTCCTTGTCTCGGGACTTTACAGCCCCTCCTCCGAATCGGAGTGTAAGAACCATGACTACGGAACTGACGCTTGCCAGCGCCGCCCCCCGTCCTCCGCGCGAAACCCTCGAGGCGGATTTCGGCGAGGAATACCTCTCGATCCAATCCCTATTTCATTTTTGCTTTGTGCCCGGCGGTCGGCTCAGCTTGTTGAAAGAGCTCACGCCCGAGGAGGAGTGGGGACAGAACAACTTCGTCCTGCTGAAGTACCTGGCCGTTCACGTGCGCTTGAGCATCGAGCAAGGCCGCTACGTCTGGAACGGTGACCAGATCGTGATGACCGCAGGCCATCTCGCGACGGCCAAGGGCATCCCCATCTATCTGGGTCTGGTGCAGAACTCCACGCCCGACGAGAATCCCTGGGTGATGAACTGGGTCGGCGAACGGCCCAGCTGTGGCGAATTGCCCGAACCTCCCGATCTGGGCGACTGGCCGGACCTCGTCATGGGCAGCGAGGTTGTCGTGGCCTGCGATCTGGCCTCCGATGAGCGACGCTTCCAGCTCCCCGGGATGGGCACCGCTTCCGTCATTGCCCAGAGCTCGGCGGTGGCCGGCGCGATTCACTGGGCGTTGCATCGCAGCCTCGGGGTACGGCAGATTCACGGTGGTGGACGCGGCTACTTCGTTCCGCTCTACCTGTCGAATCGCGATGACCTGACGGCGGCTCCCGACCTCGTCGCGCCGCTACTGATTCAAGGAGGTCGCGTAATAGTGCGCACGCTCCTGGAACCACACGTCGCCTATTCGCCCGCGCGGGCCGTGGTCGAGCGCTGGGAGCAGCTCCCTGCCTGGCTCCTGGACGCCTGGGACACGGCTACCGAGACCATCCAAGCCCAGGATGAGGGTGAATCTGAGGAAGAGGACGAAGAGTAGGGAACGTCTGACGCCGGGAAGGATCGTATGCGTACTCGCCTGAAAACCGGAGCGGTTGCGCTGGTTCTGCTTCTGTTGCTCTTGTTTGCCTACTCGCCGCTCTTGCGGACTGGGTTGCTGGCGCGCGACGCCGAGCTCCTGGCGCGGGCCCACGACGTGACGCACCCTCTGGAGGAGGCGCAGACTTCGATGCATCCGCTCGAGAGCTATTCGCTCTTGCTTTCGAGCAAGCTCTTCGGCCAGGTCGAACCCGGTCTCGGCTGGCAGGGGGGAGCTTTCTTTCTGCGGCTGGAAAACCTGTTCTTGCTCGTGTTCGGCGCAGGAGCGCTCGGCGTCTTGACGCGGCGGCTCTTGTTGCCGTGGTGCGGCAACGATCAGGCTCTGGCGGCCGCCCGAGCGGCGGCCGTGATCTTCGCTCTCCATCCCCTGGCCACCTCCGCGGTCGCCTCTCTGGATGCGCGGGGGGACCTCATCGGGCTGGCGATCGCCCTGGCCGCTTCCGCACTCTTCCTTCAGGGGCGTCAGGACCGGCGCTTCGGGTGGACGGCCACCAGTTTCTTCTTGTGCGTGCTCGGGAGTTTTGCTTCCGACATCGCCTTCGTTTTGCCGCTTTTCTTCGCGGTCTTCGAGTTCGTCTCTTCCCACCGCTATCGCCCGATCTCGCGGCGTCTACGCACCTCGGTGACCACGCTGCTGGTCTTCGGAGGAGCGGCTTCGGTGCCCTCGCTCTTCCAGAGCACCATGGCGGCGGGGTCGTCCCCGTTCCTGTTGCGTGCGGGAGCCGGCCAGCTGGCTACCCTGGAGGGTTGGGGCGATTCGTTGCGCATCGCCGCGGAGAAACTCGGGCTCCTGGTGCTTCCCGCCAATGCCGGAGCGCTGGGGATCGCGGGGCCGATCCTCGCCGGAGCCATCTTTCTGGTCGCGATGCAGCCGGCCCTGGTCGCCGCACGCAGCGCTCCGCGGCTATGGGGTTGGCTCCTGGTGTTTTGGTTCCTCGCCCTGTTCGGTGCCGAACTGATCCATGCCCATGTCAGGGTGAGCGGTGAGGACATCGCCCTCGCCCACGTCATGCTTCCATCCGCGGCGGTCATGGCCGTGGGGCTGGGAATCGGTTCGACGGCCCTTTCGGGTCCGCGGCGACCGTACGTGGCCTGGGGCGTGGCCTTGGTTTACGCGGTGCTTTCCTTCGGTAACGCCCAGCCCTGGACGCGGGCCGCGGCCGAGGTCGCAGAGCTGCGCTCGAGCCTGATGGAGGTCGGCCTCGCCGGGGACAAGAAACCGCGTGTGCTGGTTCTCGATCCTCCCCGAGCGGTCGACGGGGTCGATCCCCTCGGAAGTTCTCTGTCCTACCTCCTTCCGCCGGCGGAAGGAGCGGGGGAGAAGAACGATGGCCTGCCGCGGGTCTGCGGTCTGAGGCGGGAGGCCTTCCGGCTTCTCCTGCGCCAACCCGAGTTTGAAGCCTGGCGGTCCGAGGACGTGGTGGTCTTCGTTCCCGCCGAGGAGTCCGTTCCGTCGGATGGGGTTTCGAGCGGGTACGTCGCTTTTTCTCTCGACCGCCCCTTGCCCAGCTCAGGTCCGCGGTCCTGGCGCGGTCTGCGTTCGCCCACGCTCGATCTCGGTCCCGAGAGCGAGTTGGTTCTCAAGGCGCTTGCGCCGTCCGGTGCGGACCCCTCGTTGTTGGGGCCCCTCAGCTGGAGTGCGCGTGGCGTCGGCGGTTCGCAGGCTTCGTTGGAGCCTGTCTGGGTCTACACCCGCGAGGGCCTGTGTGCTTACTACGATCTTGAAGGCTCGTTCTCCTGGCTCTTTGGCGGTCGCGTACGCTTGCTTTGGTTCGAGGAGGGGGTCCTGCCGACCGACAATTCGATCCTGACCTCCGTGCCCAACTTCGAGACGCCTCTCGAACCTAACGTACTGGGCGCGGATTGGGTTTTCGATGTGCCGGACGCCTCGGGCTTCCGCCCCGTGGAAGGGGCCGGGAGCTTCCGTTTGACCTTGCTCGATATGGCGAGCTTCAAGAGCGCCGAGTTCCAGCTCGAAAAGCAAGGCTCGACCACGAGCGAGAAGCTGCATGCGAGGGATGCGGTCGACTTCGTCACTCGCATCGGGCGCAAGGGCGGCGGACCGCTCGTCTGGTCGTTCCGTTTCGAGGTCGGCGGCGCGGTGCTGCTGCGTTGCGAAGGACGCCTCGAGTCCTAGCGGCCCAAACGCCGGGCCATGCGCTCGATCACCATCAGGACCCGCTCGTCGATCCCGCGGTGTCCTCCGGCATGCTCTTCGTGAGTGTGATCCACCCCGAGCTCTCGGAGCTTCTTCGACAGGCGCCGCGCGCCCCATTGCAGGTGGAATTCGTCGCTGAGTCCGCATTCGATATGCAGGAGGTCCAGATGCTTCAGCGCTGCCACCGAGCGTTCGCAGGCGACCAGGGGATCGAATTCCAACCAGCGTTGCCATGTCGCCGGGATGATTTCGCCCGTTTCGAGCTCGAACGGAAGGTCGAAGCCCAAGGGCGAGTCCGCGTTCGGTGAGAAGCATGCGGCCATCGCCAGTACGTTGATCACCGCGTGTCCATCGCCGGAGAGGTCCGGGTTTTCGAAGAAGGAATCGAGGAACTTGGCGGGATCTCCATCGTGTTGGAGCAGTCCACGCAAGCAATTCAAGAACTCGGGGGGAAACAAAGCGTCGAAGCCGCAGTCACCGCTGATCGAGGCGCAGGCGCGGAACGCTCCTACGTGGTGCATGGAGAGGTGCAGCGCGCCAAAACCGCCGGAGGACTTACCGAGGATGCCGCGAGGCCCGGCATGATCGGCCTCAAGGTGTTCCCGAGCCAGTGGCAGCAGCTCCTCGATCACGTGGCTCTCATAGGGACCGACGGCCGGGGAGTTCACGTACTGGCTGCCGCCCAGGCGTGTGAAGCAATCGGGCAATACGAGAAAGGCCGGCGGGATCGCGCCCGCGGCCACGGCCCGGTCGTAGCCGGCTACGAGCCCCCGGCGCCAGGGGTGGGTTTCGAGGGCCGCATGGGGCCGCGAGGTGAAAGCCGGCAGTACGAACAATACCGCCGACCCCGGTGCGGGGTCGGGTGGTGTGTAGCAGAGCAATTCGCGAACCGTCGGGTCACCGAGGGGGTTCCCCACCAGGAGATCGCTTTCGAAAGCGAGGAGGTCCACCGTTCCGGAAAACCTGTGGGGGAGGTGGCGTTCGACACCAACGATACGAGTCGCCATGGTGGGGGCGGCCTACCCTTGATCGGTTTCGCCGTAGTGCCTGCGGGGCGGGAGCCCGGCTTCGGTCCTCAGATCGTAGAACCCCTGCTTGATGCGTGAGTAGATCATTTCGCAGCGCTTGTCGTAGTGCACGAATGCAGACTTCATCCCGTTGATCGAGAAAGTCTCGAGATCGTCCAAACCACAGCCGAAGGTGTCGACGGCCACCATGTATTCGTCGGTGAGCGTCGTGCTGCTCATCAGTCGGTTGTCCGTGTTCAGGGTCAGCCTGAAGCCCAGTTCGTGGAAGATCCGGAAGGGATGCTCCTTCATGCTCGCCGTCGCACCGGTGTGCACGTTACTGAGCAGGCAGATTTCCAGAGGGATACGGTGGTCGAGTATGTATTGGGCCAGCGACCCCACCTTGACGACCTTGCCTTCATAGATGACCAGGTCTTCGACGAGGCGCGTGCCGTGCCCGATGCGATGCGCGCCGCAGTACTGCAATGCCTGCCAGATACTTTCGGGGCCGAAGCTCTCGCCTGCGTGAATCGTGATGGCGAAGTTCATGCGCAGGGCGAGCTGAAACGCGCGCACGTGTTCTTTGGCCGGATGCCCCGCCTCCTCGCCGGCAAGGTCGAAACCGACGCAGCCCTGTTCCTTGTAGGAGAGGGCGAGTTCCACGAGCTTGGTGGACAGTTCGGGGGCTTCGTTGCGCATGGCACAGACGATCAGGCCGTACTCCACGCCGAATTCCGCGCGCCCGCGCCGAAGGCCGCGCAATACGGCCAGCATGACCGCGTCCAGGCCCAGGCCACTCGCTGCATGGAAATGGGGCGCGAAGCGCACCTCCGCATACACGACGTTGTCCTCGGCCATGTCCTCGAGGAATTCGTAGGCGACCCGCTCGAGCGCCTCCGCGTTCTGCAAGACGGCGATCGTGTGTCGGAAACCCTCGAGGTAGAGCGGTAAGCTCTTGCGGTTGGCTCCCTCAAAAAACCACTTGCCCAGATCGTCCGGGTCGGTGGTGGGGAGTTCCTTGTAGCCACAGTCCTTGGCGAGCTCGACCACGGTCTCCGGCCGCAGGCCTCCGTCCAGGTGTTCGTGCAAGAGGGTCTTGGGGAGGCGATGGACGAGTTCGCGGGGCGGCTGCTTCAGAAGGAGACTCATCGCAAGAATCTAGCTTGCGCCAGCGAGGGATTCCAAGGATGGGGGGTAAGCTTCGCCATTCCCGGGCCACCGACCCTCAGGGGAAGTGAATCTTGAGCGACCCTATCCGACTGCGTTTTGCCCCCTCACCGACCGGCAGCCTCCATATCGGGGGCGCTCGCACGGCCCTTTTCAACTGGGCCTATGCGCGCCGGTACGGTGGCGTGTTTCTCCTGCGTATCGAGGATACGGATCGGGAACGCTCGAGCGATGAATACGAGCGTGCCATTCTCGAAGGTCTTTCGTGGTTGGGCATCGACTGGGATGAGGGCCCCGACGTGGGCGGAGCCCTTGGCCCATACCGCCAGACCGAGCGCTATGGGGGCTATCGTGAGATGGCCGAGAGATTCCATCAAGAGGGGTGGGCTTACCGCTGTTTTTGTTCGCCCGAGCGCCTTGCGGCCTTGCGCAATAAAGAGATGAAGGACGGGAAAAACTTCGGCTATGACGGACTTTGCCGGGGGCTTTCACGGGAGCAATGCGACGAACGTGTCGCAGCCGGCGAGAAGCCGGTCCTGCGTTTCAAGGTACCCGAGGGCGAAACGCGTTTCCAGGATATGGTCAGTGGCGAGGTCCGCTTTCGGAACGAGGACGTCGACGACTGGGTCATGGTGCGGGCCAGCGGCGACCCGACGTACAACTTCGTCGTCGTTTGCGATGACCACGACATGCGTATAACGCATGTCTTGCGCGGTGAGGAACATCTGACGAACACCCCCAAGCAAGTGCTCTTGTACCGTGCCCTGGGTTTGGAGCCGCCGCTGTTTGGTCACTTGCCTCTGATGCTGGGCAAGGACAAGAAAAAGCTATCCAAACGCACGGGGGATACGGCGCTACAGGACTACCGCAGGAAGGGATACCCCGCGGAGGCGATGTCCAATTTCCTGGCGCTGCAAAGCTGGGCTCTCGACGACAAGACGACCGTCTTTTCTCGCGACGAACTGGTGGCCAACTTCGATCCCAAGGACCTCCGCAAGGGCGGTTCTATATTCGATCCGGACAAGTGTCTCTGGATCGCAGGGGAGTACATCCGCGCGCATTCGATCGAGGTCTTGGCCGAGCGCTGTACGCCCTTTGTCGTCGAGGCCGGATTGGCGACGGCCGAAGAGCTGGAGGTACGGCGCGACTGGTATCTTCAGGCGTTGGCGATGGAGCAGGAGCGCATCAAGCTGTATTCCCAGATGCCCGGGCGTTTGGCCTATCTCTTTGCCGACGATGGCGACGTGTCTTACGACGAGAAGGCCTTGAAGAACGTGAGGAAGCACGACGAGGCCACGACCACCTTGGCCGACTACCTCGAATGGATCGCGCCGAAGCTTGTCGACGGATTCGATGTCGATGCCCTGGGGGCGGAGAGCAAGGCCTGGATCTCCGAGCGTGGCTTGAAGATTCCGGCGCTGTTCCAACCCCTGCGCTGTGCCCTGAGCGGAGCGGCCGGAGGTGCGGATCTGTTCGGAATCATGGCGCTTCTGGGGCCCGAGAAGGTGCGTCGTAGGATCGAGTGTGGAATCGAGCGCCTCGGCGCCTGAGCGCTTTCCAAGCGCTGACAAAGGCCTCAGGTTCCCCGATTCATCGGCGAGCCTCGAATCAGCCACAGCATCTGGCGAAGGGCCCTGCGCGAGCTGGGGTCTTGAAGCCCCCGCCCCCCGCCTCCTCCGGTTGTCACGATCCCGAGCCCCGGCGAGGAAAATCCCAACATGCTCCTTCGGGGCGCAGGCCCGGATCGAGTTGCTTGAGGCGGGCTACGAGGTCACTTGCCTCTCCGTCGAGATCGACTGGACGGGCCCAGCCACCCATCGCGTTCTTCGTACCGGCGAGACGATGGCGTCCGATGACCTGATAGGCGCCGCAAACCTGTAGAATGGGGCTCCCGTGCAAGGCAGTTTGGCGATGCACAAAGGCTCACTCTTCGTGGGCCGTTACGAGAAGACGGCCCACGTCGCGGTCTTCGATTTGGGCGGACGCCGCTTGGCGGGCGGATTCTCGTTTTGCGACGAAGCGATCGGGCGTTCGAGTGCCAGCGGTCTGTCGGTGGATGAGGATCGGCGGATCTGGATCGCCGATGAGCCGGCGGGACGGGTGCGCACGTTCACCCTATTCGGAGCCGAGGTGGGGGGGCTCTGTGGATCTGCTCAAGCCGAGGGGGCCGGTTCGGACCGACTCGGGGTGTTGGGTGCGCCGGTGGATGTTGCTTTCCGGGGGGATGGTGACGAAGGGACGCTGCTGGTCGCCGACGGTGGGGAGCGACGCTATGCGTTGTCCCAGTATGACCAGGACGGCAAGTTGCTTCGTTCATTGCGTTCCGAAGGCAACCCGATGAGCCGCTTCCGGGGCCTGGCGGGAGTTTCGTCCCTCGGGGCATTCGTCTACGCGGCGGAATGCGGTGCGGGGCGCGTGCAGGTGTTTCGCGACGGTGAGTTCCACTTCCTGTTTTCCGTCGCCACGCGCAAGGGGAGTTTCGAGCCGACGGCGGTGGCGCCGCTGGCGGACGGTCGGATGTTGGTGACGACTCGCGGTGCTGCGAGTGCGCTTCTTTTGGTGGATGGAAGCGGTCGGTTACTGATCCAGCTGGCGGAAGCCGGCTCGGGCGAGGGGAGGGTCGAGAATCCGAGCGATGTCGTCATCGAAGAGACCGGTGAGGACCGCTCCACCCGTCTGGCCGTCATCGATCGCGATGGCGAGCGCGTGCAGGTGTTCGACCTGGAGGGGGGCTGCTTTGGAGCGTTCCTCGAAGGCGGGGCAGCTTCTACCGGTTCGTAGTAGGTGCGCCACCCGGGGAACAAGGGCCGGCTCTAGAAAAAGGGGGCCGGTGATCCTTGCCAAACCACCGGCCCGAGGGAGAGAGGAGAGTCCGCCAGGCTTCCCGGGCAATCGAGCTGCTCGCGTTGCTCGATCGCCTCCCGACAGACGCTCGTGGAGGGACCGAAGTCCGTCCATATGCCATCATAGAGGAGGATGCCCAAGTGACCAGGGGTGCGGTGCTTTTTCCGCAGTTTGTCCGAGGATGTGACCAAAACAGAGAATGGGGTTCTCGACCCCTGCCTATGGGCATGGACCTCGCAACGGCGTTCCAAAAAAATGTTCCAACCTATCGATCTATCAACCCGCAAGTTGAGTGGCCTTG
Source organism: Planctomycetota bacterium (assembly GCA_002683825.1). Taxonomy (GTDB): domain Bacteria; phylum Planctomycetota; class UBA1135; order UBA1135. The sequence continues at coordinate 235,738 of NYUD01000091.1, forward strand.
CCGTCGGTGACACCGAGGCGCTTCCCTGGCGCGGGACCATCGTGGACGGGGTCGCGTGGCTGCCCTTGGCGTCGGATGAGTCTGTGGCGGTGGAGGACTCGTCCGGCATGGGTGGGCGGCGGGCGGGCGGAGCCGTGCTGATTCGCATGGCGCCTGGGCGGGGCTATCCCGCCCATCGCCACCTGGGGGCGGAGGATGTCCTCGTGCTCCAAGGGGGGTACGTGGATGAGTGGGGCGAGCACTTGCAGGGGGAATTCGTGCGCTATCCGCCGGACAGCCACCATGCGCCCACGGCCACGGGGGATGGCGATGAGCCCGAGGGACCGTCGAATCCCGCGTGCATTTTGTTTTCGAGCATCGCCGGGGGGATCGAGCTCCTGGGGCGAAGTACGGATTGAGTTGGGGCTTGTCGTTTTCGGGGCGGGAACCGCAACCCGGTGAGCCTCGGGTCGGTCCGGTTCGCTCCCCACCCAGAAGGCAGGGTGGGGGGAGGTGGTGGGGCTCGCCCCCCCTGGTGCTCTGGTGCTGCGATCCACCCTCCGTATACTCCTCTCCGATGTCACCCTCCGAGCCGCACCGTCCATCCCCCCGCCGTCGGTCCGAGGCCCTGTCGATGGGCACACTGTCTTTGGATTCTCTGATCGAGGCCCTTCGAGACGAGTTCCACCACGAGGCCCGTGGCTCGCATATCGCCGAGCTGCTATCGACCTACGCGCGCACCGCGACCGACTGGCGTGCCTTCGCCCTCTTCAACGACCAGAACTACACCCGCAATCTCGTCGTACGCGAGGACCGCTTCGAGCTCCTGTTCCTCTGCTGGGGAACCGGTCAGGAAAGCCCGATTCACAATCACGAGAGCCAGGACTGTTGGATGTGTGTGATCGAGGGGCGTGTGGAAGAGGTGCGCTATTGCATACCCGAAGAGGTCCGGACCGGCCCCCTCGAACCGAGCGGCTCACACGTCTTCGCCCAGGGCGAGGTCGCTTTCATTCGCGACGAAATCGGCCTCCACCTCGTTCGTTCGGCCGCCTCCGACGAGCCCGCCATCTCCTGCCACCTCTACGCCGCGCCCTCCGATCAGTGCAACGTGTACTGTCCGGACACGGGCAAGGTCACGTGTCAGGACCTGCAAAACTATTCGGTCCGGGGCCGCATCCTGACCACCGGCACGGACGGGTAGGTGCCTTCGGGCATGCTTCGCGTCGCCGAGCTTGACTGCAGCTCGACAACCCCGTCCCGCGGCAAGCCCAAATTGTCTAAGAAAGCTGAAGCAACAAGGCTAGGTAGGTCGTATCGTGCCCGCCACTTGGCGGTGTAGCTCAGTTGGTTAGAGCAGCGGAATCATAATCCGCGAGTCGGGGGTTCAAATCCCTCCACCGCTACCCAATATCGAGCCGGCCCGGCGTCGTATATGCGAATGGCAGCGGGCTTCGTACGGAGCTGGGGGGGGGAAGGGGAACAGAGCTGCAGGAGGGCGGTGCTGTTCGCGAGGTGGATTGGCTCTGGTGACAACATGGGCGAGGGCAAGAAATGGACGTGTCCGAAATGCACGTGTTGCGAATGCATCCACGTTCCGGGCCGCAAGGGTGGAAGAGGTGGGGTGCCCATGGGTTTTTTTCAGGTCTACAACATGCAACCGAGTCGCTACATCTGTGGACGATGCGGGTTTGTCGAGGAGTGCTTCGACGTGCCAGAGCACCTGGAAGCTGTTCGCCTAAAGTACGGAGAATCCCCCCCTGAACTAGTGTTCGCGTGCGAACACGCACCGCAGGCGAGACGCGCCCGGGTGTCCCCTGCGCGTGCAACCTGTGGAGAGGAGACGGGGTCCCTTCGCCTCCTCGGGCCTTCGGCACCTGGAATTTCCGTACTTGATCCATCAGCGCCCTGACGTTTTTCCTGCCGCTGGACGGAGGCCGCTACCGGTGCAGCATGCTCGTCGCCCGAATCACGATGAAGAGCCCGTACTCTCGAGCTTCACCAACTTGGCCGAGACATTGGCTCCATCTACGGTGAAGACCAGGTAGTTGTGAAAGCCCCACTTGCCATCGTTCAAGGGAGCGCCGGCGCCGCCCGAAACCAGGTAAACGATCGGATTTCCTGTTTTCCAGCCGGGCACATTCGCCACGTCCTCAGGCGACTGCGGGTTGTAATACAGGTGTTCGTGAGCCGCCAGAACGTAGGCGATGTTGTCGTAGTCCTTGAACATCTCGATCAGAGCCTTCCGGCTCTCCGGATAGAGGCGGTCGTCCCATGTGCTATCAGGAGGGCCCTGGTCCTTGGCGTGAATTGGATAGTGCATCGTGATGAAGATGTGCGCCTTGTCCCGGTTCGCTTCGAGGTCTGCCCGAAGCTGCGCGATCTGCTTCGGCTTCCCCTCGATCACGTCTCCCAGCGACATCGCGAACGCCGGATGGAGTTCCTTGATTTCAATGAAGATCTCTTTGATTGTCTCCGGCTGCGGATCCCCTTTGGCGGGTCGGTTGTCGCCGAAGACCACAAACGCGAACTTGCCCGGACTGTCGGGAGGTATCAACGTCCCGGTACCTCGCATGGGCGTGACCGTCGGCAGTCCCGCCGATCGAGGTGGAGTAGAAGTCGACTGTTCTGCATCGGACCGAGGCGAACCGGACCTCGCGGACTCCTCGGACCTGCAACCCGCCAAAACCGCAGCGATGAGAAGCAAACCACCTTGCAAGGGGCTCATTGGATGAACCTCTATGGCACCTGAGCTGATCGGGTCGTTCCACAGTCTCCGTTACGTCTACGCCGATCTCACCTAAACGCCCTCGTTCAGCGGCCATTCGCGCCGGTGGATCAACAGGGCAGACAACGACAACGTCACCCCGGAGATGACCAGGATCGCGAGAACGGCCCTGACTGGATCGGCTGAGACCAGGCCTACGACCTCGTCAATGTCCAGCGGCAGGGAGATGTCGGCGATCCAGTAGGCCAGGGAGCGCAGGTAGTAACTGGTCGTCAACTCGTTGATGACGGCCGGTACGGAGGAGAGTAACAGCTCGAAGACGACTCCGTAGAGGATTCCGACGGGGATCGCGCGCTGCGGAACGAGCAGGCCGAGCAGACTGAAGATCGCTGTATAAGTGAAGCAGGCGCCTGTGATGGCGACGAAGAGCGCCAGCCAGACGCGTAGGCCGAAGGGAGCGTCGAAGACGGCGAAGCAAAGGGTCATGCTCAAGGAGGTGAGCACGGAGAGCGCGACGGAAGTTGCCAGGTACTTGCCCGCCAGGACCTTCCAGCGTGGCAAAGCGCGCGTGAAGAGGTAGACGAGGGTCTTGTCTTCGATCTCGCCTGCGAGCAATGAGGCGCCGTAGAGGAGGGCGACCAGGATGCACAGTGTCTGTGGGTACAGGACGTAGAGGATGACGACGGCGATCTGTTCACCGGCCTCTTCCTGTACGCCGCGGAGCCCCCCGGCCAGGAGGATGCTGCCCACGAGGAGGATCGGAAGGCTGAGGAACGCCAGGAGGATCCACAGCTTTTTCCTGCCCAGCATCTGCAGCAAGGTCAGGCGGAATAGGGCCTTCAAATGCCACCTCCCACGAGGTATTCGAAGACCGCGTCGAGGCTTTCGTCTTCGGAGCCAAGTTCGGTGATCTCGATGCTCGCATCTGCGGCGTACTGTGGCAGTGTGTGAAAGAGGCTGCGCGGTTCACGGGTCTGTACCCACAGTTCGCCGCGCTCATGGTCGAGTTCGACACCCTCGACTGCGAGTTCGCGTGTGAGGAGCGCGGCCAGCTCGCGCGGCTGGTCGCACACGATTCGAATGCGGTGGGGGATCTCGTACATCAGCTGGCGAATCTCGTGTACGTCGCCGGCTGCCAGGATCCGTCCGCCAAAGATCAACAAGAAACGGTCGGTCATCGCCTGAACCTCGTGCATCACGTGGCTCGAGACCAGGACGCTCTTGCCTTCCGCGCCAAGCTCGCCGACCAGGTCCATGATTTCACGCCGGCCGACCGGGTCGGTGCCCGAGAGCGGTTCGTCCAGGACCAAGAGATCGGGGTGGTGAACCAACGCCTGAGCCAGCTTGGTGCGCTGGCGCATGCCCTTGGAATAGGTGGAGATGGGGCGATCCATGAACTCCGTGGCCCCGACGCGGCCCAGCGCTTCACGGGCGCCGTCCTTCGCGATCGAGGACTCCAGGCCGGAGAACTCGCCCAGGGTGGTCACGAATTGCAGGCCCGTCAGAGAGTTCCAAAAGGCGTCGTGTTCCGGGCAGTACCCCATGCGTCCCAGAAGTTGAGGATTGTTCCAGGGATTCTCGCCGAAGACGCGGATGCGGCCCTCGGTCGGGCGTAGCTGACCCGTGATCAACTTGATGAGAGTCGACTTGCCCGCGCCGTTAGGGCCCAGGAGTCCGTGAATACCGGGCTCCAGCTCCAAGGACAGGTCGTTCACTCCCATGACGATGCCGTAGAGCTTGGTGAGCCCGTCACATTCGAAAAGAGCCGCCATCAGATGCGCGTGGGCGCCTCCACCCGCCTCAATAGAATGAAGAGCGAGGTCGCGGAGACGAACACCAGCCAGATGGCGGCCGTGCCGGTGGAGTCGCTGCTCGTAAGGGAGTCCAGCTCAAGAGGCAGTGAGCTATCGAGGCCCAGGGGAATGAGCTTGTCACGGACACCGTAGATGCCCAGCTGGAAGGTGCGAATGGTTTCCGCGGGGGAAAGGAGAAACGTCCACTTGGATCCGTGCAAGCCGTACGTTTGCTGGAGTAGCGAGTGGGCGATCGATCCGAAGAGACAGAGGACGATCCACGCCGCGGCGGCGAAGCGCGGTTGGCGGAAGATCGATGAGAGCGTCATCATGACGAGCGCTACCGGGATGATGGTTCCCAGTGAAGCCAGGACGATCGCCACGGCGACCGACGCTGTCTGTAGAACCGTTCCCAGCGATGGCGAAAAGAGAATCGATATCGCATAGAGAAAGATCGAGGGCAAGAGCGTCACCCCGGCGAGCACGACGACCAGGGTTCCGGTCTTGCCGAGCACATAGTCCATGCGGCTGAGGGGCCGGGCGAAATAGATCAGAAAGGACCGCGAGCGGATGTCGTTCGAAATGAGTGCGGGGCCGACGATGGTCGTGACGATTGCGACCATCCACAGCTGATACTGCGTTCCGAAGCCCGCGAACACGGCGGACCAGACAGCCGTGCGCAGGCCTGCCGGGTTCTCGTGCAACCGGTCGGTCAGTTCCGGGCCGAGGAATGCCCGGGCGATGTCGAGGTAGGTTGTGTTCGCAGTCTCCGGGTCCGTCAGTCGACCGATGAGGAAGAACGCCGGAGCGAAGTAGAGGATGGGCAGAAAGGAACTCCCGCCTATCCAGCGCAGCAGTTTGCTGCGGAGGGCGATTCTGATTCCCGTGCGCGTAATCGGCAGCCAACGCAGCCGTTGCGATGTGAGCCGGCCTTCGTAGCGCCTGTAGCCGATCTGGAAGAGCCCCATCAATTCGTCCGTCGCACGGCGTTGAGGAAGATTTCCTCCAGGGTGTTGCGACCACTCTCTATGCGACGCACGCTGATTCCTGTTTCCCGGGCCACCTGCAGGGCGAGTTGTGCCACCTCCTCCGGGGGGCCATAGAGACGCAGCTCATCTTCGTAGTTGGTCTCAAAGCGCACGCCACGCCGCTCCAGTTCTTTCCCGAAGCGCGGGTCCGGCTGCTCCAAGCCGACGATTACGCTCTCGTCTGCTTGCCGGCGCAGATTGGAGATGCTGTCGTGTTCGAGCAGTTTGCCTCGACCGAGGATGACCACCGAATCACAGATGTCCTCCACGTCCTGCAGAATGTGTGTCGAGACGATGACGCTGACGCCGGATCGCTCGAACAGGGCGCGCACGAGTTTGAGCATCCGCCTGCGTCCCAGGGGATCGAGTCCGCCGGTCGGCTCGTCCAGGAGAACCAGGCGCGGGTCGTGGACGATCGCCTGGGCCAATTTTTGCTTCTGGCGCATCCCGGTGGAGTAGGTCTGGACCTCGCGATAGCGCTCCTCCCCCAGGCCCACGTAGTCCATGACCTCGTGTGCCCGCCGCAGCGCATCGATCTGCGGCAATCCGGAGAGCTCGCCCGCATAGGCGACCGCTTCGACGCCCTTCAAGCCCGGAAAGATGCAGTCGTCCTCGGGCATGTAGCCCACCAGTTCGCGCACGCTGCGAAAATTACTGCGCGAATCGAGGCCCAGCACACGGGCATTGCCCCGTCCGAGCTTCACCAGGCCCATGAGCGCCTTGATCAGCGTGCTCTTGCCTGCCCCGTTGGGCCCCAGGAGTCCGATTACGCCCGGTTGGAGCACGAACGACACACCGTCGAGCGCCAGGCTTCCCGCGTAGTCCTTGGTGACGTTCTCCAGCTCGAGAACAGGGCTCGCGGCGGCGTTCGACACGCCCGCAGTATCGGGACCAAACGGCTCGGGTCAAGGGCCGGCTATCTCTCCTCGCCCGCATAGCCGAGCTCGCGCAACCGTGCCAGGTCGTCCTCGGTCAATGTCCGTGCAGGAACATCCCTTCCCGCAGCCAAGAAGGCGCGCAGATCTTCCAGCAGTTCCTGCGCAAGACCTGGATGTTCCGCGCTGACATCGCGGGTCTCGCCCGGATCGTTCTTCAGGTCGTACAACCGCACCTCATCGGTACGCTCGTTGAAATGCAGTTTGAACCGTCCGTCGCGAACGGCGCGGTCCTTCCCCTTGATCATCGAGCCGGCCAGCGATCCGTCGAGGTCCGCTTCGAAGTAGATGCGGCGTCGGGGGAGCTCACCCGTGCCTCGCAAGAGCGGTCGCAGGTTCAGCCCGTCCAGATTCTTCGGGATGGGGAACCCCAGTTCGCCCAGGCAGGTCGGCACGAGGTCGACGAGGGAAACGGGGGTCTCGATCCTGCGCCCGGCTTCGATACCGGGGCCCCGTAGGATGAAAGGCACGCGGGCGACCTCGTCAAAGTGCGTCAAGCCGTGCAGTACGCCTCCGTGGTCGAGAAACTCCTCGCCGTGATCCGAGGTCAATACGAGCAACGTGTCCTCGAGCAATCCCTCTCCTTCGAGATAGGTGAGGATCTCTTCGAGTTCCCCGTCGAGCTGGCGGATCGCTCCGTCATAGAGGTTCGACAGGTGGCGCCCGTCGGCCTCGTCGAGCTTGAGACGACCCTCGACGAAGGCGTACAGCTCTTCACTTTTGCCCCGAAGCGGACCGTCGTACGGTTCGACGAACTGCTCCCGCACGTCCTCGAGCGTCCCGTAGTCGGCGTGGGGGTCGATGTAGTGGAGCAACAAGAAGAACGGGCGCTTGCGATCGCGTCCCTGCAGCCATTCGATCCCGCGCACCGAGGTCGCGGAGGGATGGGGTCCGCCCTTGTCGACCTCTTCATGAAAGTCGAATCCCCGATCCAGACCGTTGGTCGTGAGCAGGGAATTCGTCACCACGCCCCCCGTGGCATAGCCGTATTTCGAGAGCAGCTCCGCCAGGGTGGCAACGTCCTTCGGCATCGTGAAGCGCGTGCCCGTCACTCCGTTGCGGCGCGGGTACAGGCCGGTGAACATCGAGGCGTGGGAGGGCAGGGTCCAGGGCGATGGTGCGGAGGCATCGCTGAAGAGCGTGCCCTCGCGGGCGAGGCGATCGATGGTCGGCGAAGTGGGACGCTCGTAGCCATAGCACCCCAGTCGATCCGCGCGCAGCGTATCGACCGAGATCAGGATCAGGTTTCGCCCGGGTGGCGGTGGGGCGCAGGCCCACGCGAAGAGCCCGAGCCAGAGAACACAGGCTCGGCGGGGGGCGAAACGCGATAGGCGCCGGGGAACGTGGGGACCGCGCGGGCCGCGTGCTAGAGTGAAGCAGGTCACGAGGTCCGGTCCATTGTATTGTCCCAAGCCCCCCCGACGGAATGTGATCGGTCCCCTCTTGCTTCTGGCGGCTCTCGGCTGTGGAGACGATGCCCGGGAATCATCGAGCGAGCACTCATCGACGGCCGAACCGACCTTCTGTGAGCACATCGCCCCTCTGGTTTTCGAAAAGTGTGCGCCGTGCCATCGCCCGGGCGAGGCGGCCCCCTTTTCCCTGACCGACTACGCCGAGGTGAAGCGCCGGGTCCGGCAAATCGACATCGTCACCGAAAGCCGTTTCATGCCTCCCTGGCTTCCCGCGGGCGGTGCCAAGCCCTTCGCGAACGATCGTTCCCTGACCCAGGCGGAGATCGATCTCTTCGCGACCTGGATCGCCGCGGGAGCTCCCGAGGGGGATCCACAGAAGCTTCCCGAACTGCCGAAGTGGGAGCGGGGTTGGCAGCTGGGAAAGCCGGACATCGAGCTGAGTATGGAGACCTTCGTCGTACCCGAGGAAGGGCTTGACGTGTATCGCAACTTCGTCATCCGATCGCCGGTGGAGAGGGACACCTGGGTGCGCTCCGTGGAGTTTCGGCCCGACAACCGGCTGGTCCTGCACCACCTCGTGCTCTTCGTGGATGACACGGGGACCGCCCGCGCCCTCGACGATCGGGATCCCCAGCCGGGATATACGGGGATGGACATCGGCAACCTGCGGATTCCCGGCGGTCAATTCGTCACCTGGCTGCCCGGCAAAGTGCCCACTGAGGGAGAAGAGGACATCGCCTTCCTGTTGCGGCCGCACACCGACATCGTGCTGCAGCTGCACCTGCGTCCCTCGGGGAGGCCGGAGCCGATTCAGGTGCGCCTGGGACTCTTCGAGGCCGAGACGCCACCCACGCGCTTTCCCATGACCATCCGCATGTGGTCGCGCGACATCGACATTCCGGCAGGCGTGAAGGACTTCCTCGTCGAAGCGCGCTACCAGCTTCCGGTGGACCTTCAGGTTCTGGGCGTCTATCCGCACGCCCATTACCTGGGGGACGACCTTCGAGGCTACGCGAAGCCGCCGGGGGGGGACGAATTGCACCTGATCGACATTCCCGCGTGGGACTTCAACTGGCAGGAGGAGTATTTCTACAGTGAGCCGCTCTTCTTGCCTGCGGGAACCGAACTTTCCATTCGCTACCTCTTCGACAACACCGCCGACAATCTGCTTAATCCGTTCTCGCCACCACAGCGGGTCGTGCACGGTTTCGAGTCGAGCGATGAAATGGCCGAACTTCTCTTGTCGGTTCTTCCCTCGGAAGAGGATCGCCCGATCCTGTGGGACCACTTCGAAAGGTTTGCCTGGGATCTGGACCTCTCCAACTACGAACGGCACGCGGCCGAAGATCCGGATGATCCCTCGTGGCACCACGAGATCGCGACCTACTGCATGCGTCTGGGAAGGACGGAGGAAGCGATTCGTCGCTACGAGTTGCTTTGCGAGGCTGCTCCGGATCAGGCGCGTCCCCTGCAGCGGCTGGGGCAAGCGCGTCTGGCCCACGGGGATCTCGAGGGCTGTTTGCGGGATCTGCGACGCGCGCTCGAGCTGGACCCGAGCCTGTTGCGGGCCCGGCTCTATCTGGGCCAGGCGCTCTTGAAGTTAGACCGGACGGAGGAGGCGATCGAAGCGTTTCACGAGGTGCTGGATCGCGATCCTGGACACCCCATGGCCCTCAGCCGCCTGGGTGAGATTCAAGTTGCACGGGGCAACACCAAGCGCGGGCGCGAGCTCTTCGAAAAGGCCTTGGCTCGCAATCCACAATTCGATCGGGCCTTGATCGGGCTGGGGTCTCTCGCGCTCGCCGAGGGGCGGGCGGTGCAGGCCGGCGAGTTTGCAAGCCGCGTCTTGTATGCGGATCCGGCCCACGCGACGGCCCACAACCTGTACGGGCGTGCGTTCGAGGACCAGAAGAAGCTGGAGGAGGCGCTCCGGCACCTGGAGCTGGCCCTGCGCTTCGATCCCGCCGAGCCGGCGTTTGCGCGTGATCTCGAGCGCGTACGCAGGGCCCGCTGACCCAGCGAGCCGGGGTTCGGTGCGGGAGTGCACGCCGCGCCATATTAGCGTGGCGGTTGCTTTTGTAGCCTGTGCGCGGTGGCTTTGCTCGAGATCCACGGCCTGCACAGGGCCTATCGCACGGCCGGGGGAGAGGAGCGCCCGGTCGTCCGTCTGGAAGCGTACTCGCTGGCCGAGGGCGAGCAGGCCGCGCTGGCCGGTCCAAGCGGTTCTGGCAAGACGACCCTCTTGAACCTCATCGCCGGCATCCTGCGTCCGGATGCAGGCCGGATCGAGATTTCCGGACACGAAATCACGGGCATGTCGGAGTCGGAGCGGGACCGATTTCGAGCGCGAAACCTGGGCTATGTCTTCCAGAGTTTTCACCTTCTCGGTGGATATGACGCGCTGGAAAACGTGCTCCTGGGGATGAGCTTCGGCTCCCGTCCCGACCGAAATCACGCACGCACGTTGTTGGAGCGGTTGGGGTTGGGGGAGCGACTCGGCCACCGACCGGGGGAGATGTCGATGGGACAAAAACAGCGCGTCGCCCTGGCCCGCGCCCTCGCCAACCGGCCCAAGCTCGTGCTGGCGGACGAACCGACCGGCAATCTCGATACCGAGAACGCAGAGATCGCACTCGGGCTTCTGCGCGAGGTGTGTCGCGAGGAGGGCGCCGCCCTGTTACTCGTCAGTCACGACCCGGCCGTGCTCGAGACCTTCGAGCGCGTGGACCGCCTGGAGGCCTTGAGGTAGTCGATGGGCACGCTCTATCTCATCGTCAAGAGGAGCCTTGCACGGCACGCGTTTTCGAGCTGCGTGACCGTTGCGGCCTCGGCCCTGGCGGCCGGATTGGTCCTGGCCGTCTTTGCGATCAGCGCCGAGTCCAGGCGGGCCTTTACCGGCGGTTCGATCGGATTCGATGCGGTGTTGGGAGCCCGCGGCAGCCCGCTGCAGCTCGTCTTGAACACGGTCTACCACCTGGAAACGTCTCCGGGGAACCTCTCCTGGAGCCAATACGAGGCGGCCCGCGACGACCCACGCGTCGAACTGGCACTGCCCTATGCGGTGGGGGACAGCTATCGCGGCTTCCGCGTCGTGGGCACGACGCCGGAGGTTTTTACTCGCTTCGAATTGCACGAGGGAGAGACGTTTCGCTTTCAAGGCCAGGGCGTGCCATTCGAGCCTTCGCGCCGCGAAGCGGTGCTCGGCGCCACGGTGGCGCGAGCCCTGGGGCTCGGCCGAGGGTCACGCATCCGTCCCGAACACGGCGTCGCCGTGCCGGCGGGGCACGCGCTGGAGCACGAGGAGGAGTTTGTCGTCGTCGGCGTTCTCGAGCCGACCAACACACCCTCGGACCGCGTGATCTGGATTCCGATCGAAGGCGTGTTTCGAATGGGAGGGCACGTCCTGCGCGGCGCCGGTGAGGAGTTCGAAGCGGAGGTGGGCGAAGCGATTCCCGTGCGCCACAAGGAGGTCAGCGCGGTGCTCATCAAGTTCGCCGGTCCGCAGGCCGGTTTTCAGCTCCAGCAGAAGTTCAATCGTGCAGGAAGCACGGCGACCCTGGCCTGGCCGATCGGTCGTTCGATCGCCGAATTGTTCGACAAGCTCGGATGGGTGAACCGCGTCCTGGAGCTCTTGTCCTACGTGGTGTGTCTCGTCGCGGCCGCCGGGATCCTTGCGAGCCTCACCAACACGATGAACGAAAGACGACTCGAGTTCGCCATCCTGCGCGCGCTGGGCGCACGCCGACGCACAGTCTTTGCCGCGATCGTCCTGGAATCCAGCGCGATCGCAGGGCTTGGAGCAGTGCTTGGGTTTGCGATCTATGCGATCCTGTTCTTCGTCGTCGCGTATCTCGTCGAAGAGCGCACGGGCGTGATCGTTCAGCTCTTCGAGTTTCACCCCGCCTTTCTCCTGGCGCCCCTCGGCATGGTTTTCCTGGGAGCTCTGGCCGGTCTTCTCCCCGCCTGGAAGGCCTACTCCACGGATGTGGCCACGAACCTGAGTTCCGTGTGATGATGGGAAAAGACCGATCACGCTCAAAGGTGGCAATGTCCATCACCCTGATCTCGGCGTTTCTGGCGTCGTGGGCAGGGATCTATCTTCTCTTGGTCGACCGCGATGCCCTCCTCTTGCGTCATGGCGAGCTGGTGCGTCAGAACGACGAACTGGATCGGGATCTCGATGCCGCGGAGGCAGCCCTCGAACCTCTGCGGCAGTTGCAAACCCAGGGTGCGGCAGGCCCGGACAAAGAGGGCGGTGAAGGCGTCGTGGCTCAGGCGGAGCGCCGTACGAATGCGAACCGCCTCCAGGCCGCTGAGATCGCGGTCGAGAATGCACAGCTGGGCCGGGCCGACGAGATTCTGAACCGTATTCCCGAAGCGGCGCGCGGTTTCGCCTGGCACCTCTTGCGATCCCGTGCGGCAAGGCGCTTTCCCCTCCTGGTCGATAGCGAGGACGACGTGCTGGTGGTGAGCGCTGCGCCCGGCCGGCGCGAGGTGGCCGTCGGAACGCGCGACGGCTGGATCGCAGGCTACGCCATTCCCGCAGGCGGTACGGCGCCCGGTCCGATTCCCCGGCCTGGTTTCCGGATCCGTGCCGGCCAAGAGGCGGTCTTCGCCTGCGCCTATTCCCCGGATGGACGTCGCGTAGCCGCGGGAGATCTGGCGGGTCGCGTGTCGGTGTGGAGTGTTCCCGGGGGAGAGAAGTTCGAGACCCTCGAGTTCGACGAAACCGTGACGGCGCTCGCTTTTGTCGAGGAGCGGCGGCTCGCTATCGGAGGAGACGAGGGGCGCCTGGCGGTGTGGAACATCTCGGACGGGAGCTTGATCGAGCTACGCGGCCACGATCGTGCGATCAATGCGATCGACGTCGATCGCAGGAACGTGCGCTTCGCCACAGCCGGTGATGACTCCCTGGTTAGAATCTGGTCCGGAGTCGGTTTCCGTAGGGTCGTGGAACTGGCGGGGCATGCCGACTGGGTGCGCGACGTGGCCTTTGCGTCCGACGGACGCACCGTATCGAGCGCTTCTTCGGACCTCACGATCCGCCACTGGAATCCGGATGACGGCGGCCTGATCGCCTCGACGTCGACGGCGGGGGTGGAGGTGGTGTGCCTTGAATACGCGAGTGTGCCGAACACCTGGTGCGCCCTGGGACACCGTGGAGAGCTGCTCTTTGAACGCGCCGGTGCCCGACTGCGCTACGACGTGCCGCTGGTCGGAGGCATCGCGCTCCTGGGCGGAGCGGCCGCCGAAGATCTTTCCTGGGCCGTCCTGGCGATGGGCGGCGCGTTGTCGCTCTGGCGAACGGATCCGGGGCCGTCCTTCGAACGGCGTAGTGCGGACGCGGGAGAGCTACGGAGCATCGCCTCATCTACGGACGGCGGGCTCGTGGTGGCCGGGGGAACCGACGGGGGCGTCTGGGTCTTCGATGCGACGGGCGCTCGGCGCATCGGCGGCCACCGCGGCGCGTGTATGAGTGTGGGGCTTTTGGACGACGCACAACTCTGCGCTTCCGGCGGTCGGGACGGAACGGCGCGCATCTTCGAACTCGGCCCGCAACCGCGCGAGCGCCTGGTCCTGGAGGTGGACGACAAACCGGTGGTGGCCGTCGCCCTTTCCGAGGATGCCCAGCGGGTCGCCTGTGTTTCCCGCAGCGGACGTATGCGCTCCTTCGACGCGCACACGGGTGAGCTTCTGCGCGAGATTCCTCCGCCTCAAAGGGGAGTCGCGGTCGCCACCATCGATCGAAAGGCAACCCTCTTGGCCTGGATCGGCGACGGCGGGTCCATTCGAACCTGGGATGTGCAAACCGGCGAGCGCGTGCATCCCCTGCGCGATCGCGATCTGGCTCGGGTTTCGGCCATCGACGTCGCAGAAGAGGGCCTGCGCCTGGCGTGCACCTCGAACGACTACTTCGCCCACGTGTACGACCTCGAAACCAGGGAACGGCTGGCGATTCTGAACGATCCGGACCACTCGATCTGGTCCCTGGCTCTGGACGCGAAGGGCGAGACGCTGGCCACCGCATCCCGCGACGGGACCGTTTTTCTGTGGGACGTTGAAAGCGGCGAGCGTTTGCTGAAGTTACAGGGCAGTTTCGAAGCGATCCTGTCGCTGGAATTTCGTCGGGATGGGCGGTGTCTGTACGCGGGTACGGAGAATGGGGCCATCGAGGCCTGGGAAGTGGAGCTAGACTAGCCCCCATGGGCGGCAGTCTCTCACGCGTCGGGGCAGGCGCTTCCCTCATCATCAGCGTCCTTGCGCTGGGCTGGGTCGTGCGCGCGACAAGCCGGCCCTTCCCTGCATTGACGCAACGTCCGATCGTCGGTGCTCCGCTGGATGCGCCTGCCGGCTCGCGTCCGGAACGTGGCGAAAAAGAGATGCATTTCCCCCTGCCCGCCACGGGCCCGGTCGCCATCGACCTGATGCAGCTGGCCTTCGATGACTACGACCCGCCCGAGATCCGCGGTGCGGAGGCCCGCGCCCTCGGCCCCGAGGACTTTCCCGAGCGGATCGCGAGCCTGCACGAGCGCGAGGTCGAGCTGGAGGGCTTTCCGCTGATCACACGATTGGCGGGGGAGCGGGCGGATCGACTGTTGTTGACACGCTTTCCCCCGGGTTGTTGCTTTGGAACCGTTCCGGTGCTCGACGAGTGGATCGCGGTCGAGCTCGAAGAAGGACGAGCCGGTCCGGGACCCGGTTACGACCCCATTCGCGTTCGCGGGAAATTTCTTGCCGGCGAGCTCCTGGACGAGAACGGCTTTGTCGAGAGCCTCTATCGCCTCTCCGCCGCCCTTATACTGGACTGAGAGCGCGGAACGCGGATGGCAGGCTCATACGCCGGGCCAAAAAGAACCTGGTTTGTCCCGTGCCCTGCTCTGATAGATTGGGGCGTGCGACCGGGATGGGTGGCGATTTTCACAATCTACGGCGGGGGGTAAAGCGACTCGTTCTCTGCCTTCTAGGGGTGGCCGTGGCGCTCCTGGCTGGAGAGTTCGTCCTGCGCGGAACCCTGCGCGAGGCAGGTGAGTACTACACCTGGTGGCCGCACCTGCAGCGCACCTTCAGCGTCGAACCCGGGTTGATGCCGGGTGTCGAGGGAGTGACGCGCTTTCAGGTCAGCTCGCTCGGGCTGCGCGCGGACGAGATCTCTACGGAAGACAGCTACCGCATGCTGGCCGTGGGGGGGAGTACGACCGAGTGCCTCTTTCTCGACCAGGACGTCGCCTGGCCCGAGGGGGTCGAGCACTTCTTGAACGAGTGCCAGAGCGATCACCGCGCATGGATGGGGAATGCGGGCAAGAGCGGTCTCAACACCCGCGATCACATCGTACTGTTGCGTCGATTGCTGCCCTATCTTCCCAGGATCGATGCGGTCGTGCTGATGACCGGCGTCAACGACATGATGCTGTGTCTATCGCGGGGCGAGACGTACGACCCGGACTTCATGCTCGACGAGGGAGCTGAAGACCTCATCCTGGGACGTTCTTTTCAGATGTTGCCCCTGGAGTACGAACATCGCTACCTCGCGATCCAGCAGACGGCTCTCTGGCGCCTGGCCAGTCGCGTCAAGGACAGCCTGATCGAAAGCAACAAGACGCAGGATAACGCTGGGGCGGCGATCCGACTCTGGCGCGAGCATCGCAGAACGTCGCCCGAGGTGCTGGAAACGCTTCCTGACATCGAGAATGGCCTGGAAGAGTACCGGCGCAACATTCGCGAATTGATTCGCATCTGTTCCGACCACGGCGCGCGGGTGATCTTTTTGACCCAGCCCTACATCTGGCAGGAGGACTTCCCCGAGGACTTGCGGAAGATCATCTGGTTGGGCGGGATCGGCGATTACATGGAGGTGAAGGGCTGTACGTACTACGACATCGGTCCCCTGCGTGAGGGGATGGATCGCTACAACCGCGCGTTGCTCGAGGTTTGTGTTGAACAGGGAGTGGAGTGCTTCGATCTGGCTTCGAAGCTTCCCAGGGACGAGAGTGTTTTCTACGACGACATTCACTTCAACATCGGTGGTAGCAAGCGGACCAGCAAACTTGTCGGTGAGTATCTGCTGGGTCGGCCGCCCTTCGGGCCATAGCGACTGACTGAGGCTTCGCCTCGAACGCGACCGGGACGTGCCTTGGTGTTCGAGACCCGCTGGAGGCGAGCGACGTGAGCCCGGGACTCGGCGCCCCCACCTGTGTCCCGAGAGGCCTAGCGAAAGGGAAGTGGCTCCTCGCGAATGACGAGCGCCTCGCTGTCTCCCTCTGTGATGCGCACCACAGAATCGGCGGGCAAGTCGCGGAAGACTTGCTTTTCAGCCCTGCCGGGCCAGCGAATCTCGATGCGTTCGACGCGCTCGGCACTCCCCAGTCCGATGTGCAGCTCGAGGGGATTCGATCCAAAGCTGCCGCCGGTTCCCACCGTGCGGTAAATGGAGCGCTCGTCCTTTTGCTTGCCCACGACCACGCGAACATGGGCGCCGACGGCCGAGCGATTGGACGTTGTGCCCTGTAAACGCAGTTTGAGCCAGTGGCCTTCTACCCCCGGGTTTTCGAAGAGAACGTTCCCGAAAGCGTCGGCGTAGAAGCCGCCGCCCATTTGCTCGAAGACGTCCTGGTCCCCGTCGCGGTCCAGGTCGGCAAAAACGACCCCGTGTCCCTTCTGCAGATGGCCGAACCCGCCGGGGATCGTGACGTCCGTGAAACGATGGCCGCCGTCATTGCGATACATCAGGTTGGGCATGAGGCCGTCGAAGTACGGATAGCCGGTGCCCAGATAGAAATCCAGCCAGCCGTCGTTGTCGAGATCACCGAAATTCGATCCCATGGTCAACGTGACGTCATCGAGCCCCAGATCGAGGCTGACGTCCGCGAACCCACCGCGGCCGTCGCCGCGATAAAGACGGGCGTGTTCGGCGTCGTGCTCGTAGCCAAGGAAGCTGGCGACGGCGGGGAACAGGCGTAATCCCTCACCGCTGTCCTGGTTGTCCTCGGGGCCGAGCTGGTGATAGCTCGCCACGTAGAGATCGAGGGTGCCGTCGTTGTCGTAGTCCCAGAACCAGCACGCGAAGCTCTGACGGGGTTCGCGCACCCCTAGCCGAGCTGACACATCGATGAAGGTGTTCGCTTCGGAGTTTTGGTACAGCCGGTTGGAGCTACCCTGGTTGGAAACGTAGAGGTCGCTGCGGCCATCGGCGTCGAAATCTCCCCAGCTTACGCCTTTCGTGTACTGCAGATTGCTCACACCGGCGGCTCGGGCCACATCCCGAAAAGTGGCGTCGTCCTGGTTCTGGAACAGCTGCGATGGAAACCGGAACTTGCGCGAGGCCTCGTTGCCGATGTAGAGATCGAGATCGCCGTCGTTGTCGTAGTCCGCCCACCCCGCCGCCTGCGTGGGGTAGTGTTTGTCTCCGAGCCCGGCAAGGAACGTGACGTCGCGAAAGTGGGCCTGGCCGTCGTTCCTCAGGAGCGAGTTGGGGTGGCGTCCCGTCTCTCCGTGGAGCCAGGCGCCGCGCAGGACCAGGATGTCGGCGTCGCCATCGCTGTCATAGTCCGCGTGATTCAGGTTGAGTCCGCCCTTGAAGCCCACCAATCCCGCCTCGCTGCTGCGGTCGACGAATTCGCCCTTGGCCGTGCGCAGGAAGAGATGCAGGGAGATGCTCGGATCCCAGCTGGAGGTCACGATGTCGAGGCGTCCGTCGCCGTCGAAGTCCTCGATGGCCGCGCCGCCGGCCATGTCCAGGACGTTGATGCCCAGTTCAGGGGCGATGTCGACAAAGCGCGGGAACTCGACATCGCTTTCAAAGAACTCGGGGGCCAGGCGGTGTTCCTCGGGAACGCCGTCGGGATACTCGCCGATGGCCATGGCGCAGAGGTTCAAGAGCCACTGGCTCGATTGTCGACGCGCCGTGCCCTCCGGCTGCCGGCCGGCGTACTCGGCGAAGTAGCGTATGGCTTTCCTTGTCGCCTCAACGTCCTTGAACACCCCGTTTCCTCGGACAGGCAGAATGCAGCTTTGGCTCGTGTGTCGTTCCACGCAGTTGCGAGTCTCTCCGAGTCTCAGGCAAGCCAGGGCGAGCTGGTAGACCAGCTTGCTCCTCAGCTTCGGGTATTCGTCCCTCCCGTCTTTCGCGAGAAGCACATATCCCTCTTCGAGCAGTTCGACAGCGCGTTCCAGATCGCCTGCGCGCAGCTCGAGCACGCCCGCGGTAAAGTCCAGTTGAACCCGGCCGATATCTGTCAGATCCTCAGGAGCCTCTTCGATGCGTGTGCGATACTCCTTCAGAAGGACCGTCTCCAAGTAGCTGTTCTGCTGCGGGGTCAGGCGTTCGACACGCTTCAGCTCTTCCAGCATGCGGCGATGCGATTCCGCCTCGTTCTGAACCTGAACGAGCGTGGCTATGGAGAGGAAAAACGCGATCATGTCGCCGCCTCAGCCCCCGGGTTCCTCGCTCCGGCCGGAGTCCTCGTCCACACCGGCGTAGCCCAGGGCTTTGAGGGCCTCGAGTTCGGCGTTGTCACGATTCACCGCAACACCCTCGAGCCTGACCGTCGCAAGCCCGCGCTTGAGGATCTCGAAACGACCTAGCATCTCCTCGACGCGCGTGCCGTCCCGCTCGGCCAGGTTGCGCGTCTCGAAAGGGTCCTTTTCCACGTCGTAGAGATGGGTGCTTGAGCGCGAAGAAAAGCAACGATGTCTGGCGTCGGTGACGCCGAACCAACCGGCGCCCATGTGTGCGACCATGCGGTGTTCTGGGAGTTCGGCGCGCAAGAGGCTCTGGCCGTAGCCCTGCGGTCCCTTCAGGCCGAACGCGTCGAGAATGGTCGGCATGACATCCAGGTGGCTGACCAGTCGATCGACGCGCCGATACCCACGGTCTTCGGCGGATGAGGGACGGGCGCACCCTCGGGGGTAGCGGACGATGAACGGGACGCGCACCAGCTCGTCGAAGAGGTGCTGGCCGTGGGAAAACCAGAAGTTGCGCTCGCCCAGGGACTCGCCGTGATCGGCCGTGATGACGACCAGCGTGTTTTCGAGCAGTGTCCTTTTCTCCAGGCCGTCCAGCAGCCGTCCGACCTCGCGGTCGAAGAAGCGGATCTCCGCGTCGTAGCGGATGCGATAGGCCTCGGGGGAGCGCTCTTCACCGATCGCCTGATACCTCGGCAGTTCCCCCAGGCCGCGCTGGTTTTGGCCGACGCGCAGCTTGGGCTCGGCGGTCAGTGGTCGCTGGAGCGCTGACAAACAGTCCTCCGGCGGCGTGTAGGGACCGTGCGGGTCCTGGTAGTGCACCCACAAAAAAAAGCGCCGGTCTTGTTGCCGCTTCACCCACGCGAGGGCAGCGTCCGTCGTGGCCGCGGCATCGCGTTCGAACATGTGACCGCGGTTGGCCTCCCGCGTGGTCATCGTGTCGTCGTAGTGATCGAAGCCCTGTTGGAGTCCGGCCTCTTCCAGGCCACGCCGCGCCAGAACCCAATTGGAGAGCACCGCGGCCGTGCGTATGCCCGCGCGCGAGATGACTTCGGTCATGGAGATCGCAGCCGGCGCGATCTGTACCTTGTTGTTCATCACCCCGAGCTCATCGGGCAGACGCCCGGTGAAGATGGCGCTGACCGCCGGGGTCGTCATCGGCGCCGTCGAGTACGCCCGATCGAAAACCAGGCTCTTTTTTGCGAAGCGATCGAGGTGGGGGGTCGTGGGATGGGCGTACCCATACGCGCCCAGGCGATCGGCGCGCAGGGTGTCACAGGTGATCAGCAGAACCCGTTCGACAGGGGCGCTCGGCTTGAGGTCCGAAGCGCAGGCGACAAGGGACACGCTGCAAGCGGCAAGGAAGCCGGGGAGCTGGGCTGCACCCGGCAGCCACCTGTGGAGAACACTGTGGGGGGGCATGGAAGCGTGAAATCCTATCCGTGTCCTCCACTACGGTCACGCGGCCGCAAGGTTGGACTTTTGGAGAGAGCTTGCTTTATCTTCCTCCGATCTCCCCGGGCCGGGTTGAAGATCCCGAGGGTGGCCATATCCTAGTCGGCCGTGAATCGGGCGATCGGACTGGTGGGGTCGGCGCATGGGCAGGTCGTGCACGGCCGCCGGATGCGGAGAATTGTGCACGCGCTGGCGTTACTCATCGAACCGGGCTGGAGCGTTTGCGACCTGGGTTGCGGGGACGGGAGCATCGGCCATTGTCTCGCACAGAGCGTTCCGGACCTGTCGGTTTCCGGCTTCGAGCTGCATCCTCGCGAAGAGACGCACATCCCCGTCCAGGCTTTCGACGGACTGCGACTGCCCGTGGAGGACGATGCCTTCGATGCCGTGATTCTGGTGGACGTTCTGCACCACACCGACGATCCCATGATCCTGCTCACGGAGGCGCGCCGTGTCGCCCGCCGGGCGATCGTTCTGAAGGATCACCGGACCTCCCGTCCCCTGGCCGACTCGACGCTACGCTTCATGGACTGGGTAGGCAATCGCTCCCACGGCGTACCGTTGCCCTACAACTACTGGCCGGAGGAGCGCTGGAGCACGGCCTGGAAGGACCTCGGGCTGCGGGTCGACACGTATCGGACGCGGTTGGACCTCTATCCCTGGCCTGCCCGCTGGCTCTTCGAGAGCGGCCTGCAGTTCGTGGCGAGGCTCGTTCCCGAGACCGCGGATAAGGGTGGGGACTAGCCCCGTGCCTGAGGATAGAGGTGAGCGCGTCCCCGCCTTGATTCTGGGCGGAGCGGGCTTTCTGGGTTCCAACCTCGCGCGGCGCCTGCGGGAGCGGGCCCACGCTGTCACCATCTTCGATCGCCCCCGGATCTCCGACCAGCGCTTGCACACCCTGCCCGACGTCCGCCACGTCGAGGGCGACTTCCAGAACGAGGCGGACCTGAGACCGCTCCTCGAGAGCCACCCTCTCGTGTTCCACTTCATCGGGAGCACGCTGCCTTGTTCGTCGAACGAAAACCCCTCCTACGACGTCGAGACGAATGTGGTGGGCACGTTGCGCCTGCTGGACATGGCCGTCGCGGCCGGAGTGCGGCGTGTCGTTTTTCCTTCCTCCGGTGGGACGGTCTACGGTCCCTCTCCCGAGGTTCCCCGCCGAGAGGACGATCCCACCCATCCGATCAGCTCCTATGGCATCACGAAGCTGGTCGTGGAGAAATACCTGGAGCTCTACCGGCGCCTCTTCGGGTTGGACTATCTGTGCTTTCGCTTCTCCAATCCCTACGGCGAGGACCAGACCTCGACCGGTGTCCTGGGAGCCGTCTCGACCTTCATCCAGTGCGCAAGGAGCGGTCAACCCGTCGAGATCTGGGGCGACGGCTCCACGACGCGCGACTACATCCTCGTCGATGACGCGATCGATGCGATCCTTTGCGGGCTCGAGTACCGGGGGGACTTCCGGCTCTTCAACGTGGGCACGGGTGTCGGCACGTCGTTGAACGAGCTCGTCACCGCGATCCGCAGCATCAGCGGTCAGGAGCTCGAGGTGCGTTGTTGCGCTGGGCGTAGGGCGGACGTTCCCTGGAACGTCCTGGATGTTTCGCGCGCGCGTACGGAGCTCGGTTGGCGACCCGCGACGACTCTGGAGGCCGGCATCGCCCGTCTCTGGAATGCGCTGGACGGATGAACAAGCGCGTCCTCATCATCGGCGGCGGCGTTTCCGGTCTGACCACGGGCTGGAAGCTCGCGGAGAAGGGCTTCGAGGTCACGCTGCTCGAGAAGGAAGACACCGTCGGCGGGCTGGCGCGCAGTGCCAAGGCTTACGGTTGTGCCTTCGATTACGGACCCCACCAGCTGTACACGGACTTCGACGACGTCGCGGAGGAATGGAAGGAGCTTCTGGGCGAGGACTTGCTCACGTGTTCGAAGAATGCGCGCGTGCGGTTCTGGGGCAAGATCCTCAACTACCCGCTTTCGACGGGCGACATCCTGCTCAACATCCCGCTGACCCTCTCCGCCAGGTGCTTCGCCGACTACGCCTGGACGCACCTTTGCAACAAGTTTCGTCCCGTCCGCAATGCCTCATTCGAGGACTGGGTCATCGATCATTTCGGCAACACGCTCTACCGCATTCACTTCGGACCCTACACGGAAAAGGTCTGGGGCATTCCGCCGAGCCGGTTGACGGCCGACGCAGCTGAGAAACGCATCGCGGTTCAAAGTCTGTGGCAGGTGCTTGTCAGGACGCTCTTCAAGACCCGGGCGCGCTACAGCATCAAGACCAAGATCCACCACTCACCCTATCAAGGGAGCTTCCGCTATCCGCGCAAGGGGCCCCAACAGCTGGTGGAGCGCCTGGCGGAGCGACTCGAGGCGGCCGGAGGTGTCGTGCGCACCGGAGTCAGGGTCGATGCCGTGGAGGTCGAGCGCCGTCGCGTTTGCTATCGCGACGAATCCGGCGAGACCGCCCAGGACTACGACGAGCTCGTCAACACGATACCGATCAACGCCTTCCCGCGGTTGTGCACCCCGCGCCTGCCCGAGAAGTTGCTCGAAGCGGCCGGAAACCTGCGCTTTCGGGCTCTTTGCTTGCTGCACCTGGTGGTCGGGAGGCCCCAGGTGACAGGGGCCCACTGGATCTACTTCCCTGAACCCCACCTGAGTTTCCAGCGCACAGCCGAGTACTCGAACTTCTCCCGGGAGAACGCCCTGGAGGGCAAAGCGAGCTTCTCCCTGGAGATCCCCTGCTTCGTCGGGGACGAGCGCTGGAGGGCTTCCGATTCCGAGCTCTTCACCGAGGCCATGGTGGGCTTGAAAGAGACCGGGCTGCTCGAGGAGAAGGACGTCGAGGATTACTTCGTCGTCCGCACCGAGCACGCCTATCCGCTCTTCGAGATCGAATCGCAACAGCGGACCCTGGACCTGCTCGCCTTCTTCCGCGAGCGACACCCGGAGATTCACTTCACCGGTCGCCAGGCGCGCTTCAGCTACATCAACATCGATCACTGCATGCATTTCGCAAACGAGGTCGCGCAGGAGATCGAGCGGTCCCGTTAGCGCCGCTGCGGAACTCCTGGCGACGCTTCGCCTCAAACCGACGGGGGCCGGTTGCGATTCGCCTCCGGCAAACGACGCGGGCGGAAGACCTGTTTCACTCGCCTTCCTGGCGCTTTAGCCGGTCCAGAACCTGCGCCAATTCCCGGTGCAAGTCGGGGAGGTCCGGCCGCTGTGCCAGGGCTGCGCGTAGGTACTTTTCGGCTCCGGCTAAATCTCCCGCGCGTGCCAGCGCCCGTGCGAGATTGCGCTGCGCGTCGAAGAGATCGGGTTCGTGTTCGAGCGCACGGCGGAAGCTCGCGATCGCTTCCGCGCGGCGCTTTTGTGCGCCGAGGAGCACGCCGAGGTTGTTGTGTCCCTCGGCAAAGCCGGGCTCCAGCGCCAGGACCTTCAGGTACTCGCGCTCGGCCTCGTCGAAGCGCCCCAGGTCGCGCAGGAGGTTGGCCCGGTTGTAGCGAACCTCGGCGCTCTTGGGATGACCCTCAAGAGCCTGTGCGTAGGTCGCGAGGGCCTCGTCCAGGCGTCCGGCCTTGACGAAGGCGTTGGCGAGGTTGTTGAACCCAGCCGGGGAAGGGACCGGCCGATCCAGCATCGGCCAGTGGGCGGCGATGACCACCGCCACGGCCACCCCCAGGCCCGGGAGGGCGGTGCGCCAGTTTCTTTCGCGCAGGAGCTGGGCGCCGTGCACGAGCCCGGCTGCGGCCAGCGGCGCGAGCAGCGGGACCAGGGAAATGCGATAGCGGCCGAAGACGAAGAAGAGAGCCACGCTGGCCGCAAGGGTCAGGATCAGGGCATGGAGGATCGCCAGTCGACGCCAATCCCTGGCGGTCCATATCGCACCGGCGGCCGCCAGGCCGGCGAGCAAGCCGAAGGGACTGAACGGTGCCAGGATAGCCAGCAGGCGCGAGTGTTGGCGGTAGATGTAGAAATCGTCGGTGTCTTCGAGCTCGCGCGCGTTCCACAGGAGCATCCACTTGCGCCCCAGAAGCGCGATCCAACGCAGTGGGTCGGCGCCGATGTCGGCCAGCGTGCGCTCGAGCCAGTAATCGGAGATCTCGGCCGGCGTGAGCGAGCGCCCGACATCGCGTTCCGCCAGCCGTCGAATGTCCTCCTGCTCGAGCTCCGGGCTGCCCCAACCAGCCTGGAACGGTGCGTACGTCCCGTCGGCGTCCGCGTTGTTGCCGATGTAGAAGTTGGCGCCGAACTGCGAGGTCGTCAGCGCGAATTGTTCGCCGACCGCGTAGTTGCGCAACCCTACCGGCAGGAGGATCGCCGACAGGCCCGCGGCGAACAGGCCGATACGCAGGGATCTCCAGGCGCGCGGGCGGGGAAACCCCAGCCAGATCCAGAGGGGGACCACGGGAGCCCAGATGAGCGCGTTCTCGCGCGTCAGGCAGAGCAGTCCGAGCAACGTCCCGGCCGACGCCCAGCTTCCTCTGCTTTCCGGCCGCACCGCCGCCCGGGCAAGGAGCGCCAGGAGCGACGCGACCAGGAAGCTGTCGAGGGACGCCTTCTGGATCAGGCCGTCGAAAAACACCGCCGGGGCATAGAAGGCCAAGAGGAGCCCGGCGAGGGCCCCGATCGTTCGCGAAAAAAGGAGCTTTCCCGCGACGAAGACCAGCCCGCAACCGAGCCCACCGAGCAAGGCCTGCACGGCGCGGACAGCCCACAGGTCGTGGCCGAAGAGGCTCTGGAGGGAGGCCAGGAAGTAGGGATAGAGCGGCGCCTGGAAGAAGACTCCGTCACCCAGCCACTCGCCTGAAGCGATCTCGCAGGCCCACTCGTCATAGCGCGCACCATCGAAGGCCAGGTGCTCGAAGAGCGGCAGGCTGTCGATCTCCGCGAGGTACACCAGTCTCAATAGAAAGGCGCACAGGGTGATGAGGCTGAAGAGTAGAAGATCGGTCCGGGTACGCTCACTCATCGTTTGACCGGCTGCGGCCCTCCGGGGATCCTACCGGGACGTCGATCGAGCCACAATCTCGCCTCGAACGCCCAAGGGCGAACCCTCCGGGTTCGAGATTCGTCTTCGAAGAGGCCGCCCCCCCGTTTCCCTGCGGCATGTCGCGAACTTTCAGGCGCAGCCTATTCGCGGTGCAAGGCCGTGAGCGGGTCCACCGCCGCCGCTCGTCGGGCGGGAACACCACGAGTGAGAAGCTCCGATCTTTCCGGGTTGTGCAGAGGATAGAATGGCTCCATGGTTCTCCCCCGGATCGGGCTCCCCACGTACTCGCGGCGCGAGGACGAAAACGACCGCTTCACCCTTTACGCTCAGTACGTCGACGGCGTGCGGCGTGCGGGGGGCCTGCCCCTGCTCATTGCGCCGGGGAGCTCCGTGGAGTCACGGGCGCAGGGCGAGCACGCGGAACTGTTCGATTTCATCGATGGCTGGGTGCTCACGGGTGGGGGAGACGTGGACCCCCAGGCCTACGGCGGAGAGCGTCACGAGAAAATCTACAACACCGACCCGGAGCGCGACGCGGACGAGCTGGTTCTCATCCGGACGATCCTCGAGCGCGGCTTGCCGGCGCTTTGCATCTGCCGCGGTATGCAGCTCTTGAACGTGGCCCTGGGTGGGACGCTGTGCGAGCATCTGGCCGATGCGGACGAATGCGCCGACGTCGCGGGGAAACTCCTCCACCGCGCCCCCCCGCGCCAACCGTTGCGCCACGCGGTCGAGGTCGATCCCGCCTCACGGCTGGCCGAACTCCTGGGGGAAACACGGCTGGATCCCTTTTCGTGGCACCATCAGGCCCTGCGCGATGTCGCACCCGGTTTCGAGGTGGTCGCCCGGGCGCCGGACGGGGTGGTCGAGGCGATCGAAAGCCCCGATCATCCGGACTTGATCTGTGTCCAGTGGCATCCGGAGCTCTCCTGTGCACAGGACGTTCCCCAGCAGAGACTCTTCGATGCCCTGGTGGCCAGGGCTGTGCGCAAGCGCCGGCGAGGCTCCGCCTGATCCCTGTCCATCCGTTTCCCCGATCTCGTGCGGCCTCGGCTCGAGGGCTGGCTCGGCCCCGCTGAAGAGCTGATCTTGCGGGCCCTCTGCCGGGCGCCCGACCGGTGGATCTCAGACGTGAGATCGGAGGGCGACGGTGTGATTCAAGCTCGCCCCCCGAGCAGGAGCTCGTCGGCATGGGGCCGGAGCGAGTCGATGAGGAACTGGATGTGATCGCCGAGGTCCACCTCGAGGAGTTCCGCGCCGGCACGCACCTCGTGTCGCTCGACCTTGGCGGCGAAGTGCTTGTCCTTGAGTTTTTTCTTCACGCTCTTGGGGGCGAGGCTCGCGATTCCGTCGGGCCGCACGAGGCAACAGGCACCGATGAAACCGGTTAGCTCGTCACAGGCGAGCAGCGCCTTGTCCAGAACGCTCTCGTAGGCGACACCCCAGCCGGTGTAGTGGGCGGAGATGGCGTGGGCGACCTCCTTTTCGCCGCGTTCCTCCAGCCAGGAAACGATGCGCTTGGGGTGTTCCTCGGGCCACCTTTCGTAGTCCGCGTCGTGCAACATGCCGGCCAGGGCGAAGCGGGATTCGTCCTCCTCACCCCGGCCATAGCGAAACGCGGCGGCTCGCATCGTGATTTCGACCGAGCGGGCGTGGCGACGCAGGGCCTGCGAGGGAGTCCACTCGCAGAGTAGTTCCCAGGCCTCGTCTCGTGAAAGCGTCATGGCGCCGGGTCAGTGCAGGAACAGGAGTTCGTGATACTTCGGCAATACCCACAGCGCGTCGTCGACGATCTGCTCGAGGTGATCCGCCTGGGCGCGGACCTTTTCCATGACCGGGAGCACCCGATCGCGCACCATCCTGGCGGTGGTGACGGGATCCGATTCCAGCTCTTCGCATTGGCGGTGGCGCTCCTCGAGCGATCGTAGCCCGGTGCGGAGCCGGTTGACCGTGTCGCCCACGTCGATCAGGAGCTTCTCCTGTTCAACCAGATCCATCGCCGCGGAGGCCGTGCGCGCAGCGTTGATCGATTCGGCGATGCGCTTCTGGTATTCGATTCCTGCCGGAAGGATCGATGTCGATGCGATCTGCATGGTGGCGAGGGATTCGACCTTGATGCGGTGGACGTAGCCGGCGAAAAAAACGTTGGAACGGGAGATGGTTTCACGCCGACTCAGGACGCTGTATTGCTCGAAGAGCGCGATGTTCTTGTCCGCACCCCATTGCTCCAGGGCGTCCGGTGTGCTGCGCAGGTTCAGAAGTCCGCGGCGCTCCGCCTCGCGGGTCCAATCGCCCGCGTAGTTGTCACCGCTGAACAGGATGCGGTGGTGTTGCTTCAAGGTATCTTGCACCAGATCCTGGACGATCTTGCGCGTCTCCGTGCCGGCCTGCGCAGTGCTTCGCTCCTCGATCTGATCGGAGAGGTAATCCATCGATTCGGCCACGATGGTGTTGATCACCATGTTGGGGTAGGCGATGGTCTGGCTGGAGCCTGCGGTTCGCAATTCGAACTTGTCGCCGGTAAAGGCGAAGGGTGAGGTGCGATTGCGATCGCTCGTGTCCTTGGGCAGGGGCGGCAGGGTGGTCACACCGAGTTGGAGGTGGCTGCGGCTGTGGGAACGCGCGTCGCTGCCCTGTACGAAGGCCTCGACGATCTCCTCCAGTTCGGAACCCAGTGAGATCGACATGATCGCCGGAGGCGCTTCGTTGGCTCCCAGGCGGTGGTCGTTGCCGGCGGTGGCGACCGAGGCGCGCAGGAGGTCCTGATGCCGATCCACTGCGCGGATCAGGGCCGTCAGGAGCACGAAAAAGCGCATGTTCTCGTGCGGTGTTTGGCCGGGATCGAGGAGGTTCCTGTCGTTTTCGTCGGCCAGGGACCAGTTGTTGTGCTTGCCGCTGCCGTTCACGCCGGCGAAGGGCTTTTCGTGGAGCAGGCAGGCGAGACCGTGGCGTTCGGCCACGGTCTCGAGCAGCTCCATCAACAGCATGTTGTGGTCGGTTGCGAGCTGGACCTTCTCGTAGCGCGGCGCCATTTCGAACTGGTGGGGTGCCACCTCGTTGTGGCGCGTGCGCAGGGGAATACCCAGCTTCCAGGCCCCTTGCTCGAGATCCATCATGAAGTTGAGGATGCGCTCGGGAGTGGTGGCGAAGTAGTGATCTTCCAGCTCCTGTCCCTTGGGGGGGCGGGCACCGAAGAGCGTTCGGCCACACGCGATCAGGTCGGGGCGCAGGCGGTGGAGGTCGCGGTCGATCAGGAAGTACTCCTGCTCCGGGCCCATCGTCGCGTGGATGCGTTCGACCTCTTCGCCGATCAGCCCGAGCAGCCGACGGGCGCTGCGATCGAGCGCTTCGCACGAGCGCAGGAGTGGCGTCTTGGTGTCGAGCGCTTCACCGGTCCACGAGCAGAAGGCCGTGGGGATGCACAGGGTGAATCCGAAAGCGGTCTCCCGCAGAAAGGCCGGCGAGGTCGGATCCCAGGCCGTGTAGCCGCGCGCCTCGAAGGTCGCCCGGATGCCCCCGGAGGGGAAGGACGAAGCGTCCGGTTCGCCCATGATGAGCTCTTTGCCCGAGAAGGCGTGGATGGCGCCCCCATCGACCACCGGACTGAGGAACGAGTCGTGCTTTTCCGCGGTGAGGCCCGTCATGGGCTGGAACCAGTGCGTGAAATGCGTCGCACCGTGTTCGACGGCCCAGTCCTTCATCGCGTCGGCCACTTCAGCGGCGACGCGCTCTTCCAGCACGAGGCCTCGATCGATCGTACACCGAAGGGCCTGGTAGACCTCGGGTGTCAGGCGCTTGCGCTGCACAGCGTCGTTGAACACGTGCGAGCCGAAGAGCTCGGTCAACGTGCAGAAGGGGGGCCGCTCGGGGGCCACCGTGTTGTTGGAGATGCTGCGCAGGGCCTGATGGCGCGGTGTGGGAACCATGGTTCGAACTCTTCGAGGTCAACGCGAAGGGGCGGAGGCTACTTTTCCTTCGGCCCGGACGAAAGTGTGAGATCGGCTTGAGTACGAGCTTCCGCACCTTTTTAGGGTGCGAGCCAGGCCCTACAATCTCGGGCCCGGCTCGCCTCGGCGCTCCACCCGCCAACCCAAACCGCACCCCGATGACCCACGAGACACGATCCACGGCCCGCGCCGACGCCTTTCCCGGTTCCCACAAGGTCTTCGTGAAACTCGAGCACCAGGGGGAGCGCATGGAGGTTCCCAAGCGTCGGATTCACCTCTCGGGGGGGGAGGCGTCGATCGACGTCTACGACGCTTCGGGGCCCCGGAGCTTTTCCGCCTCCGAGGGTTTGCCCGGGTTGCGCCAACCCTGGATCGATGCCCGCCGGAGCGGCCCGGCGGATACGGGGAACCGGACCCAGATGCATTACGCGCGTCGCGGAATCACCACGCCCGAGATGGCCTTTGTCGCCGAACGCGAAGGGGTGACCTCCGAGTTCGTGCGTTCGGAAATCGCCCGCGGACGGGCCGTCCTGCCTGCGAACACGCACCACCCCGAGCTCGAGCCGATGATCATCGGCCGGAACTTTCTCGTGAAGGTCAACGCGAACATCGGGAACTCGGTGGTGCGCTCCTCGATCGACGACGAGGTCGAGAAGTTGCGCTGGGCAACCCGCTGGGGGGCGGACACCGTGATGGATCTCTCCACCGGAGCCGACATCCACGAGACGCGCGAGGTCATTCTGCGCAATTCGCCCGTCCCGATCGGTACCGTCCCGATCTACCAGGCGCTCGAAAAGGTCGGCGGTACGATCGAGGATCTCAGCTTCGAAGTCTTCCTGGAGACCATCGAAGAGCAGTGCGAGCAGGGCGTCGACTACTTCACCATCCATGCCGGCGTGTTGCTGCGCTACGTACCCCTTACGCGCGAGCGTGTCACGGGCATCGTCTCGCGCGGCGGAGCGATCCTCGCAAAGTGGTGCCTCGCCCATCACGAGGAGAACTTCCTCTACGCCAATTTCGATCGCCTGTGTGAGGTGATGAAGCGCTACGACGTGGCCTTCAGCCTCGGCGACGGCCTGCGTCCCGGCTGCATCGCCGACGCCAATGACGATGCCCAGTTCGCCGAACTCGACACCCTGGGCGAGCTTACCCGCCGCGCCTGGGAGCACGACGTCCAGGTCATGATCGAGGGGCCCGGCCACGTGCCGATGCACAAGATCCGCGAGAACGTAGAACGCCAGATGCAGGTGTGCGATGAAGCTCCTTTCTACACCCTCGGGCCGCTCACGACGGACATCGCTCCCGGCTACGACCACATCACCTCGGCCATCGGGGCCGCCATGATCGGCTGGTACGGCACGGCCATGCTCTGCTACGTGACTCCCAAGGAGCACCTCGGGCTGCCCAACAAGCAGGACGTCAAGGACGGTGTGATCGCCTACAAGATCGCCGCCCATGCAGCGGACCTCGCCAAGTCCCACCCCGGCGCGCAGGCCTGGGACGACGCCCTGTCGAAGGCGCGCTTCGAGTTCCGCTGGGAGGACCAGTTCAACCTATCCCTCGATCCACAGACGGCCCGCGAGTATCACGATGAGATGCTGCCGGCCGAGGGCGCGAAGACGTCCCACTTTTGCTCGATGTGCGGCCCCCAGTTCTGCTCCATGCGGATCACCGAAGAGCTACGTGAGTACGCCAGATCCGCGGGGCTATCGGACGCGGAGGCTCTGAAGGAAGGGCTCGCGCAGAAGGGCAGCGAGTTCATCGAGACCGGAGGGGAGATCTACCGGTAGGCGCAATCGCCTTGGTGAGCTCCGGTTCGTCGTCCCGCCCGGTCAACATATTTGCGGCCAGACGACCCACTTCGATACCGCAGCTCATCCCGTGGCCGCCCAGTCCGGCGACCCAGAAGAGCCCTTGCCGATCGGGGTCCGGTCCAACGCAGAAGCAGCCGTTCGCGGTGGTGGTGCGCATGCCGCACCAGAGTTCCGTCAGGCGGCTCTTCTCGAACCCCTTGAGCTCGCGGCGGGCGACCGCCAGGAGCGTATCGCCGATGCCTTCGAGCACCTGCATGCGATCCGGATCGACCTCATCTTCGTCACAGACACAAAGCAACGCTCCTCCCCGCTCGGGGCGGTGGTAGAAACTTTCGGCCTCTGACCAGATCACCGGCCTCGTGGGAGCCAGGTCCAGCGGAGTCGTCAGGCCCAGGTGTCGCCGGGTGGGCCGCAGTTCGACGTGCGATCCCGCGCCCCGGCCCAGGCTCCCGGCCCAGGCCCCCGCCGCGATCACGACCTCTTCTGCGTGGACCTTGGTTCCGTCCGCGAGCCGACAGCCGACGACCCGTTTTCCCTCGAGGAGTAATTTCTCCACGACAGCGGCGGTTCGCAGCTCGACCCCGGCCTTTTCCGCCGAGCGCGCCAGTGCATCGACCAGGCGCCGGATCGCGATCCGCCCATCGCGCGGGCAGTAGAGCGCCATCTCGTAGGACGAAACGACGTGCGGAGCGAGACGCTCGAACTCACCCTTCGGGATCTCCCGGACCCCCTCCGCTCTCAGCTCCTCGCGATCCGGGCCGCTTTCGAGAATGGCGCGCCACCTCTCCGCACGGGATCGATCGCCCAAGAGGATGAGGCCGTTCTGTTCCACCAGTGAAGGGCCGAACCCCGCTGGAGGGTTTCGGAGAAAGCGCGCGCTGCGCCGGGCCAATTCGCGCAGCGTCGCATCGGCACTGAACCCACGCAGGATGGCCGCATTCTGCGCGCTGGCCTCGTTACCGAGCTCGCCGCGTTCGAGCAGAAGCGTCCGTCCGCTCCCCTGACGCCCGAGCTGATAGGCGGTGGCGAGACCTGCGATACCGCCCCCGACGATCAGGTGGTCGAGGGTTTTCACGGCCCGGGGACCCCCGCGAAGATACGCCTACCCTTCCAGCCAACGCGCCATGATCATGCGCAGGCTTGGCAGAGTAACAGCGCCGTTTTCGAGAATGTGGTTGTGGAAGGCCCGATAGTCGAAGTCCTCCCCCAGCTGGGCGCGAGCCTGATCCCGCAGGGCGAGGATTTCCTCCTGCCCGATCTTGTACGCCAGAGCCTGGCCGGGCCAGGCGATGTAGCGATCGACCTCGTTGGTGATGTTGTTCCGTGCGAGAAGCGTATTCTCGTACATGTAATCGATGGCCTTCTCGCGGCTCCACCCGAAGGCGTGGATACCCGTATCGACGACCAAACGACAGGCCCGCCAGGAGTCGAAGGAAAGTACGCCCAGCCGGTCCAGGTCGCTCGAGTAGAGCCCGATCTCGTCGCACAACCGTTCCGTGTAGAGAGCCCAACCTTCGACGAAGGCCGTGCTTCCCTGGTGGCGTCGGAAGAGCGGCAGTTGATCCAGCTCCTGGGCGATGGCGATCTGCAGGTGGTGGCCGGGAATCGCCTCGTGGTAGGCGAGCACCTCCGCCTCGTAGCGCGTGCGGGTTTCGGGCGCATACGTGTTGATGAAGTACTGTCCCGGTCGCGAGCCGTCCAGGGCCGGTTCGCGGTAGTAGGCGATGGTGGAATCCTTCTCTTCGTGGGGAGCGATGCGTACGACCTCACAGTTCGCCGTGGGCAGCTTGTCGAAGAACTTGCCTACCGCCTTTTCCGCGCGTGCGAGGGCTTCCACCGCCTTGCCCTCGACCTCTTCGCGGGTCTTGAAGTGCATGGCCGGGTCGTTGCGGAGGCGTTCCTGGATCGCGGCGATGTCCGTCGTGCCGAACTCTCGCTGGCCGAGGGCGGCGATTTCGGATCGGATCCGCGCGACCTCCAGCAACCCGAAGTCGTGAATGGCCCGCGGGTCACACTCCTCCAGGGGTAGGGACGTGTGCCTGTGAATCAGCTTGCGATAGACCTCCTTGCCGCCGGCGATGTACAAGAGCCCCGGCTTGCCATCGGAACGTGCCGAGGCGAGGATGTTCTCCGCGAGCACGTCGCGGTAGTACTGCAGAGCGGGGTAGATGCCGTTCTCGACGGCGTCCAACGTGTTCGCCAGAAACTCGCCCCGCTCCTCGGGGTCGAGGCGGTCCGCCTCGACCGGAATGAGAACCTTGGTACCCGCCTCGATCCGCTCGACGTTCCCCAGGTGGCGGTTCAGCTTGCGCAGGGTGGACTGCGCGCGCGAGTCGCCCAGCTCGTGGTGAGCGATCTCCGCCACGCTGCCTCCGGGCGGCAATTCGACAAAGTGTCCGCCACCTACCGCCACCTGGACCAGCGGGGAATCGAAGATGTCCTGGGCCAGAATGTCGTCGACCTGGCGGATCGCCTTTTCCACGGCGGTCCGGGACGCGACCTTACCGTAGCTGCGGCCGACCTTCAGGCGGTTGGCGGAGTCGCGCAGATAGAACGGCAACTTGCGCCAGCGTTCGACGAGTTGACTTCTTTGGCGCTCGGTCCGGGTCGGTTGAATCTGGGGCAGATTCAAGACCTCGATGGGGGGGCCCGCGAGGGGATCGACGTTCCAGTCCTCGAGGCGCATCTCGGCCAGCTGGATGCCCTGGGTCAGCTCCTGATCGAGGAGATCCGCGGTCAACACATCATCCCCCGATATACCTTGGACTCGAATCACAGTGAGCTTCCTCTGGAAGTTCCGTAACCGTTGGATGTGCGCCTCGCGCGCGGCCAGGAACCGATTCGGCGTATCCCCGTGATAGCGCGGATCCCCGAGGCGCGTGGCTTCGAAGGGATCCTGGCGCATGTCCGCCTCCCACACCTGTTCGCAGAGTCGGCGCAGATCGTAGTCGATGACGCCCTTGCCGGCGTCGGACCACAGATCGAACTCGTCGGCGGGGGGAGGAAAGACCGTTTCGCAGCCGCAAAGGGCGGCGATGAAGGGGATCGAGAGAGCGAGGGGCGCTAAGGGGTGCTTCAGCATAGGTGTCATTCCCAGGTGGCTCCTGGTGTGTGGAAGTGGCCTGGAGTCCCGGGATTCTAAGCACTCCCGGGTACCCATCAATCCCGTCAACGGAAACGCAGGTCCAAGACTCGCGAAAGTGCGCTGATGACCAGACAGTGGCGGATCGCTTTCTCCCGCAGGCCCCGGAGCACCTCGTCCTCGCTCAGGAGCGCCACACGGATGTCCTCGCCCGCATCGAGCTTCAACCCGTGGGTTTGGACCGCGTCCTCCGCCAGGAAGTGGTGGCACAGGTTCGTTTGAAAGGCGGGGTTGGGCTCGACCGCCCCCAGGGGGCTCCAGCGCTGGCTCGTGAAGCCCGTTTCCTCCTGCAGCTCGCGTTGCGCGGCTTCGAGGGGATCCTCGCCGGGATCGACGACGCCGCCGGGAATCTCGGTCGTCACGTGCCCCCGTCCGAAGCGATACTGCCTGACGAAAACGAGCTTCCGCCCGGGCGTGAAGGCCACGACGTTGACCCAGTCGGGGGTTTCCAGCACCAGCCGCCGCAGGGCTTCGTCGGTACGGGGGTTCTGGAGCGTGTCGAAGCGCGCCCGCGCGACCATGAGCTCGGGCCCCGGTTCGCTCTTGAGCTTCCTCCAGGGCAGCGGATCGGACGCGCTCATCGGCCTTTTCGTCGGTCCGGACGGTAGCCTGCTTCCCGGGCCTCGTCCGAACTCGCCCGCGCCGCTCGACGGGGCGGCGCCAGGGATTCGATCCACTGTTTCGCGGGGCGCGTGTTCCATTCCCGTTCCCATGTGCGGTGCGCCTCGGTGTCGGGGAAGGCCTCGTCCGGACCGTAGGGGTAGCCGCTCATGCCGTGGAACGGGAGCGGCTTGACGAAGAGCGCTCGCTCGGTGTTGGGGTCGCGATCCTTGGCCCAGCCGTCGAAAAAGACGAGGAAATCGCGCTTCCAACCCGGCTGCAAAGGGGGGGCCTGGGACGCATCGAAGCGGACCGTCATGGCATCGCCCGCGCCCAGGATGACGAAGCGGTCGTCGATGTCGGTGAGCAGCGGGACAGCGTCCCCGTAACGCGTATAGAAGCCCGGGTGCTGGTTCCAGCGCGGCCTTTCGGAGACGCGCTCCCAGGAGAACCACTCGAGGTCGGCCCGGGCGGCGAAGGGGAAGGGCTCGCTGAAGCCCCGTTCAAAGATCTCGGCCGAAAGCGGTTCGATCGGCGTCACGATCAGCGGCGCGTCGTCGGGGTCCGTCGCCAGGCGGATCGAATCCCAGTAGATCACCAGGGTCGAGAAGATGCGGATCCGTGGATCACCGCGATCGATCATCGAGGTCACGTCGATCACCATCGTCTTCAGCTTGCCGGCCGGGAAGCCCAGCGGGGGGCCCGCGTCCTTCCAACCGCCCTCTCCGTCCGGGATCTGGAGAATGGGGGGGATGAAGGCCTTCTCCGGGTGGCGGGCGGCTGCGACGTTCACGCTGGCGTCGCTCCAGACCAGCCAGCCGTTCAGGGCCAAGCGCAGCTTCGTTGCGTTGCGCACGCGCTCCCCGTCGAAGGTGAGCTCGAGGAAATGGGGCTCGGTCAGGCCGCGGAACTGTCCACCTCTCGTGACGAAGGGCTGGGCGAAGGTCCGGTCGTCGGCGGCCAGCTCGGCGGTCCAGTCCTCACCGTCACTGCCCGTGGCCTTCGTGGCCGCCAGCGGATCGCGCAGGGTGTGGGTGTGCGGCGCGGGGAAGGGCGGAAAGCTAAAACGCTCCTCGGGGAAGATCTCGACCTCGGCGGGGTGGTCGACGACGTCCAGGCGAATGCGGTCGAGGTAGGTCACCTCGCGCAGCTCCTCGGTGAATTGCAACTCGTACACGCCGTCCCTTTGCACGAGCTGATCGCCGCGCACGAGGACGTACTCGTCGTGGTCGGGCTGGACCAGCTGGCCCGGCGCCATCGGCAGGCCCAGGGGCGTGATACCGAGCACGTCGCTGATGAACTCGTAGGTCTCGCCGTTCCACGTGTACAGGAAGGGGCAGGATCCGGCCAGTCCGCGGCGCTGCCAGAACAGAAGGTCCGAGAACGGTGCGTCGAAGTGGTTCTGTACGACGGCGTTGGGCCACCTGATGCGTATCAGCTCGGGCATCTCCCCGTTCATGCCGATCAGCTGCGGCTGGCCGCGCCAGAGAATGCGCCGATACCGACGGCCCCGGCGCATTTCGAGGATGGCCCCGACGCCGAGTGACGAATCCTTGTGACCCATGAGCTCGACCAGGGCGCCACGCGGATTGCCTTCGAAAAGGTACTCCCACAGCCCCCCCTCCTGGCCGGCCCGCAGCAGATCGTGGTCGCCGTCCCCGTCGAGATCCAGGGCGGCGATCTGGGCCCGTCCGGGCCTGTCGGAGTCGGAGAACTTCTCGCCGAGAAGCAGCGCTACCCCCCCGTTTTCGAATCCGGCTGCCAGAAGTCCGGCGGCCGGGTGGGTGGCCGTCGGCCACAGGAGGTCGTTGGTCCCGTCGAGATCCCAGTCGCAGACGATCGGCTGGCCCGTCGGGGCCGAGCCCAGGGGCCAGGTGAGCGCCTGCGAGCGCCACGACCCCGTCTCGGTGCGCAGATGGATCGAAAGGTCCTCTCCGAAGAGGGCGAGATCGACCCAGCTGTCCCCGTCGAGATCCGCTGCGACGAGGTACTTCGTTCGGAAGCCGTGCTCGGGGAGCTCGTCGTCCGCCCTCTCGAAACGACCGGCCCGCAGGCTGCTCAGGAACTTGACGCGCTCATCGAGGACCACGAAATCGATGTCGCTGTCCCGATCGAGGTCTTCGGGAATCATGTGGAAGGGGCATTCGGTCAACGTCGTTTCCCGTGTGACGTCGGTCAGCCCCTCGGGATCGACGTCGAAACCGTCGTTGCGGAAGAGCGCCGCGCTACCGTCGTTGGAGAGCAGCAGATCGCAGTCGCCGTCGTGATCGTAGTCGACGGGGATGAGTCCCCCCGACCGGGTGCTCACCTGCGGAAAAAGCTTGGAGACTTGCCGGCTCATCGAAGCGGGCGTTTCAACGCCATCGACGTTTTCAAACAGAAACGTCCCCTTGCCCGCGATCGAAACGAGAAGGTCCAGCTCCTGATCGCCGGGCTCCCCCGACGCCTTGGTATCGGAGGGTTTCGCGCCCGTGTTCATGCGGTCGAAAGTCAGTACATCGGTGATCGGTTCGAAAGAGAGCTTGCGCCCCTGCCACGACCGCCCGGAATCGCGACCGAAGAGCTCGAGTCCTTTCGGCCCGAAGGCGGCGATGCGCAGCGGGGAAGGCTCGTATGTGAAGAGCTCCTCGACGCTTCCGAAGGCCTTACCGACATCCTTCAGTATCTTGCCCCGACCCGTTCTTCCGGTGGCGAAGCCGACCGCGTCCGGGCTGAGCTGGTGGGCCTGGAGCGTGGTCTCGTGGAGCGTGGGCGTCGCTATCGTGAAACGACGTCGGGTATGGGGCAGGACCTCTCCGAGCGTGCCGGCCTGATGGGCCGGTTCTCCGGGCGACTTGACGTCGCGGTTGCGTAGCTCCTGGAGCCGCTCGACGACCACCATCGCCTCGTCCCGCTTTCCCGCGTACATCAAGAGCTGCCGCATTCTCTCCAGGACCACGACGATCCAGCTTCCGGCGATTTCGGCCGGCACCTCCATCAGCTCGCGGTAGCGCTCCTCCGCCCGCGCCTCCGATTCCGGATCCTCGATATCGTCGAGCGCGAGGGTGTAGGCGAGCTGGAGCGCGTAGTCGTCCGGACGCGCCTGGACCAGCGGATCGAGAATGCGTAGCGCCCTTTCGTTTTGGAACTCGATGCGGGCGATGCGGTAGCGACACCAGATGGCGACCGGGTCGTCGGCCGCCAGCTTGGAAGCCTCTTCGACAAAGGCCACCGCTTCGCCGACTTTTTCCTCGGAAAGCTCGATGTTCGCCGCGCGCAGGAGATCCTCCGCGGCGACGTGTTCTTGAGCGAGCAGGGGCGCCAGGGCCCTGCGCGCTTCCCCCTTGCGATCCTGGACCATGTATTCCGCAGCGAGGTCGCGGGCCCGGAGGGTTTCGAGGGACGAGGGCTCCCTGGAGCCATCTGCGCAGCCAGCGAGGGGCCCCCACAGTCCCAGGAACAGGGCGCCCGCTGCTAACAAGGGGAGGGAAGGGGCGTACGGTCTCTCTAGGCGCATGGCATCGGAGGCGAAGACGGAAGGCTCTTGAAGCCGGATCGGGGGCCGGTGGCTCCTGCGATTGGTCTAGACTGTACGAACGCTCCGCGCCGGTGCTAGCACCGATCCCGCTCCATATGCCCTCGATGCCCCCCGTTCCTGAATCACAGAGGACGCCGTTCCTTGCTCTCGCGGCTCTCCTGATCTCCGGCTCCTGTTCTCCCGGCGAATCCTCACCGGATGAGACCGCGGTGGACTTGCCGAGCTCGTTGAGCGTGGCCTCTCCCGATCGCCCCATCCGCGACATGGATGTCGTCGAAGAGTCCTCCGAGGCCGTGGCCAACCGCATGGTCGATTTCTCGGACAAGCTGCGCCGGCGCGACTTCGAGGCAGCCCTTGCCTGGCTGGCTCCAGGCTTCGTAGGGCACGCCTTCGCACCGCTCGAAGGTGCCGAGGTCGACGACCTGCCCGTGGGGGCGCGCAGGACACGCTACGACACCACCACCGCACCGATCGTCGAGCGGCACGGCTTTCTCGAGGCCATCCGCGAGCGTATCGGGGCCTGGGAGCGTGTCGAAACGGTGGTCTGGAAGGTCAAGGGAGCGGAATTCCAGAGCGTTCTTCCGCCCTGGGGGCGTGTTCGCTTCAAGGTGAGCTTCCAGGGCACAGCCGCCGGCGGTGGGCCCGCGTCGATCGAGGCCTGGGGTTTCGCTCGAACCGAACGCGGCGGCGGGCAGTGGCTCATGTCCGAATTCGAACTCGAATCCCTGTTCGAGACGACTCGCCCCGCTTACCTCTTCACGGAGGTGTCCACGGGGGTCGGTTTGGCGCGCACGGGGATCCGCTTCGGCAAACCCGGCAACCAGAGCTTTGCCTGGAATGGAGCGGCCGCCGGCGACGTGGATGGCGACGGCCTGGTCGATATCTTCGTCCCTTCGCCCAGGGCCAACCACCTCTACATGGCCCGCGGCGAGACCGGATTCGTCGATGAAGCCGTGCGGAGTGGCATCGCCCACCCGGCGGGAGGAACCGGGGCGGTCTTTTTTGACATGGACAACGACGGCGATCAGGACCTCGCGCTCGCCGACGTGGGTTGGACCGAGCCCGATGGTCGGCTATCCGGGAACCGGCTGCGGCTCTGGGTCAGCGAACGTCGTTCCGCACAGGCGGACCTGCGTTTCGAGGAGCGTGGGGAGTCCCTCGGGTTCAAGCTTGCCCACGGATACTCGCTTACGGTTTTCGACGCCGAGCAGAACGGTTTCCTGGACGTTTTCGTCGCCAACTACGGTCGGGTGGAGGCGCATCCGAACAATTCCTGGATACAGGCGACCAACGGCACGCCCAACCAGTTCTACACCAACGTGTTCGAGGCCGACGGCACGCGGTTCGTGGAGGTGGCCGAAGCACGCGGGTTGATCGATACGTCGTGGTCGTACGCCTCGGCGGCGGCTGACATCGATGTTGATGGCGATACGGATCTCTACGTTGCCAACGACTACGGCGTCAATCACCTGTGGATCAACGGTGGCAAGGGTGTCTTCGAAAATCAGGCCGAAGTGTTTGGCATCAGCGATCTCGGCAACGGCATGGGCGCCAGTTTCGGCGATCTCAACAACGATGCGCAGCTCGATCTCTACGTTTCGAACATGTCCTCGACCGCGGGACGCCGCATCCTCGGCCGGTTGGCTCAAAAGGACGATCGTTGGACTCAGCTCGTGAAGATGGCTGCGGGTAACACGATTTTTTTCGCGGATGAAAAGGGCTTCGAGCGCGTGCCGTCCGAAAAGGGCGGGATCGGCGGGAGCTGGGCCTGGAACTCCAATCTGTTCGATCTCGATCTCGATGGTCGGCTGGACCTCTACTGCTGCAGCGGATTCGTCACGGGTGACACGCCGGCCGACACATGAAGCACCTACTGGCGCCACGTGGTGGCGTCTTCCATCGCGGTGGACGAGGAGGAAAGTGTGAACATCAAGGAGGCGGTCAACGCCAGCTCCTACGTCAGGTTCCACAACGCCCAGATCTTTCAGGACGGCCTCTCCTTCAGCGGCAACGAGCGCAACAAGACCTGGATCAACACGCCCGAGGGCTTTGTGGATCTATCCGAAGTCTCGGGCAGCGATATCCCCAACGATTCGCGCGCCTCCATCGCCTGTGATTTCGACGACGACGGCGACGTCGATCTATTCGTGCACTCCATCCAGCGCGAGCGGCACGCTCTGTTTCGCAACGATGCGGTGCGACCGGGCGAGGATGCGGGCTTTCTCAAACTGCGCCTCAAGGCCATGAATTCGCAATACGAGGCCATCGGTGCGACGGTGATCGTGCACGGTCCGGAGGGACCGGTCGCCCAGGTCATGAGCCGGGGCGCGGGTTTCCTCTCCTGCCAGGCGGACGAGCTGATCTTTGGCCTGGGGGACGCCAAGGAGGCGCGGGTCGAGGTTCTTTGGCCGGGCGGTGAGCGCGAAGCCTTCGGTGCACTCGCCGCAGGGACGCGCGCCCGTCTGGTCGAGGGCAGCGGTCAACCGGAGTCCTACGGCGCACGGCCGCGCAGCTTGCCCGATCCGCCCCCCGACGGACTCAATCTGAATGAGGGTGACATTTTGCCCAAGCTGGCCGTCTTCGACGCCAAGGGGCGAGCCACCGTCTTCGATCCGGTGCAGATCGCGGGGGGACGCAACCTCCTTTTGACCTTCTGGGCCAGCTACTGCGATCCCTGCGTCAAGGAGATCCCCGATCTCCAGAAGATCCACGCAAGCGCAAAGCAAGGCGTCGCTGCGATCAGCCTCGATGTGCCCAGCGCCGTGTCCGCTGCGATTCGTCGGCTCGAGCGGGGGGGGGCCGAGTACCCGGCCTTTTTCCTCGGCCGGGATTCGACCTCCTCGGCGAGGCCCAAAGGCTCGCTGATCCCATCCGAAGACGCGTCCGCTCATATCGTTGCCCTGGACACGATCGTCGATCTCGAGCGCATGCCGATTCCGACGACGCTCGTGCTTTCGCCCGAGGGTCGTATCGAGACGATCTTGCGTGGGCCCCTCAAGGCCGGCGATTGAACGTCCAAGAACACCTTGGTTCTCGCCTTGAAGTGCGGATAATCCGTCCATGTCCGCACACGCTCCTGAAGAAGCCGGCGTACAACCCGTAGCCGCTTCGCGCAGGGGAGCTCTGGTGGTGGGGGCCAGCTCCGGTATAGGGGCCAGCATCGTTCGACGGCTCGCCTCCGAGGGCTATGCGGTCGCTGCGCTGGCGCGCCGTCAAGCTGCGCTCGACGAACTGGAAAGAGAGTGTCGTGGCATTTGCGAGCGTTCCGGAGGAGAGGTTCTGGTGCGGGCGCACGACGTGGTGAATGCCGCCGAGGTACCGGCGCTCTTCGAGGAGCTCGTGCAGCGGCTGGGGTCGCTCGAGCTGGTCGTTTTCGCCGCGGGAATCATGCCCGCGATCGGTCCCGATGAATTCGACACGGGAAAGGACCTGGAAATACTCGCCGTCAACCTGGGCGGCTGCGTCGCCTGGTTGAATCCCACGGCCGAGTTTTTTCAATCCCAGCGCAGCGGAACGATCGTCGGTGTGTCGTCGATCGCCGGAGACCGCGGGCGTCGCGGCAACCCTGCGTATTGCACGTCGAAGGCGGCCATGAACACCTACCTGGAAGCGTTGCGTAATCGCCTGGGGCCTCACGGCGTTCACGTGTGCACGATCCGGCCGGGGTTCGTGGACACGGCCATGGTCCAGGGGATGGACGGTCTGTTCTGGTTGATCGGTGCGGACCAGGCCGCCGAGTCGATCCTGAAGGCGGCTCGCAGCAAGGCAAACGTGCGCTACGTTCCTTTTCGTTGGATGTGGGTTGGTTTGGTTCTGCGCTGTATCCCGTCCTTCTTCTTCCGCCGCCTGAGCATATGACGACCGCGCTCGCCACAGCCTCGGCCTATCGCTTCGTCGAGGCCTGGGGCATGGCGTCGGGTTCCTTCGCCCGCGTGCACCGACCCCGTAGCGTCGACGAGATCCAGCGGATCCTCGCCGATCTGCGAGAGCGTTCCGTCAGCCTGGCATTGCGCGGAACCGGCAATAGCTACGGCGATGCCAGCACGACCCGTACGGGGGAGGTGCTGGAGATCCACCGGATGAACCGGATTCTGGGCTTCGATGTCGAGACCGGCATCGCCGAGGTCGAGGCCGGGGTCACCGTGCGACAGCTGTGGCGCCACATCTTGCCGCTGGGCTACTGGCCGCGCGTCGTCAGTGGGACCAGCTTTCCCACCCTGGCCGGCGTGGCGGCTGCGAACATCCACGGGAAGAACAACTTCGCGGTGGGGACGATCGGCGACGCGATCCTCGAATTCGACATCGTGCTGCCGTCCGGTGAGGTGCGCACCTGCAGCCGCGAGCAACACGCGGACCTGTTCCACGGAGCCATCGGCGGTTTCGGGATGCTCGGCGTGTTCAGCAGACTCGTGGTGCAGACCAAGCGCGTCCATTCAGGCGAGATGGAGGTCGCCGTATTCGCCAACAAGAACCTCCGCGAGATGATGGACTACATGGAGACCGAGCGAGCCTCGGCTGACTATCTCGTCGGCTGGATCGATTGCTTTGCACGGGGTGATGCGATCGGTCGTGGACAGGTGCACCGTGGACGCTGCCTGGCTCCGGAGGAGGATCCCGATCCGGAAAAGACGCGCAGTCTCGCTCACCAAGATCTCTCCGAGATGGCGTTTGGTGTTTTTCCGAAGTCCGAGTTGTGGCGCATCATGCGGCTTCTCAACAACGACTTCGGCATGAGCTTTGTCAACGCCGTGCGCTACTGGCAGGGACGGCTGGAAGGGGCGATGGCGCACAAGAGGTGGACCTTGAACGAGTTCTCCTTTCTCCTGGACTACGTACCCAACTGGAAGTGGTCCTACGGTCGCAAGCCCGGGAACGGCTTGATTCAGTTTCAGCCCTTCGTGCCCAAGGAGA
The DNA here is from genome assembly GCA_002683825.1 of Planctomycetota bacterium. Lineage (GTDB taxonomy): Bacteria > Planctomycetota > UBA1135 > UBA1135. The sequence continues at coordinate 278,459 of NYUD01000091.1, forward strand.
GCGCGCACCACGTCTGCACAGAGATCCTGCGCCGCTCGCACGCGGCGGGTTTCGTGCCCTACCTTGGCGTGTTCAAGCGCCACCGCCCGGATCCTTTCTGGTTGACGCACGCCGTCGATGGCTGGAGTTTCGCGATGGACTTTCGTGTGAGCCCTTCGGTCCGCGAGGCACTCTGGAGGCATTGCGGCGAGCTCACCGACCTGGTGCTCGACCACGGGGGACGCTTCTATTTTGCGAAGGATCTGACCCTGCCGGCCGGTGTTTTGGAGCGCATGTACCCGGCCGACAACCTGCGTCGCTTCCGGGCATTGAAGCGCGAGCTGGATCCGGAGCGACTCCTCCAGACGGATCTGGCACGGCGCGTCTTTGGAAATGGACAGGGATCGGCCGGTCGGGCTGCCCCTCCCTAATCTTCCCGGACCTGCGCGTAGCTCCTGCGCGCCTCTACCTGCACGATTCGGTCTTCCTCCGCGACCCAGGCGGTCAGGCGGTGGCCCCAGACGCAGCCTGAGTCGAGCCCCAGGGCGTGCTCCTCGACGTGCAGACCCTGGGCCGCCCAGTGTCCGTAAACCACCCGCCGACCGCCGTGTCGCTCGGGGTGATAGAAGGTGTGCCAGGGCTTGAAGGGGGGCTTTGGCGGACCGTCATCGCGGTCGGGCACCTGACCCTTCGGGTCGCAGTAGCGGGTGCGGACGGCGAAAAGTGCCGCCTCCGAGGGCTGGTGGGGGGCCGCCCTCTCGAGGGGTGCCTGCGGGTTCTTCCACAACGGGTGGATCGCCGCGTGGACCAGGAAGAGGTCCTTCCACGTGCGTAGAAAGGGCCGGCCGGCCACCCAGTCCAGGAGCATCCTTGCGTCCTGCGCTTCCAGGACCCCCTGGAACGTATCCCGGTGCTTCAGCTCGCGCGACCCGTTCGCCACCGCGAGCAGATGCAGATCGTGATTGCCCAGCACTCCACCCGCCTCCAGGGACATCAGGAGCCGCAGTGTCCCGAGGGAATCCGGCCCGCGGTTCACGAGATCTCCGACCGGGTGCAGCTCATCGCCCGCCGGGTCGAAGCGCACCCGCTCGAGCAACTCTTCGAGTTCCTCGCGACAACCCTGGATATCGCCCACGAAAATGCGCCGCATGGAGGCGAAGAGTACGGGAGAAGGGAGTGGGACCGCGGGGCGATCTGGACAGTTTTGTAAAACGGGACCAAGATGTCGCCATGAAGAGCACGCAAGAAGGCGCCGCCAAGGAGTATCGTCCACCGGGTCTGCTCGTCCTTTCCGGCATCGTCGTGCTGGGGCTCGGATCGGGTGCGGCCTACTACCACTACAAGCAACCCATGCTCGCGGCCGAGCTTCAGGAAAAGATCGATGCAGCCCCCAAGACTCTCGAGGGACGGCTGGCCGCGTGGCATGCGATAGGCGCCCCCCAGATCCATCACCGCCTCAGCAAGTTTGCGCGCTTCACACCGGAGTTGCCCTGGCTGGTTACCCACGCGGTCGTTTTCGAGGACGGCGGGCCGCCGGAGCTCTGGGGCATCGACTGCGATACGCTTCCGCAGAGGGTTTCGAAGATCGAGGGGATGTCGGTCGTCATCGATCTACCGGCGCCGCGGGCGCTCGGTCGCTACGAGTTGGTCGGCGACATGGTGAGGCACGTCCAAAGCACTGCGCGGGACAGCGGCTTCGACGGAGGGGATCGTCTCAAGGACATCGCGATCCATCTACTGGAGGGCATGCCCGCCGCGCTCGAGAAGGACATCGAAGGCGCGCGGATTCGAGTGCGGATCAACGACCGTCCATAGCGGGGAGCTGCCACAAAGCCTCCGCAACCTCGCGGGCCATGACGCGGTTGGCCTCCGGATCGTAGTGTCCATCGTAGGGAAGCACGGGCAGCTTCGAGTTGGCTTTGAGGAGAGCCTCGAGGGGTGGTTGAAGGTCGACGGTGCCGAGCCCTTTCCGTTTCGCGAGTTCGATCACCCCGGAGGTCAAGAGCGCCGGCATCTGCGGATGTTCGACGTGTATGCGGTGTGGGATCGGGACCAGCCACGAACGAAACCCCGTCTTTTCTCCTTGCGACAGTAGTCGAGCGAGTTCCCGATCGAAGCGCTTGAGTTGGGCCTGGCGAATGTTGTCCCTCAGTTCCTTCGACGGTGTCCGATGGATGGTGTCGTGAACGAACATGGCCAGCGCGCTGCGCCGCAGGAATTGACGGGCGTGCCAGCGCACGCTTTCCCAGCCTTCGATGCGCGTGCCGGTGTCGAAGGCGACCGGCGTAGGCAAGGCGGAGATCCGCCGGTAGTTGCCTTCGATATCACGCGGAGACAGGTCGTCTCGATACCAGAACAGGAGTACGTGATCGGGTCTGAATTCGTCGGCGAACTCCAGGGCGAGTTCGACCTCCTGGCCCATGTCGTAGGCCCGGTGCCCGGCGTTGATGACCTCCCAGCGACGGCCCTCGGGATCCTCGGTGTTGAGCAGGTGCTCGAGCTGGGCCGGCAGGGTCTCGTCGTCGCCGACTCCCTGTCCGTAGGTCAGGCTGTCACCGAGAGCCAGGACGCGCACAGTGTCGTGGCGTTTTTGCCGGACCTCGGGCCCGCGCAGCCCGTGGCTGTTGATGCGCACGCGGTGTTGGTAGGTGTAATGATCCTCGTTGGGCACCATGCGCCAGGCGCGCGTGGGGTGGGGCAGAATGCGCAGGATGGGGAGCCGTTCCGCGAGGGGTGCGCCGACCGCTTTTCGCACGATGAGCTCGCCGCAGAGAAACGCTGCGACGAGTCCTGCGACCAGGGCGTAGAGGGGCTTCTTCAGGCGGTTGGATTTCACGCTGCTGGATTGGGCGCAGGACGAGGGCGCAACTTCGATTGTGGCAGGCCCGACACCCGGTACGGAATCGCCTGGGGGCCAAAAATGGGGTGGGAGAGCGAAACCCCGACGTTTTTTCCCGGTCATTCCCGGGGTGGGAGGGGGAGGAGGGGGCCCGGAGAGGCAGGCCGGGCGCCAAGAGGTGTCCGCACACCCCCACCGGACCGGGGGTGCAGCGGTCCGGGCGGCCGGTTTGCTCTCGTGACCCGCGTCCCTGCAGCCGATGATGGGGAGGCGATGCTCCTCCTTCTTCAAAGGATACTGGTCGTGGCGCTGGTCCTCGCGGCCGCGGACAGCTTGCAGGTGCGGATGGACCACCCCTGGCGTCCGGTCGAGGCGCGACTCTTCTTGCAGGCCGGTGCGCTGTGGACGATCTTCGCCCTGGCGGCGACCTTTCCGGCGCGCTTGACGCGGGGCTTTCTGGCGGCGCGGGGCTGGGGCTCACCCACGGGCGAGACGGACGGGCTGCGCGAAGGGCTGGTGCTCCTCTTTTGGTCGGCCCTTCCCGTTCTGGCCCATGGGACGCTCGATCGCTACACGGGCTTCGTTGGACTCGCCAGCTTGAAGTCCCCCCGGCCTTGGCTCGAGGTCCTTGCGGTCGGACTCTTGCTGGCCTTTGTGGTGGTAGGTCTCGATCGTGTCCTGCGGCGGTTTCCCCTGGGGAGGCTCCGCTGGGTGGGGCTGGCAGCGGTGTTGATCGTCGGACTCTTCCTTCCGCTGCGCGCGGATAGGTGGGCGGGGAAAAGCCAGGACGGTTCGGCCCATGCGGCGACGGCGGGTTCGACCGCTTCCAAACGGCCGAACGTCCTGCTGCTCGTTTTGGACACCTGCCGGTCCGATCGCTTGACTCCCTACGGCTATGGACCCGACACCTCGCCCCACCTCGCTCGGTTCGCCGAGGAGGCCCACGTGTTCCTGGATTCGCTTTCAGTAGCGCGCTTCACGCTGACCTCGCACGTTTCCTTGCTCACCGGACTTTCTCCGTCGACCCACGGTACGCGCTTGACCAATCTGCGCTTTGACCGCAGGCGCGCGAAGTCCGTCGCCGAGCTTTTTCACGCGAACGGCTATCGTACCGGTGGCTTCGTCGGCACGGACGTTCTGTCCGGGCGCACCGGCGTCCGCTCGGGTTTTGAAAAATACGACGACCAGGTCGATCCGCTCGTGTGCGACACGGGCGCCTGGGCACTGATTCACGATGTGCAGTCGCTATTGGCGGAACTGGGGACGCCCTTCCGGCAGAACGGCCTGCCCCATTGGATTCAGGATTTTCAAAGGCCGGCCAATCTCGTCCTGGAAAGCGCCCTGTCCTGGATCGAAGACACCGATGAGCGCCCGTGGTTCTGCATGATCAACCTGTACGACGTGCATTGGCCCTACCTGCCTACCGGCGATGCGCGGGCGGAGTTCGTCGGTGACTATGCCGGGCCGATGGACGGCTACCTCTTCCGCAGCGATCGCTGGGAAGCCGGCTACGATCCCACCGAAGCCGACCGCCGACACATCAGCGAGCTTTACGACGCGGAGATTCACCATCTCGACGCACTCGTCGACGGCTTCCTCGGGCAGCTCGGCCTCGAACAAGGAGACACCGCCGTCGTCCTGACCTCCGATCACGGCGAGGCCTTCGGAGAGGCGGGACACTGGAAGCACGAGGATATCCTCGAACCCCAGGTGCGCGTTCCGCTCCTGGTGCGGCCCGCGGCGGAGGAGCCTTTTGGGCGTCGCGTCGATCGTCCGGTCTCGGCCCTCGACGTCGCTCCTACGCTCTTGGGTCTGGCGGGCCTCGAGATCCCCGAAGCCTGGCCCGGACTCGATCTCCTGCGCGTCGATCTGCCGCCCGAGCGCGTTCGGCTCGTCGAGGATCGCGACGATTTTGATCCGGAGAGGATCACCGTGGGCCTTTATTCAAGACACTGGAAGCTCGTCCGCCGTGGCTTCGAGCCCGACGCCCACCACGCGCTTTTTGACCTGCGCACGGACAGAATCGGCCAAGAGGATGTTCAGGAAGAACACCCGGCCGTCTTCAAGGACCTCGTGGAGGAGCTGGCGGAGCTGCGCCGCGTGGGCGATGTTCGCGACAAGGCCTCCGAGTCCTTAACCCAATCCGCCGAGGGCCTGAAGGCACTCGGTTACCTCGGCGGCGACGACTGATTCCTTGCCCGGGTCGCCCGCCTGCTGTATAAAACTGCGCTCGTTTTTCGATCCGGACCCCCCGAGACAGACATTTCCGATGGCCCACTTCCAGATCAAGGCAGGCGGACCCGTTCGCGGCAAGAAGCGCGTCAAGAAGATCGGCATGGGGTCGGCCAAGGCCGTTCGCAAGGCCAAGGCAGCCCAGAAGAAGGGCAAGCGCGGCTAGCCGTCCCCGGCTTTCGAGCGCGGTTCGAGCTGGTTCTCGCGTGGGCTTCGAGCTGGCCATCTTCGACAACGACGGGGTTCTGATCGACAGTGAGCCGATCGGATGCGGCGTCCTTTCATTCCTTCTGAGCGAGTGGGGCTACAGGAGGACGCCGGAGCAATGCCTTGCGGATTTTCAGGGCACCTCCTTTTCGCACCTGAGGGAGCTGGTCCAGGGACGCACAGGCCGCCGCCTGCCCGACGACTTCCACACCCGCTATCAGGAGCTTCTCTTCTCGCGCTTTCGGAGCGAGCTGCAGACCGTGCCGGGCGTGCGCGCTGCCCTGGAGCGCATCCCGCTACGTAAGTGCGTCGCATCCAGCGCTTCCCGTAGCAAGGTTCGGTTCACCCTCGATGTGACCGGCCTCGCCCCTTTCTTCGGTGAGGATTTCTACGGTGCACACGGTCTCTGTCGAGGCAAGCCCGCACCCGACATCTTCTTCCACGCGGCGGAACAGATGGGTGTGGACCCTTCCCGGTGCGCGGTCATCGAGGATAGCCGCGCCGGAGTCGAGGCCGCCAATGGCGCAGGCATGGCCTGTTTCGCGTACTGCGGTCGCACCCGGCGCGAGCAGTTGAAGCCCGATCGCGGCTCCCTGTTCGACGCGATGGACAAGCTACCGGCCCTGCTCGCCAGCACATAGTGGCGATGCGCCTTCGTGAGGCCCGTTTTCCGCGACTCCACACCCGTCCGCGGGGTTTCAGGGGGATCTCCCGGGAAGGGGTCAAGGTGCGTGCGTGGATGGTTCGATGGGCCTTCCATGCCTTTATGCTTCGACCACTCACCCCGCCTGGAGGCGTGGGTACGGGACTTTGAGCAGACCGGGTTGGCGGAGCTGGAGGCCGAGTTCGAGTTTCACAGGGTCCTTCCCGATACCGCGGCTGTGGTTTCCGCAGTCGCCACCTGGCGTGGCAAAGGGGGCAAGGTCCTCGGGCGTCAACGGCGCATGCCGCGGGTCGTCAAGGAGGCCGCGGGAAAAGCGCTGCTCAGGGCGCATTTTGCAAGGGCTCGCACCTTCGAGGCACTGTTGCGTCAGGTCCGCCAGGCGATAGGAAGTGTGTGCGGGGTCGGCGAAGTCACGGTCTACGACGTGGCACTACGGATCGGCATTCAGCGCGATCTCCTGCCGGAGCGGGTGCGGCTCCACGCGACGGCGCGTGAGAGCGCGGTCTTGCTCGGCCTCGAGGTGAGCCGCAGGAGCTGGATCTCTTTCGAGTCGTTTCCCCGGCCGCTGCGTAGGCTGGCGCCGTGGGGGATCGAGCGCTTTCTTTCCACCTATCGCGAGGAACTCGAACAACTCTCGGAGCCCCAGCGCCGAGCGTCGTTCTCGGTAGCGCTGGCGCCCTATCTACTCGCCCGCACCTCGCTCAAGGCAGCCTGAGAGCAGCGTCCGCTCCCGCGGGTCCAGCCCAGGTCCTCGCCAGTCGTTGCGGCGAACGCCATAATCGGGTGGATGCGCCCCCGACTCCGGTTTCTCGAACCCGTGCTCGTGGAACGCATCGTCGAGGAGGCCAAGGCGATCCTCTCCACCCGAGGGGTGCTGGTCGAGGGTCCGATGGTTGCGCGCCTTGAAGAGCTGGGTCTCAAAGTCGATGGGTCGAGCGGGCGCTTGAAAATGTCGTCCGAGTTCATCGACAGCGGGATCGAGTCCGCCCCGTCGTCGATCGAGTTGTTCGATCGCGAGGGGGAATCCCACGCGCTGCTGGAAAAAGACCGCGTGCACTTCGTGCCGGGCTCGTCGGCATTGAAGATCCTCGATCGCGAGACGAATGAGATGCGCGGTCCAACCTCCCGGGATCTCGCTGAGTATGTCCGGGTCGCCGACGGGCTCGAACGAATCTCATATCTCTCCACCGCCTTCGTGCCGCAGGACATCCCGCAGGAGGTGGCCGATGCGTGGCGCCTGTATCTCTGTCTCGCTCATTCCAAGAAACCCGTCGTCTCCGGAGCCTTCACCGCCCACGGCGTCACGCGCATGGCGCGCTTGCTGAGCTTCTTTCGTTCGGGTAAGGAAGAGCTGATCGCAAAACCCCTCGCCATTTTCACCTGCTGCCCCAACACACCCCTGCGCTGGGGCGTGGATCCACTGCAAAATCTGGTGGAGTGCGCGGAGTGGGGGATTCCCGTCGAGATCGTTCCCGTGCTGCTCTTGGGGATGATTTCGCCTGCGACCACCGTAGGCGCGCTCGTTCTGCACACCGCCGAGGTGTTGAGCGGTCTGGCCCTTGCCCAGGCGGTTCGTCGGGGAACCCCGATCCTCTTCGGCGGCGCGCCGGCGGCGTTCCACATGCAGCTCATGACGAATCCGATGACCGCGGTCGAAGCGCTACAGGTCTTTTGTGGCTACGCACAGATCGCCGAGCACCTGAAGCTTCCAAGTCAAGCGTACATGGCGCTTTCCGATGCCAAGTTCAACGATCCCCAGGCGGGGTTCGAAACGGGCATCGGAGCGTTTCTCGCCGCGCTTTCGGGGATCAACTCGGTATCGGGACCGGGAATGCTGGACTACGTCAATTGCTTCAGTCTCGAGAAGCTCGTCTTCGACGACGAAATCGTGGCCCATGCGCAGCGATTCATACGACCCGTCGGAATCAAGGGCGATCTTCCCACGGGTGAGTTGATCGACGAGCTGGTGCGCGAAAACCACCTGTTGACCGCCGAGCACACCCTCGAACATTGGCCCGAGGAACTGTACCTGCCGGGTCCGATGGTCGACCGCACGAACTGGGATCAATGGGAGGAGCGGGGCAAGCCCAGCGGACGTGACCGCGCGCTGGAGATGATCGAGGAGAAGCTCGACGAATACGAGGTCGACCCGCTGCCGGACGATCTCCACGGCGAGATTCAGGGCCTTTTTCACGATACCTTCGATGGCAAGCTGGAGATGCCCGAGTACTAGATGCCCGACTACGCGTTGATGAACCAGCTGGTCTTCGAGGGGAACCAGGCAGAGGTCAAGTCCCTGACCGAGGGTGCTCTCGACGAAGGCCGCGACGTGAAAGAGGTCCTGGAGGAGGGCCTGATCGCGGGCATGAAGGTCGTGGGTGAGGACTTCAAGCGGAACAAGATCTTCGTTCCGGAAGTGCTCCTGGCGGCGCGGGCGATGAAGGCCGGGATGTCGGTCCTCGAACCGCTCCTGACGGCCTGCGACGGTGACGCGCAACGGGATGTGATCGTGATGGGGACTGTCAAAGGGGACCTGCACGACATCGGCAAGAACCTCGTCGGTATGATGGCCGAGGGCGCAGGTTTCACGGTGGTCGATCTCGGCACCAACACCAGCGCCGAGGAATTCATCGCCGCTGTGCGCGAACACGACGCCTTGATCCTGGGTATGAGCGCGCTCCTGACGACGACCATGGTCTACATGAAAACCGTGGTAGATGCGGTGAAGGAGCAGGGTGTCGATGTCTCGGTCTGCATCGGAGGAGCACCGGTCGGGCCCGAATTTTGCGATGAGATCGGTGCGCACGGCTATGCCGCTGATGCGGCCAGCGCGGTGCAGTTGTTCAAGCGTCTGGTGGCGGCGCGCAATTCCGGCTGACGCCGGCTCGGATTCAGTCGAGCGCGCCGTGTCAAGACGCCTTTCGATTCAGGGGAAAACGATCGAGGCGCGCATCGGTGAGTCGCTCTTTCGGCTGGGCTTGAACGCCGGTGTTTTCATTCCCAGTTCCTGCGGCGGGCAGGGTAAGTGTCGCGAGTGCCTGGTCGAGATCGAGGCCGGGGCAGGGGATCTTTCATCGCGGGTAAGCCAAGAGAAACCCCTGCAGGAGGGCTTTCGCCTCGCCTGTCGCGCACGTATTGTCGGGAGCGCGGAACCCTCGATAGCCTGTCACACCCTGGCGCGTGGTCGGTTGCGCATCGTGGAAGCGACCGAGGGACTCGAGGCTGACGCGCCGCCCCTCGATCCGGCGGTGGTCCGCAGTGGCGTCGTCGCGAAGCGGAGAGGCGAGGTTCTGGGCGACGCACCGTCGCGCTTGTTGGGACTGGCCGTGGATCTGGGAACCACGACGATCGCGTTGCGCCTGTGTGATCTCGAGACGGGCGAGGTTGTCGCATTGAACACGCTCGAGAACCCGCAGCGCTTCGCCGGGAGCGATGTGATGGCCCGTATCGCATTCGATGGTCGACATCGCGGGAGGTTGCTGCAACGAACGCTCTTGGCTTACCTGGGGCGCGCGATCGACGCTCTGCCATGCGAGTGTGACGAGATCTTCGAGGTCGTCATCGTCGGCAATACCACCATGCGCGACCTCTTCTTCGGGCTGGACGTCCAGTCGATCGGACAGGATCCGTACCGTTCCCTCACCGAGCAAGAATGGCTGGCGGGGAAGCGAGCGACGACCGGGCTCGAGCGATCCGCGCGTCGGCTGGGGCTTCCGGTGCACCCTCGGGCCTCGGTGATCGGGTTGCCGCTGGTCGCCAGCCACCTGGGGGCCGATGCCGCAGCCGCCTTGCTGGCCACGGGCGTCGGGCTGGGGACCGGGATCGGCGTGTTGATGGACATCGGAACCAACACCGAACTCGTGATGGGCAACCAGGAGCGCATCATCGCGGCCTCCTGTCCCGCCGGACCGGCTTTCGAAGGCGGCGGTTTGGGTTGCGGGATGCCCGGCGTGGACGGCGCGATCGAACGCGTGCGTTGCACGCCGAAGGGCACCTTCGAGTTCGGGGTGATCGGTGACGTTTCACCTCTCGGAATCTGCGGATCGGGGCTCGTTGAGCTATTGGCGGAGCTGGTGCGGACCGGACGCATGAACAGGTTGGGTCGCTTTCAGGACGAGGCGGACGAGGATGGCGTGGTCCTCGACGAAGTCGCGGGCATCATGTTCTCCGAGTCCGATGTCAACGAGCTCGCCCAGGCAAAGGGAGCCAACGCGGCCGGTGTTCGGGTGCTCCTGGACACCTACGGTATCGATGCGGGAACGATCGAGCGTTTCTATCTGGCGGGCGGTTTCGCCCGACACCTCGATCCGGACGCCGCCCGGCGCATCGGCCTGGTTCCCGATCTCCCGGACACAAAGCTGATCCGCGTCGGGAACGCAGCCCTCGAGGGGGCGCAGCGGGCGCTCCTTTCAGTGACGGCTCGCGAAGAGCTGGAGCAGCGCGTCCGTCGGGTCGAACACGTGCGCCTGGAGACGCACCCGCTTTTCTTTGATGCCTTTGTCGAGGGGTGCCAATTCCATCCATTCCGGTAAGTAGGCGCTGCTGCAACCCGGTTATCTTTACGGGATGGAAAGCGCCTTGCTCAGGGCCCTGACGCGTGGACCGCTCCTTTCGGATGGAGCGATGGGAACCGAGCTTCAACGTGCCGGTCTGAAACCGGGCGGTTGCGGTGAGGCCTGGAACCTGGATCGACGCGAACACGTGTTGACCATCCAACGTGCCTACGTCGACGCCGGCGCGGACTGCCTCGTCACCAACACCTTCGGAGGCTCGGCAATCATGCTCGAGCGGCACGGTGAAGAGGGGCGCGCGCGCGCGATCAATACCGCGGCGGTGGAGATCGCGCGGGAGGCCGGCGGTCACAAGCAGGGGTTCGTCCTGGGGGACATCGGTCCGTTCGGTGGCGTGATGGAGCCCTTCGGAGACATTCCCGCCGCTCGGGTCGTCGAAGCCTTCGGTTCCCAGGCGGAGGCCCTGTGCCGTGCCGGGGTCGATGCCATCCTCATCGAGACGCAAACTTCCCTGGAGGAGTTGGCCATCGGTATCGACGCTGCTCGGGCCGCGGGAGCGCCGTGCGTGATCGCGTCTCTCGCCTTCGACGCGCTTGTCGAGGCGGGAGGCTTTGCAACGATGATGGGGGTGCACCCGGAGGTGGCGGCCGCATTTCTCGTCGAACGCGACGTCGAAGTGCTCGCCCTCAACTGCGGTACGGGGGTCGACATCGACAGTGCCGTCGAGATCGTGCGGACCTATCGCGAGGTGGATCCGCGCCCCATCATGGTCCAGCCGAACGCGGGCCAGCCCGAGCTCGAGAATCTACAGACGGTCTATCGCCAAACGCCCGAAGAGATGGGGGGCGGTGTAGCTCGACTCATCTCTGCGGGCGCCGGCATCGTCGGCGGCTGTTGCGGCAGCACGCCCGAGCACATTCGTGCCATGCGCGATGCGCTGGACGCGCTGGCGCAGAGCTAGAGCTGCAGGGTGTCGTGGATGAGGACGTCGGGGAAGTGAATCGATCCCTTGGCCTTTACCTCGGAGAATGTTCTCCTTGTGCATCGTTTGCAGGAGGGCTCCCCAATGAAGTTTCGACTGGCTGAGATCGATCCCAAGGCCGAGACCTTTTCCGATCCTGAGTTCGATGACGATTCCGGCATCGGTGTGCGCTATGCGGACCTCCTGCTCAAGCCGATTCGGGTCCGCCTGCCGGACGGCCGCAAGGTCCGCGCGAAGCGGCGGGGCCTTAAGCTCACCCTGACGATCGGCGATGACCATGGAACGGGGCTCTTTCGCCGCCTGGAACACGGCCCGGACGTGCGACGCATGTTTGTTGAGGCCATGCAAGAGGCGGCTGAGGCGGTCGGCTCGCGTTACTTCGAGGAGGGGGGAGGGCTCTTTCTTGAAGTGGATGAGGGCTGACGCAGTCTCCCTAGGCCGATGGCGATGTGGGGTTCGCCTGCCACTCGCCGAAGTGGTCAGCTCCGTCTTCGGTGACGACTACGATGTCCTCGAGTCGGATGCCGTACTTGCCGGGGAGGTAGATACCGGGTTCGTCGCTGAAGGTCATGCCCGGTTCGAGTAAGAGTTCGTTACCGCCGTCCAGGTACGGTTCCTCGTGGCCGTCCATTCCGATGCCGTGCCCCAGGCGGTGTGCGAAGTTCTCGTAGCCCCGCCCGTAGCCTGCGCGGGCGAGCACGTTGCGGGCGGCGGAGTCGATCGCGCGGCAAGGAAGGCCCGGCTTCATGACGTCGAAGGCGGTCCTCTGTGCATCGCGTACGGCATTCCAGCCACGCTCGATTTCGGAGGTGGGTTGGCCGTCGAAGATCCACGTTCGGGTGTTGTCGCTCTGGTAGCCGTGCAACGACCCGCCGGTGTCGACGAGAATGAGATCGCCGGAAGTGAGCGAGCGACCTTCCGGGCGGCCGTGGGGATAGGCGGCTGTTTCACCCAGGAGGGGCAGTACCCAGACTCCCCTCAGTCCGAGCCGCTCCTGGGCCCTGCGGACCCAGCGCCCCAGATCGTAGTCGGTCATTCCGGGGCGCAGGCGCTCGGAGACCTTGAGGATCGCTTCCTGCGTCAGCTCGTTCACCGCCCGCAGGAGAGCGAGTTCGTGCTCGTCCTTCTTGCCGCGTAGGTCGCGAACGACGCCCTGCCCGGAAACGACACGCTCAGGGCCGAATTCCTCGGCCAACATCTGTGCAGCGAAGGCGCGCGCGCGAGGTTCGATGGCGATGCGCGCGACGTCCCGTCGGCGCAATTCCTCGGCCAGCGGACTCCAGGCGTACTGGTGTTCGTCCCAGGTGATGAGCTCGCCTACGGGGCCGTTTCCCTTTTCGATGTACTCCTGAGCCCGCGGTGCCTCGAAGGCCGGAGAAATCCAAAATGCGTTGCCGTCAGCCAACAGAATCAGGGCGAAGAGACGCTCCGACTTGCCCCACGAGACGTCGCACAAATAGTCCATCGTGGAGCCTGCTTCCATGAGCAGCGCATCCACGTGGTTCTTCTGTAGGACCTCGGCACAACGCTGCTGGCGGGCCTTCTTCTCTTCCGTCGAGATGGGTTGGAAGCGTCCGCTCTGGTCGGTCAGGTCGCTGAGGATCTCGTCGAGCTCGCTCTTCGTTTCCGCTCCCATCGTATCGGCTGGGGTCGAGAGGGTGCTGCAGCCCCAGGTGGAGAGGGTGCCTACTCCGGCGCTCCATCCGAGAAGCGCGCGGCGAGTAGGGCCCCAATGAGTCGTGTCGTCGGCCATGGTCTTTATTGCTCCCGCAGCGGGGGCCCGAGGTGTTCGGTGAGGTAGCGTTCGATACGGCGATACTCATCCAGCCAATGGGGACCATCTTGGAAGGCGTGCCCCTGGCTGGGATACAGCATCGCGTCAAACTCCTTGCCGCGATCGATCAGCTCTTCGATCAAACGGATCGAGTCCTGCGCAAAGACGTTGCCGTCGAGCATGCCGTGCAGGATGAGCACCGGATCGTCAAGTTCGTCGATGTGGTCGATGGGCGACGAACGCACGTAGGCTTCCGGGTGCGTCGAGGGCCTTCCCAGACGCGGTTGCGTGTACAGGGGGTTGTACGTACGCCAGTCGGTGACCGCGCGCAGTGCTGCGCCGACCGTCCAGCGTTCCCCGGCGGTGAAGAGTGCCATGAGAGCCAGGAAGCCCCCGTAGGATCCACCGTAGATGCCTACCCGTTCCGGATCGACCACACCGCGTCGAACGAGCTCATCCACGACCAGGTGGATGTCGTCCAGATCCTTGCCGCCCAGGTGGTATTGGACGTCCGTGCGGAAGTCCCGACCGTATCCCGCGCTGCCGCGATAGTCGACGTCGATGACGGGATAGCCCATGTGTGCCAGCCGCGAGTGAAACATCAGGTTCTCCGGGTAGCGTGTCATCGAGTCGGTCACGTTCTGAAGGTAGCCGGCGCCGTGGACGAACACGATGGTGGCGCGCGGCCGGGCTCTTGTGCGCCCTGGGTTTGAGCTCGTTCCCGGGGGCAAGTAGAGGTGCGCGAAGACATCCTGGCCATCGGGGGAGCGGACGACCAGGCGTTCGGGTCGTATCCAGTCGACCGCATCGAAGGCACTCGGGCGCGTGCGTGTGAGCTGGACGGAACGCTCGAGATCCGCCGACCAGATTTCGGTGGGCTCGAAGAGCTTGGAGTGGCGGAAAGCGATTCGGGATCCGTCGCGCGAACCCGCGGCAGCTGTGTTGAAGCCCGGGGGGACGGCGTACCAACGCACGGGATCGCCCCCGGTTTCAGACAGCGCCTCTCCCCTGATCCAGCCGATCGCGCGCTGTCCGAGGTCGTCGCGACTGGCTTCAAAGATCAGTCCGCCGTCCTTGAGAGGTCGAAAGCGAGTCACTTCGCCCGCGACCTGCGTGAGTTGGCGCTTCTCCAGGGAGTCCGGGTCGATGGAAAACAGCTGGGCATGACCCGGTCGCGTGGACCGGGTCGTGGACTCGGAACCGAGGATCAAGAAACGTCCGTCGTGCGTCCAGCGCGTATTGCGCGCGGGGCCACCGATCCATGCCGGGTCCCGTTCTTCCCACAGCTTCTCGCAGTAGCCCTCCGTCCAGCACCAAACGGTGACCCTGCGGAAATCGGAGGAATAGAGCTCAAAGGCGAAGCGCGCCGGTCGGGCGGTGGAGCGCTGCGGAGCCCAGCCGATGGTCCGCAACCGATGGGGAGCGTTGCGGATCTCCTGCTCCGGTTCAGGGTTCTTGCCGGGGTATTTCTCGGCCCCATCCGCGCTTCCGTTTTCCGGCGGCTCTGCCAGCAGGGTCCGCGGGCCGTCGGGCAGTAGCGGCTTGCGCTCTCCGTTGGCCGTGTTCCAGACCCAAAGCTGGAAGGGGGAGGAGACGTCCTCCGCGCGCGTGTTGCGCGCCTCGCGGGTCGATACACGATCGGTGAGGTAGTCGGGTATCAGGTTCTTCACGGGCTCGCGGCTGCGGTCGTAGGCGACACCGATGACGAAACGACCGTCCTCCGAGATCGCCATGCGCTCGAGCCACTGTTCGCCCTTCATGCCCCAAAGCGTGACGCCGCGCCCTTCGTTCAGGTGATACACCTGATGGACAGGCGGTTCCTCGTCGCCCCTGGAAACCTCATGGACCGGAGTTGGGTCTTCGCCGAAGACGACGGAGAGGTCCAGGCTCCAACGCACCTTCAAGGCCGGTGCATCGATCGCCTCACTGCACCAGGTTGCTTCGTTCAGGGTGTGCTGTTCTTCGTGCGGGTACGCGAAGGGCAGGCTGTAGAGCTCCTGCGCATCTGCAAAACGCAGGGCATCGTCACTCAAAGTGAAGGCCAGGCTGCGAATTTCTTCGTGGATCGCACGCCCTTCTTGCGTAGCTCTTTGAGCTTGACCGTCATCAGTCTCGTCCTCTTTGGGTGCAACCTCCGCCAAGAGAAAGGCCGAAGACGTTCTCGTCGTGGGGTCGACCAGGAAGATGTTGGCTCCACGACCGACGGCAAGTGTATGTCCGTGGTGACTCCAGACGATGGGGCCGAGTGCCGGCGGTTTCGTTTCATCTCCGTCTCCCCCCGTCCCTGTTGGCCCATCCGGCGGCGGGGGGCTGGGGAGCAGATCCGCGATCTTGCAGCCGTTCGAGCCTGAGGCTTGCGGGTCGTTGACATCGATCAAACGGGCGTCGATCGTCCCGGCTTCATCCTCGTCTTTCTCCTCACCGTTCCAGCGCAAAAGAAGAAAGCGCCCGTCGGGGGACAGGGCCTCGACCGAGGGGGGTGTCCCCATGATCGTCGGCTTCAGGAAGATCTCTGCCAGCCCTGGCCGCACGTCGCAGGTCGGGTCCTGTGCCTCCTCCAGGCGGTGGCCGACATCGCTCCGACACGCGAGTGGAAACCCACAGAAGAGGAAGAAAGTCACGGGGAAGGAGGTGTTCCCCCGATCTGCGCTAGGCCACACTCCCCCCATAGCGCAGCAGGATACCGGGAAAGTCTTCGCTTCCCTAGAGTCGTTGGACCGGCTTACTGCGTTGCTTCAGAGGAACGCTCGGACCAGCCCTGCGCTTCGAGCTGTAGCGCGTTCATGATGAGCCCCAGGTGTGAGTATGCCTGGGGGTGGTTGCCCAGTGCTCGCCCGGTGGTGGGGTCGTATTCTTCGGACAGGCAGCCGGTGCTTCCGGTCAGAGACGTCAGCTTTTCGAATAGCCTACCGGCCCGTTCGACATTCCCGATCCTGATCAGCGAGTCGACCAACCAGGACGTGCAGATGTGGAAGCCTCCCTCACGGCCGGGGAGTCCATCTCCGTAGAGGTAGCGATAGACCGTTTCCTCTTCCAGGAGGCCGGCCTGGATCGCATCCACGGTGGAAAAGAAGCGCGGGTCGTCGGATTCGATCATGCCCGAGATTCCGATCCAGAGCGAGGCCGCGTCAAGCTCGTCGGAGCCATAGGCCGCGCCGTAGGCGCCGATCTTGTCGTTCCATCCGCGAACCAACACCTCGCTCTTGATCTTCTCTCGCAGAGCGATCCAGGATTCCGGAGGTTGACGTCGGAAGCGTTCCCAGATCTTGATGGCCCGGTCGACCGTCATCCAGCACATGACCTTCGAGTGTACGTGATGGCGCGGCCGGTTGCGGATCTCCCAGATGCCGTGGTCCGGTTCCTGCCAGCGTGCGGAAACGGCGCGCACCATCTTTTCGACCAGGCCTGAGTGCTCCTGTGAAAGTGGTGCGCCCGCTTCGCATAGGACGTAGACCAGCTGCACGATGGGGCCGAAGACATCGAGCTGCACCTGGTTGGCGGCGCCGTTGCCGACGCGCACCGGTCGGCTGCCGGCGTAACCAGCCAGGTCACCGATCTCGGCCTCCGCACCCAACTCGCTGCCGACCACCGTGTACAGCGGGCGTAGTCGCTCGGGATCGTGCAGATGGTCGAGGACGTTCAGCACCCAATCGAGAAAGCGCATCGCTTCGCGCACGCTGCCGAGCCGAACGAGAGCTTCAGCGCTCATCGCACCGTCGCGCAGCCAGCAGAAGCGGTAGTCCCAGTTGCGCACGCCGCCGATGCATTCCGGCAGGCTGGCCGTGGCGGCGGCGGCGATCGCCCCCGAAGGTCCGTAGGAAAGTCCCTTCAGGACGATCGCGCTGTGGAGGACCAAGTCCTCGCATACGGACGGCAGGCTGAGGCGACTCGCCCAGGCCGTCCAGTACTGCGTCGTGCGCTTGCGACGTTCGGCTTCGGAGAGGACGCCTTCTTCAAGGTCCGCCGTGCCGAAGCGCAACTCGAAGACCATCGGTTTTCCTTCGAGTTGAATCCTCGCACGGGCCGTTTCGTGGACGCCCTCCTGCTCGATCGTCCAATCGACGTCCGGCGAACGCAGGACTATGCCGTCGATGCCTCCTTCGATCTTGATGCCGCCCTCGTGCTTCACCAGCTGGGTTGGAACGCGGCCGAAGTCGATGCGTGGTGCGAAGACCACGTCGACCTGCCCATAGCCTTCCAGGACCCGGATCAGATCACAGCGGCTCGCCCGCTGCATGGGGCGTCCCTGGGACACGTCGAGATAGTCGATGACGTGGAAGTCGCTCCAGTGTGACTCGAGGATCATCGTGCCCCGAACGTAGGCCTGCTTGAGCGGCGGGCTGCCGTCCGGCGTGCCCACCTTGAAGTTGCCGGCACTTTCTCCTCCCAGAATTTCGGAGAAGAGTGCGCTGGAGTCGATACGTGGTGCGCACATCCAGGCGACCGATGCATCGGGAGCGACCAGCGCGACCGTGCGCAGGTCCGAGAGCATCGAGTGTTCCTCGATCGGCAAGGCTTCGGATCCGAGCAGCCAGGCTTCGCGCTCTTCCGCGAGGCGCGCGAGCATGCGTGCGACCTGCTTCGGTCCGTCGAGCCGAAAGGCGGCCGCGCTTTCACCCGTGCCGACCTTGATTGCCATGTCGGGTCCGGACAGGGTCTTGAAAGCATCTTCGTCCGTGACGTCGTCGCCGATGAAGATGGCCGCCGTGGCGCCGAAGCGACGACGCAAGCTTTCGAGCGCATGACCCTTGTCCGTCGGCACGACGCTGAGCTCGATCACCTTCTTGCCCGTTCGCGTCTGTACGCCGGGTGCTTTGGCCGGGCCCTCGAGGATTGCCCGGACGGCGTCGGATGCGACAAGCTCTTCAGCGTTGCGATAGTGGAAAGCGATGCTCGCGGGTTTGGTTTCGACGGCGAGCCCGGTGTCGTTCAGGGCGATGCCCTCGAGATCGGTCACGAGGCGCGCGTGAAGTTCGCGTTCTGAGTCCGTCATGCGTGCCGAGAAGCCCGGATCGAACTCGCTGCCGTGGCTGCCGACCAGGTGGACGTTGTCCGGGGCACCGGAAAGCTGGGCCAGGTCCGACAGGGAGCGGCCCGAAATCACGGACACCTGAGTGTTCGCCAGGGCGGCTAGATTGCGAAGCGCGACGATCCCCTCGCGGTGAGGCCTTGCGTCAACGGGGTTCGAAACGATGGGCGCCAGGGTCCCGTCGTAGTCCGTAGCGACAAGCAGGACCGGCGTCCGCGCGATCTTGGCCAGTCTCGTTTTGAATTCTTCAGCTTCGAAGTGACTCAATGCTCCAGAGATCCCAGGAAGTTGTCGGCCCAAACGTGAACATCATTCTTTCCGACGACGCGTAGCAGGGCGCTCATGCGTTGCCGGACCTCCGGGTCAGGCATCTCCATCGCGTGGCGGAAGGCGTTGGCCATCCCATCGATATCGTGGGGGTTGACGAGCAGCGCACGTTTCAATTCCTGTGCGGCTCCTGTGAACTCGGAAAGCACGAGGACGCCGTCCGCTTTCAGTCGCGAGGCCACGAATTCCTTGGCGACGAGATTCATCCCGTCCCGTAAAGGCGTCACCGCCATGACGTCAGCTGCGAGGTAGTGGGCGACGAGTTCGTCGGCTGGCAAGCTGCGATACATGTAGTGGACGGGAATGTGATGCGGGGTTCCCCAATCCCCATTGATGCGGCCGACGTGCTGTTCGACAACGTTCCTGATCTGCGCGTACTGGGGAACGAGTTCACGACTGGGGACAGCTAACTGTATGAAAGCAACTTTCTGGGCGTCCGGTCCCAGTTGCTGTAGCAAGGTCTCGAAGGCGCGCAGGCGGCGGTCGATTCCCTTGGTGTAGTCGAGACGATCGACACCGAGAAAGATCTTCTTGTCCGGGCCGATGTTCTTGCGAATCGTGCGCGCCATCTCCTGCACCTTGGGCATGGCGGCGAGGCGGCGGTAGTGCTGCACATCGATCGAGATCGGAAAACCGCCGACCGTGATGCGTCGGCCCTCGAACTCGATCGTGTTACTGGTGCCCCGAGCATGGGTAAAGCGGCGCACGGCACGGACGAAGTTCTTGGCCCCGTATATCGTCTGAAAACCCAGCAGATCCGCCCCCAGAAGCCCCTCGAGAATTTGGCGGCGCCATGGGATCTGGGCGAACAACTCGATGGGGGGGAAGGGGATGTGGGAGAAGAAACCGATCTTGGCGTCCGGCCGCGACTCGCGCACGAACTTGGGCACGAGTTGGAGGTGGTAGTCGTGGATCCACGCCGTATCGCCGTGACCGAGTGTCTTGCACGTGGCTTCGGCGAAGCGTTCGTTGACCTTCACATAGGGCGCCCACCACCGGCGTCGGAACTCGGGCCAGCGCACACAGTCGTGGTAGAGCGGCCAGAGCGTCGTGTTGCAGAAACCCTGGTAGAAGGTCTCGAGCTCCTCTTCGTCCAGCCCGACCGGATGGAGGTGTAGGCCTTCGTGGTGAAACGGCTCGGGCACCTCCCCGGAGATGCCGCCCCAGCCCACCCAGGCCCCGTCGACGCTGCGCAAAAGCGGAGCGAGGGCACTTACGAGGCCGCCGGGAGAGGTCTTCCACGGGTTCCCAGGGTCCGTAGATCGGCTGACGGGCAGGCGATTGGCGACGACGATCAGACGACCCTCGTGAGGGCGCGGTGTCGTCGGCGTGATGGGAGGGGTAGTCGCGCCGGGAGGCTGCATGGCGGAAAGAGGGTGGCGATGGCGGAAAGAGGGTAGCGATGGCGGGGGTCGTTGGAAGACCCGTAGGCGGACTCTTCATTCCTCGACCAAAAACGCGGTTTTCTTTCCTGTTTCAGCGCCTATTTCCCGAACCGCCCGGACCGCGACGGTGCGCGTTGCGCCGGATCCGCTCGGTCGCCCCGAGTCGCTTCAAGAACTTGCGGTCCGGGGGTCGAAAGAGCCGTCATGACGCTCGATTCGTCGGATGCACCGCCCAGGGCGACCTCCGTAGAAGGCTTCAAGCCGGGGATCTTGGGTGCCCTGCAGCGACCCTGGCGCTGGCGCACCTCGCTGGTCCGGGGCCTGGTTCAGGGCGGAATCTGGCTGGCCAAGGCATTCCTGGGCAGTCTTCGGGTCGGTGTGTTCGCCTTCTGTGTCTACGCGGTCTTCTTCAATCTCTCGGTGGTCCGGGGCAGCTCCATGTCCCCCGGCATCCGGGATGGGGACCGGATCCTGATCGAACCCTGGTCCTACGTCTTCGGCGGGGTGGATCGAGGGGACGTCATCGTCCTGCGCTATCCGCTGGATCCCGAGGTGGACTACATCAAGCGCGTCATCGGTCTACCGGGGGATCGCATCATCCTGGCCGATGGGCGCGTCTGGGTGAATGGCCATCTTCTGGACGAGCCCTACGTCGATTCGATCGACGTCTCCTCCTATCTGTCGGTGCGGGTCGAGTCCGAGCACTTCTTCGTCATGGGTGACAACCGGCCGCGCTCGTCAGACAGTCGCGAGTTCGGCCAGGTCTCCGAGGATCTGGTACGCGGGCGCGTCGATCTGCGTCTCTGGCCCCCCTCGCGGGCCGGCTGGATTCAATAGCGCTATCGCCGCTCGTCGCAGGTTGGGTAGGCTGCGCACATGCCGCCCACCCAAGTGCGAACCGTCACCCTCGTCACCGGGAGCGCACGCGGCCTCGGTCTCGCTATTGCGCGACATCTACGGGATCGTGGTGATTGCGTTCACGTCTGCTGGCGCAGTGAGAACGAGTGCGCACAGGCCCTTCGTGACGAGTTCGGTGAGCGGGCTCATCGCGCCGACCTGCTCAGCCCGGAGGACGTAGAAGCGCTCGTGGCAGGGGTCACAAATGCCGAGGGGCGGATCGATCACCTCGTCCATGCGGTGGGGGAGTACGTCTCAGGCCCCGCCGCGGAGGCCTCCCCGGAGGACCTGCGGCGCATGTGGCGTAGCAACACCGAGTCCGCTTTCCTGTTGATGAATGCGACCCGTTCCGCCCTGCGATCCGCTCGCGGTCGGGCCGTGTTTTTCGGTTGCAGCGGACTCGAGGGATTTCGCGCGCGGCGAATCACGGCGATCTACGCCTCCGCCAAGAGCGCCCTGCGCACGCTCGTCCGCGCCTGGGCGCTCGAGGAAGCTCCGCACGGCGTGACCGTGAACATGGTTTCACCCGGCCACATGCCCCACGACGATGCCCACCCCGACACGCTCGACACCGATCGGCTCGAGAAGATTCCGGCCGGCCGGCCGGGGACGCCTGACGACATCGCTCAGGCGGTCGCACACCTGTGTTCGACAGCTGCGGAATACACGACGGGGACCGATCTGCTGGTGACGGGCGGCTGGATGCTGTAGCAGGACAGGTGGCGTCTGAAAATGGGCCCGGCACAGGTTGTCTCTGCTAGAGCGTCGCTCCCAGTGTCAACATCGCATAGGCCGTTGCGAGTACCGGGTTGCCCTCGTACCAGCGTGCGGCGTTCGAGTTGATCCAGGAACCGTCCTGGCGTTGCATGGAGAGCAGGCGACCCGCGAGCTCCGTCCGCCAGGCGTGGGATTGTCCGCTACCGTCGACGATGTGTTCCTCACCGTAGAGGGCGAGCGCCTTCGCCATCGTGAAGAAATAGTAGAAGAGCCCCTGATAGGCGGCCGTCGGGTCGCTCGCGGCATGAAAACCGGGGTTGACGTCGAGCGTGTAGTTCTCACGGAGCCAGGACCACGCGGCTTCGACGCGCGGATCCTCTTTCGGAAGGCCTGCAAAGAGATAGCCCTTCAACAGGGCATAGGTCATCGAGCCGTAGGAACGCACCACCCTGCGGCCGTCCTTCAGCTCGATGAAGCCGGCCTTCGATTCCCCCGGAGCGTAGCCCGCGCCGCCGTCGTTCCCCGAGGCGTATCTGACGCCGTCTCGCTCGAGAACGAGATCGTTGGTCTCCGAGTGGTTCTGGCAGCGCTGGAGGAAGCTTAACGCCTTCCGGAAGGTCTCGTCTCCGGGCCGGGAGCCGGATTCGGCCAGGGCTTCCAGGGCGATCTGCAGGTTGGAGAGGTCCGGCCGTTCATCGCCGCCATAACCCACACCTCCGTAGTAGGGATCGTTCTTCCCATAGCCCTCGCCTTCGTCGGATTGCAGTGCGACGAGAAACGCGCGCGCGCGTTCGACCACAGCTCGGTCTGCGGGGCGCTGCGGCCTGGAAAGGGCCATGATCGCCACCGAGGTGACGTAGTTCGCCAGTGATCCTGCGTGAATGGAGCCGTCGGGCTTTTGCAGCGAGACGAGCCAATCCAGCGCTTGCTCGAGGGTCTTCTTGTGTTCGGGGGAAAGGCCCGGGTGCGTCGCCAGGGCTGCACAAACCATGGCCGTGATTCCGGGATCGGCGCGACCGTCGAAGCCCCACTTGCCGTCGCTCGCTTCCGCGAACAGGAACTCGGTGCCGCGGGCGATGGCCTTCCGTATCCGCCCGCGGTCGACCTTGGAGAGGGCGGGCAGAGGTGTGGGTTGCTCCGGCTTCTTTTTCTCAGCCGCACCATGGAGTGTGGCGTGGATCAGGCTCAGTCGGTGTACGTTTCGGGCCGTGGCACCGACCCGTTGATCTCCCTTTCCCCAGGACACGCCAGCGCTCCTGGTGGCGAGGATTCTCCCGGCCTCCGCCACCAGTGCGGCGTTCTCCGTTTGGGCGAGGCGCCGGGGCGCAGGGAGATGGCCCAGGTGGCGGTTCATGCGTTCGAGTGCGGTCCGGGTCGTGGGCTCGTCCAGGGCTTGCAGGGCGGCAAAAACCAGGAGCGTCCGCTGGCGACCGCCGTAGGAGCCGTCCGGAGATTGAGCTTTCAAGAGGCCGGCGAGGGGGCGCGCCACGAACGGACCATCGCTCGAGCGGTAACTGCGCGGACTTTCGGCGAAGGCCAGAAGGACCAGGGCATCGTCTTCCAGGCTCCCGAAGGTGCCCGTGTCCAGGTCGAACTGCGAACGCAACCAGTGCAGCGAAGCGTCGATCTCCCGGCCGAGATCGGATACGGAGAGCTCCTGGCGTTCCTGGGCCAAAGCCGCGGGGACGGGGGCGAGGGGAAAGAGGAGCATGAGGTTGGCGAGGCGCATGGCGGGAGTCTACGGATCCGACGCGCGGGCGATAGCACCCGTGAACGTAGTCCGAACGCAGAAGGGGTCGGAAGGTTCATCTCGAGGGTTTGCTTTCCCCCCCGTTCCAGGTTTTTTTGTCCCCCGGCGGGTCCCCCGGGATGACAAGCCCCCCGTCACCCCCGACACTGGACGAATGGACCGGAGGCTCACGGCCATTCTCACCAAGCGTCCCCTTCCCGGGCAGGTCAAGACGCGGCTCTGCCCGCCCTTGAGCCCCGACGAGGCGGCGCACCTACAGGCAGCGATGCTCCGCGACGTGGTGGAACGCTGCTGTGGGTCCAGTGACTTTCGCTCTGTCCTGCTCTATTCCCCGCAGGGTGACGGCGGCTGGTTTCGTGAGACGTTTCCCGGTCTCGAGGACCAGCGGCCCCAGGTCGGTGAGGGACTCGCGCAGCGGCTGGCGCACCTCTTCGAAACGACGCTCTGTGGCGACGGATCGCTACGCAAGGTCCAGACCCTGGTTGCGGTCGGCAGCGATCAACCGTTGCTCTCCACAGGGCGGATCGCAAAGGCCCACAGGTGCCTGGAAGAGGGAGCCGATCTCGTGCTGGGACCTGATTTTGGTGGTGGCTACTACCTGGTCGGCCAGCGTGCAGCGCACCCCGAATTGTTCACCAAAATCGAGATGTCCACCACCTCGATGTTTGAGGAGACCGTTCGTCTTGCTGAATCGTCGGGCCTGACCGTCGAGCTGCTGGGGAGAGGCTACGATGTGGACGTGCGCGCGGACCTCGAACGGCTCCATGCAGAGCTCGGTGCCAGGTTTGCTCAACGGGCAGAAACGGATCCTGAGTTTCCGCGGTTTACGTGGTCGATCCTGCAATCCTTGTATCCACTGAAGTCATGACGTCCGGCAAGACCTATCGATTCGTACCCTACGTTCCTTCCCGACTTCCCGAGGCGCAGATGCGCGAACGTGCGAAACAGTTTTGCGCCGGGATGGAGACCCGGCGCAGCGTGCGGAGTTTCGCCCGGGAAGAGGTGCCTTTGGATGTGATCGACGAGTGCATTCGAGCCGCGGGCCTGGCGCCCTCCGGCGCGAACCGCCAGCCGTGGACGTTTGTCGTGGTGACCGACCCGGCGGTCAAACGTAAGGTTCGCGAGGCCGCGGAGGCCGAAGAAAAGGAGCTGTATGGAAACCGGCTCAACGACGAGTGGCGCGAGGCGCTCGAACCCCTGGGGACCAACTGGGAGAAACCCGCGCTGGAGGATGCGCCTGCCTTGATCGTTCTCTTTCGCCATGCCTTCGATTTCGAGGGAGAGAAAAAGCGCACCAACTACTACACCCAGGAGTCGGTGGGCATCGCCCTGGGCTTCCTCATCACCGCTTTGCATCAGTGCGGGCTGGCGACCCTGACCCACACGCCGAGCCCTATGGGGTTTCTCGGCGACATCTTGGGGCGACCGGAGAATGAACGGGCCTACGTTCTGTTGCCCGTCGGCTATCCGGCTCCGGACTGCAGCGTTCCGGAACTCAAAAAAAAGACCCTCGATGAGATCCGGGTTCGAGTTTGATGGGCGTCGGGGTGGTTTCTCTTTGCGTCGCGTAGCAGCCGTCGCGGTTCTGTTCGGGTCCTCGGCTGCGCTCCAGGCTGCCCCGAACGGGAGGACTCGATGATTCTCCGGATCCACTCCGGTACGCGGATGCGCATCGCCGGTCTCGCGGTCGAAAACCGGTTGACCGCGGATCCGTTCCGTCGTCGTCGCGAAAACGGGGGTGCGCGGCGTCTCGGAGATCGAGGGTCGGGAAGACCCCGACGAAAAACCGGAAGCACCCCTTCGAGTCCTTCCGGCTTGAGCGTGAGAAACGCGCTTTCAGGCTTGCGGGATACCGCCTCGCTTCTTGCGTAGGAGCACCCAGCCGCATCCGACAACGCCGAAGATCACGGACAAAAGTCCCCAGAGGGGGAGTGCCGGGACAGGCGCGGGGCCGGAGGTCACGGTGATCGTTCCCTCTTGACCGAAGGCCTGGTGCACCATGCAGTAGTAGTTGTACTCGTTGCCCGGCTGGGGGTTCATCGAAAGGAACGCCGCGTCGAATGTGACCGCAAAGCTGTTCGGCGGACTTACCGGATCTCCTGAACGGAAGATGCCGTCGTGAATGCCTGCGGTTCCGCTTTCGACGTTGTGGAAACCTAGGTTCCACACCCAGTTGACCGTGTCGCCTTCCGCGATGGTCAGGGAGTTGGGGGCGAACGAGATGCTCTCGAGCAGAACGGTATGGGTGGTCTGAGCGGAAGCCGGAGAACCTAGAAGGCCTAGGGCCAAAACGGCACCGCACACGGCCCCCGTCATGCGCACGATTCGCCTCATGGTTTGCCTTCCTGGAATCGAGTGGGGGGGGGGAGGGGGGGGAAAACGAGCCTGAATTGTAAGGGAAACGTCGCGAAAGCAAAATACCAGGGATGGAGAATCTCCTCACTTTGGGCTGCAAACCGCGTCCCCGGGAGCCCCGCCCTATCCGGGAGTCGGTGCTTGCGAAAGCTTGACGGCGGTCCCGTAGACCAGAATCTCGGCCGCTCCGGAAGCGATCTGGCTCGAGGAGAAACGGATCGCCACGACGGCGTCAGCGCCCTTGGATCTTGCCTGGGCCTGCATCCGGTCGAGGGCCTGTTCGCGGGCTTCGGCCAGGAGCTTGGTGTATTCCTCGACCTCTCCTCCCACGACGTTCTTGAGTGTCGCGACGATGTCCCGTCCGAGATTCCGCGCCCGCACGGAACTGCCGCGGACCATGCCCAGAGCTTCCCCGACCGGCTGACCGGGGATCTCGTCGCTAGTCACCAAAATCATCGTTCGACCTCCGTGTAGGGATCCAGGGGCAGGGTCCGCAGCCTTCCTCGGAGCACCAGCAGAAAGAGCACGGTCAGGCCGCCGATCGTGACGGCCAGGAAGAACTTCAGCAGCGGGGCCATTTCGCCGGTGAGGATCTCGAAGGCTGCGAAGAGTCCCAGCCCTATCCCTCCGACGGCCAGGAGAATCCAACCCAGGGTCCAGCCGGTGCTCTGCAGCAGTTCGTCTTCGAGTCGCTGCCACTCGGAGTCCTTCGGCTCCGGAGGAGCCCACCCACGGGCGAGCAATTCCAGCTTCTGTAGCTCGGCCACCTCCCTCGCGAGTGCGGGTTCGGTGGCCATTCGCTTTTCGAAATCCTTGAGTCCCGCGGAGTCGAGCTCACCGTCCACAAAGGCCATGGCGAGGAGCTCGTCGCGCGAGGGTTCACGCGGGTTGGTCGGTGTCATGCTTCCCTCTCCTTTCCGCTCACCGGTTCCTTTGATGCGGAGAGCTTGGGAGGTTTCTGAGTTGCGTAGTCCTCGAGAGTGTCGTCGAGATGGGGTGCTAGCAAGTCGCGCAGGCGCCGTCGAGCGTGGAAGAGTCTGGACATGACTGTCCCCTCCGGAACGTCGAGTGCGTGGGCGATTTCGCGGTAGCTGAGATCCTGAAAGTGTCGCAGGGATAGGATCTCCCGATCGCGGGCAGAGACGCGCAGAAAAGCCTGGTGGAAAGCATCGACCGCCTCCGCGCGTTCCAGTTCTTGCGAGGGCTGCGGTTCCGAACCCTCCAGTTCCCATTCCGTTTCTTCGTCGTTTCGCTGGCCGCTCAGCGAATACACCCGAATGCGCTTGCGTTTGCGCAAGAAGCTGAAACAGGTGTTGCGGAGGATGCGGTGAAACCAGGGCAGGAAAGGCTCGCCGTCACGATAGGTTGCACGCGCTCGATAGGTCTTGAAAAACGCCTCCTGGGTCAACTCCATGGCATCATCCCGCGAGCCGACGAGTGACTGGGCGACCGAATAGGCCCGTCCCCGAAGGGTCTTCGTCAACTCGCCGAAGGCCTCGGTGTCGCCCCTCTTGGTGGCGCTCATCAAACGGGTTGCCAGCGCTTCCACGGGGTCCTCGTACGCCTTCTCCCCGGGTGTATTCACTTTTTCTTCGTCCCTGTCTCCGTCCCTCACGACGTTCCTTGCGACCTGTGGCTGATCAGGGCCAGGGCGTGTCTGGCGGCTCGCCGGGGGGCTCCCGCGGGCCCGAGGCGGGCGACGGCCAGCTCGAGATCGGCCTGTATTCGAGCCCGGAAGCCATCGTCGGTGAGTGCGCGGCCCAGGAATTCGGCGTACTCGACGAGCGGGCCGGATCCTGCAAAACAGGCCTCCGGAACGACCTCGTGTCCAGCCAGCAGGTTGATCGACGAGAACCAGGGTACGGTCAGAAAATGCCTGGAGAGCGCTGCCGAGAGCCGTCGGTCGAGACGGTAGACGACCGCCGTGGGGATTCTGTGGTGGAGCAGATCCAAGAGGACCGTCCCCGAAACCGAAAGCGCTGCCCGCGCCTGGGCCAGCGATCGGTGCAGGTCGCCGAGGTCGATGCGGACCCAGTCTTCCGCCCCCGCATCGCGGACGAGTGTGCGCAGGAGATCGGCGTGTGATCTGTCGTCGTTGGCCAGAAGAACCTCCAAGCCCCCATGTTCCTTGCGCATTCGCTCTGCGCAGTTCAGCATCCAGGGGAGGTTGCGGCGGATGACGACCTTGCGGCTGCCGGGGAGGAGGACGAGCGCGCGCCGCTCCCCTTTTGGCCCAGACGTCCTTGACGGGTGTAGTTCACGACGCTCGAGCTCGTCGACCTGCGGATGCCCCACGTGGGCCGTGCGTGTTGCATGCCGTTCGAACCAGGCCGGTTCGAACGGCAGGATCGTCAATCCCAGGTCGACCGCACGGCGGTAGCCACCCACGCGCCAGGGGGCCCAACCCCAGTACTGCGGAGTCACGTAGTGGGCGACCGGCACGCCGTAGCGCTTTGCGATGTGGGCCAGGGGAACGTGGAGCGCCGGAGAGTCCACAGGTAGAAATAGATCCGGGCGTTCGTCGCGCAGATACCTCGCCGTGTCTTCGAACAGCCGCAGATAGAAGGGCAGGGAGCGCAGGACGTCCACTCCCATGGCCGCGCGCGCGATCGGGTTGCCCAAGATCTCCACCTTTTCCGCGCCCAACCTCTCGCTCCCCAGACCGTGGAATCGCGGGGGCGCGCCGCCCCCGGTGTCCACCTCCCTTCGCAAAGCCCGCACCAGGTTCACCGCGTGGACTTCTCCCGAGTGCTCGGCCGCCGACACGAAGATGGAGAGCTTGCGCCCGGCCAGATTCAGGGAAGTCGGCCCGGCATCGACCGCCGCCGGATGCTCGAGATCGCTTCTGAGCGCCTTTTCCAGGGATCCCCGGCGGGCGAGGTAGGGGACACAGCGCAAGGGCGCCAGGGCCAGATCCCGAAGCGCGCGCAACACCTCGTGACGGACCGCGGCTCCGGGCGAGGGGCCGGGTGCACGCGAATCTCTACCCGAGGACAAGGTTTGCGAAGGGGCTTCGTGTTTCGTCTGGACCATGGCCGACTTCCGAGCTCTGTCTGCGGGCCCGGCCCGCTAAGATCTCCAGCCAGAGTATGCTGCGGCTCCTCTCGTTCTTCCTGGTCGTCCTCGTTCTTTCCTCGGTGGTCCAGCACCTACCGATCATCGGGCCGATCTTCCGAGGCCTCCATTTCATCGGTTTTTGGCTGATTGCGATCGGGCTGGCCTGGGCCCTGACCCGTCTGGGCGAGAAGGCCATCCTGCGCAAGAGGGACGCCTCGGAGATCCGGCGCTTGCAGGCGGTCGACACTCCCCACAACCGCGGCAAGCTGGGCAGCCTGCTCCTGGGGCAAGGGCAGGCGCGCAAGTCCCTAGCGCACTTCGAGGCCGCCGTCGCGGGTGAACCCGAGGTGGTCGAATGGGCCTACCGGCTGGGCTGTGCCCACTTGAATGTCGGGCAACCGGAAGAAGCGGTCGAAGCTCTCCAACGCGTCTGCGAACTCGATGAGGAGTACGCCTATGGCGCGGCGCAAATGCTGCTCGCGGTAGCTCTGTCGAAGACGGGGCGTTACGAAGAGGCGCTCGAGGTCTTGAAAGAGCAGCAGCGCAACCACGGCCCGAGTCCCGAGAACGCCTATCGACGTGGTATGGCGTACAAGCGCCTGGGCCACAGGACAGAAGCGCGCCTTTGTTTCGACGAGGTCGGCTCGCTCGCCCACGAAGCCGCCCGGTACAAGAAGCGCGAAGCAGGTAACTGGGCCGTGCGCGCTCGCCTGGCCTCGATGTTCTAGCGGCGCCGGATCGCTATGGCAGTCGTCGCTGGAAGGCCAACACGGAAGCGCCATACAGGACAACGCTGGCCCCCAACAGGGGCACATAGATCCTCGGATCGAGGGCGTTTCGATCCGCGATTCTTACGAAGACCTCGATGTCGGCCAGGCGATATAACGAGAAGTGGGTGACGACCTTGACCATGTAGATCGCGAACTGAAGCGTCGTGACGAAGAGCACGAAGATCGCGATACGAGTCGGGTTCGAGCCGATGCATGAGAGGAAGAAGGTCAAGCTGTAGATCGCACCGAGGAAGATCGCCTGGTGCAGCGACCCCAACAGGTAGGGGCGCAGCAATTCGATCTCGCCGATCCGTTCCGCGAGCGCCGGGATCGTGAGGGAGGTCACGAAGATCGGGATGCTCAGCGCGACCAGCCCGGCGACATAGCGTTCGGTGAGGATGCGCAGGCGTGAATAGGGGCGCGACAGGAGCATCTCCAGGGTGCCCCGATGGACTTCCCCTGCGACGGCTCCCACCGCGAATAGAACCGCCGCCGCCGTGCCCAGGGTGTTGCAGCCCTTGAAGAAGTGCTGGCCTGCGATGTAGCCCAGGATCCCGGTGTCTTCGATGGTGTCGAGCAGGTCGGAAAGGGCCGGGATGGGCGCGGCCAGGGCGCGTAAGTTGTCGACGTTGGCTTCGAAGTTCGGCCAGTAGAGGATGGCGGCCACCAACATCAGCTCGAGGATGATGAACTCGCCCAGGGAATAGAGGACCAGGTATCGCCAGCGTCCCACTACACCCCCTCCGATCCATAGAGCTCGCGATAGAGTTCGTGCAGGGAGAGTTCCCCGTAGACGAAGGAGGTCGGTTCGGGGAGGTTGGGGCTCGTGAAGAGTGATGCGAGCACCTGTTTCGGGTCTGACCCTTCCTCGACAAAGAGTGTCAGCCGCCCGTGGTTCGAGCCTTCCGCAACTTCGATGCCTTCCAGGTCCCGGACGGCCGAGGCCGCCTGTTCCAGATGTTCGTTCGGCGTCTCCGGAGGAAACTGCACGCGCAGGGCTCGCTGTGCGCGACGGTGGATGTTGCCGGTGGCCGTTTCGTCGAGAAGCTTCCCTCGCCGCAGAAACAGGGTCCGATCACAGGCCCGATCGACCTCCCCGAGATGGTGCGATGAGAGCAGGATCGTTGTTCCCTGATCCCGCGCCTCGGCCAAGAGCAGTTCGAGCACCTCGCGCCGCCGCGTCGGGTCCAGACCCTCGGTCGGTTCGTCGAAAATGCGCACCCGGACGCGCGGTCCCATGGCGGCGGCGAAGAAAAGCTGGCGTTTCATGCCGTGGCTGTAGCCACGCACTCTGCGTTCCAGGGGGAGGCCCAGTTGCGAGGCGATCTCGTGCGCGCGCGGCCAAGCCTCGTCGGTGCGCCCCCGCACGAGCCAACGCAGGTGCTCGAGACCGGAGAGCTCGCCGTAGGGGCGAACCTCGCCCGGCATGTAGGTCACTCGTTTGCGAATGTCCGTGCCGTCTCCCTTCAGGGCGACTCCGTCGACGAGGGCCTGGCCCCCATGCGGTCGCACCAGGCCGGTCAGCATGCGCAGGAAGGTGCTCTTGCCGCTGCCGTTTGGACCGAGCAAACCGGTGACCCCACCCGATCCGATCGTGACCCACAGAGGATGCACGGCGCAGAGGTTCTCGAAGCTACGGGTCAACCCCTCGGCCCGGATGACGCCCGCCTCGTTCACGGCAACATTCCCGCCGCTCGCATGTGCGGATAGATCAGCCTCGCAAGATGCCCATAGCCCTCTGCTGAGAGGTGAAAGTCGGGCGGAGGGCTCAATTCCCCGCCCAGTCCCTCGAAACACGCCACCTGCTCGGGAAACGTCATTTTCTCCCAATCCAGGCCCAGTTCGTGCGCCCGCTCCTGCGCCTTTCGAAGGGCGTCCTGAATGCGCGTGTCGGCGAAGTAGGTGTCGAGAATGAACTCCGGCGGAGCTCCCTCGGAGAGGTGGTCGACACCGTCTTCATATCCCCGCATCCAACCCAGGAGGTTGAGTCCGGGAAGCTCCAGATCGGAGCGTAACGCCTCGGCCCAATCGACCAGCGCCTGGACCGGCCAGTCGGGATCGCGGGCGTCGCCGAGGTAGCTCATCAGGGGCTGGTTGACGAAGAAGATCGGGATCCCCCGTTCGCGGCAGAGTTCTACGATGCGACCGATCGCCCTGCGCGTGTATTCCCGGTTGTCTTCGCGGACGTGTGCGACGGGAACGCGCGGGTCGAGGTAGGGCGTCGGACCGGATTCGACCGTACGTGCGTGGGCGCTGGAAATCCACCCGTAGAGGTGGCTCACGTCCCAGAGCAATCGGCGTAGGAACGTGGGCAGTGGTAGGTAATCACGCCGTAGCACGCCGAGATCGGACGCGTAGAAGAAGCCGTCCTTTTCGAGGTCGTTGGAGTTGAAGTACAAGAGGACCACATCCGGTTCGAAGGCGAGTCCTTCCTCTTCGAGGGCGATCCGTTGCTGGCCCGAGTGATAGCCCGGGACCCCCTGGTTGATCGCGCGCCAGGTGAGCTTCGAATCCAGTTCGCGCTCGCGCTCGTTGGCCCGTCGCACCAGCTGTTCGACCAGGGTCTCGTCGTCGTCGCACCACATGCCGAAGGCGTAGGAATCGCCGATACACAGGAGTCGGCGCTCGTTGGCGGGTTTTTCGAGCGGAAAATCCGCCCCGCGCGTGCGGTGGGGCGTGACGTGAAAGGTCCAGCCGTCGACCTCGCAGCTCGCCCCGGGGCGCATGGCGTAGCGTCGCACCGGATCGGGGACTTGTTCGAAGATCCGTTCTTTTGAGAGGGCGACCCAGCTGCGGTTGACCATACTGAGGCGCTCCTCCAGGAGCGATTCTCGGTGCCCGCTCAGCCGCAGGAGGAGTTCGGCGGCGAGGGTGGCGGAGGCCAGCGAGAAGAGTGCGACGAGCATCCCCCGCCGGAGCTTCGAGCGATGGCTACCGCGCTGAATTTCCTCCGTTACAGAGCCCAGCTCGGCCATGAGCCCGGCGGGTTCTTCGCGACCTGGATCCGGGACCATGCGTTGCGAGAATAGGTACGCCGTGAACAAGCCGCAAGTTGTACGCGAGCTCAAGCGCGATCTCTTCGGGCGCATCGAGCTTCTGGAAGGTCCTTCGGGACGCGCCATCCGTCGCGTGGCGGGGGGGGGGCGCAATCCCCTGGTCGGATCGTTGGCGCGCCTGCTCCTGCGGCGTGAGCGCCGGGCCCTTAGACACCTGGAGGGGCTTCCCGGTGTTGCCCGGGTCGCCACATCGGCCGAGTACCCCGACTACGGGCGGGCCCCGTCCATCGACAGGAGCATTCCGCGTTCCAAGGAAGTCCTGCTGCGAACGTTTCTCGAAGGCGTTCCGCTCTATGCTGCGCTCGAGTTGCCGAGGGATTTCTTCGAGCGTCTCGAGGATCTCGTCAACGAGCTGCATCGCCGCGGCGTTTGTCACAACGACCTGCACAAGGAGCCGAACGTCCTGATCGCTCCGCAGGGGAGGCCCCTGCTGGTCGATTTTCAGCTTGCGAGCGTGCACCGCTCCAGGGGAAGGGTCTTTCGCGTCCGAGCGGCCGAAGACCTGCGACACGTTCAAAAACACAAGCTCTTCTACGAACGGGCGCTCGGGACCGCCGGCACCCCACCGCTCTCGAAGGGCCGCCCCTCAGCGGGAGCCGCCCTGTGGATGGGTATCGGCAAGCCGCTCTACAACGTGTTCACAAAGGGCGTCCTCGGCTTGAGTCCCGGTGAGGAAAGGCGTCCGCCCGAAGGCCCCTGGCCCCGCTGGAGCGACCCCATAGGCCCACCGAGGGACTGATCGAGCCGCCCTCTGCCCGCAGTGTTGTACGAGGTGATGTAGGCGCAGTGTGAAGAGCGCCTGGGCCCTACGCGCCTGGGCCCTACGCGCCTGGGCCCTACGCGCCTGGGCCCTACGCGCCTGGTCCCTTCGCGCCTGGTCCCTTCGCGCCTGGTCCCTTCGCGCCTGGTCCCTTCGCGCCTGGTCCCTTCGCGCCTGG